>DZBJ01000034.1 GCA_022736275.1 Rikenella microfusus | reverse complement strand
ATAGGGGAGGTTGGGAATGGTTTTGAAATTTTGTCCAGATATTTTAGGGGGCTAGGACATATTTAAATGAAAATAGCTGGAAAAATTCCAGCCACTCATGTCCATACTACAGTTCTTACATTTAAAAACAATTGACTTTGGATTGAGGATAGTATAACTTTACATATATAAATACCATTAATCAGTTAATTGAAATTTAAATTCTATC
Source organism: Rikenella microfusus (assembly GCA_022736275.1). GTDB lineage: Bacteria > Bacteroidota > Bacteroidia > Bacteroidales > VadinHA17 > SR-FBR-E99. Next base: position 27,719 of record DZBJ01000034.1, on the reverse strand, counting down.
TCAATTTTCATTTGGTCAGCCGCCTGTACGATCGAATGTTAAGGTGACCCAAGCTTACCAACGCACTTTCACTAGTTTACATTTTCAAAATATATAACCATGAAAAGGGGAAACTTATTTAACTATTTTTTACTGTTGATTTTACCCTTGTTATCATTGAGTCATGGGTCCTATTCTCAGAATTCGATGACCAATGTTACTTCAGGTCAAAAAATAGCAGAGAATATCTACCTGCTTAAAGACTATGGCTGTAATATTGCGGTAATGGTAGGGCAGGATGGTCTGATAATTATTGATACAGGGTATAAAGGATCTGCTTTAAAAACAGATTCAGTTATTTCGACTATTTCTAACCTGCCTGTAAAATATGTTTTAAATACACATCTGCATTTTGACCATGTCGGAGGTAATATGAAACTTGCAGAAGATGGAGCTGTCATAATTGCCCATGAAAACACAAGGAAACATATGTTATCAGGGTGGAAAGTACCTGAAATTCAGGGTATAAATTATTCGCCAGTTCTACCTTACTCTATTGAATATTTACCAAAAATCTGTTTTAAAGATTCTTTGAAAATCTATGTTAACAATGATGTTGTCCAGGCAATTCATTATCCAAATGCCCATTCAGATTGCGATGTGATTTTTTATTTTCAAAATGCCAATGTTCTTCATGCAGGTGATCTGTTCGAATCAAATGGATTTCCTATTCTTGATGTCTGGTATGGAGGAACAATTGATGGATATATTAAGGCTTTAGATGATATATTAAAAATCTGTAATGACAATACCGTCATTATTTCTGGGCATGGTGATCCTTCTAATCGTCAGGGTTTACAGGATTACAGGAATATGCTGGTTGAATCAAGAACAAGGATTTCAAACCTTATCGAAGAAGGGAAATCAGTTGACGAGGTAATTGCAGCCGATCCCACTAAAGATCTTTATAAAGGCGGTGAATCCTGGATACCAGTTAAGCTTTATGTTGCTACAGTTTACGAGGATTTATCCAGGAAATAAAATTTAAATAGTGCTGGTTGAAAAGCCAGCAACACTGATTACTTATAGACAACCTAAGCCCGTAGTTAAATGCTTGTTGTCTCATGTATGGCAATTGTTTTCAGGCCTTCTTTTGAAGTGGTCAAAGAAGGACGGATTTACTGTCAACAATCCCCACAACAATAGTCTTTTAGACAACATCTTATAGTGTGTAACAACTCCGTTATTGGTTAAAAAGGCCTACCTTGAGGAGGCATATAAACGAGTTAGCCATAATAACTGATCACAACATATTAATATTCACAAAAACTACTAAAATGAAAAGAATAGTATTTTTCATAACAATAATCGTTGTTGCATCGATTATTATTGGTTGGGTTGATCTACAGGATGAGATTTCAATAGCAGGGAAATTCTCTCAATTCAAAAATAGTGCATGGTCACAATTGGCTGATCTACAAACTGCAAGAGGTTTGCATTCTGTTGGGGCTGTGAATGGAAAGATTTATGCAATAGGTGCATACGCCGTATAATGTAACCACATTACGCCGGAGTAAATTGACCACCATGCGCCGGAGTTAATCCATTGATAAATAACCATATATTAAAATGTTATAATTCCCGGCCCGATGTGGTCCAGGCTTCCGGCTTTTGCATCTAATTAGCCAAGCTAGCATTAATATTGGATTATTTCAAGGTTTGCCTTGACTCCACTTCCTGGATTTAAGCCATTGATCCGTTGTGAACATTAAAAATGTAATATTTTAATGTCTGATTTGTTGTGGAAGTCTTTACTAAGCTTAAGGTCAATCAGGTACTCATACATTAAAAAATCAAAATATTAATGTTCTACTGTTATTTTTATACTATATTTGATGCCATAAATTGAATAAACATTAAATAATGTAGTAATTAATGCCGGAAATCCTTTATCAAATCAACCCTGACAGAAATGTTCCATGGAACAATCTACCCCTGTTGCCAATAAGACAAGAACTTTATCAAACGATAGAGTTATTGGAGAAACTGGGAGATGCTAAAGCCGCATTAGCAAGGCTTCAGGGTCGTAGTACTGTAATTCCTGATCAAGGTTTATTAATTGACACTATCAGCTTGCAGGAAGCAAAAACCTCAAGTGCAATTGAGAACATTTTCACAACGGATGATGAACTATATAAAGCATATAGTGACCAAACCAATGAAATTAACGGGGCTTCAAAGGAGGTGTTGAGGTATAAAGAGGCTCTTTGGTCTGGATACAATTATTTAAGAAAACAGGATTATTTTGATATTGAGTATTTTATTAAAGTCTTTCAGGAAATCAAACAAACAAACGATGAAATTCGGCCTGATTTTTTAAATACAACAATAAAGCAGAGTGGTACTGGGCCAACTGCTGGTCAGGTTGCTTATACTCCGCCAAAGGGTCAGGCGATAATAAGAGAAAAGTTGGACAACCTGGTATCCTTTTTAAACGATGATGAAAACTTCAAAATGGACTACTTATTTAAAGTGGCCATTGCTCACTATCAATTTGAAGCCATCCATCCGTTTCGTGATGGAAACGGCAGAACAGGTCGGGTCTTTAATATCAATTATCTGACAAAAAAGGGCTCACTTGATGTCCCAATACTATTTCTAAGCCGATATATTTTAGATCACAAAGAAGAATATTACTCAGGATTAAATGGGGTTTCTCAAAGAGGTAATTGGAAGGACTGGCTATTTTTCATGCTCAAGGCTATCGAATATACATCCATGATTACCTTCCATAAAATCAATGAAATTGTATCAGCAAAAGATTCAATTTTAGAGTTTATAAAGAAAGATACCAGAAAGGTTAGAAGTCCCGAAGACCTGGTGAATGCATTGTTCACCCAGCCCTTTACTAAAGTAAAACACCTTGTTGATTCAGGAATATACTCTGAAAATACTGCACGGGATTATTTAAACAGACTATGCGAGATACATGTTCTTGAGAGAAAGGAAATTGAAGGCCGTCATTATTATTTGAATCTTGAATTATATCGCATTCTTTCTGATTAAACCTCCCCCCAAAAAAAAGTTGTTTAAGTGCCAGCTTTGGTGCCAGCAATTCGACTATCTCAGTGCATACGCCGGATAATCTGACCACATTGCGCCGGAGTTAATTGACCACCCTGCGCCGGAGTAATTTGATAACCCTTTACCGGAGCGAAACCAATAGTACATTGACCTTTAAAATAATGTCAAAATCTCCGGCGGAATAGGGTCAACGTGGCCGGCTGATGCAGCCAGATCTGCATACTTTTCAATCCCGCGGCTGACATTACTCCCGGCGCAGCCCCGGATTTCCGGTACTATAATAAATCGGAATATCACTGATGCCATTTCCATTAATATCTGGCTGCTGCTGAAGGAACCAGACAAGAGCCATCCACTCCTTGACTTCCTGAATTCCGGGCTCTTCAGTGTCGGCATCAATAATAGCATCGTCAATTGACCGGATGGGCTCTCCCTGCTCATCCTTCAGAGTGATAACTATCAGGTGTTTGCTGAGTTTTTTGATGATACTTACGAATCCCAGGACATAGGAATCCGCTGTGATGCTGTATAGTTTTTTATTCTTTTTTGAGAAATCGACCGGCATAAATCCTTTTTCAGGGTTTCCAACCTCGATGGATGTAATTTTTCTCAGCAGGCCCCTTTCGGGATTAAAGGTTGCCCTGATGCCTCCGGTGTATATATAATTATCGCGGCTGAGCGAGGGTGCCAGATAGAGGATCTCCATCAATCCTTTTAATTCATGGCCGGTAACATAAACCCTGGCCAGCGGATAACCCGGTATATTATCTTTCCCGTAACCCTGAGGGATGATCCTGAAAATATCTACGACAGTCTGCTCTCCGGTTTTTCCCGGAAGGATGTTATCGGAAATAAGTCCCGCAGGGAACAATGATATATCAGTACCGGGATGATCATTGCTGTTGACATAGTGCCAGAGTGCATCAGAAATGAGTAATCCGAGGTTGCTTTCTTCCAGTAAAGTATCCAGGTTGCATATAAGCGGGAAGGAGGTCTCTGCGACTAATGTTGAATCAAGCAGGTTGCATGGCTTCAGGATCTGTTCGGTTATCACCTGTTCCTGTTCTGCGATAAGATACCGGATCAGAGTATCCTTTGGTACTGCATTGGTGACCGGGATGACCCTGGCATCAAGGTGGCTTATCCTGCCATTCTCCCAACCAACTTCATACCTTCCCACCCCGGCGCCATAACAGCCTGCCAGCACAATATGAGTTCCGTTTACGATAAGGGGCTTTTCCAGTAAGATATGGGTATGACCGCTTATGATCAGGTCAATGCCTGGAACTTTTGTTGCAAGCAGCACATCTTCGCCTGACCAGTAACCCTTTTCATCCAGTGTGATACCGCTGTGAGAGAGACATATTACCATGTCAACTTTTTCGTTTTCTTTCAGATACCGTACATATTTTTGTGCAGTTTTAACCGGATCTTTAAATTTAACCGGATGTGTCTGGGGGGCGTTACCGGTTGCTACCCTGCCAAGAATTCCGAAAATTCCCAGTCTCAGACCGTTTTTTTCAATGATCAGTGAAGTGTTGAGTATCTTTTGATCAAATAATACTTCCAGGGCATCATCAGCAGTATCCTTTTTTGAAAATATCAGATTGGATGCTACCAGCGAAGGCACATACCCGTTATCGGCAGATTGTGCGATAATGTTTGCCAGTGTTTGGGGGCCGAAATCAAATTCATGGTTACCCAGTGTCACGGCATCATAACCCATCTTCTTCATTAATGACAGCTGGAATCCCGTTGATTCCTCCAGCATTGCGAAGAAAGTGCCCATCAGGAAATCCCCTGCATCCAGCACAAGGACATTGTCTGCATTCTGTAGTTTTTCTTCTTTGACCAATGTCGCAATCCGCGCAAATCCTCCCAGGGTATCAGCCTTACTGTAACAGGTATCAGGGTGCTGATTACCTGAGGGGAAACCGCTAACCCGGCTGTGCAGGTCATTAGTGTAGAGAATTACCAGTTTTTGCCCGGGCTGTGTCTGGGCATAGGATGTCTCACAAACTGAATAACAAAAGAGCAGTAAGATAAATACCAAGAACCTTGACATAGCTTTTTGTGGGTTAAATCCCATTCAAAAGTTCGGCATTAGTCATAAGAGAGGCTTTGCCCAGCGTCCCAAACATTTTTCTGTGCGTACCAAAATCAAAAAAGAGCTTCGAACAGGATGTGATTATCCGGGACTGAACGTTCGCAGCGTTTCAAACCCTTGCCGGTTCAGCGCCACGAACTGCTGTAAGACATTATCCTTCAAACATATTCCAGCACCGGTTGTTATATGATATAGTTGAGTTGTCATATTGATCCGTGGATTAACAGCTAAAAAATGTAAAAATTATGAAAAGGGTTGCAATTATGGGAACAGGAGGCGTTGGCCAGGCCTACGCTGCAAAATTCATTTCCCTTGGGCATGAGGTAATGCTCGGGACGCGAAATGTGTCAGAGAAACTGTCCGATACCTCAAAGGACGGTTATGGGAACCCCCCGTTCAGTGAATGGTACCTGGCAAACAGGAATGTAAAACTGGGAACATTTGAGGAGGCAGCCATATTCGGAGAGATAGTCCTCAATGCCACATTGGGCATTAAATCAATTGCCGTCTTAAAATCGGCAGGAGAAAACAATTTAAAGGGCAAAATCCTGATCGATGTGGCAAATCCCCTGGATTTTAGCAAAGGAATGCCACCAAGTCTGTTGCCTGAGCTATCCAACACAAATTCACTGGGAGAAGAAATTCAGAAAACCTTTCCTGGTGTAAGAGTTGTAAAAGCACTGAATACAATGTGGAACGGACTGATGGTTAATCCTGCTCTGCTGAACGAAGGTGATCATACTGCATTCATATGCGGTAACGATGCACAAGCTAAGGCAACGGTGAAAGAAATCTTAAAATCTTTTGGCTGGCTGGAACAGAATATCCTTGATCTCGGGGACATCAGTTCAGCACGAGGTACAGAAATGTATCTGCCTTTGTGGTTGCGAATTTTTGGCGCAACTGGCAGCGGGGCGTTTAATATTAAAATTACAAGCCTGAAATGAACCAATAGTTCCTGTCAGGAAAATGTATTTTTTGTGCTGACCATTATGGAAATTCATATGAGGAGAAAATATAGAAAGCAGGAAAGCTATGGACTTAAGCAGTAAAAGATGTAAACCGTGTGAAGGAGGCATTGCCCAATTGGACAAGCAGGAAGTCGAAGCATATAAAAAACAGCTAAAGGCCGAATGGGAAGTAACGGACTCTAAAAAAATCTCCAGAGAGTATTCATTTGCGGACTTCGCACTTACAATGAGTTTTGTGAATAAGGTGGCTGATCTGGCAGAGGAAGAAGGTCATCATCCGGTAATGCATGTCTACTATGGAAAGGTAATTATAGAATTATGGACACATGCCATAAACGGATTATCAGAGAATGATTTTATTCTGGCCTCCAAAATTGACAAATTATAAATTGCGAACCCCCGGCAATCAGCAGGATGATTTTTGTTAACTTTAATCGGACAGAACGCAAAATTCACTGCATAAAATTAAAGACATGATTCGACACACAGTAACTTTTAAATTGATCCATCCCAAAAATTCTCCCGAAGAAAAAGCTTTCCTGAATGCTATCGTCAAGCTGGCGGCAATTCCCGGAGTTCAGAACCTGGAACTCCTGAAACAGACCAGCAAGAAAAACAATTTTGATTACGGACTTTCAATGGAGTTCGAAAATGCAAAAGCCTATGATGATTACAATAGGCACGCTGATCATGTTGCGTTTGTTAAAACTCGCTGGATCCCGGAGGTCAGCGATTTTCTCGAGTTGGATTATGAAAAGCTGATCTGACCTTGGTGCGAGAAGCATTGAGCTGAACAGGAAATTTATTCGGCTCATGGAAAACCGGCGGTGGCTTAACAGGCTAAGCCATTGACATACATTTCAACTGGTACCTGGCCCGGCGGGAACCCCCTACGCCGGGTTAGTTACTGGTCCATTGATCTTCAGCATGATAACCGAGTTGCAGGTAGTTGATTAATCCTGACAATCCTGGCTGGGGAGCGAAGCATGTTAACCACTTACACGGATTTCGGGTAAGTGGTTTTCGCTTTCGTGACTGCTTCTGGATGAAAATGTGTTATTTGCACTTGAAATCCCTACTTCTTGTTTGCTTTGGGTTTCTGCTCCATGACAAGTTGAGTCATAAGCCCCAAATTATCCTCCATGGCCCACCGGCTTATGCAATGTGATTGAATAATTAATTTCATAACTTTGAGTAAATTATGATAGTCATGAAAGCACTCTTCTCAATCATTTTTCCGGTGGCAATTTCGGGATTTCTCCTCTTACAGGGTTCACCTTCAGGCCGGACCCTGCAGCAAAGCGGTTCAGTTTACCCCGCTGAAGTAAAGAAAGTAATTGAAAGCAAATGCTATGGTTGCCACAGCATAAACGGAAAGTCGCAGGATGCAAAAGATGCACTTATGTGGGACAGTCTTCCCGGTCTCCAGAAGGGCAAAATCATCGCAACACTTGATGATATGATAGAGGTCCTTGAGGAAGGCACAATGCCCCCGGCGGGTATATTAAAGAAAAATCCGGAAATGAAGCTGCTGAGCGAGGAGATCAAAATAATGAAGTCATGGGCTAAGACATGGGCTGACAGCCTGTTGAAGTAAGATCCCCGTTCTAATTCTTAATAGTGTCATATGAAAGCTGCTAAAGTTTTTATCTTGGTATTGATAGTAGGGCTCATAGTCATACAGTTTGTTCCCTCCGGAATTCCGGGGAACAAGCCGGAGGATGACAAAAATATCATCAACAGTGACCTGCTGTCAGATCCCGTAACGGAACTGATCAGAAAATCATGTTTTGACTGCCATTCAGACCAGACAGAATTGCCATGGTATTCCAGGCTGGCTCCTGTGTCCTGGGTGCTTGCAAACCATATAAAAGAAGGCAGATCTCACCTGAACTTTTCCGAATGGGAAGGATACAGCGAGCGTGAAAAAATCAGTAAGCTCGCAGAAATTAAAGATGAAGCAGAGTCCGGCGGAATGCCACTGAAATCATACCTGCTGATGCACCCTGAGGCAAAAATGAATCCCGAAGAAGTCTTATTACTCGTGGCCTGGACCGAAGAGGTCTCAGCCAGAATTCTTGAATAAACATCCTTCCTGCAGCTTTTAACAGAAAGTGTTTTTCGGGACTTTAAGGTTGCAAATATTCAATCCCAGGCCGGGGAGCAAGAATTGCCTACTACTTAAGTGTATTTCACAGGAGTGGTTTTCCGGGGAAAATTCGCTGTACACAGGCAGGCAGGTCTGCGGGTTTATCCGCTATCTGATCAGGGGAGAGCGATGCGAGAAGATCCCTGCGGTTCAAACCCCAGGAGACTGCAATTACAGGGATTCCCGCCTCCCCGGAGGCCTCTATATCACGGGTTTCATCACCAATGTAAAGAACCCTGCCGGGAGTAAGCTGCTCGTGGATCATCACCTTCCTGATTACCTTATCTTTTCCCAGGAAACTCCTGCCGCTGTAAACAAAATCAATGAGAGGTGACAGATTATTGGCATTGAGAAATTTCCTGACATTTTCCACGGAATTGGAGGTGAGTATCCCCATCCTGTAACCGGCATCGCTGATCTCGCGGAGCGCGGCTTCCATGCCGGGAAAGGGTTTCATTTCAGAGACATGTCTTTTCATCTCCTTCCTGATCCGGAACATCAGGGTCAGCAGCTTCAGCCTGGTGATTCCGTGTGCGGCAAGCAGTTCCTGAGGCTTTTTTATGCGAAACAGCTCACTCTCCTCCGGGCCGATCGGGTTGCAGTTGTATTCGGGAGCGATCCTGTTATAGATCTCCAGCCCCAGTTCCAGCGTGTCGGCAATCGTGCCGTCGAAATCAAGAATAATGCAATATGAAGGGTTCATTTATCTAAATGCTTCTAATTCTTTGGAATAATTTGCGTGCAACACCTCCACGGCCCCGGGCTATGCCTTAACATTACTGACGATCAACATCCACTCTTTTCTCAACGCGGTAACTCCTGACAGGGTTATGGTTTTTCAGATAGCTGATCAATGCATCGGCTGTTGTGATGAAAAGTGACTGTCCGGGATCACTGCGCACGTATTTGTAAACCTGCGTCATATAGCTGTTCATGGCTACGGAATAGATGCGGTTCATCTCCAGCGGGGAACCGCCATCGGTCAGAATTGTGAACTCTTCAAGGTTCCCTGCACCATCAGTTTTAATCTCCATCCTGATTCCCGAAGGATAGAGAGGCGATCTGTCGTCAACCGGCCATGCAGCATGAAGAAGCGAGTGGATCTCCTCTCCGGTCAGCTTTGTAACCACAAGCTCATTCCCGAATGGATCGAGCTGATAAACGTTCTTGATTGTCACCGGGCCCTTTTCAAGGCGATCAATGCGGACACCTCCCGGATTCATCAGGGCAATATCGGCCCCGGCAGCCTCGCGCTGCGCATCGGCCATCAGGTAACCCAGCTCCTCATATGTGGAGAAGTCGTCGGCAGCCGTTGTAATAACCTCATTCAGAACCGGATTGTCGTTGTATTTGTCCACCATGGCCCTGATAGCAGGTTTCTCCTTTACAGAGTTCCTGATGTTGATCAGCTGCATGTTTCTCTGCACTCTGCCGTCGCCGCTTACCGTCAGCCTGGTCAGTGTGCCGTACTTAAGCTTGTTTTCAGCCTGGGTAATCATGATACCGTTATGGATCTGTTCCTTCTCAACCCTTGTGTGTGAGTGGCCTCCAATGATCAGATCAATTCCCGCAGGCATGGTTTCAGCCAGTTTTACATCCTCTTCAAAGCCGATGTGGGTCAGTGCAATGAAGATGTCACTGCTGTCTTTCAGCCAAAGGTATTCAGGTGCCGTTTCAAACGGAGACCGGAAAGAAAATCCCCTTAAATTATCCGGATGGCTGTCAGGGATGCCGTTCTGACCAAGCTGCAGCAATCCCAGAAAGGCAAGTCTTAAACCGTTGGGAAGGGTGATGATTTTATATGGGCTGATCTTGACATCAACGGAACTGTCCTGTGACACATTTGCGCATATGAAACTGAAATCTGCCTTTTTTGCCAGGTTGCCGAATCCTTCAGGACCGGTATCGAATTCGTGATTACCGACGGCGCTGAGATCAAAACCTGTGGCATTCATCAGGTCGATCACCGGCCAGCCCTTCTCGGGATACTGATCGTTTACCGGGTTTCCCGTCTGGTTGTCACCGGCAGCCAGCAGAAGCATATCAGGATAGAGCACTTTCAGGCTGTCGACGATCCAGGCAAGTTTCGGGAAGTTGTCTACAGCCGCATGCATATCATTCACAGAAAAGATGACTGCCTGCCGTTCCGCGGGAGGGGTGATGCCAGCCTTGTTTTCAGGTATGGCGGAGGTTGCCGCATGCTTCTGGCTGCTGCACGTCAACATGAGCCCGATGGCAAGAATGACCGGGATCAGTTTCAGTGACGATGCTCTCTTTTTGTGTCCCGGCACGATGAAAAGGGTGTTACCCTCTGACAGTTCGCCGTCGTGGTCGACTCCGTTTCCAAAACGATCTTCAATCCGGGGCAGCCTTTTGGGCAATTTTTGCCCTGTGTGTGTAAAAAAACTCACTATTGCATCCCTTACCCTGGCTCCGTTGTGCAGTTCTAGCAAAGTGTTGTTAAGCGTAATTTTCATCTTAGGAGTTTTTAGGGACGGTGTCCCGACTCAAAGTACGTTGTTTCCCGGCAACAATCCTCAAATTTGAATAAAATATTCTACTGACGAAAATATAGCAAAGAAACGGGTCATAAAAGAGTAGGTTAAATTACATTGAATTTTTAAAGAGGTGTTAGTCAGGATATTACCGATCACATTAGTCTTTTTTCAAAAAATCTGTAATGTTAATTGTCCAGACAATGTTTACCCAAATCCTGATGGCACAGCATGTAACGGTACACTCTTCTTACCTTCTCCTCTGTTCCGTTATAAGATATGCGATTGCTCCCGGCCAGCCGTAGTTTGGGATAGATATTGAAACCAATCGGGCAGTACTCGCGTTTAACAGGATGCAATACTCCCGGCGAGGGGAATGTTAGTCACAGGTTCATGAACAGATGGATCCCTTATATTATTGCTATTTTGTTTCCTGTCATTATGTATGGTCAGGACTGTACTATTTTTTCAAAGGCAAACAACATTACACCTGATAAGCTCTGCTCACCTGTTACGGCCACATGGAATGTCAGCTATACCGGCGTAAATGATGCCGGTTCTCCGGTCCAAATCAGGTTTGACTGGAATAACGGAGTTGTTGAAATAGTTTCTGCCATCCGCATGGCACCAGGGGTGTTTGAAGCCACGGCGATAGTGACCTACACCTCCGCCGGCAGCATATGCAACTATCATCCCCAGGCTACCCTTATCGTAAACGGGGTACTCTGCACATCCTCTTCACAGGAACAGATCGTGACAGTATGGGATGATGATGATCATAACGGTGGACATATGCACATCAGTCCCGAGATCTATCCCATCTGTTTCGGGAACAGTGCCAATGTCCGTTTCCAGGACCTTACGCAGTTCAACTGCGTTCCTCCCCAGGAGATGGACAACCCAAATGTCAGCACAAGGTGGATACAGTGGGTATACGGCACGGATAACACCATGACAGGTGCTCCAGTCACTGTTGACGGAAGATCAAGGACCTTCCCCTTCACGGATGATGTCATCACCCTTACCGGCCCCGTAACGGGGTCAGGCGTATGGTCTGATGTGATTTTTGTAGACGATGACAAACTGGTAGGGCAATATTTTGAAGTGACCCTCCGGAACTGGAACTACTGCAATCCCTATGATGACCCGACCATTCCCGGCGGGCCGCGTGACCGCATTAACGGTGATCATCCGCCTGTTGTGACAACCGCAATCATTCTGATAGTGCCCTATCCCGATGCAACCATTACCCCTGTGGCACCCATGTGTGCCAATGCTCCTCCCGTCACCCTTTCCGCACATGACCCCGGAGGAAGATGGACAGGTGCAGGAGTATCCGGAAATATCTTCGATCCTTCGATTGCCGGGCCGGGCAACCACACAATCAGGTATGAGATTGTCAATGCCAACGGTTGTCGTGATACGGATGAGACAATAATCACGGTTGCGCCGGTGCCGGATGCCACAATTCTTAGCGGAGGAATAGTATGTTCCACGGACCCGGTTGTGATCCTTGAGGCCCGTGATCCGGGGGGTGTATGGTCGGGGACGGGGGTTTCGGGGAATATTTTTTACCCTGCTGTGGCAAACACCGGTAATCATGTCATAACATATTCCATAACTGACGCCAACGGATGCAGTGACACAGACGATGCAATCTTAACCGTCGCTACACCTGACGCCACAATAACGCCTGTTGACACCCTCTGTGAAGACAGCCCGGCGGTGACCCTGCTGGCACGTGACCTGGGTGGAGTCTGGTCAGGACCAGGCGTTGTGGGCAACCTGTTTATTCCGGCTCTTGCAGGTGCTGGAAACCATCTGATCCGCTATAACATTATCAATACAGACTGTAGTGACAATGACAGCGCGATCATCATTGTCATGCCACTCCCGAACATCATCATTGAAGACCCCGGCACTGTCTTTCTGAACGGACCGACGGTGTCCATGACTGCATATCCCACAGGAGGAGCATGGACAGGCACAGGAATAACCGGAAACATCTTCAATCCTGCCGAGGCCGGCCTGGGAACCCATTTGCTGACCTACTCTTTGCCCCCTCGCAGCTGGGGCTGTGCCGCCGCTGAGTCAGTCCGGATAACAGTGATACTTCCTCCTCCGCCTGTGGCCGATTTTGAAGGCGAGGCTGCCGGTTGCGCCCCCCTGACGGTGAGGTTTAAAAATAAAAGCATCCACGGGGAGAGTTACACATGGGATTTTGGCGACAGGCAATACTCGGATAAGAAGGAGCCGGAGCACACATACTATGTGCCGGGTAATTATGTAGTGAAGCTGACGGTAAGGAACCTTGCAGGCGAATCGGTCCGCAATGGCATTATTAAGGTATTTCAGAATCCCTCTGCAATCTTTGATGCATATCCCGTCACTGTTGTCAATAATGAACAGATTGTGATTTTCTACAGCTACTCATATTTTGCCGACAACCATTTATGGATGTTTGGAGACGGCGAGACCTCAACTGAAGAGAATCCTTATCACAAATATGAGAAGGAGGGCACCTACATTGTTTCACTTAAGGTTACCACCAGCGAGGGATGTGTTGATTCCGCCTCGATGGAGGCGCCCGTGGTGGTTGAATGGAAAACAGGGGAGATCATGTTTCCCAATGTATTCAAGTGGAACGAATCAGGGCCCACAGGCGGACAGTGGGATGAGGGGGTTTATCCGGGCATGGATAATGTCTTCAGGCCATTCTTTGAGAATGTAATTGAATACCGGCTTCAGATATTCAACAGGTGGGGTGCCCTCATCTATGAGAGCTATGAGCTGCAGAGGGGATGGGACGGGTATTTCGGCAATGGGAGCATTGCTCCGCAGGGGGTATATGTATGGAAGGTAAACGGACGTTATGCCGATGGCGAGTATTTTGACATGGTAGGTGACGTTACCTTCCTGCATTAAGGCTGCTGCGGCTTCATTACAACCCCGATCTTCTTCCGGCCGTCAATCCTTATGGTAAGAGGCTCCGCGAACCTCACATGCCTCAGGAAGGGGTCTTCATAAACTGCCTCAATACCTGAAAGGAAATCATAATCAACAAAGCCGTCGTTGATATACGGATTAACGGTAAAATAACCGACCCTGAAAGCCGTAAGATTCTGAAAAAAGTGTGTACCCTGGCTCGGATCGATACGGTAATTCTCGAGCCCCGATTCGATTATGAGCCTGGCGGCAGAGATCTGTGGCCATTTGATAGGTATGCCGAGCCATGGGTCGCTTGAGCCCCATCTTCCGGGGCCTGTAAGGATATATTGCTTATCCTCCTTCAGGAACCTGTCATTCAGTTCATTGAGTCTTTCTGCTATCTCCTGGTTTTTTGACGCGTTGAAGTTTTCCGTCCTTATATAGATCAGATCGCGTATTCCTTCAATGGTTCCGTTCCCGAGTGCTGATTTTGACAGTATTATTGTTTCGCTTTGCGCGATCTGTTCAAGCTTGAATTTGACAGCCTCAAAAATCTCCACTATTGGCCTTAACTGCAGGAGGTTGAATAGGATCGGCCTCTTTCTTGCCGGGTCAATGTTCACGGCAAATTCTATTTCTATGGGGTTATTCAACTGCTGCTGGCCGATCTGAAGGATAGTGGTAAGGATGTCAGGCAGAGGGAAGAGATCATACTTGAGGATGCTTGCGAAGGTGATTACCTTTTTACCTCCCTCAGCAGCTTCGTCTCTCAGGATATCATCCTGGTAATCGTAGGTGGATGCCACGAACTTCAGGGATCCGTCGCCTTCAGCATCGCTGATTTTCAGCCTGAGAAGGTTTACCGTGTCATCAGTGCTGGGAACAAAGCTGGCAGGGTTGAGGTCGAGGGAGTAAAATTCCTGCTGGGTCTCCCGCAGTGCCATCTTCGTGTCAGAAAGCTGGATGATTTTCCTGGGGTGTCTGGGTGAAAACCGGAGGGCTATGCCGCCATCGACAATATATTTACCCAGTCCGAAGGCAAGGCTGACAAAGCCATCTTCAGATTTTTCAGGTTCGATCGGGTAAAAGTTAACTGACCTGGCAACGCCGGAAATGGTCGGATAAAAATGGTTCTCATACTGCTGTCCGCATACCTCCTGAAGAACGATCCCCATTTTTTCTTCCTCAATGAGGTTATCGGTTGCCTTCATATAGTCTTTGCTGCCTTTGTAAAAGACCGAAGCAAACACACTTTTGATTGCGTTGCTGAGCAGCTCAAGCATGACGATGTCATCGCCTGCTTTAGGGATCATATATGTTGAGTATACGCCGGCGAATGGCTGGAAATGCGAGTCTTCAAGCAGGCTCGAGGAGCGTACAGCCACCGGGCCGTTGATTATTGAGATGAAGACAAACAGGTCCTTATGAATTCTGACGGGGAGTTTTGCCCTGATGAAGGTGTCGAGGATTTCCCTGTCACTGCGGTCAGAGAGGCCGATTTCATAGAGGTTGTTCTGAGAGATGAAATCATCAAACACGTCGGTACTGATCACTACGGTCCGTGGTATCGAAACCATTACATCTTCAAAACTTTCAAAATACTGGTTTTGCTTTATCAGATAATCCAGAAAAGCCAGTCCGCGGGCCTTCCCGCCCATTGAACCCTCGCCGATCTTTGTAAATGTCAGGTATTCGTCAAAGTGCTCGCGGTAAAAATCGGCAATGATACCGTGTCCCTTGTTTTGTCTGAAATTGGCAATGGTATCAAAGATAAAGCGCCGGGCCTGGTCAATGCTGGGAAAGTCATCGAGGCTTACCTCCCTGATGAATTCAGCCAGTGAAAAGAGGGCGCGGGCGTAGAGCCATTTTGAAAGATGGTTTCTTGAGAGATGGTAACGAAGGGAGTCATCAGGTATGTCAAAGAGTCTTCGCTGAAAATTCTGAAGATCTGAAATCCTGGCAATTTCGACTCCTGTTTCCGGGTCCGTAAAAACAAAATCCCCGAATGAACAATGTCTTTTTAAGATTGATTTCAGATCGAGGGAAAGCGATCTGGAGGTGCTGTTCAGGAATGCATCTGCGTATTCTGCGGCAAACCCCTCATATTCAGGATGGGACGATTTAATTATTATCGGAAGGTAGGGGTCATGGTTTTTTATTTCGCGACAGAATTCAGCCATGATGGCGGTGCTCTCAGGAGTTGTGCTCTTCCGGTCTGCATCAGCTATAACACCCAGGAGTCGTGTTTTATGCTTTCCGAAAAGCTCCCTTGCCTGATCAAGGCTGGTGGCCAGCAGGATTTTTGGTCTTCCCCGCATCTGCATCATTTTCTGATGCTCGTTGAGGCCTTCGGTCATATAAGTGCGCGACTGCTCAAGTATAATTGAGTATAGATGGCGCAGGGAGACGGATGCCATTTTATATGAGTTTTCGACGAGCAGGATCGACTGTACTCCTTCATATTTGCAGTCTTCGTCAACATTCAGATTATCCTCTGTGAGGCTGATTATGGGCAGGAGGATGTCTGTGTTGCCGGGCCATATGAAAACATTATCGATTGAAGAAAGGTCCTCGCTGTTTAATCTGAGTGTCATATCCCTGGAGTCGGGTGCAAGTATTACGACAGGTTTTTCAGGGTAGGTTTTTTTGATGTTCAGCGAGAGTTCGAACGGGTCCTGATCGCTGATACTCAGCATATTTATGATCAGGTCAATCTGTCTTTTGCCCAGGGTCTCCATTGCTTCCACAGCGGATGTCACATGAACAAACCGCGGAGGGTATCGTAAGTTGAACAAGACATAATCATTGAAGACCTTTTCGTCGATTTTGCCCTCTTCTTCCATTATGAATGCATCGTATCTGCTGCATATCAGCAGGACATACTGCACCCTTTTCTGCATCAGAAGCTCAAAAGAGGTCTCCCTGAAAATGTTTTTCCTGAGCTTGTGCATTTTCTGATTTTATTAAGATGAAAAAGCCTGTACCTGCTCATTGCGCGGAACGAACAGGTACAGGCTTATGTCAGGGCTTAGACAATGCCCTGTGCAAGCATGGCTTCGGCAACCTTTACAAATCCGCCGATGTTGGCGCCATTGACATAGTTGATGTAACCGTCTTTCCCTGTTCCGTATTTGACGCACGTTGCATGTATGTCCTTCATAATGCGGTGCAGCCTGGTATCGACCTCTTCCCTTGACCATGAAAGGCGCATTGAGTTCTGCGTCATTTCGAGTCCCGAGGTGGCTACGCCGCCTGCATTTGCAGCTTTTCCCGGGCCGAACAGTATCTTGTGATGGAGAAAGACATTGACGGCATCAGGCATGGATGGCATGTTGGCTCCTTCGGAGACAACGAAGCAGCCGTTTTTGACAAGCATTTCAGCATCAGCACCCGTGATTTCATTCTGTGTGGCGGAAGGCAGGGCAACCTGGCATGGCACCTCCCATGGGGTGGACTTACCCTCAACGTACTGGCATTTGTATTTATCGGCATACTCCTTGATCCTGCCTCTCTTGACATTTTTCAGTGTCTTGACAAAGGTGAGCTTTTCCTCGTTAATGCCATCAGGATCATAGATATAGCCATTGGAGTCAGACATGGTTACCACTTTGGCACCCATTTGAATTGCCTTTTCAGCTGCGAACTGGGCAACGTTGCCTGAACCGGAAACGGAGCAGATTTTGCCCTTAAGGCTGTCACCCCTGGTATTAAGCATCTCTTCGGCAAAATAGACCTGTCCGTAGCCTGTTGCCTCGAGCCGTATCAGGCTTCCGCCCCAGTCGAGTCCTTTTCCGGTCAGCACACCGGTGAACTCATTCCGCAGTCTCTTATACTGTCCGAACAGGAAGCCGATCTCCCTGCCTCCGACGCCGATATCACCTGCCGGAACGTCAGTATCTGCACCGATATGCCTGAAGAGTTCACTCATGAACGACTGACAGAAGCGCATTACCTCGTTGTCAGATTTCTCCTTTGGATCAAAGTCGGAGCCACCTTTGCCACCACCCATGGGCAGTGTTGTGAGGCTGTTTTTAAGAACCTGCTCAAAGGCAAGGAATTTCAGGATACCCAGGTTGACGGTGGGATGGAAGCGCAGGCCACCTTTATATGGTCCGATAGCGCTGTTCATCTCTATTCTGTAACCCCTGTTGATCTGGATTTCACCTTTATCGTCCACCCAGGGAACCCGGAAGATTATAATTCTTTCGGGCTCAGCCATCCTCTCAAGGATTTTTGCGGAGCGGTACTTCGGATTTTCGAGGATGAAAGGCATCAGTGACTCCGTCACTTCTCTGACTGCCTGGTGAAATTCAACCTCACCGGGGTTTTTGGCAATAACTTTCGCCATGAATTCTTCTACAGGGTTCGACATAGTAATTGGTTTTAGGGATTAGTGGATGTTAAGTAACAAATTTATATAATTATATTTCCATATTTTTCGGTGGTTATAAAAAAATAATCGGGTTATTATTAACTTTCAAAGCAAATTGTATCGGACTGCAGATCCCGATCGATGCTGAACTGACAAAAGAATGGAAGATAAATCCAGATGGCAAAAGGAGATGCAGAAGCTTCTGGCTGAGAAGATTCAGAGTCAGAAGGGTTTATCCATTATTTACACCATAAACAGGATAATCAGCAAAAAGGAGAGTGTGGAAAACACTCTGCTTGAGATTGCCAGGGAGATTCCGAAGGCATGGCAGTTTTCGGAATATGCCTATGCCCGCATCAAGTATGATGGCAGGGAGTACCGACGTGATGATTTCAGGGAGTCACGATGGATCCAGAAGCAGATCTTTGAGACCTATGATAAAAAATGGGGAGCCATTGATGTTTTCTATACCAAGCAGTTCCCCAGGGCTGATGAGGGTCCCTTCCTTCATGAGGAGAGGCAGTTGCTTGAGAACATAGCCACCATTGTATGCAACTATCTCAATTCACAGCTGGCGGCAGGACAGAATGAGGATATTGATGAGGAGAGCGAGGTGAAGCTGGAGCAGTCGCGCACACTGAGCGAGGAAAAGAATATAGATGACACGCTTACGAAGCTCTGCAGGAATATGCCGAAGTCGTGGCGCTATCCGGAATATGCGGTTGCCAGGATTGTTTACGGCGGTAAGGAATACCTCAGTTCCGACAAGAGCCTTGATGACTTTCAGTGGAATTTAAAGGAGGAGTTCAGAACCATTGACAACAAGTCAGGCAAGATTGAATTCTATTACCTGAAAGGTTTTCCGGTCACCGACAGGGAGGCCTATCTGAAATCTGAAGGGGTGTTGCTGAGCAACATGGCAAATCTCATCACCGGATTTTTGAATATTATCAAGGGGAATGAGATAAGAAATCCCTCTGACCGGGAGGATGCAAAGGTCAGGGGAACCAGTGGCAAAAACAGGATATTTTCCTCCATAAATGAGATATCCAAGCGGCTGAGAAACGGTCTTTCAATTGATACTACGCTGAATGAGGTTCTCGGATTGATTCCCGGGGCATTCCGTTTCCCTGAGCATATCAAGTGCAGGATCAGGTATGATGAAAAGGAGTATGCCTCAGCCGGTCTCGTTGAAACCCCGGTCTTTCTGAATGCGAATTTCAAGACCATTTCGCTGAAGAGTGGTTCAGTACAGGTTTATTACTCCGGAGAAGATTTTTCCGATGGTGAGGAGCCATTTCTGGAGGAGGAGAAGCAATTTGCAGATACTCTCGCGCTTCTGATTTCAGGCTTTATTAACCTGATTTACGGGCTTGATACCGTCATTGCCACGGAAATGGGCATGAAGAAGATCATGTACGAAAAGACGGAGCGCCTGAAGGAGTTATCATGCATCAATCAGACCACATCTATTCTGCAGGCTGAAAAATCCCTTGAAAATGCACTGAAGCAAATAGTCTATATCATGCCTGATGCCTGGCAGTATCCCGAGCACACGGTTGCCAGGATAAGCTATGACGGGCAGGAGTATACGTCGGCAGGCTTTATGGTTACCAAGTGGAGGCAGCGGCAGCCGTTTCTGACCATCGATGACAAGATCGGGGAGATAGAGGTATATTATACAAAAGACTTTCCCGATATGCATGAAGGTCCCTTCATGAAGGAGGAGAGGGATCTGATCAATAATATCTCATCACTGATATGCAACTACCTGAACTCCCGCCAGGGTGAGGTGGCGATAAAGAAGTACAGGTCAGATGAAGAGCTCAAGCAGAAGTTCGAGGCTGCCAAGGATTTTCTCCTGAACAAGCGAAAGCTGCTTCAGAATTTTCTCGAGAAGAACAACTATGACCGTGACATATTTCATGATCTCATGAAATTCAAGGTCAAGGAGATATTGATCATCTCGAATCTTTATGATGCGTACAGCCTTGAACGTGAAGGCAAATTCTCGGATTACATCCTGGGGGTATATTACCAGCTTAATCTTACCACCATACCACGTATCACCGGTGTTTCATCATTTGAAGAGGCTCTTGAGAAGCTGTACCTTAAGCACTTTGACCTGATTATCATCATGGTAGGCGTTGACAAGAAGACGCCGATGGAGATTTCCGGGAAGCTTAAGTCGCTTTACCAGTATATTCCCATCTATCTGCTGCTCAACAATAATCAGTACATAAGCTTTTTTCAGGAAGAGCAGAAACGAACCAGTCTGATCGACAATGTTTTTGTGTGGAACGGTGATTCGCGGATATTTTTCGCGATGGTGAAGCAGCTGGAAGATTACGTGAATGTCGAAAACGACACTAAGGTAGGCTACAGCCGCATCATTTTGCTTGTTGAAGACTCGGCCAAGTACTACTCGAGGTATATCCCGCTGCTTTATCACTGTGTGATGGAGCAAACCAGGCGCATCATAGAGGATGTCAGCACCATGGATGAATTATACAAGGTGCTGCGTCTGCGGGTCCGTCCCAAGATCCTGATGGCATCAAATTATGAAGAGGCGATCAGGATATTCAACAATTACAAGGAGTTCTTTCTCTGCCTGATAAGCGATGTGAAGTTTCAGAAGGATGGTGTTTTCGACGAGAATGCAGGGTTTGAACTGGTCAGTGCCATTAAATCTGAAATCCCGGATCTTCCTACCATAATTCAATCATCTGACCGGGAGAATGAGAATCAGGCCAGGGAGCTTAACTGTGTATTTATTTACAAGAATTCGGATACGCTTGCCCAGGACATAAGGAACTTCATCAGCTACCACCTCGGTTTTGGTGATTTCATCTACAAGGATGAGACGGGCAAAACCATTGGCACTGCGAAGAACATGAATGAGTTTGAGGAGCAGCTTCATTCCATCCCCATTGAAACCTTGTTGTACCATGCCCGGAAGAATCATTTTTCACTCTGGCTCACTGCCCGGGGAGAGATACAGCTTGCCAGGGAGATAGCACCGAAGAAAATCAGTGATTTTCAGGATGCCGAGTCTTTGAGAGACTACCTTATTGATGTGGTCAAGAGGCTCAAATATGAGAAGAACAAGGGCAAAATCGTCGAGTTTGACGAAACCCTTATCCTGGAGGAGAGCAATATCATTCAGTTGTCTCCCGGGGCATTGGGGGGCAAGGGACGCGGACTGGCCTTTATACATACGCTGATTTACAATTTTGATATTGCCAACTATGTTCCGGGAATTAATATCAAAGCGCCCCGCACCTTTATTATCGGAACCAATGAGTTTGAGGATTTCCTTGACAACAACAGGCTGAGGAACAGGATTTATTCTGAAACCAATTATGATACAATTAAAAAGCTCTTCATCGGGGGCGAACTTTCTCAGGCACTGGTTGACAAGCTGCGGGTTATCCTCGGGAAAATAACCAAACCGCTGGCAGTCCGTTCATCGGGTCTCTTTGAGGATTCGCTCATGCAGCCCTTTGCCGGTATATTTGAGACCTATCTTCTCCCAAACAGCAATGAAGATACGGAGGTCAGGCTGAAGCAGCTGACCGATGCCATCAAGCTGGTCTATGCATCGATTTATTCGGACACGGCCCGGGGGTATATCAGCGCCATCAACTACAAGATTGAAGAAGAGAAAATGGCTGTCATTATCCAGGAGGTGGTGGGTGAACAATATGATTCAACCTATTATCCTCATATAAGCGGTGTCAGCCAGTCGTACAACTATTACCCATACGGGCACATGCAGCCGGAGGACGGGTTTGCCGTTCTTGCCGTGGGGCTGGGGACTTATGTTGTTGAGGGTGAAAAGGCCTTCAGGTTTTCGCCTAAGTATCCAAACCTGGAAAATAATTCCCCCAAGGATCAGTTTCTGAATTCGCAGGTTGAGCTTTATGCCGTTGATCTTTCCAAGAAGGAGCTTAACCTGCTGGAAGGCGACACCGCAGGGCTGGTACGTTTAAGCGTTGAGGACGCCGAACGACACGGAGTGATAAGGCACTGTGCATCAGTTTATTCAGCCGAAAGCAAGACTATCTTCCCTGGTTTGGACAGGCCCGGTCCGCGCATCATAAACTTCGCCGATATTCTGAAGTATGATTATATTCCGCTTGCCAAGTCTCTGACGGAGATACTTGATATTGTAAAGGAAGCGCTTGGCACCCCGGTGGAGATTGAGTTTGCAATAGACCTGACCAGGGACAGGGATTACAGAGCATCGTTCTACCTGTTGCAGATAAAGCCCATTATCGGGGCCGCGCTCGATTATGATGTAAACATGGATGAGATTGACAAGTCACAAATTATGCTTTATACCGAAAAGAGCATGGGAAACGGCATGAACGGCAACATTCAGGATGTGATATATGTTGACAGGGAGCTGTTTGACAAATCGAAAACACTTGAGATTGCAGCCGAGATAGATGAATTCAATGATGAGATGATAAGACGCGGCAGGCAGTATATTTTGCTTGGACCGGGCAGATGGGGTACGCGCGACAGGTGGATCGGCATTCCGGTGACGTGGCCGCAGATTTGCAATGCAAAAATCATCATCGAAACCAGTCTTGAGGATTTTCCTCTGGATGCTTCATCGGGTTCGCATTTTTTCCACAATGTCACATCAATGAATGTCGGCTATTTTTCAGTTCAGCACAACCAGAAGGGCTCCGTTCTGAACTGGGACATCCTGAAGGAGCAGAAGGTCATCAGGAAGGGTGAATTTGTTGTGCATGTTCAGTTTGAAAAGAACCTGACTGTTAAAATGGACGGCAAGAAGCGGATTTCCGTCATTACCTGGGAGTAGAAGTCGAAAGTCCATAAAGTCTGATATTCAGTCCACAGTCCACAGTCTTCAGTCATTTTTAACTGCCGACTGATTTTGACTTGCCGACTGCTGACTGGTGACTGCCTACTGAGATCACAGGTCCTTCTGGTAGATCCTGAATTTCTTGACAACCCTGCAGCCGATCCTTTCGTATTCGCCTCTCATCCTGAGGTTGTTCTCAAGCACAAGGTGGCTGTCAATGCTTTCCATCCTGCTGTTGATGCCATCCTGGAGTATTTTGACTCCCATCAGCACATCGATCCCCTTGCCCCTGAATTCCTTCTTAACCCCGCCGAGCATCATTATCAGTTTCTTTGATCTCTTCGACTCAAAGAGTACTCTCAGGATACCGAAGGGAAGCAGCCGGCCCCGGCAGGCTTTTATGCCTGCGCTGAGGTCAGGCATGCCAATGGCGAACCCGATCAGCTGCCCGTCCTTCTCAACGACCTTTATGAATTTGGGATCGAGGATGGGAAGATAACGTGCCGCAAAGTCCGATTTTTCCTTGTCGGTAAGTGGCACGAAGCCATAGATCTCGGAAAATGTTTCATTCATGAGTTCAAGGACACGCAGAATATACGGCCGGAGTCTCTTTTTGGTCGGGAATTCGGTAATCCTGAATTCTTCGGTCCAGGTAACTCTCTCAAGCACCCTTTGATAGACCACCGGGAACTCCTTCGGCATTTCGCCCAGATAATTTACCAGGTCAATCTTTTTCGAATATCCCTCATTTTCGATCAGGCCAGTCATATAAGGTGAGTTGTTTGCGCTGGTAATGAACTGAGGGTATTCAAATCCCTCGGTCTGAAATCCCTGCGGATCCTTGTCAGAGAAGCCGAGCGGACCGATCATTTTTGTCATTCCGTTATTCCTTGCCCACTCTTCAACCCTGCTGATCAGTGTATGAAACACCTCTTTGTCTTCGTAGCACTCCATAAAACAGAACCGGCCATGCTGCTCATTGTGGATGTCGTTATATCTCCTGTTGATGAGCCCCATTATCCTTCCGACCGGCTTACCGTCCCTGTAAGCAAGCAGGATCAGGGCATCGGCGTAACCGAATGATTTGTTCTTCTTCCTGTCATAGAGTTTCCACTCATCCATGTAGATAGGCGGCAGCCATTCAGGTTCATTACGGTGCACCTTCTCAGGCAGAAA
The DNA here is from genome assembly GCA_022736275.1 of Rikenella microfusus. GTDB lineage: Bacteria > Bacteroidota > Bacteroidia > Bacteroidales > VadinHA17 > SR-FBR-E99. The sequence goes on along the minus strand of DZBJ01000034.1, from coordinate 3,621 downwards.
GATAAAATCACGCAGGTCTTTCCGGGTGACGACTTCTTTTACGGTTATTTCCCCCATGTCGGTTAGTTTGACTATCAACAAATATAGTTTATGATTTCAATTGAGAGTCCCTTTTATCAATTTCATCTGCTATGCGCAGTAATTTATTGGTATCAATAATGTTTACAATGAATATAGCAACCACCAGCAGACCTGCTGAGAATACCATGGAGCCGGGCAGCAGGACCTCTGCAACCATTACCGCGCTGACAGCTATTCTGACTTCCGTGGGGCCAATTTTTCCGAAGTCAATCGAATAGCTCCCTGTGATTCTGTACCTTATCAGGGCAAGAATAATTTCCCAGGCATACATTGAAACGAAACCATAACCGAACACCTCCCATATGCCGTCGGCATAGACGATATAACCCAGGCCGATCAGTATGATGCTCAGCCAGTCGATGGTTATGTCAAGGGTAGAACCATATTGTTTTCTCGGTTTCTTGCGGTAATAGGCAAGCCTTCCGTCAAGGGAATCGCCGAACCAGTTTATCATGAATCCCGGCAGTCCGAGAAACAGCCAAGCCCTGCCGTAATAACTGGCCAGCACAAAGCTTGCGAACACGATTATGTAACCGAAAAATCCGACTCCCGTCAGGAAATTAGAGGTAATGCGCGGGGGCATGCGCTGAACCAGCCAGGCTATTGCCTGCTGTTCGGATTTTTTCAGCAGGTTTGTACGAGACCTGTCACCGAAGACAGAATTCAGGACCTCGCTCGTTTTCAGAGCTCTTTTGGTTTTCGCTTCCCTTTTATCGTCAGGCATTTAAGTTGGATTTTGGCATAAGTTGACTGATAGCATATCGGGGGATGAAATTACCGGGCAGGGGCATTTCATATACCTGCTTTCGCAAAAAGGATCCAAGAGATTCGGCATCAGCAAATTTTCGCTGTTCTTCAACAGTAATTAAATTTCCGATAGCGATGCGTGGTGACTGGTTTTTCTTGTTGAACACTTCCGAAGTAAGTTGGAGAAGACGTATCCTCCAGTTGATCAGTCCCAGGAAATAGAAAAAGAGAGTGTTTTTGTCAAAGAACCGGATTGGAATGACCGGCACCTTCACCGATTGTATCAGGTGCAGGATGCTCTTCTGCCACCTGCGGTCCCTGACCCTGAGTTCTCTCAGGCTGAAATCGGAGACGGCTCCTGAGGGGAAAAAGCCGGCAGGGTGACCGCTCCGGAGATGTTCGAGCGTTTCACGCACTCCCCTGATGCTTGCGGCTTTCACGCCGGTTTTTTTATTGCCTGCCGGTGCCACTGAAATGAAATTGTCATTAAGGGTCCTGATCATGGAGAGTATTCTGTTGACCATGAATTTATAATCGGGGCGCAGTCTGGCAAACAGGTCAATCGTCATTATTCCGTCGAGGCCGCCGTAGGGGTGGTTTGATACGGTGATAAAGGCACCTACGGGCAGGCTTTTCAGGCGTTCTGCATTTCCAACAAGGTAATTCACCCCCAGGTCATCAAGGAGCCTCGAGGTGAATTCAGCCCCTGTGTATGATCCTGAATTATCATAAACCTTGTTAACCTTATCTATTGCCAGCAGCCGCATGGCAATTTCAGCCAGACGGTGCCCTCTTTCACCCCTGAAGAGGAAAGAGAGAGACTCGAAATCCTTTGGCTCAATAACTTTCATGGCAATATCAACAAATTTACTAATATTCCGGAACTCCTGCAGGGTGTGACTATATTGGAGTATGCTTTTACCAGAGGGTGATTCAGTCTTCTGGCCTGAAAGGCTTAATTACTGATACCGGTCAATGAGAAATTCTCAATTATTTCTGCTTAAGCGGAAATTCCGGAGAATTCCGCCGTGCCGGCTATTTGACAAAAATGGATATATTTAACCCCTGATATCCAGATTCAGATAAAATAGCATCTTACAAAATCGTACCAATGAAGCAATCAAGTATTTTCACGGCCGCGCTGTCATCCCTGGCATTACTGATCATGACAGCCTGTTCCACAACCCCCACAGATATGACAAAGGCGAACATTATCCCGAAGCCGGTATCGGTAACGGCTACCGGTGAGACATTCAGCCTGACCCGCAACAGTGATATTTTTGTTCCGGAGGGCTCAGTGGATATCATTAGTACAGGGCAGTTCCTGGCCGACAAACTTAATCCCTCTACAGGTCTTGACCTGCAGGTAATAGCAGACGGAACCAAACCGGGCAAGGGAGATATTCTTCTGACTCTTTCAGAGGGCGATGCTGAACTGGGAGAAGAAGGTTATGAACTGGAAGTCACGGGAAAACTACTGAAAATAACTGCAAATAAACCGGCAGGACTGTTTTACGGTGTTCAGACCGTGAGGCAGCTGTTACCGGCGGGAGTGGAGACGACCACACTGCAGGAGGGTTTGTGGGAAATACCCACCGGCACAATACGTGATTACCCGGATTATTCATACCGGGGCATGATGCGCGATGTAGCCCGCCATTTCTTCAGCGCGGATGACATCAAGATCTTCATTGATCAGATGGCAGCATACAAGATGAATGTGCTGCACCTGCACCTGTCAGATGACCAGGGATGGAGGATAGAGATCACCTCATGGCCCAACCTCGCCATCCACGGAGGAAGCACGCAGGTTGGCGGCGGCGAGGGAGGTTATTATACCCGGGAACAATATGCCGATATGGTAAAATATGCTGCAGAGAGGTATATCACAATCATTCCCGAGATTGACATGCCGGGACACACGAATGCTGCGCTGGCTTCCTATCCCGAATTGAACATAAGCCGCAAGGCCTCCGAGTTGTATACCGGTATCAAGGTAGGTTTCAGTACCCTTGACACGAAATCTGAAGTAACCTATAAATTTGTGGATGATGTCTTCCGCGAGCTCACCGAATTGACACCCGGGCCTTACCTGCACATCGGAGGCGACGAATCGCATTCCACAAAGCTTGAGGATTACATTCCATTTGTAAACAGGGTTCAGGAGATAGTTGCCGCACACGGCAAAATGGTAATAGGCTGGGACGAGATTGCGCTGGCAACACTGAAGCCCAATTCTGTTGTCCAATACTGGGCAAAGGCCGAGAATGCCATAAAAGGTGTACAGCAGGGTGCAAAGGTGCTGATGTCGCCGTCAAAATACGCCTACATCGACATGAAGTATGACTCCACCAGCGTCTATGGTCTGAATTGGGCCGGGTACATCGAAGTTGATCATGGTTACAACTGGGATCCTGCCACTCTGGTGCCTGAAATAAAAAGGGAAAACATCATAGGTATTGAAGCCCCGCTCTGGGCAGAAACCGTTTCAAACCGTACGGAAGCAGAATACCTGCTCTTCCCCAGACTGCTGGGCTATGCCGAGATCGGCTGGACACCTACCGCGCTGCGCAGCTGGGACGAGTACAGGGTACGTCTTGCCTCTCACGGTGCGCGCTTGGAGGCCATGGGAATCAGCTTCTACCGGTCAGCCAGGGTGGAGTGGGACCAGCAGGAATAGAAGTTGCACATGCCATACAAGGGTATTGGGCCTTGCCATTCATGAGAAACAGGATCGTATCATTCCGATAAAAAGTGTCAAAATGAGAAACGGGTTAATTCTTTCTGCTGTAA
>DZBJ01000108.1 GCA_022736275.1 Rikenella microfusus | reverse complement strand
TACAGCCTGTCCCAAATTCGTTAATTTCAGTTGTCTGTACAACGCACAGCCCATTTTGGGCAGATACCCAGTTGGCTGACTGCATCACAACTGAGCACTCATGCGTTTTTTTCAGTTTAACCCCTTATGGTGGGCACAACTCTCCTGTGCGTTTCTTCCTGCGGTCTTTTTTTTGTTTTTTTTATGCAGCCTGTTGCTGCTCTTGATCCTGCTGGTGCGCCTGCGGCAACCGCGCTATCACCCACAGGTTGTGTGAAAGTACCGCCCAGGCAACACTCATCTGCCGCGAGAAGAATCCTTTGCTCCTCAGCGGGCTTCCTAAAAATACATTCTTCACTATCCCGATACGACCCTCGGTCTGCCCCCGCCGCTTCTGTGCCTCACAAAACGTCGCATCCTGCAGTTTCTCTCGTAATACCGCTACCGATTTGGGGCATATGTTATTTTTAATGCCGTTTCTTTCCAGATACCTACGGTTATCTGCACTGTCAAACCCCCGATCCCCCGTCACTGCCCCAGGCCGACAATGATAATATTTCTCTATCCGCTCCAGACTTTCCGGCAAGAGTTTCATGTCTGCCGGGGCCTGCTCCTGATACAACTTCCAGTCAAGGATTACCCCGTCGGACTGTTCCCCAAGAAGCAGCGTGTTGCCAAACTCCGTTTCAGCTCCTGCCTTGCCTCTCACAATAACCTGTATTTCCCGTTCATACAGGCTCAGTATCTTTTTGCTGTTTTCTACCTGCCGTTCCCCTATGATCCGCTCATGGGCCTGATACACCGCCTGCGGCAACTGCTCAAGCACTGCATCTATGCGCTGTATAATCTGTCCCGCCTCTTGTTCACTCAAGCCGGTGTGCTCCCAATTGTTTTTCAGCATATCCCGGTGTACCAGCGCATGCCCGCTCACCTTCTTTATAAGTTTCTTCATTGCGCGAAACACCTTCTTGCGGGCACGTTTCCCCTCTTTCTGCCTCCGCGTATGGGTCATCTCTATGCTCAACCGGTTCATCTGCCGCATAAAACTATCCGGCTCCTGCATCCGGTTCTTTAACCCCTCACGACGGATCAATCGTACTGCTTTCATCAGGGTCCGGGTGGCATCCCGCAGCAGTGTCCAGTCAACCGGATAGTGAATGTTTGCTTCCAGGCAGGTGGTATCCACAAAGTATTCCTGCAGGCTTATGGGATGCTCAAGCCCCAGTGCCTGCTCCTGTTCTTCTGCCGCCTCTGGCACTGCGGCTTTCCCCGTTACTTGGCAAATTATCTCCCGTAAAAATCCTTCCTCAAACATCCCTTCATAGCGCTGCAACTGACTCTTTGAGGGCACCTGTATTGCCACCATCCAATCAATTAAACAGAATTTCTGTAACACCGGACTGTCGGCTAACCTGCAACTGAACACCCGGTAAGCTTCCCCCGTCAAATGCCGCGCTATCCCGCACCGCAAGGCTTGCCGTGCCATCTTCTGTATCCGCTGCTTTGCTTTGGCTTTTAACTCCTTTGGCTTCTTCCCCCGGGCCTGCCTTCTTCGATTGTCTTCATCCTGGTGCTGTCTGAGTGCTTCTATCATCACCCGTTGTTCGATCTTTGACTGCTTGATAAGCTCTGCTATCCGTTCAAGACTATCCCGAAACTGCTCATAATCTACATTGCCCTCTACCGTGGGTAGGGCTTGACGAAACTCCTCCTGAAATGGTACGATCTCTATCATAAGGCATGCCTCTCTCTATGATTTTTTTTCAGCGAAAAAATTATAGCATGCCTTATTTTACTTTTGTCCTGATTTCTGCTTCTATAGTTCTTTTCTTTGTGCTTGAGACCCTTTGAAATCAATGGCTTGATTGCTCGGGCCAAGTTCTA
>DZBJ01000066.1 GCA_022736275.1 Rikenella microfusus | reverse complement strand
TTCAAGGACACCTCCGGTCCCTCGCTCAACATCCTCATCAAGCTCATGTCAATGGTCTCCGTGGTTATGGCCGGTCTGACCGTGACCTGGAGCATAATGGGTTAATTAACAATTTATCAGAGAATAAAAGAGGGCCTTTCGGGGCTCTCTTTTTTTTGGAAAAACCAGTCTTCTCAATTTTACCCGGTGTCAGGCTGGCAGACGGCAAAATGAAGCAGCGTCATTTTTTATACCCTGGCAGGTATAATTAGCTGCATGATCAAGGAGCATATACCCGAAAGGGTATAATTAATCTTGAAATTTACATTTTATACCCGAAGGGGTATATTGTTCGATTATTTTATTATCTTTATACCCGGTAAGGTATAAAATATGATAAAAACTACATTGTCATTATCGGACTTTCTAAAAGAGAAAAGGAAGAAACTGAAGCTTACGCAATACCAGTTAGCAGAAAAAGCAGGTGTAGGTCTTCGCTTTGTCCGTGATCTTGAGCAGGGGAAAACCACACTAAGGATGGACAAGGTAAACCAGGTATTAAGACTATTTGGGCAGGAACTTGGGCCGCAGCCAATAAACCGTGAAAAACTTATTAATGGATGAGAAAGGCAAAAGTATACATGCGTAATGAACTGGCCGGGTTTTTAACTGAGACCACAGATGGTTATACGTTTATATATGATACCAGCTATTTGACCGGGTCAGCTCCGGAGCCCGTAAGTCTCACGTTGCCTGTTCGGGATAAACCGTTTGTAAGCAATATCCTGTTTCCTTTCTTTGATGGGCTGATCCCTGAAGGCTGGTTATTGGATATCGCTGAAAAAAACTGGAAATTAAGTGCCCGTGACAGAATGGGTCTGCTGCTTGCATGTTGCAGGGATTGTATCGGGGCTGTAAGTATTGAGGAAGATAAAACTTAAGCTAAGGCAATGAGACGATGTTTATTTTGTTACCAGCCTCTGAAAGAAGAAGGACCTGAATTTCACAGCAGCTGCTCTGTGAAAATATTTGGGACTGTTCTCCCTCCTGAATTACCCTATAGCGAAGATCAGATGTTGATTCTGGCCGAGGAAGTAATTAAGTCTCAGACCTCTGTAACAGGAGCACAGCCAAAACTGTCACTTCACCTCGATAAGCTGGCAAAGAAGGATGAGCCACAACGATTTACCATTATGGGTCTGTGGGGTGGGTACATACTAAAGCCGCTTTCAAAACAATTCCGGTTTCTTCCTGAACTGGAAGACCTTACAATGCATCTTGCAGAGATTGCGGGAATGGATGTTGTTCCTCACTCCCTGATCAGACTGAGTTCCGGGCAGCTTTCCTATATAACCAGGCGGATTGACAGAATAGGTGCTCAAAAAATCCATATGGAAGATATGTGTCAACTTACAGAAAGACTGACCGAGCAGAAATATAACGGTTCCCATGAACAGATAGGTAAGGCGATTGTAAAATATTCAGCCATTCCGGGTTTGGATCTGGTTAATTTCTTTGAACAGGTTCTTTTCTCATTTCTTACAGGGAATGCTGATATGCATTTAAAAAATTTCTCACTTATAGACAACCCTGATTTGGGTTATGTCTTAAGTCCTGCTTATGACATGGTTGCCTCATCACTTGTGGTGAAAGGTGATGATGAAGAACTGGCTCTTACATTAAACGGGAAAAAGAAGAATATCAGGAAGAAGGATTTCATTGAGCCGATGAACAGGTTTAACATTGATCCAAAGGCTATCGAAAACATCTTCAATAAGATGCTGATCTCAGTTGATAAATGGCATGATTACATTGGTATTAGTTTTCTTCCTGTTGAAATGATAACCTCATATCATGACCTGATAAGAGAACGTGCTGGCAGGTTCTATGGAAATAACATTTAAACTTTGAAGAACCCATGAATATTAAGGTGAAATTAGGGGCTCCCATTTTCCGCTACAGTTTGCTGACCCTGATCGTTAACCTTCTGTTGTTAATCTCATTAACCTCTCCTGCCTCCCCTGCGACAGGAGCCCTGAGGATAAACTATCGAGTATCAATGGATGATGCCGTGAACCATAACTTCAGGGTGACGATGACCCTGGAGGGGGTCTCGGGTGATTCCATCATGCTTAAGATGCCGGTATTCACCGGCAGGGAGGAGGGAAACATACATCCTTCCGAACGCAGATCATTCAACGGCTGGATGAAGTTCATTGCGCACGAGTTTTTTCATCTGTATAATATAAAAACCATCAGGCCGAAAGCTCTCGGACCCTTTGACTACGACAGGTATCTTGACTATGCCGGTTTGTGGCTTAAGGAGGAGGCTCCAGTCTCTCCCGGAGGCAGGTCGAAGTATGTGATTATGGGGAAGGAGAAGATGAATGGAGACCAGGAGAGAATTTTCAATGACCTGTTCAGGCCCGTGAATTGAACCGGAGTGGCCGGGCAGGCGAATCGGACAGGAGTTTAAAACTGAATTTTAACTGAGATTTATTTCATATCAATTATGTCTTTCATTCCAAAATTTGAAGATGTTGAGGCGGCCATGCAGCTGATAGCGCCTCATGTTCACCGTACTCCTGTGCTGACCTCGCGGCAGCTGGATGCCATCAGCGGGGCTCATCTCTTCTTCAAATGCGAGAACTTCCAGAAGGTAGGGGCTTTCAAGTTCAGGGGGGCCACCAACGCTGTCATGAGGCTGACGGATGAGCAGCGCGCCGCCGGCGTGGTGACGCACTCGTCGGGCAATCACGCCGCCGCCCTGGCGCACGCCGCGGTGTCACGCGGGGTGAAGGCATATATCGTGATGCCCACCTCGGCGCCCGAGGTGAAGAAGAGGGCGGTGGCGGGTTACGGTGCGGAGATCACCTTCTGCGAGCCCACGCTGGCGGCGCGTGAGGCCGCCGCCGCCGAGATCATTGCGCGCACCGGCGCCACGATGATCCATCCCTATGACAACTTTTTCATCATCGCCGGTCAGGGGACGGCGGCGATGGAGATGCTTGCTGATATAAACGGAGCTGATGCGGTCATCGCCCCCGTCGGCGGCGGCGGCCTCCTCAGCGGCACGGCCATCACAACACGCCACCTGGCCCCAGGCGCAAAAATCTACGGGGCCGAGCCGCGCCTCGCTGATGACGCGGCCCGGTCACTGCACAGCGGCACCATACAGCCCGCACTGCCACCCCTGACTATAGCGGACGGACTCCTGACTTCGCTCTGCGAAAGGACATTCACGGTAATAAAAGCCAGTGTTGACGACATACTCACTGTGGCCGAAGAACAGATAGTCGAAGCTATGAGACTGATGTGGGAGAGGATGAAGATCGTTACGGAACCGTCATCGGCAGTGCCACTGGCAGCCGTGCTCGCCAACAGAAGCCTCTTTGAAGGCGAAAGAGTGGGAATTATTGTTTCCGGCGGGAACGCTGACCTGTCGAAGCTTCCTTTCTGTCAATACGCCTGAAGTAGGCAATGATCGGATAGTGGTCCGAATACCTGGCCTTGACAATGTCAAAGTCGGTGCAATGCATCTCCTCATTATAGAGAATGTAGTCAATCCTGTTGGGCGGGTACTTGCCCCTGTAGGTGAAGCCTGCGCCGTAACCCGCCTCCACAAAGGCATCCTTCAGCCCGCGCCTCATGATCCGGTATGTATATGACGTTGGTGTGTCATTGAAGTCACCCGTCACTATCACGGGATAGGGCGACGTCTCAATATGCCTTTTGACCCTGTCTACCTGCAGCGCCCTGCTGGCAAAACCCTGCCTCAGACTGCGGTAAATACCCGTGATGTTATCCATTGAGCGCCCCTGCTCCTCGCCGGCAATCTCACTGAGGAGGGTGCCCTCGACGCGGCGCAGGCGGAACGACTGCAGGTGATTGTTATAGATCCTGAGAGTGTCAGTGTCAACAACTATGTCCGTAAAGATCGTCAGCGATGACGATCCCGGATGAACGATGTCACCACGATAAACGATGGGGAAGCGTGTGATGGTGGCTATGCCGTATCTGCTCACGGCCCCGCTTTTTACAAGTTTGAAGTGAGTATACAGCTTTCCTCCCAGGGCATCTTTCAGCTTCCTCTCACCGGTAGCCGGATCGCCCTTGACAAAGTACTCCTGCAGGCACAGGATACCGGGATCCTCCTTCTTCAGGAGACTGAGCATCTTGCTGTGAGTATTCTTTTCGTTCTCCTCATAGATGTTGAAGAGACGGATGTTATAGCTCATCAGCTTGAGGTCATGATGCTTCTCGGTGCCGTGGTTGGTGAACCTGATGAAGTTGTGAATGTAACCGAACCCCACGGCAAGGGCCAGGGCGGAGATCAGTGCATAATACCACCTCATAAGGACGACCCAGATCAGAACCATCACAATGTTGGCGGCAGCAATGTATGGATAAGCCAGCCCGAAGAGGGCAGGGAACGAGAGGGTGGCAGGATTAATATATACTGAGAGGTATGCCACCAGAAGGAGCAGGACAAGAACAACATTCACTGCCAGCAGGATATTCCGCGTGAAGCGTTTTATCGCGTTATCCCTTTTTTTGGCTCTCGCTGAAAAGAATCTCTTTTTCTTCCCTGGTAAGACTGTCATAACCTCCTTTTGAGATCTTGTCGAGTATATGGTCAACGGCCTTCTGTCTTTCGGCCTTTACCGTGTTGTAGTCGTAATCGGTCTTTGCCTGCTTGGCATCAAAACCCGCGCCGGCCTTTTTATAGGTGACTTTCATCTTTTTGCCGGGCCTGAAGAGTGTAACAAAAAAGTCTATAATACTGTTTATCCAGGCGCCGATATCCTTTCCGTTCTTTAGCCCGTAGCCGTATGCCATGCCCATCAGTGCCCCTCCTATGTGCGCTATCTTGCCTCCCGTGTTTACCGAGAAGTCGAAGACGGAGGTTATGAGGAAGGTGATGAGCGCCAGGTACTTAAGTTTTACCCTCCCGAAGAAGAGGAGATGCAGCTCCATCTCGGGGAGATAGACAGCCGTGGCTATCACCAGGGCCATCACCGATGCCGAAGCTCCGAGGGCTATCGAGACATGTACCGTATCGGCAAAGGCAGGAAAGATGTTAAACACTGCAATATAAAGCAATGCCCCTGCCAGGCCGCCCATAATATAGAGTGACACCAGCTTGCGCTGGTCGAGGTAACTGAGGAATATCTTGCCAAACCACCACAGCCACAGCAGATTGAAGAGGAGGTGAATGAAGCCCTGATGGGTGAACATATAGGTCAGCGGGGTCCATGGTTTTGACAGCAGGGCACCGACGGATGCGGGAACGGACAGGTATGAAATGATCGTTGGCGCCAATGCCGGGCTGGCGGCCAGGACGCCTATCACCTCAATGATTTTGATGAGAATGAAGATGGCAGCGTTGATGTACATCAGCCTTGTGAGGGCCGTGCCGCTTTTGAATGATCCTTTTATCTCATCCCAGATACTCATCAGTAGAGTGTTTTTGTGGTCTTCCGCCAGTAGCGTATGAGGAGATATCCAAAGATCATGCCGCCGAGGTGTGCCGTATGAGCAATTCCGCTCCCCGGGCTGGTGATGGCGAGATAGAGTTCTATTGCAGCATATCCTATCACCACATATTTGGCCTTAACGGGAATGGGAGGGAAGATGAACATCAGCTGCGTGTTGGGGAAGAGAACGCCAAAGGCCAGCAGCACACCGTAGACGGCTCCGGAGGCTCCCACCACAGGTACGTTAAGTATCGAATTCAGCTTTCCCATCTGCGAGTCTGCAAAGTTCCTGCCCTGGCTGATGGCCTCTCCGCCGCTGTCATATACCAGCTGGAGCTGTTCCGGGGAGATCACCGCCATAACCTTGTTGTATTGAATAAACTGTACCAGTTCAAAGAAGAAGGCTGCCCCGAGGCCTGTCACAAGGTAGTACATCAGGAACCGCTTCGGGCCCCACACCTGTTCCAGCACCCGCCCGAACATCCACAGGGCGAACATGTTGAAGAGGAGATGGACAAAGCCGCCGTGCATGAACATATGCGTCACCACCTGCCATGAGCGGAAGAATTCGGATTCCGGGAAGTAAAGGCCCAGAATGCCGTTCAGGTTAACGCCTGAAATCTTCAGTAGTTCTGTAAGAATCAGCATGACCACATTGATGATGATGAGGTTCTTCACCACCGGAGGCATGCCTGCAAATATTCTGTTCATTTTATGTTGTCTCGGTTGTCAGTCCGCAAATTTAGCCAATCTTCCGTAAAATCAGCTGAATCTTCGGTCAAGCTCCTCAAGAGTGATGATATTCATCACCGTTTTGCCTGAGGGAGAGTAGTTTGGCATGGAGCAGGCGAAGAGCATGTCAAACAGCTCTTCCATCTCTGTCTGCGTGAGAGCCATGCCGTACGGTATGGCCGATGCCTTTGCCATCGACAGTGCAACGCGTTCACGGGCTCCGACGGAGGGATCGCTCATCGTCTGCCTGTATTCGGCAATCAGTGTCTCGAGCATCGCAAGGGGACTGACATTTCGGCTGTCGGCGGGATGGCCGGTGACGGTCACGGTGTTGTCCTGTTGCACCTGCACCTCAAACCCCAGGGTCTTCAGCTGGTCGCCTATCTCCTGCAGGATGACGATGTCACCCGGATTAAGCTCTGCCTGCACGGGGAATAGCGACACCTGTGCCGGACGGGGACCGTCGCCGAGCGAGGCGAGATACTTCTCGTACAGTACTCTCTCATGTGCCCTGCGCTGGTCTATCATCATGATACCTGATATGACAGGGCACATTATGTACCTGTTCTTTACCTGGAAGAAGCGACGCTGTCCTGACGTGCTGTCGTTGCCGGCATCCTGTCCGCTGCGGGCGGTGATGGTAAAGAGCGACTCCCAGCCTTTCGGTGCGGAGTGTTCCCCCTCGCCTCTCCATTTCGTCTCCGTGCGCTGGTAGTCTGTTCCGTCAAACGGATTGAACGAGTGGTCGACCTCGATTGAGGGATGCGGGGGTGCAGGAGCTTTGCCTGAGAAAACGGGTATCTCCACCGCTCCCTCGGGACCAAAGTCGAGCGAGGGCACAACGTTGAACCGGCCAAGGGCCTCACGCACGGAGGCCAGCATGATCTGCCACACTGACCGCTCATCCTCGAACTTGATCTCGGTCTTGGTGGGGTGGATGTTGACATCTATGGCTGAAGGGTCGGCTGTCATGTACAGGAAGTATGCCGGCACGGTGTCGGGAGGGAGTATGCCCTGGTAGGCTTCCAGCACGGCGCGGTGCAGGTAGGGATGCCTGATGAACCTGTTGTTCACGAAGAAGAACTGTTCACCGGCGGAGCGGCGTGCGTTCTCAGGCTTGCCGGCGAAGCCGCTGATGGATACTATCGTGGTGGTTGTCTCCACGGTGACCAGGTTCAGGTTATAATGCTTGCCGAAGAGTGAGACGATGCGTTGCCTGTGGCTGCCTGCCGGGAGCCGGTATATCTCCTGGTCGTTGTGGATGAGGGTGAATTTAATCTCCGGATGTGCCAGCGACACTCTCTGGAACTCGGTGATGATGTGCCTGAACTCGGTGTTGTCCGACTTGAGGAACTTGCGTCGGGCTGGAACGTTATAGAAGAGGTTCTTCACGCTGAAGACCGATCCGGCAGCGCAGGAGCAGGGTTCCTGTCTTATCACCCTCGAGTTGTTTATCTCCACCAGTGTGCCGGCCTCGTCCTCCTCCCGCCGGGTGCGCAGCTCGGTCATCGAGACGGCAGCAACGGAGGCGAGGGCCTCGCCGCGGAACCCCTTTGTTGTTATGGAGAAAAGGTCGTCGGCTGAAGATATCTTGGAGGTGGCATGGCGCTCGAAGGCGAGGCGGGCGTCGGTCTCGCTCATGCCGCTGCCGTTGTCTATCACCT
>DZBJ01000065.1 GCA_022736275.1 Rikenella microfusus | reverse complement strand
CAATGGAAGGCACAGTCAGGAGAGACATACGACAAAACATTCAGAATGGCATACGTTACCTCCAAAAGCGGCAATGAGACACTCAGGCTGCTACGTACCCTAAGCCCCGCTCCAGATAAGAAAACGGCAGATCCCTACAGCCAGATAACAGGCCAGATCCTCCTGAACAGTAAAATAGAGAAGGACATAGTTGTTCAGGGCGTTGTTCTGAAGTTTGACGATAGCTATAAGATTTACATCCATCAGCCGTCTGCCTTCAGCCAGCAGTGGGATAACGGGGCAAGGAAGTATATCATCGATTCTGACTGGCAACAATGGAGAATTGAAGATTCCAGGAACAAGGAGGTCAGAAATATTGCATCGGGAAATGACCCGCAAACCAACCTGATATCCATAAAAGAGATCATGGCATTATTGAAAGCCGGTCAAAAGGTAAACTGCCAGGTGATACTGCATAATACTGTTTACGGAACTCAGTCTGCAATCAGTTCGGAGTTTACACTGCAAAATTCCACCAAATCTGTTGCCTTTTTGTTCAAATAGTTTTTATCAAAGGGCAACCGGCATAACCGGCTTGCCGTGAAAACCAGATGCTTACAGGATGATTATCTGAGCCTCCCTCTGTTTGCCGGGTACTTCTGATACCGACAATGGCATTTTTTAATAATATTGCATTGAAATCAGCCCAATAATGAACAAGAGAAAAGAACACCGCAAGACTGCCATTATCCTTCTTTTCCTGTTCATGCTTAGTTTCACTTCATGCGACCCGGCAGACTACTGCTGGGTGTGTGAAAATCCTTATAATCCTGCCGAATTTCAATCAGTCTGCAGTTCGATGACCAAAACCAAACTTGAGTCGTACGGATGGCATTGCACTCCCTATTAGGCGTTGCCGGACTTTCCGATGATTACCCCCCCGTGAGCGATTGATACGGAATTCGCCCGGATTTACTAACTTGGTCTCCCGTTTCAAGGAGAGCCTGCAAATGAAGCTTGACAACAGAATATTAAGCATTTCGATCCTGCTGCTGCTCGTTACATTCCGTGCTGCAGGCCAGGATCAGGCAACCCGCACCGGACCCTGGGAAGATGAAAAAATCTTCAGCATGGGTTACAGCCTGGGACTGAACCTGATGAATTTCCGCATTACTCCTTCGGAAGAGTTCTATGTAACAGACTCACTCAATCCCGGCCCGGTGAGCCGGTACCCTGGCATTAATATCCAGATGGTCACAAACTTCAGGCTGAACCAGTTTTTTGACATCAGGTTCCTCCCGGGGATATCGTTCGGACAGCGGATAATAAATTTTGACAGCGACAGCATGGCAGACACCGTTTCGTACGGACCGCAAAAGCTGGAATCCAGTTTCATTGAACTCCCTCTTCATGTCAAATACGGATGGAGAATGCAGGACATCAAGCCATATATCATAGGAGGGGTTAACTACAGGTACGATTTCTACGCCAAAGATGCCTACAGGCTTGAAAGACCTGTATACCTGAGGCTTAACAACCCGGATTTTTATTATGAGCTGGGGGCCGGGATGGATTTTTATCTTAAGAATATCAGGTTTTCGGTTGAGCTTAAAATGTCGCAAGGCTTTACAGATGTGCTTGTGCATGATCCCCACCCTGATTACCCGCAGTACTGCAACTCTGTTGAAAAGTTAAACTCAAGGATATGGGCACTTTCATTCCACTTCGAATGATGCAGGCGGTGATCAAAGTCCTGTCGCTCACCTGCTTTATTCTGATATTTGCCACGTGCGATAAAAATGAGAACGGGACTGATTATGCCGCCATTATTGAGGGAACTTATACCGGGACAGTCATTACCGGCACATCTGCTGTTCCCGGGACCACTGAAATTGTCAGGTTCACTGATACAAAGGCTGACATGCACATTGCTGCCGGAACACATACCCTTAACATCTACGGTATCAGAATAACCAGTTCCGGGAATGATGTCTATTATCTTTCTTATGCCATCGCCGGCAACACACTTGACGGAAACGTGGAGGGCAATCTGCTTACCTATACCCTCTCCTCAGGCACCCTCGACGGCACCTTTACCGGATTAAGGTAAAACACACACCCTGTTTTATGCAAGCCTGGCGGAAAAGCGGATAAGCGCCTGAAATGTTGTCTAAGAACATCTGACTTTTGTCCTCTCCACCCTCGCGTTGGTCAAAAATATCCACCATTTAAGGAGCTGCACACTCATTTTATGCAGTTAATTCGCGAAATTTGGGCAGGCAGATGGAAATCTACAGGTTTCCCTGACCCATCGCTTAACTGACAGTATCAATGAAATACAATTACAAAAACCTCTTCGCGTCGCAGCACGAGAAATTTACGGCGATATTGGGTCAGGACTATTTTTCATCACTGCTTGTTGATGACGATCTCTCGGATTCAGCAATAATTGTATCAGACAAGAGGGTATACCAGGTGGGGAAGCTGTATGAATCAGGCCGCAGGATACACGGTGGCGGATTAAGGATAAGCAGGGGGAAAAAGAGCGTCAGCCTTCAGGATATCACCGGGACTGTAAGCAAGGAGGTTACTAAACCCATCCCCGGTACTTCCCTGGTTGTTTTCGGAGTTATTGCAGCCACGCTCGGCCTGCTGTCTGACGTAAGACAATCTGCAATAATAATGCTGACCATTGCAGCAGTTTCAGTCGCAGCGGGCGTCTTCCTGATACTGAAGCTAAGAAAGAGATACCTGGTGATTGAATATTCCGGTGGCAGCATGGCACAGCCTGTGAAATTCATCACTGACACCGAACTGAACCTCTTCCAGGGAATAATAATGGAGGAAAAAGAGATGGTCATGTCAGGATACGGTGACCTGAAGGAGTGTCCGAACTGCGGCGAAAAGATTCAGTTGTCAGCAAAGTTATGCCGGTACTGCGGTGAGCCGCAGAACGAGCCGGCAGCGGAATGACCTGCCGGGAAGAAACCTCATTTTAAATTGCGGAAGGTAACCCGGGTCAGACCCCCAGGCTCTTAAAAGCCTCAAGCACAAGGAAAACCGGCCATACGATCGCCTTAAGAAATCCAAGTACTCCCATCCAGAAGCCTGTGGCAGCGGAAATAAAATAGATGGCCGCCCCAATGAGGCCCAAACCATAAACAGCACCTGAGGCAGGTGTACACGGCTGCATTCTTTCTTTCATTTTCAGTTCCTCCCTTTTGATTTAAGGTTTTACCCGGCAAATGTATGAGTTAATATTATACGTCATTTCTGCCACGGCTGTTTAATTTTTATCATTACCCCCTCCTCCGGCAGGGCCATACCAGATAATTTGCTTTTTATCATAGAACCTGTTCCGCCTTGAATATCAGCAACAAATACTTCTGTCATTTCAGCTGATGCCGACTCAGCCTTCAGCGTGCTGTCTTCTATGTAATGCGATTCTTTCCATCTGCGAAAAGGAGACCTGCCAAATTACCTTCAGGGATTTTTACTTACAGGGATATAGGCACTTATACCTATCTATTTACCACTTATTTACTGCCGCATTATAATAATCCCAGGCCTATTTTTGACCTTAACTGAAATAATGCCATATGCTTGATTTACTTTTAAGCAATCATGAGAATAAAAGCCCTGAAAAACGAGCAATAGAAGTTAGTGACAGGGCTGACAAGCCAATTAAGAGTGTCATAAAAGCAGTATCATGGAGGATTGTCGGTACCCTTGATACAATGATGATTAGCTATTTTATTACCGGACGCCTGACCATGGCAATATCAATCGGCAGTGCTGAGGTGATTACAAAGACAGTGCTCTATTATTTCCATGAGAGACTTTGGGCACATATTCACCGGCTTAAATTAAACTTTCCTTTCATCCCGAAAAAAACCCAGTATGGAATTGAAAGACCTGAGAAATAGCCTCAAATCCCGGACTCTTGAGAATGCTCTGAAATACCTGTCATCTCTCTTTCCTGGAAAGGTAGTATTCACTACCAGCTTCGGAATCGAAGACCAAACAATAACACATGCCATCTTTGCGAATGATATTCCAATTGATATCGTTACCCTTGATACAGGAAGACTCTTCCCGGAAACGTACAAGGTTTACTCCGAAACGCTGAAAAAATATAATAAAAAAATCGGTCTCTTCTTTCCTGACCGGGATGAGGTGGAGAAGATGGTCTCGGGAAAAGGCCCATACAGTTTCTACCATTCAAAGGAAAACAGGCTGGAATGCTGCAGGATAAGGAAAGTTATTCCGCTCGGAAGAGTCCTTGAAGGAAAATCATGCTGGATATCAGGCATCCGGGCAGATCAGTCTCCGGACCGGAAAAATCTTGACTGGCTTGAATACGATGAGAAGAAAAACCTCTTTAAATTCCTTCCGCTGTTCAACTGGACACTGAAGGAGGTTAATGACTATCTGAATAAGTACAATGTTCCGGTAAATACGTTGGTTGACAAGGGCTATGTCAGCATTGGATGCGAACCATGTACCCGTGCTGTGAATCCGGGCGAAGACTTTCGCGCAGGCAGGTGGTGGTGGGAATCGGGCAACCAGAAAGAGTGCGGATTACATATCAAATAATAACCCAACCGGTAAAAATGAAAAGCACAC
Source organism: Rikenella microfusus (assembly GCA_022736275.1). GTDB lineage: Bacteria > Bacteroidota > Bacteroidia > Bacteroidales > VadinHA17 > SR-FBR-E99. Next base: position 3,444 of record DZBJ01000065.1, on the reverse strand, counting down.
TGCATATAAATGATGAGCATCTCAGAGAGTTGGAAGATGAAGCGATCTTCATCATGCGTGAAGTAGCCGCCCAGTTTGAAAAGAAGGTTATTCTGTTTTCAGGAGGGAAAGACTCTATAGTGCTTGTTCATCTTGCGAAGAAAGCTTTCTGGCCGGCACGTATGCCATTCAGCCTTCTGCATATTGATACAGGTCACAACTTTGAGGAGACTCTTGATTTCAGGAATGACCTCGCCAGGGAACTGAATGTTGAGTTGCTGGTGAGATATGTCCAGGATACCATCAATTACGGTCGTGTCTCTGAAGAAAAGGGGATTAATGCAAGTCGGAACAAGGCACAGTCGGTGACTCTTCTTGACGCAATAGAAGAACTATGTATTGATGTGGCTGTCGGCGGCGGTCGCCGCGATGAGGAAAAAGCAAGGGCCAAAGAGCGCTTCTTCTCACACAGAAATGAGTTTGGTCACTGGGACCCAAAAAACCAAAGACCAGAACTGTGGAATATTTTCAACGGCAGGAAGAACGTTGGCGAACATTTCAGAGTTTTTCCCATCAGCAACTGGACTGAGCTTGATGTATGGCAGTATATTCTTAATGAGAAGATTAATCTTCCTTCACTTTATTACTCCCACAGAAGGCCGATCTTTAAAAGAAATGATGTATACCTTGCGTGGGCCCCATTTATGCAGCTGAAACCGACAGAAGAGGTGTTTGAAGCAGATGTGCGCTGCCGGACTATCGGTGATATAACCTGTACCGGGGTGTCCTTTTCGGATGCAAATACACTGGAGGAAGTAATTTCTGAGATTGCCGCCACCAGGGTGACTGAGAGAGGAGGCAGATATGATGACATGAGATCGGAAGCTGCTATGGAAGACAGGAAGAAGGTGGGATATTTTTAGCAGTCAACTTCTAAAAGTCGAAGGTTGATCATTTTTGAATGAAATTATGAAAAATAGTAGCGGAAACAGTAATAAAAGTCTTCTGCGATTCACCACGGCAGGAAGCGTTGATGACGGCAAGAGTACCCTGATAGGAAGATTACTCTATGACAGCAAGTCTATCTTTGAGGACCAGATGGATCATATAAGGGAGTCGAGCAAAAGGCTTGGAAGGGAAGAGGTTGACCTCTCACTTCTTACCGACGGGCTGAGGGCAGAGAGAGAACAAGGCATTACTATAGACGTTGCTTACCGCTACTTTGCCACTCCTGCCAGAAAATTCATCATTGCCGATACTCCAGGTCATATCCAGTACACCCGCAACATGGTCACAGGAGCCAGCACTGCTAACCTTGCAGTCATTCTTATTGATGCCAGAAAGGGCGTAGTGGAACAGACCGTCAGGCATACCTATATCTCCTCTTTGCTGAGAATCAATCATATTATATTCTGTGTGAACAAGATGGATATGGTTGGTTTTGATGAAACCCGCTTTTTGACTATCAGGACCGAGCTAGAACAACTGGTTCGGAAACTTGGCATTGAAGACGCTCACTATATCCCAATCAGTGCAAAGTATGGGGATAATGTCGTTGACCCTTCCATCAATATGAACTGGTATAGCGGAATCACTTTCCTCAGGCTGATAGAAACCATTGACATAAAGCAGGACTACCTGAATTCAGCAGCACGCTTCCCTGTTCAGACAATAGTTCTCCCTCAGTCTGCGGAATATCACGACTACAGAGGCTATGCAGGAAGAGTTGCCGGGGGATCGTTTAGGACCGGCGATGAGATTACTGTTCTGCCGTCATTACTGAAATCAAAAATTCATGGCATAACTGTATTTGAGAAAAGTATAGACAGGGCAACTACCGGTGAATCAGTAACATTGACCCTGGAAGACCAAATAGATATAAGCAGGGGCGATTTGATTACTGGAGATGGTGAAATGCCACTGGCAGGACAGGATATCAGAATGATGCTGTGCTGGTTCAACGAAAAGCCTCTTCACCCGGGGGCAAGATATCTGCTCAGAAACAATACTCATGAGTCTGCCTGTGTAATCAAGGCAATAAATTACAGGATGAATATCGAAACGCTCGGGAAGGAGACCTCGGTTGATGGTCTGAAGATGAATGATATAGCTAATATCAGCATAAAGACATCCAGACCAATATTCTATGACCCCTACATGAAAAACAGAATCACGGGTAGCGTCATAATTATTGACGAAGTGACTAATGAAACTATGGCTGCCGGCATGCTTGATTCTGAGTAATCGGATCAATAAACCCGTACGGATTTTTTATTAGAATTTCATCGGACAGGGCTGAATTCAAATATATTTCCCTGAGAACAATTGTGGTTTTCAGGGGTTTATTTATCGTCTGATTATATTAATTCGTCAAATCGGCTTTTATGCTTAAAAACAGTTTATGCAGTCGCATAGGTACTAAATATGAAGGCGGGAGATAATTATAACAGAAAAATGCAAACTTCAGGCGGTCAAATTATCTTTGATTTTGCCGGTGATGATTCCTAACTTGTAAATTTTAAGTCCGGACGGAAAACGGACGGATATCAAAACCATGAAAAATGGCCAGGAAAACGGCGAGAATACTTATTGCTTTCTTAACTCTTCTGTTTGGTCTCACCTTAACTGCCGGTATTCCGGAGAGCGTTCCCGGACCACTTAACGAAGACAGTGGCCTTCCTGTGGCATCGATGATGCAGGCATATACCAATGATTACGGCGATGCACCGGTAAGCTATGGCTCGGCAGATCACGTCATAACCACCTACCCATATTTGCGCACAAAGGGTGACGGTGAGGCCGGAAGCCAGTATTCCGATGAAGCCAACGGTGATGACCAGAACGGAATTGACGATGAAGACGGAGTGACAATTCCGGATTTGAAACAGGGAGTAACCTCTGTTTTTCCCGTACGAACAGTGGCGTCACCTCTGGTATACGCCTACCTCAGTGTATGGATTGACTGGAACGGAGACGGCGATTTTGCTGATAAAAATGAAAGGATGGCAGATAATATCAGAATGTCATTGGGAACATCCACATACAATCTTTCAGTGCCTGTCCCTGCTGATGCGATAGCTTCCAGACCTACTTTTGCCAGGTTCAGGATCGGCCCCAGGGTAAGCAGTCCGACCGGAACAGCATCGTCCGGTGAGGTTGAGGATTACATGATCAAAATAGTATGCACTAATCCTGACCCTCCGAAAATCGGTCAGATTTCGCAACCATCATGCCAGATTCCTGCAGGCAGCGTGGTGCTGGAGGGCCTGCCTTCCACGGGCACATGGACCCTCTCCAGACAACCTGATGGAGAAACAACCACCGGCAGCGGGGTAACTTACACTGTAACCGGACTCCTTCCAGGGACCTGGAGCTATACAGTCACCAACCAGAGCGGATGCACATCAGGACAATCGGATAATATTGTCATTAACCCTGCCCCCATTATACCCTCAGCCCCGGTTA
>DZBJ01000107.1 GCA_022736275.1 Rikenella microfusus | reverse complement strand
TAAAGGACACCCACTTTAACTTAATTGACACCTCACCGGTTATGAGGTACATTGTCCCCAATTATTGGGCTGCCATAAAACCGATTGAGGAACCTATATGGGAACAAAAGCTGTAGTATCCCCACCTGATGTGCCATTGGGTAAAATCAAATGTTTTGGATCTTTTGGGGCTAAGTATGAGGTCGGAAAGCCTCTCCGGGTACTTGAAAACGGGGACTGGATGATTGCTATCAAGTTGGTGGATACCGGCGAAGATATTGAGTACCGCTATACGCATTTGCTTGATGATCCGGAGGCTCGGTAAATGTACGCAGTTGCTTTTGATCTCGTGGTCGCCGACACAGAACGGCATCACCCCAAAGGTGTTTCCCAGGCATATGCTGATATTGCCTCAGTCTTGAATGAGTGCGGCTTCCGGAGAGTACAGGGGAGCCTGTATGTTACAGATAATGAAGATATGGCCAAGCTGTTTGTCTCCATGCAAGCCCTGAAGGAGCTCCCCTGGTTTTCAAAATCGCTCCGTGATATTCGTGCCTTTAGAATTGAGCAGTGGTCTGATTTTACAGATGTGATCAAGTCTTAGTTACAGCCATGACCCGCCCCCGCTCAACACTCGTCAGCCTCTCCGATACTCCGTGGTATCATGTGGTTTCCCGCTGTGTGCGCCGTGCCTACCTGTGCGGTGAAGACTACTTTACCCAGCAGAATTTTGATCATCGCCGTGGCTGGATTGAAACCCGTATCCGCGAACTGGCCTCGGTGTTTGCTATTGATGTGGCTGCATATGCGGTGATGAGTAATCATTACCATATTGTGGTACGGATAGATGCTGATCGTGCCAGGGTGTGGGATGATGATGAGGTGCTGAAACGCTGGACCAGGTTGTTTACTGGCCCTGCGTTTGTGCAGAAGTATCTTTCTGATGCACGCGATACGATGAGTGATGGTGAGCTATCCAGGCTTGGTGAGCTTGTGTCTGTGTATCGTGAACGTCTGCACGATCTTTCCTGGTTTATGCGGATACTGAATGAAACCATAGCCCGCATGGCCAATGCGGAAGATAATTGCACTGGTCGCTTCTGGGAGGGGCGTTTCAAGAGTCAGGCGCTGTTGGATGATCAGGCATTGCTTGTAGCCATGAGCTACGTTGATCTGAACCCAATCCGGGCCGGTATTGCAGAGACACCGGAAGAAAGTACCTATACGTCTATCAAATCGCGGATTGATGGCCTGCAGACTGATGCCACTAATTCGGAAATAGCAAATAATATTTCAGAAATAATCTCGCCAGTTCAAGATACACCATCTGCCGCTGACCATCTTCGTTCTGAACATGAGCTGCAAAAGCTGCCTGAAGCCCCTCTTATGCCGTTTGAGCCAACCAACTCCCTTGCCGCTGTCATACCCTTTGCCTTTGATGATTACCTGGAACTGGTTGATACGGTTGGCCGTGTAATCCACCCGGCCAAGCGAGGTTGCATTCCCGAAGCGACCCCTGCCATTTTAGACCGCCTTGCAATTGATGCTGAGAGTTTTATCAACTACGCTGACCACTTCTTGAAAGAGTTTGGTTGTGCCGTGGGCACACCTCAAAAGTTGGTGGATCTGGCAGCCCATCGCCAGAGCCGTTATCTGCGAGGCATTGCAACGGCCAGGAAAGTGTTTGCAAAAAAAACAGCGTAACAGCCAATAAAGTGTTAAAGGACAGGTACTTTGTTCTCCCCGCTCCGGTTTGACTTTAGCTTGGCGGTTGAACTTACGTGCCAGGTACCGGCCAAAAAATCCATTTCCGCGATGTTCTTAAGGAGTATCAACCTGAAGTGCTGATCATTCCGCCTCAATGGTGTATTAATGACATCCTTTTGGAAATGAGGCGGGAAGAGATTACAGTAGGTCAAATCCTAGTAGAGGAGGGTGGACGACTTATA
>DZBJ01000033.1:3634-28997 GCA_022736275.1 Rikenella microfusus | reverse complement strand
TTCCCCGGATATATCCTCACGAACCTTGACGACAAGGAGAAATATATTTACAGGGGCGCATACATGGACTGTGTCAGGGGGATCGATTTCCTCTGCTCACGGCCCGAGGTCGATGCATCACGGATTGCAGTCGAGGGAGCCAGCCAGGGCGGCGCACTCACCTTCGCTGCCGCAGCCCTCAATAATGACAGGATAGCGGTTTGCGCACCCCAGGTGCCGTTCCTCTCCGACTTCCGCGATTATTTCAGGGTTGCCAGGTGGCCGGGCAATGAGTTTGTCGATCTTGTCGAGAATCAGAAAAAGCTGACCTGGGACCAGGCTTTTTACACCCTCAGTTATTTCGACATAAAGAACCTGGCACACATGATAAAGGCCCCGATGATAATGGGGGTGGGGCTGATGGATGATGTCTGCCCGCCGCATATCAACTTTGCAGCCTATAATCTTGTCACGGCAGAAAAGAAATATATTGTCTATCCGAAGGCAGGCCACGGACTGCCGGAGGATTTTTCCCGTGCCGGAATGGACTGGATAAGGACCAGGTTCGGAATGCAGTAACCTAAATTATATATCGATGTGAAGAGAGTATTGACGGGGCTGTTTCTGATAATTGCCCTTACCGGCTGCCAAAGCAGTCAAAAGAGTGATTTTGTAACCGTTGCTGACGGTATTTTCCAGGTCAGCGGTGAGCCTTACTATTACATCGGCGCCAATTACTGGTACGGAGTCATACTTGGCAGCCGGGGCGAATATGGCGACAGAGAGAGGCTGCTGAGGGAACTTGACCACATGAAGAGCATCGGTATTGACAACCTCCGGGTGCTGGTGGGCGCCGAGGGTCCTGACAATGAACCATTCCGCGTCACACCCGCCCTTTTGCTCTCTCCGGGGGAATACAACGAGGATCTGCTTGAGGGGCTCGACTTCTTACTTGCAGAGATGAAGAAGAGGGGCCAGTACGCAATCCTTTACCTCAATAATGCCTGGGACTGGAGCGGAGGGTTCTCACAGTATTTGAACTGGAACGGTTACGGTCTCATTCCTTATCCCAATGTGCCTCCCAACACCTGGCCCCAGTTCATGAGTTTCTCCGGGCAGTTCCACTCGTGTGAGCCATGCATCTCGATGTTCGAGGATCATATCCGGTTCATTCTGGGTCGCACAAACAGTTACACAGGCATGAAATATACCGAGGATCCGGTGATCATGACCTGGGAGATAGGCAACGAGCCGAGAGCCTTCTCCGAGGCCAATATCCCGGCCTTTGAGGCAATGATAACCCGAATTGCGGCACTGCTTCAGGAGCTTGACAAGAACCATCTTGTAACCACAGGCACCGAGGGTCGTCACGGCTGTGAGCAGTCAATGGGACTGTTCGAGCGCATTCATGCCGATCCCAACATCGATTACCTGACAATGCACATATGGCCGAAGAACTGGGGATGGCTTGACATAAAGAATATTGCGGGAACCGTCGGATCAGGCATTGAGAAGACAAATGAGTACATGAATGATCACCTGGAGGTTGCGGAACGACTGAAAAAGCCGATTGTGCTGGAGGAGTTCGGGCTTCCGCGTGATCAGCACGGCTTTTCGACTGAGGAGTCGACCAGAAGCCGTGATGCATACTACAGCAATGCCTTTGCGCAGATACTGGACCATGCAGGCAGGCGCGGACCGCTGGCAGGATGCAATATCTGGGCATACTCGGGCGAGGGCCGGGGGGCAGAGGGTCGCATCCACTGGCAGCCGGGCGACGACTACCTGGGCGACCCGCCGCAGGAGGAGCAGGGTCTGAACTCGGTGTTTGACACTGACACTACAATAGATATGATCTCAGGATTTAACCGGGGACTCGCTAATCCCATGAAATAATAAATCATATGCTGATGAAAAAAATGGTAATGCTGGCTGCGTCTGTTATGTTTCTGACAGCCTGTAATCCGGCACAGGAGAAACGATCAGGACCTGCCGACCCTGCAGTTTCGGCTGAAACTGCGAATATGCTTGCCGGACTGAAGGCTGCAACGGAGAAGGGAATAATGTTCGGTCACCAGGATGACCTCTCTTATGGCATAGACTGGGTCTATCCCAACGGTGAATCGGATGTGAAAAGGGTCACCGGAGACTATCCCGCCGTATACGGGATGGATCTGGGCGATATCGAACACAGGGCCCCGGTGAACCTCGATTCCGTTCCCTTTGAAGACATGAAGATCTATGCCGGCGAGATATGGGCACGCGGAGGTGTGATCACCTTCAGCTGGCATGTTGATAACCCGCTGACCGGAGGTGATTCCTGGGATGTCACCTCCGACAGGGTTGTTGCATCCGTTCTTCCGGGAGGGGAGAGCCATGATAAGTTCAAGTTATGGCTCGATAACCTGGCGGATTTTCTGGGCTCACTCAGGGATGAAAACGGCGTTGCCATCCCGGTCATTTTCAGGCCCTGGCACGAACATACCGGCAGCTGGTTCTGGTGGGGACAGAGGCTTTGCACCGATGAAGAGTTCATTGCGCTGTGGCGGTTCACCTTCGATTACCTGTGCGGGGAGAAGAACCTGCACAACCTCCTGTTTGCATATTCAAGCTCAGGTGACATCACGGGCAAGGCACATTATCTCGAGCGTTATCCCGGCGACGGGTATGTGGATCTGATCGGGTTCGATTATTATCAGATGCCGGATGCAGGAGGCCGGTCGTTTGTAAGAGAGGTTGACAGGGTTATGGGCATAGTGACTGCCGCTGCGGCTGAGCGCGGCAAGCTGGCTGCACTGACTGAGGCAGGATATGAAGGGATTCCTGACTCCCTCTGGTGGACGGGCACCCTCTGGCCGGCGGTGAAAAACCATAAGATATCATATGCGCTGGTATGGCGCAATGCACATAACAAGCCGGGACATTTCTATGCCCCCTACCCCGGGCATCTGAGCGAAAAGGATTTCATCGATTTCTATAATCTGCCTGAGACACTCTTCCAGAAGGAGCTGACTGATATGGGTTTATACAAGTAAGGATTTATATTTACGGGTTTTATATGAACGATTTTAAACAGCGCCTTGAAAGGTTGATTCACGATCACGAGGCTCTTATCACACGAAAGAACAGGATGACTGAACCGGGAAACGGTATTTTTAACCGGTACGAGTTCCCGGTGCTCACCGGAGCACATGCTCCGCTTGCCTGGCGGTATGACCTGAACCATGCCACCAATCCTAACCTGATGGAGCGCTTTGGCATCAATGCCGCATTCAACGCAGGCGCCATGAAGCATAACGGGGTATACCTGCTGGTTGCACGCGTGGAGGGCAATGACCGCAAGTCGTTCTTTGCAATAGCCGAGAGTCCCAACGGCATTGACAACTTCCGTTTCTGGGAGCGTCCGGTCACCATGCCTGAGACTGCCGATCCTGATATCAATGTCTATGACATGCGGCTTACCCGGCATGAAGACGGGTGGATTTACGGTGTTTTCTGCACCGAGCGTAAGGATCCCAAGGCTCTGCCTGGCGACCTTTCTTCTGCTGTGGCAGCCGGTGGTATAGCACGTACCCGTGACCTTTTAACCTGGGAGCGGCTGCCTGACCTGGTCTCGCCGAGCCAGCAGCGCAACGTGGTGCTTCATAATGAGTTTGTCAACGGCATGTATGCCCTCTACACCCGTCCCCAGGATGGCTTCATCGATGCCGGCAGCGGCGGCGGGATAGGATGGGCACTGGTAAAAGACATAACACATGCTGAAATACTTCCTGGCGATGAGAAGATCATCAACTTCCGGCAATATCATACCATTAAGGAGCTGAAGAACGGAGAGGGGCCCCACCCGATAAAGACACCGGAGGGCTGGCTCCACCTGGCGCACGGGGTAAGAGGATGTGCGGCAGGACTGAGATATGTACTTTATCTTTATATGACCGCACTTGATGACCCTTCCCGGGTGATAGCGGAGCCGGGCGGTTACTTCATGGCCCCGGAAGGTGAGGAGCGAATCGGCGATGTATCAAACGTGCTCTTCTCCAACGGCTGGATAGCCGATGATGACGGGACGGTCTTCATCTATTATGCTTCATCCGACAGCCGGATGCACGTGGCGGTATCAACCGTGGACAGACTGATCGACTACTGCATGAATACACCTGCCGACGGTTTTCGCTCTGCGGAATCAGTAAAATCGCTGAATCAGATTATCACCCGCAATAAGGAATTTCTGAAGAGATGACCCTTAAACCGGAACAGCTGCTTGCAGCGATGAGGGCTGAGGCTATGGAGGAGCTGACCCGCAATATCCTGCCCTATTGGATTAAACGGATGCCCGACGAAAAACAGGGTGGCTTCTTCGGCAGGATTGACGGTCATGACCGTGTCATTGCAGAAGCGCCCAGGGGGGCCATCCTTAACGCCCGTATACTGTGGAGCTTCTCGTCGGCTTACATCACGGTCAGGGATCCGCTCTGCCTGGAGATGGCGAACAGGTCGTATGATTACATCTGCCGGCACTTCTTTGACGACAGGTATGGCGGAACTTACTGGTGCCTCACGGCAGCGGGCGAGCCGATGGAGACCAAGAAGCAGATCTATTCCATTGCATTTTTTATTTATGCCCTCAGCTGGTACCATATGGCCACGGGCGACAGGGAGGCGCTCGACAGGGCTGTGGAGCTGTTCAATCTGATTGAGAAGCATAGTTTCGACCGCAGGCTCAACGGTTATTTTGAGGCTTTTGACCGCCAGTGGGGCGAGCTGGCCGACCTGCGCCTGAGCGAGAAGGATGAGAATGAGAAGAAGACGATGAACACGCATCTTCACATTCTGGAGGCATACACCAGCCTGTACCGCATCTGGCCGGATGCATGGTTGAGGGAACAACTCGGGAATATAGTCAACCTGTTCACCCAAAGGATTATCGACCCGGTCACCTCGCATCTCAATCTATTCTTTGATGAGCAGTGGAACTGCCGTTCAACGATAGTGTCATACGGTCATGATATAGAGGCCTCGTGGCTCCTGTATGAGGCGGCCTCGGCGCTTGGTGAAGGAGACTCCGTAAGGGAGGCCTCGCTGCGGGTGGCACAGGCGGCACTTGAGGGTCTGGCTGGTGATGGCAGTCTATACTATGAGCGTGATGATGCAAAGGGGCACTTTGACCGCGACAGGCACTGGTGGGTGCAGTCGGAGGCGGTTGTGGGATTCCTGAATGCCTGGGAGCTCACCGGTGACAAAGGCTGGCTGGAGCTGTCATCAGGGGCGTTTGAGTATATCCGTTGCCGTCTCAGCGACGGTGTGAACGGCGAATGGTTCTGGAGCATCCGTGCCGACGGCTCCGTCAACCGTGACGACGACAAGGCCGGGTTCTGGAAATGCCCGTATCATAACAGCAGGATGTGCCTGGAGATTCTTACAAGGCAAGAGAGGGCCGAGCGTTAAAAAATGATCCGCCAGCTGGCGGACCATTTGAGCGAAGCAGCCAGGCTGCAGGGTGGGAGAGGCAATAGTCCTCAGTCAAAACCAGTCAGCAGTCAGCAGTATTCAGTCGGCAATAGCAGGTCTTCAATTTCAGGATTCCAAACCATTGCCCGTAGGGCATTTATTATTGTAGTGGCACATGCAATCCCCAGATATATATTGCTCGTAGAGCATAAAGTATATTCTTTTTTTTGAGCGTAGCCCATAAAGTATTGTAGCTGTCAGAATCACCATATATTGCTCGTAGAACTTGCCCCGATTTATCGGGGGCATAAATTATTGGTTTATTTTATCTAACTTCGTTGGAACAACCAATACGAAAGGACTTAAACTATGACTTACTGGATTATTTTTATTGCCGTAATCCTGATCTTCTTCTGGGGTATCAGGATTGTCCGGCCCACACACCGCGCGTTGATTGAACGTCTCGGCAAGTACCACAATTTTGCCAATCCCGGCTTTCACTGGATCATACCGGTCATCGACAAGATGTACAGGGTAAATGTGACTGAGCAGATGGTTGATGCCGAACCGCAGGAGATCATCACCAATGACAACCTGAATGCCAGCGTTGACGCGCAGGTATATTTCAGGGTCAAGGCTGATGAGGAGAGCGTCAAGGGCTCAATATACAATGTTGCCAACTTCAGGTATCAGATTGTCAACCTCGCACGTACCACCTTGCGTAACATCATTGGTACCATGACCCTTAAGTCGGCCAACAGCGAGCGCGGTAAGATCAACGCCGAGCTTTACAACACACTGCATACCGAGACACAGGGCTGGGGTATTGAGATCGTGCGCACCGAGCTTAAGCAGATCGATCCCCCGAAGGATGTACAGGAGACGATGAACAAGGTTGTCAAGGCAGAGAACGAAAAGATAGCAGCCGTGGATATGGCATCCGCTACCGAGACCGTTGCCGACGGTGTCAAGAGAGCGAAGATCAAGGAGGCTGAGGGTGCCAAGCAGGCGAAGATCCTGCAGGCTGAAGGTGAGGCTGAATTCATCAGGCTGGTGAATGAGTCTGCGGAGAGGTATTTCATTGGCAATGCACAGATCCTAAGGAAACTGCAGGCGTTGGAGACCTCGCTGCAGTCAAACACAAAGATTGTTGTTCCTACAGGCAGCGACCTGGTGAATGTCATCGGTGATATGGCCGGTATTGCTCCGTTGCCCGGGAAGAAATAGAAATTCCCAAATATTTATTATTTTTGCAGCCGCAATGGTCGTTTGTCCGCGAGCTGGCGGACAGGCATCGACTGTAAAAAAGGGTCGGTTGGCCGAGTGGCTAGGCATCGGTCTGCAAAACCGGGTACGGCGGTTCGAATCCGCCACCGACCTCAACAAAATCCTCTTCCTGAGCGTGTCGAAGGAAGGGGATTTTTGTTTTCAGACCGACGCCCGTTTGCGAGGCGGAGGGATGAGAACAAAAAAGCCCGGGGAGCGCTGAAGGCGCTCAGGGATTTTGTTGCAAAGGCCCCCCAATTGTGGATCACGAGCCCAGCGCAGCGGGGCGAGCAATCCGCCACCGACCTCTGGAAGCCTCTGATAATCAGAGGCTTCCGCGTTTTTGGTGGTATATTTGGTGGCAGAAATGTGAAGGTTTTAAGTATTGGAAGGAAATCATGCAGGATGACGTTTATCAGATTGCTGATGATGGATGGAAAGCGGTTATCTCCATGGATGAAAAAAAGAAAACATGGAGTTGCGACCTGCTCCCAAAGTATCTCGTAATAAATAAGTTTACTCAGGCAGAACAAGTGAAAATTGAAAACTTAGAAGCGGACCAAGAGAATCTGAAACAACAGATTTCTGAACTCGAAGAAGAACATGGCGGTGAAGAGGGATTGCTGTCAGAAGCGAAAAACGATAAGGATAAAATTACCAAAGCCGGGGCACAGAAACGCCTGAAAGAAATTAAAGGCGATACTGACTATCCAGAAGAACAGGAAATACTGGAAAAGTACGTAAGGTTGTCAGAAAAAGAATCCGCTTTGGGGAAACAGGTTAAGGAAGCCGAAGCAGAACTTGATAAGAAATTGCTGGCAAAATACAGGGTACTCTTGTCCGATGACATCAAAGGGTTGGTTATTGAGGATAAATGGATGACAACAATTGAAAAAGAGATCAAAACCGAAGTTGAGCGTGTCAGTCAGCGACTATCACAACGCATCAAAGAACTTGCGGAGCGTTATGAAAGAACTTTATCTGATATTTCCAATACTGTTTCGGAGTATGAACAAAAAGTTCAGGAGCATCTTGCAAAAATGGGATTCAAAAGTAGTTTTTGACGAAAATATTTGCTTAATTTACGGCAAAATATTGCAATATATATGATTTTAAGCATTGAAGAACAGATACTTAAAAAAATCAGAAAAGCCAAGAGGGGTTCGCTCTTTTTCCCTGAGTATTTTTCTGCATTCGGAAGTGCAAGAACAGTAGGAAAGTCCCTGTCCCGTTTGGTAGAAATGGGAGAACTCTACCGGGTGGCAACAGGTATTTATGTCCGTCCGGAGAAAGATAAAGTTTTGGGAATAGTTCTACCTGGTATTGAGGATATTGTTGATGCCATCCGAAAGCGGGACAAAGCCAGAATTGTTCCTACGGGTAGTTATGCCCTGTATAAACTCGGACTTACTACTCAAGTGCCAATGAATGTTGTATACTATACCGATTGACAAAGAACCGAATCATGTCTGCCATGACAGGTCTTGCCCTCCGGGTCATCGTCATACAATTCCTTTAGAATTGGCAACGCCTTCTGTGACCGTATCTGGCCCAAGGTCCAGATTGCAACGTCAGTCCTGTCACGGGGAGAATTGGTGGTATCCTGCAGGTATGCAATCAATGCATCCTCTGCCGTACCCTGATATTTTTCCTGAGCAATGTTGATACGTTCCTTTACGCCATGCCTGATTGACAGAATAAGCGCGGAAAAAGCGCTGATGCATATAAATATCAGGCTGGCCCCGATAAGAATTATAATCCTTCTCATCTCTTCCTGTTTTGTTAGTTTAAGAGGCACACAGGTAATTGTATTCCAAAGATAAGAAGAACTCCGGAACTATGTTTTACCTGTGGAGGAGTTGTGATGAACCGGGTCCGGCCTGTAAGCTTCGCGTCAGAACTGAAGCTTCATTGAGAGGCCGCCATACCTGATACGCAGGTTCAGGCTTGTAAGATCCCTTATTGGTAACTGTACAAACGGTTCAAACAGCAGGTGACTGGTTTTGGCAAAAGGGAAGGAGTATCCTGCAGAGAAATTGGCAAGTCCCAGGATATCAACCCGGGATAAAGGCTCCTGCTCGCTTTCAATCATTACGGAGGTGGTCATTGACTCATAAGATACTTTGCCATAGGAGTCTACTGTACTCCTTGTGTAAGTATTGTTAATATTGCCGGATATTTGCTGACTCAGGTAAAACACTGTCGATGCCCCTGTGGTGACAAACAGGTTTGACCGGGCCCGTTTACGGAGTGAGAAAACAAAATTTACCGGAACCTCCATCGAAACTACGTCAACATACGCATCATAAGAGGTAGAGGCGCCTGTCATGCCATTCAGCTCCGGAGCAGAGTAATCCATGGCGATGTTTCCTCCTGAGGTGCTTCCCAGAGCGTAATTATGCCTTGCCATAGCAAGTCCGGGACGTACCGAGATTCTTCGGGAAAGCTGTTGCTCCACATAAAAGCCGATTGAAACACCCTGAGAAGCTGATGATGCATTGTCGATGCTGGCTATCATCCCGGACAGACCGGTCATAATGGTTGTCGTCATCTTCTCACGGGGGATATCACTATAAACATGAAGGGCCTCTTTGGGTTGTAGCTTCAATCGCGTATCCTTATCATCGGTTAATCTTATTTCCAGTGGATTATCGGGTAGCTTCATCTCCGGAGACATCTCAGCAACTTCGGAGTTTTCAGCTAAAAGCAGCCCTTCAATTCCAGCGGCTTCAGCCAGTACCGGTCCGGCAGTCTCACTTGTCTTGTAACCGCTTTTTTCCCTGCCTGCCTGCGGGTTCTGCCCGGATTTGCTGATTTTCGCTCCGTAGGCCTGATCCGGGCTCGTGATGACAGGGCTTATTGAAGGTTTTACAGGCTCTGGTGCTGTGATTTCAGGGTATGCTGAAGCTGTATCATCCTTATTTATTGCAGACTCTGTCAATTTGCTCCGGCTCTCCTTCGCTAACTGATTGCCGGGTTCATCGGCCTTCGTGTGGTATATCCGGTTTGTCAGAAGTACTACGACGGTCAGTATTGCAGCAACAGAGGCGACTCTGGCCCACAGCGGAATAATGAATGCACTCTTGCGTTTCCTGCCATATTTACCGGCAAAGGAGTTCCATCCTTCCCCTGCCAGGTGGTCGGCATTATAGTTTTCAAAGGCCTCCTTCGCCTTCCGGCTGAATTCTTCGTCAAACTGCTTCATGGCCCTTTTTAACTGTGATGATATGCTTGTTATAGAGTTCCCTCAGCATCTTCTTGGCCCTGGCAAGGTTCGATCTGGATGTCGAAGCGGTCACTCCCATCATCTGACCGATCTCCTCGTGCGAATACCCTTCCATCTCGAAAAGGTTGAATGTAATCTTATAATTTGCCGGGAGGTACCCGTAGAGTTTCAGAATATCGTTAACGGAGAGTTCCGCCTCAATTTCAGGTTCCAGCTCCTCAGATTCTGTTATTGCATTAATTGAAAGATGGTCATTATGTTTAAGGTTTTTCCTGTAGTTATCGATAGCCGTATTCACCAGCACTTTCCCGTACCAGGGTTTAAACGGTCGGGAAGAGTCGTATTCTGAGAGACCATCCAGAACCTTCATGTAGCTGTCGTTAACTATTTCCATGGCCTCATTTTCATCATGGGTGTACCTGATACAGATCGACATTGCGAACGAGAAATAGCGCTTATAAAGGATCTCCTGAGAGCGTCTGTCGCCGCTGGCACATCCTTTAACAAGATCCGAATCTGAGTATGCATGAACATCTGTGGTTCCTTTTCCCATTATACCGCCAGGAATCAAGTTTCCCCGAAATAACTCAATTCGATCGATACTTTGGTTGTCAATTTCATATTTCTTATTCTACATAAAGACAAAACCCAGGTGAAACTCGAACCTGTAATACTGGGTTACAGTCTGTTTGACTGAGCCACCGCCTCCCCACCAGTAGATATCCTCGTTCAGTGTAACCTTCTGGTACCTGTAGCCGATGCCTACATTGACAGCAGTTCTCTTCCAGCTGAACATGGAGATACCCACCCCGCTGTTGAAGAGGAACCCGCCATCATGGTAGCTGTCTGCAGATGAGTCCCCTTCATAGTAAACAGCCTGGTCGGTGACTGCAAATCCGTGACCAGCCTTAAGCCATATGTAGGGCGACAGGCCCGAGTTCAGTGGCGTGAATCTCAGATCAGCATAAAGAGGCACAAGAACCACTCCCAGCTCTTCCATCCCGGAGCCGATACCAATGGCAATGCCATTTTTGAACTGGTAACCGTTCGAAAGATGGAAGCTGAAACTGGTCTGGCTGCCGCTTTCGTCTTTTCCCGAGAGGAAGCCCGTTGAAAACCTTACGTAATAGCCGGAGGTCTTCAGGCTCTTCTTCATCGGATACTTAACCGTCTCAACCGATGATACCTGTGACTTTCCTATCCTGATGACCTGGGGCGACGTAATCTTAAGATCAAAGTAGTCGGCAGAATCACTAATGATGGCTCCCGAAATCCGGGAACCATCATTGAGCACTACAGTATACCTGCGATTCTGACCTGTTGCAGAGAGTGAAAGCAAAACACAAACCGCAAGCGCAGCAAGTCTTGACATATGACTATTCTTCCTTGATTGTAATATGACTTATCTGGACAATATTTTCAGGGTCGCTGTAATCATACTGGTAAATACCCCCATCACCGACGAGCATCAGGATGCCATCCATGGGTATTACATCGTAGGTATCAAAATCGGGGTAGTGTGCAACCTGGCTTGTTATAATCGCCAGGGGGTTGGATTTATTGTAAATTTTCAGTCCTGCAGCGCCATCGCAGACGAAGAGCAGATCGCCGTCGGTTCCCAGCCCGTGAGGGTTGAACATCGGGTATGATTTTACCAGGTACGGGTGTGTAAGGGAGGATATGTCGATGACCTCAAGCAGGTTTTGTCCGTTGTTGCACATGTTGCCTGTCCGGAGTGTTACGTATGCATACTGGCCGTCAACCACAACGGGGTCGCAGGCTGTGATATGGTCGTACGATGATATCTGGACAGGTTTCCTGGGATTGACAAGGTCGAAGATCAGCATTCCGGTTGTTGTTCCGATGAACAGGTTGTTTTCAAGACGGAAAAGAGTCTCCATATTGCGGGGCACATCAACACTGTCGATAACCGCCATTTTGTCCGGCGAAGTAATATCTACCGTCTTTAACCTGATGGGAACAGCTATGACATAGAGATAGTCTTCATTCAGCATGAACCGGGCCATGGATCCGCCGGTGCCCGCACCACCGGACCATTTGGCTCCGGCTGTTGCGTTTGCCACGAAGTCCATTTCGCCACGGAATAACCATCCACCGTATGTATAATCCTCCAGCTTTTCGGTAATCTTCTTAACCTCCCAGTCAACTATTACACCCTTCGATTTATCAACCATTGCGTATGGAAACCATAGCTCTCCTTCCGGAACGATCTCCGGGAAGACATTTTCAATACGGTCAATCTCGACAGGGTTATCTATGTCTGTAATGTCAATTGCGAGCAGGTCAATGTAGCTGTCGGCGAACAGGACGCTGCCCCTGATAGCCATATCGACGTTCCCCATGATCTCGTAGAACGCTACCTTTTCAGGGTTTGAAGGATCTGAGTTGTCGATCACATGTATGCCTTTTCCATACTCGTTGACAAAGAGATAATCATCTTTGAAATACATTTTCCCGGGGTGTGTGATCTCAGTCGGAGCACTCTTCAGGAAGCTTGTCCGGAATTCATCAAATGCCATGTAAACAGGCACATTGGCCTCATAGGTAATGTATTCTTCGGTTCTGTCGTTGCAGGCTGTCATGGCAGCCATCATAACGACAAGAAAAGCTGCGGACTTGATAAGGTTTTTCATAATCGGGTTTCTTTTGTTGTTTTTAAAAAATGGATCGGTTCTCTATACTGGTTATTTCGGTTATTAGTTAAGCGGATTTACCACCTGCCCGATGAAGAGGAGGGTATTGGTGGTCCGTTCCCTGATGGCAAAGACAAATGGTTTGTCAATCACAAACTCCTGCGGCTGGGGCGGGAAGCTTGTTACTTCAACACCAATTGTAGTAACAGCAGCTGCCTCAGTCCCTTTCTCGTCTACCTCCACGAATGTGTTCTGCTTAACAAAACTGACATAAATTGAGGCATCTGAAATGCCGGAAAGGTTCGCCAGCCCCGGACTGAATGCATCCAGCATACCCATGCTTTGCAACTGGTCGTTAAGGTACTTTTCGTACGAGAATTTATACTTTGGCATATATACAATCAGCTCACTATATTCTTCCTGTGCATCATATGCGGATGTGATTGTGTTCCATTTCTCCGGGGTAAATTCCGTAATGAAATCAGACAGTGTACCCTCAGGCACAATAACCACCATTGTGAAATTGGTCCGGCCATACGGCATTTCGATTGCCTTATAACCAGTTCCGAAGGTCACTTTGGAACCCACTTCTCCCTTCATTGTACTTACATCTACAGAGGTTGAGCCATCTTTGTAAAAAGGCCTGTCTGAGGTCAGGGCCTTGTCGAACTGGTAGCTCCAGTCGCCCTTGAAATAGAGGGCATTCATAAGAAACATTACTGCATCACCGGAAATTTCGTCGAGCACTTTCGGGATTTTCCCGTTTGTATTATCACTTGCCCATTTGTTAATTGTTGTGAGAGATGCTGGCAGGTTAAAATCCAGGCCAGCTATTTCCGCTTCGAAATCAGTGTCCATTGTAGTGAGGAATGGGCTCTTTACACTGAACCCCTGCCTGTAGAATATCGCGTTTGCAAGAGCAAGTTTGACCTTCGAATCTACAACAAGCAGCTGAGATACGAGGCTTCTGTATACTTCGTTAATTTCGTTGATTGTCATCCCTTCCGGATATTTAAGCGTCTCCTTCAGCTGATCATAAGTGTCTCCTTCACAGCCATTCAGCAGCATGGTCAGCGCAGTACTGGCACTGAGCGGTGAGAGCATGAGATTTTTGTTTTCCGTCCGGGTAACCTTTGTAAATAGCTCAACGCCAAAATCGTTGCCATAGGCTATAACATCCGCAGCTTTGGTGGTAAGTTCAATGGTTTTAGGTGTGAGATCAGGTTCCTCTCCGCTGTTATTTTTGGAGCAGGAGACAAATGCTGCAACAGCAGCGAGGCCAAGAATTATTAATACCGGGTTCTTCATATGAATTTTTATTTTGATTGTTCTGCGAAATCAGGTCTTTCATAACCTAATACGAAATGAGTCTCCGGAACGCTGCAAAAGGTTTGAAGTAATAATATTTTTTTATAGATTTACGTTTAGTTCTACACGGAATAACCCCTTCATGAGTAGAAGCAATCGTTTCAAGATCGTTGTTTTCTTCCTTCTTGCTGCAAGCATTCCTGTCTTTTCACAGGATCTCTCCTCGCTTTCAGGGCAGGATCCATTCAGGATCAACGGCTCCGTCACTGCAAAGCTGCAGTTCTACGGTACTGACAAGGAAAACCCGTCACGGTCGCCATTCATGTGGTACCTGCAGGGCAATCCTGTGATCACTGTTTACGGTATCGTACTGCCGTTTTCCTTCCGGGTGAGCGAGCAGCAGAGAGACTTCAGACAGCCTTTCAACCAGTTTGGAGTCAGCCCATATTATAAATGGGTGAAACTTCATCTCGGTTATCGTTCGCACAACTGGTCGACATACTCCCTGGCCGGTCACTCCATCGCGGGGGCCGGACTGGAGCTGACACCCGGAAAATTCCAGCTGGGCCTGGCAACAGGAAGATTGCTGAAGCCTGTCAAGTATATTGATAATCCCGAGAACATCAAAGTGCAAACCCCTGCTTACAAACGGACCGGGACCGCACTCAGGCTTGGTTACGGCAGTGAGAGCAACAACTTCAGCCTTGTCCTGCTTAAGGCAATAGATGACTCGACATCGCTTGGCGCCGTCCCTACGGAGTACAGTCTTACGCCTGACGAAAACCTGGTGGTGACTTTTCTGACAAGGCAGACCATTGCCAAAAAGTATCTCTTTGAGGTTGAGGTTGCCCAGAGCCTGTACACAAAAGATATCCGCACCTCCCTATCCGATTCCGCAGGTGGCGTGATGGCAAACATTTTCTCATTTCTCATGCCTGCTCATGAGTCTACAACCTCAAGCAATGCCTTAAGAGCCTCTGCCGGATACGTGTCGGACCTGTTCAGCCTGATAATGAAGTATCAGCGTGTTGAACCTGATTTTCGCTCCATGGGTGCCTACTACTTTGCCACCGACCTGAGCAACATCACCATAGAGCCAACATTGAAACTCTTGGAGAAGAAGCTTACCCTGGCAGGCAGTGTGGGAACCCAGATCGACAATCTGAAAAACGATAAGAATCTTCGCACGCGCCGTACTATAACATCTGCCCGGGTGAATTTCGTGCCGCTGCCTCAATACAATATCAGCGCTTTTTATTCAAACTACGGGCTGGCACAGGAATCGGGACTCCTCTCCATCGATACCCTCCGCCAGAGCGAGGTGGCACAGGCCACAAGCCAGATCGGTGTGACACAGTCGCTGAACCTGACCGGAGAAATACTGGCACATAACCTTATGGTCAATTACAATTATCAGAAGCTTAACGACCGGAATGAGAATACCTCACAGTACAGTGAGTTCTCCACAAACATTCTCACTGCCAATTATTTCATCACCTACCTGCCATATGGCATCAACGGATCAGCTGCATTACTGTACAGCAACTTTACCCGGGATACCGTCGTAACAGTTGCATACGGACCTTCAGCGGGACTTGGCAAGTCGTTCCTTAAAAACAAGCTCAGTGCCTCGGCTTATTTCTCTCTGATAAATAACAAGGTGCAGAGTGAAGACGCAGGCACAACGGGTATATACTCTTTTCAGCTCGGCTACAAGCCTTTCAGAAACCACCGTTTCGCACTGAAGTACAACTACAGTAAGAGCAACCGTCAGTCCGCGGGTTACAATTCTTACTATGAAAGCAAGCTTGATTTTGACTATACATACACCTTCTGATAAAGACAGATGCTGATGAAATTAAGATATAATATCCTCAGATACATACTGACTGTATTGTTGCTTTCGGTAATATCAGGCACGGTCCTTTACTCACAGCAGGAGATGACGGTCAATGTCATGGTAAGGCCCCCATACGGGACCCAGATTGATCTTTATCCTGAACTGACCACGGTAACAATTACTTTCCCTTACTCGGCAAGCGGGACACTCGTCATCCACATTAAGGGTAACAACGGGGTGGATCTGGTTACCGCTCCTGATTATTTCGGGCCCGTGGTCAATGTGACTGCCAATGCGATCAATCAGTTCACCGGCAATGATATTGCGGCATATTTTGAATATCAGCACCTGATCAGCAGGGGTATTCCAATGCAGGAGCTGATTGAAAACGGGCTTCCGGAAGGGACCTACCAGATATGTGTCAGGGTCATGGGCCCTGAAGGAGGCTTCGTCTCGCCGGATGAACCTTTGGGATGCAGCAACTTCTTCAACATACGCTACGGGGAGCCTCCCATGACTATTAACCCGCAGTGTGGTGCCACAATCACCCAGCCTGCGGTTCAGAATATTGTCTTTAGCTGGACCCCGGCGACCAATGCTCCGGCATGGACGCAGTACACACTCAAGATCGTGGAGATGATCGATTCGACCCAGAATCCTGATGCGGCCATGCTGTCAGCAACAGAACCGGCCTTCTTTGAGGCGGAACTGCATGGCAGGTTCTCATTTTACTACGGACCGGGACAGCCCACCCTTGAGAATGGCAGGGTCTATGCCTGGCAGGTGATTGCCGAGGAGAGAGAGACTCAGGCGAAATTTTCAAATAACGGGCGCAGTCCTGTCTGCTGGTTCAAATGGGATCCCTTTGAACCGCCTTCCATAATGATGGATGCCCCTGCAGAAAAGTTAGTTGCCGGCGGAGCTAAAATGGAGCCCGTAACTGGTCCCGGACAGATTCCATTCTCTGTTGTAACAGGCAAGCTCAATTATAAATTCAAGGGGACACTCTCAGCTTCTGCGGTTTCGCAGACCACATCTCAGGTCAGCACGTCACAGGCCACTGCCCAGTTCAGCCCATCGCAGGCTGCCATCCAGTTAGCCGGCGACGGTCTGCAGTACAATAAAAGCGATGTCGGTCCGGAGAACTCGAAGCCACTCTCCAATGTCAAGGTCAGCCTGATTGTGTCATATGTTCTCAAAGGAACAATGAACAATCAGACATACAACGGCATGCCGGTTGATATGAATGATATGAAGGATGATCAGAAGTTTCTGGAAGTTTTTCCCGATCACGGGAAAGTACTTGCCACGGCAACCACAGCATCCGACGGCCGCTTCTCGTTTACATTCCTGAATACAACACAGGATATTGGCCTTCTGGATGATGAAGCTTACTGGAAATCGGCCGGGGGTGAATTCTTCGACATGATGACCGGGAAGGTATACAAAGTGTTCAGGCTGCTTGTGGAGAATAAATATTACTGCAGTCCTGATATCAATATCAAACTCGATCCGTGGCAGTCACTGGATCTTGGTACGCTTGTATCATACGTCAAGAGTTATAACCTTAAAGTTCATACCTCCTGGACCACCTCGCAGTTCTGGGATGTCATGGGAGGACAGGGCAAACCGCTTGATAAAGTAAAGACGATACTTGAGCGGAAGACCGATGTGCCCGCTGTGCCCCGTGATGAAGTGGTTCAAACCGTATCGGGAAACATTCCCTCCTTCAATGTCTTCCCCAAAAACATAACCTCAGGAATTACCGGAGAAGACGGCACCTATACCTTCAGGAACCTGGTTCAGCATGATCCCGATAATCTCCAGGACAGGTATTATGTTGTTTGCGAGCCTGACAAGGTCACCGGTCTCTATATCTTCAAGAAGGAGTCGAAGGCCTTTTATCCGCTTTATGATAAGGACAAAAAAGATTTCCCGTTCAATTCCCTGAGGTATCTTGATACTGCTCCCGGTATGCCTGCAACCCAGTATGAGGCTTACGGCGAGGAGATCACCTGGAACAGCCAGCTTCAGGTAAAAACATATGAGATTGATATACAGCTCTATCCCGGCAAACCAAGGATAGCAGGAAAAGTTGAGACCGAACAGGTGGGGACGAAGCCTCTCAGCAATGTGACGCTGATGATTCTCAGCACCTACCAGAGATCCTCTGATTTTAATATTCCTGTTCGCACAGCGAAGACTGATGCGAAGGGATATTTTGAGTTTGACAATCTCGACGTGGAGCTTGGTGATTACAATACCGAAGGCCCGACACAGGTAATCGGCCCGGCCAGATCACTGTTCTGTACTCCTTCAGGGTATAAGGGTGAGACAAGGTACTACGGCAAACTTATGTGGGGGCAGCAGATAATCGAGGATATTCTGCTTGAACCTGACGGATTACTGACAGGATATGTTACCGATGACAAAGGTATTGCCGTTGCAGCCGATATTCAGGTTGATGACCTTGCCTTTACCTCCACCACCGCCCAGTTTGAATATGGCCAGTCTGCCGGTGGAGGCAACCAGCCCTCCGGACAACAGTCTGCCGGCGGAGGCACCCTGCAGGCGGGTCTCCAGTCTTCCGGAGGAGCCACCCTGCAAGCGGGTCTGCAGAGCACATCCCAGTCATTCATGCCTACCGGAATGAAGCAGGTATTTTCCATCAAGGCCCCGTCGGGAAAGGAGCGCACATTGACAATCATACCAAAGAATCCGGGCTACTCTGAGGAGACCTATATAGTGGATGTGCCAAAAGCCGCCACAACCTCAACCGGTCAGGAGCAGAAGCAATATATTGTATACAAGATGAAAAAAAGGGTGCGGTTCATTGTTGCCGAGAAGCCCCCCGGAAATATTTTTATGACGACAAACCTGAAAGCTGTCCCCAATGCAGAGGTGACACTTAAAATTCCGGGTGCTGAGATAACTCAGATAACCGATCCCCGGGGAACAGTCGTGTTTGAATTTGATAACAACGGCACCTCATTTACTTTTGACATAACCCCGCCGGATGAGTCTGACCTGGAGAGTGCCACCTATACCATAAACAATGTCAAAGACACCAAAACCGAGGTTGTATACCCGGCAGCACTGCTCAAAAAGGTTACCCGTATCAAAGGCAAAGTGTACATCGGCAATGAGCAGTTAAAAACAGCTCTTGAAGGTGCCACGGTATACATAGACATGGGTAACGGTAACCGTATGGAAACCAAAACGGATAAGAGCGGTAACTATACGCTGACCAGGGTGCCCAAACAGCCTGCACTGGTAACGGTATGGGCTTCAAAGCCAAATTCCGTACCTAACGTAATAAGCAAGTCAAAACAGATCGTGTTGCAGGATCAGAACGTGCTTGATTTTGACCTTGTATACGATAAGGAGATTGCCATCGAAAACATTTTTGGCTTCGAGGCAGACATTAAAAAGAAGGAGAAACAGAGTGATGGCACCTACCTTGTCAGTGGTGCGCTGATCAACCTGCCTGCCAATGCGAACTTCAAACTTACGGAGAGCAGCCAGACTATTCCCTTCACCAAACTGAAGATCAAGATGAGCGGCAATAGCACCTCCTCCGGCGTACCTCTGGGCATTCCGGCTGCAGCTGATTTCGATACTGATATTAAAGAGTTGCAGCTTCTCCTTAACGGGTCATTTGGAGTATTGCAGACCCCGGCTTCAGGATCGATGATGAAGATAAGCTCTGAAAACAGCAAGGGGAGGGTCATGGGTAAGGCCGGAATAATGAAAACATCTTTCCAGTATTCCGGTAGTTTTATCACTTTCCAGGATAACATTCCGATATTCCTGACCAGCCAGCCCGGAAGCGCCCAGTTATCAGTGGTTACCCTGACAGCAGCCGATTACCCGGCAAAGAAATGGGGAATTACCGGTGCGGGAGGTACCGATGTACAGTTTAAACTCCTCGACTTCACAGCAAAGGCTGACAGGAAGACATCATGGCTTGAGGGTGACAAGATAGGACTCACTACGGTGATAAGCACGAACGAGATAACCGGTATGGTTCCCTCAAAACTCAGCATCACCCTTGGCGACCTGGTACTGCGGCCCTCAATGATAGAAACAGTGACGGGCACAAAGCCGTTGTCTTTCAAGCTGGAAAAGTGGGATTTTCAGAGCACGGGGTGGTCGCTGCAGCAGACCCTGAAAGGAGTGCTAATCCCGCAGGGGACCATCAAAACCGGGTTGATTGACGTTCCGGTGAAGAGTGTCCTGATCACCCCTGATAACTTCAAGGTCGGGTCGTTTGAGATGTCGGACCTGACCTTCTCCGGGGTGACTCCACTCAATATTCTTACGCAGAACAATTCGTTCGGGTATAATCCGAGTACCGGCTCCGATCTGAAGGGGCACTGGGAACTCAGGATAGTGGGGACGGAGGGAGCTCCGGGTGTCTCCATTACGGGACTGCCCGGTATGGAGGCTGGGGCTGCACTGAAGTTTCAGGCCTTCTCCCTGCTGAGTAACGGTGAGCAAAAGATCAATATGGGTAGCCAGCAGCAGGAGCTGATCTTCCACAAGATACTTAAGGTCAGGCCGGTCTCCTTCTCCGGTGGGGATAAGTATTTCGAGATGGCTTGCAACATAGACCTGAATATCCCTCGCATTGAGGCAGGCACCGGTGTGATCAGGTTTTCAAAACCAGCTTCGGAAATACTGTTCCGGCTCTATCCGTTCAACGTCAGCTTCGAGGGGCCTGGCGGCGTGAGATTTGTCTCGGGCATAGCACAGGGTGACCAGAACCTGGATGCCTCGGGATATACAGCTTCGGGCTTCATAAAGGACAAGGAGGGGATCAACCTGAAGGGAAAACTGCACCGTACTACAGGCGGTGCATGGCTTGAGGTGGATCCTGAAGGACAGAAGATGCCACTTGGAGCCGGAACTACCTCACTTTCAGATATTGAGGGAAGGATGGAGGTACAGCCAAATATCAACGACTGGACGAAGTTCACCTTCAGCGGCAAGATGACGGGTTTTAACGGCATGCAGTCAAACCTGACAAAAACATTTACTGTTCATGGCAGCATTACTGCAGAAAATGAAGGCCTGGGAGTTAAGAACATCTCTGGCGATTTCGGCGGCATGAGCCTGACATATGACATCCGGAATGCCCGCCTGACCGGAAGCATGGATATTGACAGGCACATGGGTGCTGTCCGGATCAAGGGAGCAGCCAACATACTGGTGGATGGTACGGGATGGTACTTCCTGACGGGAGGCCAACTCACCGCCCCGGGATTTGGCGACATGGCCGCCGGAATGCTTATCGGCGACTACCGCGCGATGGCCCCCGATGTTGTAAGTACACTTATGCAGTTCGCCTATGACAAGAGAGTTCCCTCAGCATTCAGAACAGGTATCTCGGGGTTCTTCTTCACCGGACGGAAGGATGTGCCGATCATAAATATCCCTGATTTTGAGATTGATCTCGGAGTTATGAGCGCCAGCCTCGGGCTGACCGCGGGACTCGACGGACGACTCTGGATGGGCTTTGATGGCAGCGGGAACGAATACGGCATAGGTGCCATGGCATTTGTGCACGCCTGGTTCAAGGCCTCCTCCATAACATGCACAAAGCTCAGCGCTGAAGCCAGGGCCGAGCTGGGAACGACAGGAATATATCAGTCCGGCACCGGAGCATTCACGGCGGCAGGTTGCGGGAGCTTCACCATCGGCGGGTCAGCCAGGCAGTGCTTCCCGACACCCTGCTGGGACGGGGTCTGCTGTACCGGTTGCATCGGAGGTGGAATAAGCAGGAGCGTCAAGCTCGACCTGCTTTTCGATTCGAAAGGCAGCACAAGCCTCGATTTCGGATTCGGCAACTGCAGCGGCCAGGCTAACCTGACAGGCAACTGATGATTAATAATCTGTAAAAGGGATACGATGAACAACAGACCATATATCAATCTCCTGATTATCTTCATTATAACATTCACGCTGGGAGGCTCCTCCTATGCACAGGAGAACGAACCAACCGCAGTTGCCACTGAAAAAGGTGTCTGGGTCTGGATCGGGAATGAAATTCCTTCAGGATTCGAATACCAGGTGCTGAAGAGTGAGGGGAACGGTGATTTTGTTCCTCTGGGAACAACTACCTACCGCGAAGATCCGGGAACAATGAAAACCATGGCCGAAAAGTATTACCCGCTGTTCGGCAACCTCGACAAACCTGCCGACAGTGAGTTGTCATTGCTTCGCGATTATGCCTCCCGCAGCAAAACAACAGACTCAGTATACATCTCCAATTTCCCGCTGATGCACCTTATCCTCGGGACTGCATTCTTTGACGGGGAGGTTGACGCCGGGAAAACATACCGCTACAGGGTGGCGAAGATAGCCGGCAAGGACCGCCAGTGGGAGACGACCAGTAACATGGTGAGCTACCCTGCCGAAACAGATATTTCCAGACCCCGGTTCAGCAGGAAACAGGAGTTCTCTTCTCAGGTGGTGGTGTGGTGGTATGTAACCGGGAAAAGCAGTCTCAACTCCTTCCTCGTTTACAGGAGGGTATTCGGTAAGGGCGAATACCAGAGGCTGAATATTGAACGGGGGTTCAATAACTCCCAGGACACGGTTTATCTTATTGCCGCTGATAATGCAGTGCAGAATCCGGCATTGTATGAATATTACATACAGCCTCTGGATATCTACGGCAACAGCGGACCCGGGTCAGAGGTGGCAACTGCAGGGACACTGGGCAGTGTCGGTTACGCGGTGCCGGATTATTTCAACGCAAGGGGTGGGGAGAAGGATCACCGGGTGGAGCTTTCATGGAAATTCAATGAGACAGAATACCTGCGCAGTATAGAACTCTACAGGAGCAAGTCGTATGACGACGGCTACATGAGAATTGCCCGGCTCTCTCCGAAGGACACCTCCTTTACGGACATAGTGCCTGTTGCCAATGAAAACTTCTGGTATTATCTTATTACCGGTGGAGCGAACGGCAATAGTCTGCCCTCGTCAAAGGTATCGGCCATGTTCAGAAACAGCGGGGAAAAGCCCATGCCACCGGAGGAGACAGGCGCAGAGAACATCAACAATGGAGTTATGGTATACTGGAGCTGTCAGGAACCGTATGCCAAAGGATTTTATGTCTACCGGTATGTCTACGAGACTGCCGAATTCGAGCAGGTTTCCGGATTGATACCGGCCGACGAGGAGATATACAGTTTTGCTGATACGGCAAGTTATCTGCAGGGCAATGAGGTATACCGCTATGCTGTCAGGACGGTGAACGATGTTGACCAGCTAAGCGATTACTCAGTAACTGCCAGCGCCAGCCCGGGCAAGAAGGCTGCCGTGGGCAGCCCGATGAACCTGCGCATCGCCGGGAGAGACAAAGGGATATTGCTGATATGGGACGATATGCGCATGAGAGAACAGGTCCTGCTGGGTTACAAGGTCTTCAGAAAAGAGGATCCGGACGGCCGTTATGTACTGTTACCGGGTGATACTCTCAAAAATGACCTGAACTTCTACAGGGATACCACCCTGGTGGCAGGAAAGGCATATCGGTACACTGTTACGGCCATCGATTTCTACGGTAATGAAAGTCCACAAAGTGTTTCTGTGTTATTTGTTCCCGAATCATCAACGGTTATTGCCCCGGAAATCCTGAGAGCTGTCAACACAAAAGACGGGATACTGGTAAGCTGGGGTCAGGTCACGGATGAAAATGCCGTTACGGTTAAGATATACCGGTCGCGCCCGGGAATGAATCCGCTGCCTGTTATCACCATTATGAAATCTGTTGATGAGTACCTTGATAAGAGCGTCTCCGAAGGTGAACTTTATACCTATGAGATCTCCGTCATAACAGAGAGCGACAAGGAATCTGTCCGCAGCAGTGGGGTTACTGTCAGAAGGCAGTCGGAAAATTAAACTGCAACCTTCCTTTTCGTAAGCCGGATATAAAAAGGCCAGGCAGATTTTACCTGCCTGCAACCACCGGTTATTTTATCTTTCCTCCAACTATCGGTATTGTAATCTCCGTGCCGTCAAGGTCAACGGTTAGCTCGGTTCCCGGCATGGGGTGAAGTGTAAACTCCTTGTCGCTTGAGAAGATCAGGAGCCCTATCTGTTTGCCGGCGGGTATTATCTGGTCGTCAGGCTCCAGCTCGAAGCTCATCTCATAAAACCGGCCCGGTACCAGTGGCTCGCTTTCTGTCAGGGAGCTGTGATTCTGCAGGTCGGCCCATCCGCGTGTGATTATGTTGTCAGTCATCTTCATCTCTCGTGAGGTGCTCCATGGC
Source organism: Rikenella microfusus (assembly GCA_022736275.1). Lineage (GTDB taxonomy): Bacteria > Bacteroidota > Bacteroidia > Bacteroidales > VadinHA17 > SR-FBR-E99. Next base: position 4,994 of record DZBJ01000033.1, on the reverse strand, counting down.
AGGGCCACCAGCCAGACAGAGAGGTTCACTGCAGGCTTGCTCGCGGCAGCTCTTATCTTTACGGTGGCCACCCCTGGTATGTGTGCAGGTTCAGTCAGCACCGGAGTCAGGTAAAGAAGGCGGTGGCTCGTGTATTCAGCCTGTGCCAGTGCGGAACAGTTGAATGAAAAGTTGTCGACTATGGTCTCAGTGCCCTGCTTTGCCGGTTTCTCTGTTACAAGGCTTCCTGTACCGGGGGCACCGGACTTAAGATATAAAGTCAGAGGCATGGCATCGGGATTGGGATAATCAGCATATGCGGTCGGACTGAGACGGTCGGCATTCTCGCGTACAATAAAGGCTTTAGGATCATTCTCCACTCCGTTTTCCACTCCGAACAGATAACGTGTGAACCACCTGTTCATCATTTTAAACGGCGGCTCGCCGCCATGACTACCCTGATGGTAGTATATCTGCAGGGGCAGGCCCTTCTCTTTAAGTACCTTAATAAAACGATAACTGTGGCTGGGGACGACGTTCCAGTCGTTGAAAGCATGTGCCATCAGCACTGCCGCTTTGAAAGGCTCCAGGTAATTCATCAGGTCACGTTTTCTCCAGAACTCGTTATAGTCGCCTGTTACCCGGTCGATACCCTCAGCCATCTCCTTGTCCCTCACCACGCTGTCGCTGTAATGGCAGTTGTCAGGATTTGAAAAAACAAAATCATATAATACGTCTGCATCCTCGCCGAGATAGCCACCCGGACTCCTTACCAGGCCGTTGGAACGATAATAATAATAGTATGAAGTGTTTGGCGCGACGGGTATGACAGCCTCGAGGCCTTCAACCCCTGTTGTGGCAGCGGCAAAGGGAATGGTTCCGTTATACGATGTCCCTATCATCCCCACCTTGCCTGTGGCTCTGCCTGAACCGCTACGGCTGCAGGAGCCTCATCCGTCACCTCTGTTTTTTTGGCTTTCTTCTGGGAAAAAAGATCGGTATGGCAGCATACAAGCGTTACCACCACCAACAATAAAAGCGAATTCTTTTTCATGGGATATCTTCAGCAGGTTATCATTCATCCTAAGAAAGCGAAAATTTCCGGAGCGGTAACATGGCTCAACATTTTCCTTAATTTAGCATGCTCACCTTAAGAATAATGCCCGTATATGAATAACCAGCGAAATATGGTCAGGACACTCGGACTGGGTTATGTTATAATATTTGTAATGGCCAACATCATTGGCTCGGGCGTATTCAAGAAAATTGCTCCCATGGCTGCTGAACTGCAGTCCTCTTCCTGGATCCTCCTTGTCTGGATCGCCGCCGGCCTCATCACTCTCCTTGGCGCATTGAGCAACGCCGAGATTGCAGGAATGCT
>DZBJ01000033.1:0-3534 GCA_022736275.1 Rikenella microfusus | reverse complement strand
GCATGGGTAAGCAAGGGCATCCTGTTCCTTGTTGGCGCGGGTCTCCTGGTGATTGTGGTATTCGGGTTGACCAGCAATGTAGCCAAGCCGGCACATTTCATGGATGTTAAAGACCTGACCAATGGGACCGTCACCCTCTCATCCTTTTATACAGCCATGCTGGCTGCCTTCTGGGCGTACCAGGGATGGGTCTCCGTGGGATTTATCGGAGGGGAGATCAAGGACCCTACCAGGAACATACCCAAAGGAATTGCTGCAGGAGTTGGCATTGTAATAGTCATATATGCAGTGGTCAATCTGACTTACCTCTCCCTGCTGTCGATTCCGCAGCTTATCAGCATCAATGAGGCAGGCAATCAGATAGCCGGTGTCGAGGCAGTCAGAAGCTTCTGGGGAACAGCAGGAGTCATTTTCATTTCCCTCCTGATTCTTTTTTCAACCCTAGGATGCCTCCACGCCAGTATACTGACAGGCTCACGACCATACTACGCCATGGCGCGCGAACGGCTCTTCTTCAGCGGCATCGGAAAACTCAACAGGCAGAGAGTGCCAGGCAACTCGCTGCTCTGGCAGGGGATATGGGCATCAGTGCTTGTACTGTCAGGCACCTTTGACCAGGTGACAGATATGCTCATTTTTGCTGTTTATATCTTCTACGGAGCCACCGCGACGGGTGTTTTCATTCTCCGAAAGAGGATGCCTGATGCTCACCGCCCATACAAGGTCTGGGGATATCCGGTTGTGCCGGCCATATTCGTGCTCTTCTGCATAGGGTTGTTTTTCAATACAATAATAACCCGTCCGCGCGAGGCAATGATTGGCCTGACCCTGATCCTGACAGGCATACCGGTCTATTTCATCTTCCGGAAGAGATACCAGGGGATCAAAGATGACTGATCCTGTCCCAGAGTCTTAAGGCCTGCTTCTTCGATTCCTTCAGGATGGCCTGCTCATCCACGTTGACTATTTTCCTCTTTCTTACAATGAGCCTTCCTCCGGATATAACGTCGGTTATGTCGCGTGATGATATGCCGAAGAGAAGATGCCCGATGAAATTCTCCTTTGTGACAGGAGTGGGAGAGTGATAATTCAGAATAACCAGGTTATTGCCTCCGTCGCCTTTGAAGCCGTTTTCATCGAGGTAGCGGTGCACGTTTCTGAAACGCCGGTAAACCGAGTCGTACGAGACGGCATCATGACCCTGCCCGACAAAAAAGGCAGCTTTCAGGCTCTGAAGCATGTCACTGTGCATACCGTCAGTGCCAAGCATGATGTTGTCACCCAGTCCTGCCCCGTTAAAATAACCCACATTGTAAAGCTCAAATCTTTAACCGCAAAGGAGAAGGATGTGCAGCTTGAGCTTAAACGGCAGATGGAGGAGGCTGGTTTTGATGAGGTCTTCATTGACGGCATGGGAAACGTCATAGGCAGGATTGGCACCGGGAATAAGATCCTGGCAATCGACGGCCATATGGATACCGTAGACCTTGGCTCTCCGCGCAACTGGAGCTTTGACCCGCTTGGGGGAGAGATAAAAGACGGGTTTGTGCACGGACGAGGCTCGGTGGATCAGAAGGGAGGACCGGCAGCATTTGTCACGGCAGGACGGATCCTCAGGGAGCTCGGATTTGACCGTGACATAACCGTGTACTTTACCGGCACGGTGATGGAAGAGGACTGTGACGGGTTGTGTTGGAAATATATCATTGAGGAGGATAAAATCAGACCTGACCTGGTTCTCCTGACCGAGCCTACCAACCTGGGCCTTTACCGTGGCCAGAGAGGAAGGATGGAGATGGATGTCCATTTTTACGGAAGATCATCTCACGGCTCCGCCCCGGAGCGGGGCGTGAACGCCATTTACATGGCCTCGCGGGCAGCCCTGGAGATTGAAAAGCTGAATGAGAGGCTTGCTCCTGACGACTTCCTGGGGAAGGGAAGCATAACCGTCACCGAGGTGATCTCTCAGAGCCCGTCGCTCTGCGCTGTCTCAGACTATGCACGCATACACCTCGACAGGAGGCTGACGACGGGTGAAACCAGCGAGAGTGCCGTAAAGGAGATTGAGGAGATTGTCAGCGGGATGAATGCGAAGGTCGAGCTTCCTGCCTATCTGGAAAAAGCATATACGGGCCTGGAATACGGGATGGATAAATACTATCCCACCTGGAAGGTCGATGTGGACCATGAGGGAGTGCAGACGGGGATAAAGGCATTCACGGGACTCTTCGGAAAGACTCCGGTGGTTGACAAGTGGACCTTCTCTACAAACGGCATCATGAGTTGCGGGATATATGGCATACCAACCATCGGGTTCGGGCCGGGGAATGAGGTGCTTGCGCACGCTCCGGATGAAAAGGTGCCGGTGAGTGACCTTGTTGCTGCATCGGCAGCCAACCTTCTGGGCCTTGCCGTGCAGGATATAGATGAGGAGAAGTCGCAGATAGCTCACGGGGAGACAGTCCGTGAGACCGCAAACATGATCTCCTTCCTCTCTGACTATATAGGCATACGTGATGACATATTTTTGGGAGAGGGAAACAAATATATGCGGGAAGTGGGCGCCGCCCTTGACGAAGGATACGAGAAGGGGGTGCTTCCGGTGAGGCCGGGGATCGTCAATCTGCAGTGCGACATGGACCATCCGACACAGTCGATGGCTGACCTGATGCATCTGCAGAATGTTTACGGTTCACTCGAGAAGCTGAAGGGGAAGAAGCTGGTTATGAGCTGGGCCTACTCACCAAGCTATGGCAAGCCCATGTCAGTGCCGCAGGGTATAATAGCGCTGATGTCACGTTTCGGAATGAATATCGAACTGGCATTTCCGGAAGGGTACAATCTTATTCCTGAGATAGTTGAACTTGCAGGCAACAATGCACTTGCCAGCGGAGGCTCGTTCAGTATCAGTCACTCGATAGAGGATGCGATGAGGGGTGCGGATATTATTTATCCCAAGAGCTGGGCTCCATTCCACATCATGCAGCTGAGGACAGAGCTTCTTAAGAGAGCTGACCGCAGCGGGCTGAAGGAGCTGGAACAGGAATGTCTTGCCAACAATGCGAAATTCAAAAACTGGGAATTTGATGATGACAAACTGAAGCTGACCAGAAACGGCAGTGCTCTTTATATGCACTGCCTCCCGGCTGACATCAGCGGTGTCTCATGCGAAAGGGGAGAGGTCAGCGCAGCAGCTTTTGAACGTTACAGGATTGAGACATACAGGGAGGCCGGATTTAAACCATATGTCATTGCAGCCATGATGCTTACAAACAAGTTTGAAAATCCGGGTGATATTCTGTCAGGGATAATGCAGCGGAACCGCAGGCGTGTCGGTTATTAAATAGTCCGGAACAGGAACTTGCCGCGACCTACTCCCGATACCAGGTTTCCGTTTTCAATCACCACTTTGCCGTCCCTGATCACATACTCCGCCCGCCCCTTTACCTGCATGCCCTCGTAGATGTTGACATCACAGTTCATATGGTGACTCTTAGCCGATATTATGCTCTCCGGCTCCGGATTCCATACTAG
>DZBJ01000106.1:1325-1997 GCA_022736275.1 Rikenella microfusus | reverse complement strand
GAGCCTCTCGGAGTCTCGCAGGCTCGCTTACCTGCAAAAATGCTTGAATCAACACTTTTGTCATTTCAACCAGCGGGAGAATTCTTCATCAATACCAATCATATCAACATTATAAGAAGTTCATCGCTTTGCTCGGAATGACATTTACAGTCATTTTGCAGGTAAGCGAGCCAGCGAGACTCCGAGAGGCTCATTGAAAAGCAGGCTTAATACACAACAAAATCAGCATTGGTAATCGTTGGGTGAGTAGTGGTCCCCAGCAAGGCAAATTGGACCGCAGCGCCCCCGGCATTACCATCCGCGTCATAAAACAGGGCGCCGGAAGTGGGATTGTAGATAATATAGTCATTACTATCCGTGGCCACGCCAGTGCTGCTGAAGAAGTCACTGTTCAGGGTGCCGGTCGTGGTTAGTTTGGTAAAGATGGCATTTTCAAGCTTGATGGTATCGTCAACCGCGATAAAATCAGTGATGGTATCTTTATTGGTTGAAGCATTCAACGCGTTAGCGAACAGAAAAGAATCGGCTCCTGCTCCTCCGGTCAAGGAATCGTTGCCTGCTCCACCGTTCAGGGTATCATTACCACCTCCACTGTTCAGTATATCATTACCTGCGCCACCATTGACAACATCGTTACCCGCTCCCCCAAGAATAGTATTGGCGCCTGCATTC
>DZBJ01000106.1:0-1225 GCA_022736275.1 Rikenella microfusus | reverse complement strand
CCAGTCAGGGTATCGGCATATTGAGATCCGGTAAGTTTTTCAAAGCCGGAAATCGTATCCGAACCCGAGCCGACAGTCACCTGCGCTGTTGTCAGGGCCAGATTAACCTTTACCCCTGCGCTTGCCCCGGTGGCATAGCTGAGGGTGTCGACACCAAGGCCGCCGATCAGTATATCATTACCTGCTCCACCATTGACAACATCGTTACCCGCTCCCCCATCAATAGTATTTGCGCCTGCATTCCCAGTCAGGGTATCGGCATATTGAGATCCGGTAAGTTTTTCAAAGCCGGAAATCGCATCCGAACCCGAGCCGACAGTCGCTTGCGCTGTTGTCAGGGCCAGATTGACCATTACCCCTGCGCTGGCCCCGGTGGCATAGCTGAGGGTGTCGACACCAAGACCGCCGATCAGCAAATCATCACCCAGTCCACCATTAATGGTGTTCGCTCCCGCGTTTCCGGTCAACACATCATTATAAGCAGATCCGGCAAGATTCTCGAACCCGGAAATCGTATCACTCCCCGTCGCCGAGTTATACTGGCTCTTCCATGTTACGACAAGATTGATTGTAACCCCTCCGGTTGCCGTGGCATAGCTAAGGGTATCGACACCAAGCCCGCCAATCAGGGTTTGATTATTCATTGAATCTGGTCCACCATCAATAATATCATTCCCCAATCCGCCATTAATGGTGTTTCCCGCCCATGCATCCTTACCGGTCAAGGTGTCGGCATAATTAGAGCCAATAAGGTTCTCAAACCCAGCGATGGTGTCGGTGCCTGAACCGCCGGTTATCTGGGCTGTTGTCACGGCAAGGTTCACTGTTACCCCCGCGGTGGCTGTCTCGTAGCTGAGGGTGTCGATCCCCATGCCACCCTGCATGACATTATTCCCAACTCCAGCATAAACCGTGTTACTCTGATCATTTCCGAACACATCGGCATCGCCTGTATTCAGGATACGAATATTTTCGACATTCCAGTTGAAATTTGTCCCAGCTAAATATGTTTCCACCGTGTCGTTGCCGCCGGTGGTGATGTCGGAATCACGTTCCCAATACTCATCCCCCGCATCGCGCAGAATATAGGTGTCATTGCCGGCCCCACCTTCCATGTCATCATTTCCAATGCCCCCATCCAGGAGATCATTGCCGGCATCTCCATCGATTTCATCATCTCCAGCGCCACCGTACAGGAGATCATTACCGTCTCCACCGCCAATCC
>DZBJ01000105.1 GCA_022736275.1 Rikenella microfusus | reverse complement strand
GTTTTTTGCATGGGGATAATCTCCTTGGATTGGGAAGAAGGGCTTGCCTGTTGGTGTATGGTTCCCTTAACGGCTACTGGAAGCCGGGGAGGAAAGACCAGCAATGGGCCAAGCAAGAGGACGATCTTTCATTGGTTCGTACAGAGCAAGACAACGAGAATATCATTTGACATCATTCTATTTTCAGCATACACCAAAAGGAAAGGCCTCTTCAACTGTATAATTTTTCTTTTCGTTTATGACTCAATTCGCTCATCGGAGTTCGATGATTATGATTGCCTCTCCTTCTCCCTTAACCATTATCAGTGACTCTCGCTTTCTCGATCATGATACGGGCATGAACCATCCCGAATTGCCCGTTCGCCTGCAAACCATTCTTCTCGCCTTAAAACAGAACGACATTGCCGCCAATCTCGAATTTCAACTGAGCCATCCAGCCGATCGGCAATGGTTGCTGGCAGCCCATGATGAAGGCTGGCTTTTTCGTTTCGAGGAGACAGTCCTTTCCGGTAAAACGAGTATTGATCATCCTGACAATCAAATAGGATATGAATCCTATGACATAGCGGTTCTGGCGGCTGGCGCCGGTCTGAAAGCCATTGATCTCCTGGAACAGGGGCAGGCCGCACAGGGATTGTGCCTGGTACGGCCCCCTGGTCATCATGCCGAGCGGGGACGACCGTTTGGCTTTTGTTTTTTGAATAACTGCGTGATAGCCGCTCGTTACTGGCAACAACGATATGGCCGGCAAAGGACACTGGTTTTTGACTTCGATGCCCATCATGGAAATGGAATCCAGTCTGCTTTTGAACGGGAGTCCGATACCTTGTATATCAGTATTCATGAACATCCCAGTTTCAGCTATCCGGGTACGGGTTTTGCTGATGAGTCCGGGCTGGGGGAGGGCAGGGGATCCATCCTCAATCTTCCTCTTTCATCTGGGTCTGGTGACGAGCAGTTCCTGGCCCTGCTGAACGGAGCGGTGGTCGAGAAGATCGCTGCCTGGCAGCCTGATGCTTTTATTGTCGCGGCTGGTTTTGACGGTCATCGTGCTGATGAAATGTCGGGGCTTTGTTATTCCACAGAACTGTATGAACAGATTGGTCGTTTTGTCCGCACCTGGAGCAATCGCTTGTGTGAAGGACGACTACTCTCCATTCTGGAAGGGGGTTATGAACTGAGTGTGCTCGGTGAATCCGTCACGGCTTTTGTGCGGGGATTGCTGGTGAAATAAGAGTAAGGAAAAGAGAGTCAACTTCTTTTCTCATGATATTTTTTAAAATTAACTCAAAACGAGGATGGGGACCATGTATATATCACGATATATGATCAAAGAGCCGCTGACCGCAAGTCCCGAGATGTCCCTGCCTGAAGCGAGGCTTTTGCTGAATGACAATCATTTCCGACATCTGCCGGTGGTGGATGGCCAGGGGCAATTGGTGGGGATGGTTACTGATCGTGATCTGCGATCGGCGTATCCCTCTTCGGTTCTTACGGAAAGTGAACGAAGACTCGTTTATGAACAGGTGGAACAGGCGACCGTGGCCGATATTATGAGTACCGAATGTCTGAGCCTGCATCCTGAATCCACCCTTGATGACGCACTGCTCCTGTTTGATCAGAAGGGGGTAGGGGCCTTGCCAGTGCTGGAAGATGGGCAGGTTGTGGGGATTTTTTCCAGTCGAGACCTGTTGATGGCCTATAAGGAACTTTTTGGGGTTGGAGAAAAGGGTTCGGTCTTACTGGAGATTGATGACGATGGCCAGCCAGGATTGATGACCAGAATTGTCACTGTGCTCGAACATAATGAGGTCCCTTTTACCCGCCTGCTCCGCATTGAGGATAGCGAACACGGCAACCGCATCTACCTGCGAATCAATACCTTTAGAATTGCTGCAGTTCTCGCCCTGCTCCGAGAGGCGGAGATTCAGCCCGTGGTGTAGAGAGAAAAAACTGTCAATGTCCTCGTGAACATGCTATGAGTATGAACTTTTGGAAAT
>DZBJ01000104.1 GCA_022736275.1 Rikenella microfusus | reverse complement strand
GGTCAACAGAAAGCACCACCTTCCCGTGCAGTTTCAGGTTTGTCACGCCAAAGGCCATCAGCCGATTTCGTCCCAGGTACAACAACTGTCCGTTAAAATCGATGCCATCGGATGTATTCTTATCCAGCAATAGATAACCATCGTCCACACCGCTCAACAGATAGCCGTTTTTTACAGATCGTATAGCGAGGGGCGTGGTATCTCGTGAAAATAGTGTCGCAAAATGAATTGACTCACCCGCTTGTAAAGGACGAGAGATTTTGGACTGAAGCACACGATCTGCTCCCTGCGTAAGACCGGATCCTGGCGATGACAGTGACACCCCGTTTATTAACGAAACACGAGTTGCCTCAACCGACTTGGAACGTAGTGGAACTGCTGTTTGCCAGGAACGGATAACATCGAAATCACCCGGTTCACGAGCCGTGATCTGGTCTATGACGATAGCCGCCTTGCCTTTAATGGTCAGGATGTTTCGCTGCCACAGTGACGAGGGCATATCCGGCACTTCAGTACGAATATAAGAGATGCCAGGTAGCGCAACGGCCTGCTTAAGGGCAGCGCCACGGGCTGCCATACCGTCAACCATGCCGTTACGCCAGACACTGACACCGTTGGCATGGCCGTCAAGAACGTTCTTGCCGCCAAACAGCCGCAATCGAGAAATGGTATTCAGCTCATAGGGATGTCGGCCTTTCCCCTCAAAACCATCCAGCAGCAGGTAGTCGTCGTTTCGTTCAAGGCCGGTTCTGTAGGATAGTATCTGAAACGCCTCGTCTTGTTGAACCGGTGTATGTGCTGCCTGCCAATCTGCGGGCGCCAATGGAGCGACCGTAATCATGCCGGACAGGTCATCAGGTGCTTTTACAGCAATCTTTTCGGATGGCCAGTATGATTGCCCTATCCTGAAGTGCTCAAGATCGTACCCGAACCGGTCACGCATCCAGATATATCTGCCGTCGCCGGTCATGTAAGCAGCCTTGTGCAGCAGACTGAGAGACAGGTACTTGTTGGCGTTATCAACCTCATCTCCGGTCATCAGTATTTCCAGGCCACGCAACATAGTCTTTGCAGTGCCGCTGCCGACAAACTCCTCAAAGCCGTCCATCAGGAAAAACTCGAATATTGGCTCGATGGATGTTGAAACCCAGTAAAGAGTATCGCGGTCACTCCAGGTGGGATTATTCAGAAAGGTTCTGAATGAGGTCCGCACATTGGCGATTCTGCGCTCCCAGCGTGGGGAAGGGTAAGAGACCGAAAAATACCGGCTGCCGGTATAAATGGTCATCAGATGCCACAGGGCATGCCGATCGCCGTTGGCGACAACATAGGTATCCTTGGCATCATACTCGTTTTGCTGCTCAAGCAGTTTTCCGGTGATCTGAAGTCGTTCCCTGTCAGAAAAATGTGGGCTTTCTTCAATAAGGTCATAGACAACCGGCACCAGGTGGGCGTGATAGTGGTTTACTTTTATAAGAGGATTCAAAGGATCCGTAAAAGCATCGCTTGACTTGATGGCTGAAGGAGCAGCAGGAGGCTTCGGCAGTGCCAGCTCCTTAAAGCAATCCAGGTATTCCTTGTTACCGGTCATGTAATAGAGCATGCCGGCAACACTGATCGGGCTCCAGCCAAAGACCGTAGTCGGTTCGTAACCGGTCGTCCGCCCACCGGAAACGGTTCTGTGGCTGTCATTCCAGCTGGACACCTGCCACTTCGGCATAAATGCACTGATACCGGGCGGTGCCACGCCCTCACCTAGATTAATTTCCATCAGTCGCCCGACCGACAGGGTACCCTGTTTCGGCTTTTTCAGCAGCTTCAGAAACAGACCAGCAGCAGCGGCAACACCGGCATCATCAGAACCACCTATAAAGATGACATTGTGGCCAGTACCATAAGGGTTATGCAGGCTCCTCACCACAGAGCCGCCCTTGCCAGGATAGGTCAGGTCCAGAATCACCTGCCACTGCCGGTAAAGGTGCTCGATGAAGCGGTTGGTCGCCATGTTGCCGATGGCAATCACGTT
>DZBJ01000032.1:15755-30285 GCA_022736275.1 Rikenella microfusus | reverse complement strand
TGACCTTCAGACTTCAGACCTCGGACCATCAGACCCCACTATTGCCCACCCTGCAGTCAGGCTGCTTCGCTAAAATGATCCACCGGATCATTTCTTAACACTCGCCCCCCTATTGCCTGCTGCCTGATTCTGACTGCCGACTGAAGACTGAAGACTGCCGACTTCACTATTGCCTGCTGCCTGATTCTGACTGCCGACTGAGGGCTGAAGACTGCCGACTCTAATGCGAGCATCCACAGCTACTATCCCATCCGGTGTCCCAAGTAAAGGATTAATATCCATCTCTGCTATCTCCGGAGCAGCGGCAAGGAGATCGGACAGGGCGGTAATAACCCTGACAAATGCCTCCTCGCTGACGCCATCGGCGCCGCGCACACCTTTAATAATCTTATATGCTTTAAGTGACCGTATCATTGCCCTCGCCTCCATGTCAGAGACAGGTGCCAGGGCAGTGGCCACATCCTTAAAGACCTCGATAAAGATCCCTCCCATGCCTGCCATCACCAGGTGGCCAAAGCGGCCCTCGCGGGTGGCGCCGCAGAAGAGCTCATGCCCGGTTATCATCTTTTGTATCAGTATGGCAGTAACTTCAGGCAAAGCCATCATGCGCGCATACTCGGTCCTTACCCTCTCTTCGTTGCCGATGTTCAGCGACACACCGCCTATATCCGACTTATGTACCGGACCCACCACCTTCATCACCACCGGATAACCCATTGTGGCGGAAGTTCTGACAGCAGCCCCGGCAGAGGTGACAACACTCTCGGGCACCGTCTTAATACCGGTTGCCCTGAGCAGCAGGCCGACCTTGTCAGGAGTCAGGTATCCGTCTGCGGCTCCATCGATGACATCCCTGATAACCCTGATGTCGGTTCGCGACGATATGTCATTCATATCAGACGCTCCGGCTGTGACATCCTCCCTTTTCTCCGGCACTGCCGGCGCCGGAGTTGCATTGACCCTGCAGAGAGCCCTCCCGAAGAGCACCTCGTCAGTGAATATTGCATTACCCCTGGAAATGAAATCGGCTATCTCTCTCTTCACGTTGATGACCGAGGGCAGAATGGGATATATTGGCTTTTTGCAGCTGCGTATCTTCTCATGAAGCAGGTTATATACATCATCCACCGGGAAGAGTCCCGGGCTGCCGAAGATGACCGCCATGGCGTCTATCTCCTCAAAGTCTTTCTCACACGCGTCAAGAATATGTCCGAGCTGTTCTGCAGTGCCTGTGGCCAGGAAATCGACAGGATTTGACACTGAGGAGCCCGGAAACAGTTTTTCGAGCAACCGCTCTGCTGACGGTCCCGACAGTCGGGGTATCTCCATACCTCCTTCGCTGAGAGCATCGGTCAGCATTACAGCAGGACCTCCGGCATGGGTTACGACAGCTATTCTTTTACCTTTGAGCGGCTTATATGTAAACAGTGCGGCCACGGTGGCCAGGTCGGTACGGGAGTAGCACCTTACGATCCCCGCTTTTCGCAGCAGGCCATCCACTGCCGTATCAGGCGAGGCCATGGCACCAGTGTGTGATGATGCTGCCCTCGATCCCGCCTCAGAAGAACCGGCTTTAATGGCAGCAACCCTGCAACCCTTTCTGATCAGTGAAGAGGAATGCCTGAGAAATCGCTGCGGGTCTGCGATGTTTTCAATATAAAGAAGTATGATCCGTGAGCTGGTCAGCGCATCAAATGTGAGATCGAGGTGTTCAAGAACATCCTCCACGCCGGTCTGGGCACTGTTGCCTACCGACCAGACGCTGGAGAACGGAAGTCCTCCGGTGATGGCTGTCTCAAGGATAAAGACCGCAGTGGCTCCGGAGCCTGAGATAAAGTCTATCCCTTTCGGTGACAGCCGGGGTATTGGTTCGGTGAAAACACCGTGATAGTTATTGTTGAGAAATCCAATGCAGTTGGGGCCGATAAGCGTGCCTCCCGTGCTGCTTATGATTTCAACAAGCTCTTTCTCCAGGGCGGCGCCCTCTTCATTTTCCTCGCCGAATCCGGCAGAGAGAATAATAACCCCCCCCGTGCCTTTCTCTGTCGCCAGAGTCCTGACTATTCCGGGACAGTAACGCGCTTGAACAGCAATCACGGCCAGGTCAGTGCGGGGCAACAGTGACACATCGGCAAAGGCTTTCAGGCCCTGAACAACAGGAGCTTTAGGATTAACGACGTAAATATCACCGGGGAAGCCTCCGCTCAGGAGATTCTTTAAAACCTTGCCACCGGCCTTGGTGACGTCGTCTGAACCGCCTACAACGACTATACTTTTAGGATCCAATAATTTAGCATTGATCATAACCGGGGTCTCTGTTGAGGGAAAGGTAGAAACATTTTGAAAGATAACAAATGATTGTAACTGTATCGCTAGAATGAGTTTGCCGGGAAAAGGAATGAGGAAGTCGAAAGTCTGTAGAGTCGAAAGTCTAAAGGTCTATTGTCAAGAGGTCCTGCGGTCTTGTGGTCTTGCGGTCCTTCAATCTAAGTGCCTGACATTCAATTCTTAATTCCTAATTCTTAATTCTTAATTTTAACTGCCGACTGAGGACTGCCGACTGCCGACTTATAATATGTTGCATAATATTATCTTTGAGGTCATTTTTTCGGCCGGCCCGACTATTTTTGCTGTTAAACTGAAATAACTTTTTTATGAAGCCAACTTTCCGATTACTCTCTGCATCAGTGACCACACTGCTGCTGTCATTATCATATACCTCCTTCTCACATCCCGAAAAGGATATTGACCCCGACGGGCCGGGCTACGCCGAGAACTGCACAAGCATAATGGTCGGCAGGCTGGCCTCGACCGACGGATCGGTCATGACCTCGCATACCTGCGACGGAAGATACCGGACATGGCTTGAGGTGGTGCCGGCAATGAAGTTCGAAAGAGATACTGTCCACCCGGTCTACTGGGGCACATTGCAAACCGAGGCATCGTGGGATATGACCAACGTTACCCGCAAGGGAGATATCCCCGAGGTGAAATCCACCTTAGCCTTCCTCAGCACCGCCTATCCCTGCCTCAATGAGAAGCAGCTGGCAATCGGCGAAACCACCATCTACGGCCGCAGGGAACTCATAAACACAGACGGCCTGTTTCTCATTGAGGAGCTGGAGAAAATTGCACTGCAGCGCTGCTCAACGGCCCGGCAGGCCATTGCCCTTATCGGATCACTGGCTGAACAGTATGGTTACGGTGACATGGCAGAGTGCATTACCATAGCAGACCCGAAAGAGGTCTGGCAGCTTGAGATAGCCGGGTCCGGACCCGGAAACCCTTCCTCACTGTGGGTTGCCCAGAGGATCCCTGATGACCATGTGGGCATTGCCGCCAACATACCCAGGATATCCGACGTGAAATTCAATGACCCTGATAACTTCATGACATCGAAGGATCTCCGCAAGAAGGCAAAGGACCTTGGCTATTGGGACGGAAAGGAGCCCTTCAAATTCTATAAGGTAATCGGCACTGGCAAGCCCTACGCCATAAGGGAGTTTTTTGTGCTCAGCACACTGGCTCCGGAACTCGGGCTGACCATGGAGATGGAAGAACTTCCATTCTCGGTGAAACCCGACAGAAAACTTTCGGTGAGTGATGTGATGGCCTTTTTCCGTGAGACATATGAGGGGACCCCTTATGACATGACAAGGAACCTTATGGTGACGGTGAAGAAAAAGGATGAAGCCGGCAACGAGATAACCGAGCTGGTGAAGTCGCCTGCCTTCAATAACTGGATGAACAATGACATCCGCACCCTGGTAAACGAGCTGAAACCAGGCACCATAGAGAGGCAGCGGACCATCGCCATCACCGGCTGCTCCTACTCGCACGTCATACAGTGCCGCGAGTGGCTTCCTGAAGAGGTGGGCGCCATAGCATGGTTCTCATTTGACAATCCGGGCCAGAGTCCGCGCATTCCCATCTTCTCCGGTACCATGTCGCTGCCGGAGAGCTTCCGCATCTGCGGTCAGCACCGCTACCGCGAAGATGCAGCCATCTGGTCATTCCGCGAGGCCAACAGGCTCTCGACGGTGAACTGGGAACGGGGACGCACACTTATCGAACCGGCTGTGGCCGAAATGGAACAGAAGGCTTTGAGCGAGATACCCGCGCTGGAAGAGAGAGTAAGAATTCTAGTGAAGGAAGGGAAGAATGACGAAGCCAGAAAGGCAGTTACAGAATACACTAACTCCTTTGCATTCGCTTCAATGACACGCTGGCAGGAGATAAAAAGGAGCCTCTGGCAGATGTTCGGAAGGGGCTTCTGAAAATAAATTCTGCAGGACATGAACCATCGTGCGGTAAGTGTGTTATTGTAACAAGGAAAACTGTGAACATGGCTTCAGTAATAGGTTCAGTACTCGACAAGAGAGAACACGACAGGTCCGACATTCTTGCCATGCTTCAGTGCAGCGAGGAAGATGTTCCCCTTCTCTATCGGCGGGCTGCCGCCGTCAGGGACAGGTATATCGGCAACACCATTTTCCTCCGTGGCCTGATAGAATACTCCAACATGTGCGGAAAGAACTGCCTCTACTGCGGCATCAGACGTCAGAATGACAAGGTAGTCAGATACACTCTCACCAATGATGAGGTCATTGAGGCAGCACTGACAGCTCACCGGCTCAAATTAGGCTCCATAGCAATCCAGGCAGGTGAAAACTGGTCGAAGTCATTTATTGACAACATGGAGGAGCTCATCCGCACCATCAGGAAGCTCACCGATGGCCAGTTGGGGATAACTCTCTCGCTGGGTGAGCAAAGCAGGGAGACATACCAGCGCTGGTTTGAGGCAGGGGCCCACAGGTACCTGCTGCGCATAGAAGCCGCCAGCGAGGCTCTGTACCGGAAGGTTCATCCTGATGATGCCATGCACAGATACGAGAGAAGGATTGAATGTCTCAGGATGATACAGGAGACTGGCTACCAGACCGGTACAGGGGTCATGATCGGCCTCCCGTTCCAGACGATGAGCCACCTGGCTGATGATGTAATCTTCATGCGCGATTTCGATATCGACATGTGCGGTATGGGACCGTTTATAGAACACTCTGACACTCCGCTCGGGGTCAATGGTGCCGACAACCTCTTCATGAAGGAACGCTTCAATCTGACTCTCAGAATGATAGCAATAATAAGGATCATCATGAAGGATATCAACATTGTTGCTTCAACGGCCATGCAGGCCATTGATCCCACGGGACGGGAAAAAGCAATAGCATGCGGCGCCAACGTGGTAATGCCCAACCTTACCCCGACAAAGTACAGGCCGGGATACAAGCTATATGAAGGCAAACCCGCTTTCAGCGAAATAAATGAACAAAACATCAGTGGCCTCAAACTCAGTCTCATCCCGGGAACAACCCTGGGCCTGGGCGTATGGGGTGATACTCCCCACTACAGCAGAAGGATGGCCAGGATCTGATATGCTGTACAACAAACCTGCAGCATAACAACCTGTCTCATTTTTTCCGAAATTGCTGACCATTTGCAAATCCTGCATGATGAAACGAGTACTCCAGTCATTTGTGATACTGACGGTATCACTGACGATTAATGCACAAGCCGGCCTGGATTATTTCCTGCCATCTGACGTGAACTACCTTGAATCTGTTCCTGCTCCCTCCTCCTTTATTGGCCATGAGGTGGGCGAATGGCACGTGACGCATGACAAGCTGGTGGGTTATATGAAGCTCCTTGACGGGATATCGGGAAGGGCAGTGTGGGAGGAGTACGGAAAGAGCTGGGAAGGGAGACCGCTGGGGCAGCTGATAATAACATCAGAAGAAAACATGAAGAGGCTCGAGGAGATCCGGCTCAGTCACCTTAAGCTCTCTGATCCCGCGCTTTCAAAAAGCATCAACACAGACGCGATGCCGGTTATCATCAAGCTGGGATACGGGGTCCACGGGAATGAGTCAAGCGCACAGAACGCATCCATGCTCACGGCATACTGGCTTGTTGCCGGCCAGGGCGCAAAGATCGATGAAATTCTTGCCAATGCGGTGATCCTCATTGACCCAGCACTGAACCCCGACGGCCTGCAGCGCCACTCAACCTGGGTAAACATGTACCGTGGTACAACTCTCACCGCCGATCCGGCCGGAAGGGAGTTCAATGAAGCATGGCCCGGGGGCCGTACAAATCATTACTGGTTTGACCTGAACCGTGATTATATCATGCTGCAGCATCCTGAGTCGATCGGACGGGTTGAAGCCTTCTTCAGCTGGATGCCAAATATCAACACAGACCATCATGAGATGGGCGCCAACTCCACCTTCTTCTTCCAGCCCGGGGTGCAGTCGCGCAATAACCCGATGGTCCCTGCCGAAAACCAGGAGTTAACGGCTGAGATCGGGAAGTATCATTCCAGGAACCTTGATTCCATCAAAAGCCTCTACTATACTGAGGAGAGCTTTGACGACTTCTACGTCGGCAAAGGATCATCCTATCCTGACATTCACGGGTCGATAGGTATACTCTTTGAACAGGCCGGTGTCAAAGGACATCTGCGTGAAGTTCCCGGGGGATTGCTCTCATTCCCTTTTGCCATCAGAAACCAGTTTACCGTAAGTCTCTCGACCATTGAGGCAGGGATCAGCATGAGGAGCAAGCTGCTGAATATGCAGCGCGACTTCTATCTGAAGGCACTGAGCGAGGCTGACGCATGGGCGGTGAAAGGTTACGTGATCAGCGCAGGTGATGACAAAAATGCAGCTGGCAAGTTCATTGAGAACCTCCTGAGACATAAGATAGAGGTCTACCGTTGCGGACGGACCATCACCAAAAACGGGGTGACGTTCAGCAGCACCGACAGCTATTTTGTTCCCCTGAAGCAGAAGGAATACCGGTTCGTCAGAAGCCTCTTCGAGCCTGTCACCAGTTTTGCCGATACAGTCTTTTATGACATATCAACCTGGGTCATGCCGATGGCATTCAACCTGGCTTACAGTCCACTGAACAATGCCGAAGCATCAGGGATGGCTGCAGAAAAGGTTACTGCACCTCCAATGCCTGCCGGGCGTATCACCGGAGGAGAAAAATCCTATGCATGGCTCTTTGAATGGAGTGACTCTTACGCTCCCCGTGCCCTTTACATGATCCAGAATGCCGGACTGACGGCAAGAGTGGCAGCGAAACCTTTCTCTGCCATCACCGCATCAGGTGAGAAGAAGTTCAGCTACGGAACCGTGCTGGTTCACCCGGGAAGCAGCCTCCTCCAGGCTGACGCTATAAGGTCATTGATGGAAAAAGTTGCGGAGGAGTGCGGCATCACCATACACGGTATATCAACCGGACTCACCCCTTCGGGCATTGACCTTGGCAGCAACGACTTCATACCGCTCAACACGCCTTCGGTGCTGGTGCTGATCGATGAAGGCATACCTTCCGATGATGCCGGAGAAATATGGCACCTTCTTGATGTCCGGTACGGCATGCAGGTCACCCTGATGCCTGCCTCCAGGCTGGCATCAGCCAACCTGTCAAGGTACAATGTCATAATCGTTGCGGGAAACCCCCCAGTATCCCAGGCAGCAGTTGATAGGGTCAGGGAATGGAACCGTGCCGGCGGAACCATTGTCGCATACAAGGGTGGAAACAGGTGGATTGCCGGCAACGGCTTTGCTGAAATTGAATATATTGCCAATGCCACCGTACCGGTTGAGACGGAACGAAGATATGCCGACAGGACGGCTGACAGGGCTCTGCATACGATCCCCGGTTCAATATTTCTGACCAGGATTGACCTGACCCATCCGCTCTGCTATGGCTACACAGGGGAATTCCTGCCAGTCTTCAAGAGCGAGTCTGCTGCAGTGAAAATGACCGGAAACACATACAATAACCCTGTAAGATATACCGCAGCGCCGCTGCTTAGCGGGTATTGTTCGAAAGATAACCTGGGAAGGATAAGCAACAGTGTGTTTGCCTGTGTCCAGCCCGGACCCGGCAGGGTGATCTCTATCTACGACGACGCCAACTTCAGGGCCATCTGGTTCGGAACCTCGAGGATCCTGGCAAATGCTGTCTTCTTCGGTCAGACTCTCAGGCAGGAAAGCAGATACGGCCAATAGCTATATCCTCTATCTCGCGCAGGGCTTTCTCAAGTGAGGCAAACTGCGTCCTGTCGCCAGCCAGTTCCAGTATTATCAATCCTGCGGGTTCGCCGAAGTATACTTCATTAACTCCCAGCCTGGTTCTGATTACACAGCCGTAAGTCGTCAGCAGGGCCTGAACCTGTAAGCCCAGGTCGTCACGGCGAGGCACCAGTGCACCCAGCAGTGTTACTCCGTCGCACTCCGCAGGTGCGTCAGAAGGTCCGTGAGAAAAGGCCATCTCTTTCACAAAGATACCCTCTATCCCATTCAACCTGACAAATAGCTCCTCGCATTCTTCAGTCAGTCCTGCCAGATGGATGACCATAAATCCTTCCCGGCTGCATACCTCATTGCTCAGTTCGTGGAATCCGAGGCGGGTGCTGATAACCCCCCTGTGGTCCGAAAGGGCCTTCTGAACCAGACCTGTCTCCTTGATCCTGTCGGTGATCTTTATTCCTATTACCCTGACCATAATGCGTTAGTTTAGTAGTATAGGTCTCTTTCTCCGTTCTTAATCCGGTCAATCTTCTTCCTGATGCTCTCCTTCAATCCCTCATCGAGGTCTGCCATATTCTTTTCTATGGCCCTCCATCCCTTTTCGGTCAGTGCGGGAGTTGCGTAATCAACGATATATTCTGACAGTGTCAGAATAGCGTTGGGTGTGCAATAGCGCTTGATGAACCCGGGAACGGAGAATTCCATGAAGTGCTCTCCGGTTCTGCCCAGCCGGTAACAGGCAGTACAGAATGAAGGTATGTAGTCATTGTCAATGAGTTCGTCAATGACTTCTGCAAGAGAACGCTCATCATTGATCTTAAACTGCTCGCGGTTGAGGTTCTGCTCCTCGTTCTTTGAGGCTGAGTAGCCGCCAAGCTCCAGTTTTGTTCCGCCGTCAATCTGTGATACTCCGAACGCCATTGCCTCCGCCCTTACATCAGGCGTTTCGCGTGCCGTGAGTATAAGTCCCGTATAGGGCACCGCAAGGCGCAGGATGGCGATCAGTTTCTTGAAGTTGTCATCACTGACATAATACTTGCCGTTCAGGTTAAGCATGGAGGCATCCTTGATCCTGGGGAAAGAGATGGTATGCGGGCCCACGTTGTAGCATGCCTCGAGGTGGTTGGCATGCCTCACCAGACCCATCACCTCGAACCTCCAGTCGTACAGTCCGAACAGGGCTCCTATGCCCACGTCGTCTATTCCGGCCTCCTGGGCCCTGTCGAGGGCGGTTAGCCTCCAGTAGTAGTCGCTTTTCTTACCGCTGAGGTGGTACAGCTTGTATGCATCCGGGTCATAGGTCTCCTGGAAGATCTGGTATGTGCCGATGCCTGCGCGTCCCACAGTGCGGAATCCATCGATGTCGAGAGGGGCAGCATTGATGTTTACCCTGCGAATCTCTCCGCGGTCTTTCTTAATCCCGTAAACCAGTCTGACGGTATGGGCAATAAATTCCGGGTTATACTCCGGGTGCTCTCCGTATACCAGTATCAACCTCTTCTGGCCGTTATCCTCCAGGGCTTCAACCTCGGCAGTGATTTCAAGGTCGCTGAGGGTCTTTCTCTTCGCCTCCGTGTTTGTGACCCTGAAGCCACAGTACTGGCAGTTGTTGCTGCATTTGTTGCCGATATACAATGGGGCAAACAACACTATCCTGTTGCCGTAGACCTTTTTCTTCAGTTCGCGGGCCCCTGCCTTTATCTCCTCTGTCAGCTCTTCTCCTTCGGCGTTGATCAGAACCGCCGTCTCGGCAAGTGTGAGCCGCTCCTTCGAGAGAGATTTTGCGATCAGTTCCCTGACCCTCGTCTTGTCGGCCTTCGCGCCGTTCAATATTGACCATATCTCGGATGAATCTAGGAAAGGTTCCATCCGGCGGTCGGGTATACTCAGTTTTTCTGGATTGAATTTCATTGTCTTCCTTTTTTATTCCTGCCCCTCAGATCAACATACAAAGATAGGTTTTCCCGGGCCTGACAGGTCGGTTTTGCGTCAGAAAATAAGCTCCTGCATCTCACTGACACCCATTGAGAGCAGCTTCGCGGCAGGTACTCCGGCACCTGACGAGTCAAGCCGCTTGTGAAAGAACAGCGTCATCCGCTTGCCGGGGATATCATCCTCATAATGTTCAGTATGCAGGTAAACCTCAGGCAGCAGTCCGTCACTCGCAGGGATGTATACCATCCCTCTCGAGAAGAAGGTCTCAGCGGCACAGGAGACGGCATAGAGCCCGGGTGGAGGGACCAGCTTGGTCACATCGGTAACAGGTATCATTATCAGCGGCACATCCGGGTTAATGCGGGCCTCCGGTGCCTCTGCCCTGCCTATCACAATGTAAAAATGGTCGAGATAGGCATTGGCACGCTGTATATAGCCTTCGGCCAGAGCCTGCCTGATACGGGTTGAGCTGACGGTCTCATTCTGCACCTCCTGCATCGGTATCTCCTCTGCCTCAAAACCGTATTTGCTCCTCCAGTCCCACAGCGCACGGTAATCGCCCTCCTGGTTAAACCCGAAGTGGTGATTTTGGCCCACCACTATCACCCTCGACTTCAGTATCCTGCAGAGGATATCCCTGACAAACTCTTCGCTGGTGATGCGAGAGAATTCGCGGGTGAACTCAATGACTATCACGTTGTCAAGTCCGGCCTTACGCAGTAATTCTATCTTCTCCTCCTGTGAACAGATGAGCTTCAGTCCCCTGCCGGCGGATTCCGGGTAGAGCACCACCCTGGGATGGGGATGAAAGGTGATGAGGACACTCTCTCCTCCGTGATCAGCCGCCAGTTTCTTCAGTCGCCTGATTATGGTCTTATGCCCTATGTGCACACCATCAAAGGTGCCCGTTGTGACCACGGGAGAGCTGATAACCGCCGCTTCCTCAAAGCTTCTGAAAATCCTCATTGCTCTGCAGGCTGCCTGTTCTCCTTCACGAAGTAGGCCACCTTCTCAATTGAGGTGATCATGTCAAACTCCTCGAGATATACATTGTCAGGCACATTCAGGGGTACCGTGGTGAAGTTCATTATCCCCTTTATGCCGTTGCTGACCAGCATGGATGTAACCGCTACGGTCTGATCGGTTGGCACGGCCAGCACGGCGATTGAAATATCAAGTTCAACCTTGAACTTCCTGAACTGATCAAGGTGGTAGCATTTGACACCCGCAACAACCTTGTCAACCTTCTGATGGTCGACATCAAAGGCGGCAACCACATTCATATTGGTTCGTTTACCCCTGAAATACCCGGTGATGGCACGGCCCAGGTTCCCGATTCCGATAATTGCGACGTTCAATCCGTTGGGGGCGTCAATGATTGAGCCGATGGTTTTTATCAGCTCTCTCACGTCATATCCCTTGCGCATGACGCTGCCGTAGCCGATGAGCATAAGGTCGCGCCTGACCTGAACTGCTGTAATGTGCAGCATCGCCGCCAGCTCATGTGAAAAGACATAATTACGGTTTGCCGCAAGTGAGGCAGTCAACACCCTTCTGTACTGACTGAGGCGTTCAACGGTCTTTCCCGGAAGTGTTTTCATAGTTCTGTCTTTATATTGGTTACCTGCAGCGTTGGAATAATCACCGTAAATACCGATCCCCTGTCGGGAATACTCTCCACGTTAATGACCCCGTGATAGAGCTCAACCACCTTTCTGACGATTGAGAGGCCCAGGCCGCTGCCGCTGATGTTACGCGTCTTGTCATTCTTTATGCGTGAGAAAGCCTCAAAAAGCATATCCTTATCTGCGGCATTAATGCCGATACCTGTATCAGCCACCGAGATGGAAAACTCATTGTCATTGCAGTCGACCGTTATGGTCACCGTTCCTCCAGTGTTATTGTATTTAACGGCGTTTGAAACAAGATTGTTCATAATGATCTCAAAATCATTGGGATCAGCCCATATAGTCTCACAACCCCTGATATCCGTCACAAAGTGGATGTCCTTATGAATTGCATATGGACTGACCGTCACCACGGCCATCGAGACCAGTTCCCTGAGGTTGACATTCTGCATCTTCTCTATCTGTTTCTCAAAACTCACCTTTGTGAAATCGAGAAGATCCATGATCAGGTTCCGCATGCTTTCAATGCGCTGAAGTGACCGTTCTATTGCTGATGTGTAATCATCAACTGATTCTCCCATCTGTCTCTCCTGCATCATCTTGAGATAACCATCGATGGCATTCAGCGGAGCCTTCAGTTCATGGGAGAGGACCGAGAGGAACTGGAACCTGACCTTTTTGCCCTCTACCTTAAGCTTGTGGGTTATCCTCCTAAGGTACTGCTGTTTGGTTATCTGTTCGATGGAAGCCTTCAGTTCCTGCGGAGTGAAGGGTTTGGGAATGAAATCGATGGCTCCGTCATTGTGTGCTCTTACGGCCACATCAATCGAGGCGTACGAGGTTATCATTGCCACAACGATGTCATAGTTCTTCTTCCGCACATATTCCAGAACCTCCACCCCCTGTATCCCGGGCAGCTTGTTGTCAAGCAGCAGGATATCAGGCATCTCACGGTCAATTATCTCTATGCCTTCCTCACCCGTCGCCGCCTCGAGTATTTTAAAGGTATAATCCTCATCCATAAAAGGATAGGTCATGTGAAAGTTGCCAAGTATGCGGGTCACTCCTGACCTGATGCCGGGTTCATCATCAACGACAAGAATTTTAAGCTGTGCCATTCTAAATTTTCAGTAGTTTCTTTATTTCCAGTTCAAGCTGTTCGGGTCTCACTCCTTTCTCAAGGTACAGGTCAGCCCGTATCCAGTCACGGTCCTGGCCGCTGTTCAGTCCGAAGGTGATCCCCGTCTCCCTTGACACTGCTGTGGCAAGTATGACCGGTACATCGGGGTATCTTCTCTTAAGCTTGTAGCAGAGGACAAAGCCGCTGTCATCACTCTCCATCATCAGGTCGAAGACGGCGATGTCAGGCTTTATCTTCGCGATGACCTGCTCTGCCTCCGCCTGGCTCTCAACGGCCACCACCTCATAGCCCGCCCTGCGAAGGAAGAAAGCTACCTGGAAGAGATAGTCGGGGTCATCGTCAGCAAGAAGTACAGTATATATTTTACTGCTCATATTTTATGTTTGTTAATTTAATGGTTTTCGCTTTCATGCACACCTGCGGTACTTTCTTTACTCGGGCCTCCTGGGAAGTATTATTTTGAAGGTTGTCCCGGTTGGTCCTTTGGCCGGGTCACAGTTTGTCTCTACCGTGATCTGACCCTTGTGCATCTTCACGATGCCGTATGTGGTCGCCAGTCCCAGTCCGGTTCCCTTTCCAATCCCCTTTGTAGTAAAGAATGGTTCGAAGATCTTGGGTTTATCTTCCTCCCTGATGCCTGTTCCGGTGTCAGAGACAATAAAGACAACATCACTGACGGTATCCTCAAGCGAGATTGTCAGCTTACCTCCGCCGGGCATTGCATCGATGGCGTTTCTGAAGAGATTGGTGAGCACCTGGGTCATCTGCTCCGAGTCTATTGCAGCGTCAGGGCTTGTTGTACGGTCGTCAATAACTGCCGTGATATTTTCAGGAAAAACCACGCCTCCGATGCTGCTTTCCGTCAGCTTTCGTATATCGATATACTGGTGGTTCACCTGGTTCTTCCTGGCAAAGTTAAGCAGTCCGCCCACTATCTTCTTGCAGCGTGCCGCCTGTTCGACGATAAGCTGGATATCCTCCCTCACCGGGTCATCCGGTTTGCACTCGTCAAGGAGTATATTGCTATACATGATCACCACTCCCAGCGGGTTATTGAGCTCATGAGCTATCCCTGCGGAGAGCTGGCCCATGTGAGCAAGCTTCTCCGACTGTTTGAGGGCATTCTGCATGGTAGTGAGCTTGGCGTTGGAGAGGGCAAGGTCCTGCACCGACCTGTGAAGCTTCTCGATTGTATAGGGGAGGCACATCTCCTCCTCTGCCAGTCCCTTTACTATGGCCACTGCATGGTCTACACATGTTTCATATCCGCAGGCTCCGCAGTCGAGATGATCCTTGGCCGTTAGTTTGCCCATAGATGCCAGTACGCTTTTCACCTCATCATCTTCGGGTATGTCGCGCCTCATATCCTCTGGCCGGAAGCGGGCAGAGAGATCAAGTTTATCATAGATATTGAGGTTGTTCCTCCAGTCATCCATATCGAGGTCAGACATCTTCTGCTGTGCGTAGGTGCTTACCAGTGCCCTCCTGTTGTACTGCTTTCCCGCCTTGCTCATCCCGGGCCCCATGATGCATCCCTCGCAGCAGAGCAGCTCGAGGTGCTGTCCGCCTATCATCCCCTCCTCGAACTCCTTGATGGCCTCCTGGAAATCTATCCTCCCCTCGGCAGCAATAATATTCCCTGTTATGGCATCATCATTGACCCCGGCTGTCTGAAGCAGGCCCCTTGTTACGGGGAATATTGCACCGCGGCCTCCCAGGGG
>DZBJ01000032.1:0-15655 GCA_022736275.1 Rikenella microfusus | reverse complement strand
AGGTCAGGGTGATAGAACCTGATGAATGATACAATTGCCGGGCAGTCTGATGAGATATAGTTCTCTGCTCCGGCCTCGTTTATCAGGTTGCGGTATCGGTGTGCCACAAGATCGGCGCCAAATGACACCTCAACCACATAATCAAAGCCCAGCGCCCTGATCATGCCCACAACCTTTTTGTGGTCAGTAACGTCATGAAACTCTGCCGGAAAGCTTGGGGCCACCAGTGCAGCCTTCTTCCCGGGTTTCCCGAGCACCTTCGTCACGGTGTCAACTGTGTTTACAAACACCTTGGCGCCCTGGCTGCATACCTTGGTGCAGTTGCCACACGCCACACACCTTTCGGTTATCACCTCCGCCTGTCCGCCTACGATGCGTATGGCACGCGCCGGACACTCCCTGACACAGGTATAACAGGTCCGACACAGCTCTTTTATCGTATATACCAGCATGATCTTATCTCTTAAAGCAATACATCGCGCTTGCTGAAATGTGTGTGGAACAGCTTTTTATCAGCGAGTTCCGGGCACTGATCAAATACATTTCCGTACAACCCTGCCACCGTGGAAGACTGTTCCGGCCCGCGAACGGCCTCCTGTTCATCGGTCTGCCAGATGAATCGCGTCCGCTGCCTCACGGCCTCTTTTGATCCTGCGGGAATCATACCGCCTCCGTTAACACATCCTCCCGGGCAGGCCATGACCTCAACAAGGTCGAAATGAGTGCCCGCGTCAAGCATCTGTTTCAGCTTCTCCAGCCCCTTAAGGCCGTCAACCACCGCCACGGAGCAGGTCACTCCCCCCGCTGTCACGCTCGTTTCCCTGAAGATGCCGGTGCTGCGCAGTTTTTTCACTGCCACCCTGTCAGCCTCTTTCCCTCCTGCCCTGACTGCAATTGTCCGGAGGACAGACTCTGCGATGCCCCCGGCCACTTCGGCGAGGAGCGCAGCTGAACTGCGCAGTTCCATGGGTTCATCGGCAGGCTCCGGATCGATGTTCGTCATGTCAATGCCATACAGTATTATCAGCCTTGCCAGCTCCCTGACCGTCAGTACCGTGTCAATGTCACTGATTCCCTTCCTGGTCATACTGTCACGGCGTGCCTCGAACTTCATTGCGGTGCAGGGAGTCACCGATACGGTATATACACGAGGCCTGTCATCAGAAACAGGAACAACTGATTTGATTATTGAACCTGATATCTGCTGCGGTGGTTTTAGTGTCGACAACAGAGGCAACAATTCAGGGGTAAACTGTTCGCAGTATTTGACCCAGGCCGGGCATGCCGAGACAATGAGAGGTTTTCTTCCTGCAGTTGTCTCTGACCCGATAATGGCGTCAGCAAGCTCAGTGATCAGAATATCCGTCCCGGCTCCCGACAGGAAGACCTTGTCAAATCCCGTCTTCCTGAGGGTTGCATTCAGGATCCTGTCGAAGTCGCGGGTGTATTTCACACCCATCTCATTTGCAAGTGCGTATGGGACAAGCGGTGAATACTGTATAACCCTTATGACGTCATTTTTACTCAGCTGCTCCTGTACCTCCGAGAGATAGTGTTTCTCATGCAGGGCGCCTGTGGGGCAGACCAGCACGCACTGGCCGCAGTGGATGCAGCTTGAGAAATTGAAGTCGCGGTCCATGGCAGGTCCCACATGGGTATAGCGTCCCCTGCCAATGAAGTCTATTGATGTGGCGGTGACCACCTCCTCGCAAACCCTTATACAGCGGCCGCATAGGATGCACTTTGACAGTTCCCTGACAATTGCGGGGCTCGACTGGTCACGGCGGGGCTTGATCTTGCTTCCGCGGATGCGTCTCTCCCTCACCTGCATCTCGTCTGAAAGCCTCTGCAGTTCGCAGTCGAGGTTGCGGTCGCAATAGAGGCAGTCATCAGGGTGGTTCGAGAGAAGAAGCTCAACAATGGTTTTCCTCGCGCGGATGACCCGCGGCGAATGGGTTTTGATTTTCATCCACTCCTCCACCGGTGCAGAGCAGGCAGTGATGAGCCTGTCGCGGCCCTCTACCTCGACAACGCACATTCGGCAGGCGCCTGTCGGCGTGAACTCTGCCATGCGGCACAGGGTTGGTATCATTATGCCGTTACGGTTAAGGGCCGAGAGAATGGTCTCGCCCTTCTCAGCCTTTATGCTCCTGTTATTTACTTCTATCGTGAACTGCATAGCCTATTTTACCGTTACGGCGCTGAACTTACATACGTCAAAGCATATTCCGCAGCCTATACATTTGTCTTCAACAATGAAGAATGGTTGCAGCCTGGTTCCATAGATGGCGTTAACCGGGCATTTGGCGGCACAGACAGTACAGCCCGTGCATTTATCCACGTCAATGCTGAATGTTCTGAGCCCGCGGCATACATTGGAACGGCAGCGCCTGTCGAAGATGTGTTCCTCGAACTCCTCGCGGAAGCCGGTCATGGCACTTATGAACGGGTTGGGAGCCGTCTGTCCCAGGCCGCACAGCGATGTGTCCTTCATCACCGATGCTATGGTCTCAAGCTGCATGACCCCCTTGAACCTCTCGAGAGTGGCGTTGGAATCTTCGGGATTGGGTTTGCGAATGATGTTCTCGAGTATCTCCAGCATTCGTCCCGTGCCCTCGCGGCACGGTATGCACTTGCCGCAGCTCTCCTTATGTATGAACTCCATGTAATACCTCACGAAATCGACCATGCAAGTTGTCTCGTCAATGATTATAAGTCCTCCGGAGCCCATGGCTATGCCCTTCTCCCTGAGAAGTTCATAGTCGACCTGCAGATCAAGATTCTCTTCGGTAATGAATGTTCCCGAAGGACCTCCTATCTGAAGCGCCTTGAATGCCTTTCCGTCTCTTATTCCGTCGGCAATTCCATCGACAATTGTTTTGAAGGTGGTGCCCATTTCCACTTCAATCAGTCCGGTATAGCGGCCCCTGCCTCCCAGTGAGAAGAGCTTGGTGCCCTTACTTCCTGCAGTGCCAATGCTACGGAACCATTCAGGACCGTGAGACATTATGAGAGGAACGTTCATCAGGGTCTCGACGTTGTTTATCACGGTCGGTTTACCGAAGAGGCCGCTTGTGGTCGGATACGGGGGTTTGAGCTCCGGCATTCCGCGCTTTCCTTCAAGGCTTCCTATGAGGGCGGTCTCCTCACCGCATACAAACGCTCCGGCTTCCTCCATGATGACTATGTCAAGGTTGAATCCGCTTGAGAGGATATTATGTCCGATAATCCCGTAATCACGTGCGGTCTCGAGTGCTTGTCTCAGCCGTGCCAGCGGATGAGGTGATCCGGTTTTCAGGTAGATCACCGCATTCGATGCCCCGATGGCATATGAGGCGATGCATATTCCCTCTATCAGCCTGTGGGGATCTCCCTCAAGCACTGATCTGTCGGCATAGGACCCCGGATCACTCTCCTTTGCATTGCATATCAGGTACCTGTTGTCAGACGATGAGTTCAGTGCATATTTCCATTTCAGTCCTGTGACGAACCCGCCACCGCTCCGTCCGCGCAGTCCGCTTTTTTCGACAATGTCACACACCTCTTCATGAGTGTAGTTGCGTATTGTCTTCAGGAAAGCCCTGTATCCGCCCCGGGCGATGTATTCGCTGATGCTCCCGGGGTCATACCATCCGCAGTTGCCCAGCACTACTCTCTTCTGGAGCCTGAAGAACGGGAGCTCCTCTATGAAGGGTATATCGTGCCAGGCTTCAAAACCGGAGGAGCCGGCCTGAGCCACAAGATCTTCCGCAGGCATGTCATTATGGAATACGCCATTGAGCATCGGTTCAATCTTTTCTTCGGTTATATTCCTGAATATCAGCTTATTTTTTCCAGGAAGGTGTACGCTCACAAGTGGTTCGAAGGCAGCTGGCCCGTGACAGCCCGTACTGACTACCAGTCCTCGTATACCCATCTCGTTCAGATAGAGCTCTGCCGCGGCGGCGCTCCTTCTGCTTCCCGCTATGAGAGCGGCAGAGCCTGATGCAACATATATGACTGGGACACCGGGCTTGTCACGCCTGATTTCAGCGAGTCTCTTTGCGGTTGCTGCAGGCAGGGTGTCGGATCCGTGCAACAAAACCTCTCTGACCAGGAATTCCCTGATGTCGTTTGCTCTGTTCTCTTTCATTGCAGGTCAGACAATGATTTGAGTTTGGCTAGCATATCAGGTACATCCTCAGGATGAACGCGTGTCTTATAATTATCTCCGCAGAAGAGCACTGGTCCCTCGTTGCATCCGCCCATGCAGGTGGTGAGCTCATAGCTGAACCTGCCGTCACGTGTTGTCTGTCCGGGTTCAATTCCCAGTGTCTCACGCACTGCGGCTATAACGGGGGCGGAACCGTTGATGAAACATGATGTACCGTTGCATATCCTGATATGGACCCTTCCGCCTGGAAAAAACCTGAATCGGTCATAGAATGTAGCCAGTCCGAATATCTTTGTAGTGGACATGCGCAGGAAACTACCAATGTGAACTATCGCATTTTCAGAGAGATACCCTTCTGCCTCCTGTACATCCTGGAGGATGGGAATAAGGCTCTCATGGCTTCCCTCCCTGTAGCGACTCAGAATTTCATCTATCTTACTCATCTCTAAAGTGATCTATACCATGTAGCGGTTAAAGTATTGTAGCCCACAGTTATCCTCAAGTTCATACCGCGTAGCGGTTAAAGTATTGTAGGCCGATGTAACCAATACAAAACTATCAAATTTTGTTGTTATTTCAAAAACATTGTTATTTTATTAACAAATAAGCGCTGAAATCAGGGAGAGTTTGACGTAAGCAAATAAAAAATGTTGTACTTTTGAGTTGATCAGAAACAGTCAGGCGATTTTGGGACAATCATACGAAATTGAGATTTGCCTTGGAAGTTCTTGTTTTTCAAGAGGTAACAGGGAAGTGGTGCAGGTTCTGAGAGATTACCTTAAAAAGAATCATCTCGATGACAAAGTGGTGTTGCGCGGAGCCCGTTGCATGAACCGTTGCAGCGACGGACCCTTTGTTATTATCAACGGAAAGATGTTTGCACAGATAGGGGTGCACGAAATAGAAAAGATCCTGGAGAAGGAGCTCCTGTGACCCGGATGCCGAACTTAATGTATTGATTATGAACATTCCCGATCAGGTTGTTTACATAAACGAGGATAAGTGCCGAAACTCTTATTCCTGTGTAAGGGCATGCCCCGTGAATGCCATCGAGGTGAAGCCCGAGCGGAGGCACCCGGTAATCATAGCCGACAGGTGCATTGGTTGCGGTCTCTGCTACCTCTCATGTACTCCGAAAGCCATTGAGTTCATGGATGCAAGGAGACAGGTAAGGGACCTGCTCGCCTCAGGCCGCAAAACAGCAGCCCTGATAGCTTCCAGCATCGCCTCGGAGTTTGATGACATAACCGACTACCGCAAGTTTGTAGGCATGATCAGGAAGCTTGGCTTCACCTATGTGCACGAGGTCTCTTTTGGTGTTGACCTCGTAGCCTATGCCTACAAGAAGCTCTTCGAGGAGTCAAGCGGCAAGTATTATATTACCTCCAACTGTCCGTCAATAGTGGAGATGATCGAAAAGTATCATCCTCATCTGGTGTCCAACCTGGCGCCACTGGTCTCACCGATGGTCGCCACCGCCCTGGTCACCCGCGACCTTTACGGTGATGATGTAGCCAACGTCTTCATTGGTCCGTGCATTGACGTCAAGACTGAGGCCGGAATCTACAGTGACAGGAGGCTTATCGAGGCTGTGCTGACCTTTATCGAGATCCGTCAGCTCTTCGTCGAGGATGAGATTCAGGAAAAGACTGTGAAGACGTCCGAGTTCGATCCCCCGTTTGGCAACTGGGGAGCTCTTTACCCCTACCCTGCCGGCATACTTCAGGCGGCCGGCATAAAGCGCGACCTGGTATCGAGCCAGGTCATCACCGCCTCTGGCGCTGAAGATGTAAAGGAGGCCATCAACGACTTCGACCACCACATTGACACCATAAGGCATCACTTCAACCTCTTCTTCTGCCCCGGCTGCATGCTGGGGCCGGGCATGATAAGGCACGACGAACGTTTCAGGAGACGGTCGCTGGTAAAGCAGTATGCCGAGAAGCGAGTGGAGACTCTCGACAAGAAGCTCTGGCAGCAGAACATGAACCGTTGGTCGGCGCTCGACCTGACGCGCACCTTCACAGCCAATGACCAGCGTATTCCCGAACCCTCTCCCGAGGCTATCAATGAGGTGATGAAGATTATAGGCAAGGAGAATCGCGCCGAGGAACTCAACTGCAACGCCTGCGGATACGGCTCGTGCCGCGAGTTCGCCTCCACGGTGGCAAAAGGACTGGCGGTGCCGGAGATGTGTCACACCTACAACCTGAGGAACAAGCAGGAATACATCGAGACCCTGCGGCAGACAAACAAGAAGCTCTCCGAGACCAAGAAGGCCCTCAAGGAGTCTGAGGAACAGGCCATGAGGGAGAAGGATGCAGCACAGGACGCCTCAGAAACTATGAACAGCATGCTCAACAAACTGCCCAACGGAGTGGTGATTGTTGACAATGAACTGAAGATACTCCAGTCGAACGAGCGTTTCCTTGAGATAATAGGCGAAGATGCAAAGGCAATTGCAGAGATCATCCCAGGCCTCCGCGGTGCCGATCTGAAGACCCTCCTGCCTTTCAACGTCTACAACATCTTCTCATTCGTGCTCCGCGAGAACGAGTCGGTGATCAGTCGCGACGTACAGGTGGATGACCGCATGTTTAATGTCTCGATCTTCCCCATAAGACAGAACAGGATAGCGGGTGCCGTTATCCGCGATCTCTTCTCGCCCGAGGTGCAGCGTGAGGAGGTTATCACACGGGTCTCAGACGTCATCGACAAGAACCTGGAGATGGTGCAGAAGATAGGCTTCCTTCTGGGTGAGGGAGCATCTGACACTGAGAAGATGCTTAACTCCATTGTTGAATCGTTCCGCCAGAAAAAGAATGAACCCGGAAAGTAGTCAGGCGGCAGTGATGGAGAGGGACTTCTTCATTGAGGTCAACAGCCAGCAGCGCAACCATCATGGCGAGCGTATCTGCGGCGACGTTTTCCTCTCGGAGAACGTGCGTGAGGAGAACCGTATCATCACAGTCCTTTCCGACGGCATGGGTCACGGGGTAAAGGCCAATATCCTTGCCACACTCACCTCCACCATGTCGCTCAACTTCACCCGTGAACACAAGGAGCCCGACCGCATCGCAGAGATAATCATGAACACCCTTCCGGTATGCTCCGAGAGGAAGATAAGCTATGCCACCTTTTCAATAGTGGATATTGAGAGCGACGGGCGCGCCAACATACTCGAGTATGACAATCCCCGCTGCATTATCCTCAGGGGCAGCCAGCCATTCGAACCCGACTGGAAGGATGTGATCCTCGACAAGGGACGGAATGCCGGCAAGCGCCTCCGCAAATGCACCTTTTATCCCTCCAAGGAGGACCGGATTATCCTCATGTCGGACGGTGTGGCCCAGAGCGGAATGGGAAGCAGCACCTGGCCCCTGGGCTGGGAGCGTGACAATGTGCAGCAGTATGCTGTGTCACTGGTAGCCAGTGAACCCTCCATCTCAGCCTCCACGCTGGCGGGGAAGATAGTGACAATGGCCTATAAGTATGACAACTACGAGGCCAGCGACGACATTTCGTGCGCCATACTCTATTTCAGGGAGCCGCGCAAGCTTCTGATCTGTTCGGGACCGCCCTATGACGAGGAGAAGGACAGGGAGCTTGCAGCCAGGGTCACAGGCTACGCCGGCAAGGTGATTCTCTGCGGAGGCACCACGGCTGACATAGTTGCACGTGAGCTCAATCGCAAGATAGTTGACGAGTTGATCTTTGAAGACCCCGACCTGCCGCCGGAAAGCTTCATGGAAGGGGTTGACCTGGTAACTGAGGGCATCCTGACACTCCAAAAGGTAAACGAACTGCTGAAGGGTTACAGGAACAGCGTTAAGCTTGGCAAGGGACCGGCTGACAAGATCGTCAGAATGATAATGGAAAGCGATGAGATCAACTTCATAGTGGGTACCCGCATCAACGTGGCTCACCAGGATCCGACACTGCCTGTTGATCTGGAGATCCGCCGGACTGTGGTCAAGCGTATCGCCCGCATCCTTGAAGACAAGTGGCTGAAGCTGGTCAGCATCGAATATATCTGAACTGTCAGGCTATAGGCAATAGTCCAGTCGGCAGTCGGCAGTCGGCAGATAATAAATCACTTGCTGACTGAGGACTGAGGACTGCCGACTAACTTATCACCTGCAAAATTCCACCGTGCCACCCGATAGAGAAAGGTCATCACCTCGGGTAACGAGAGTTTGCGCGGCAATCGCCTGAAGACCTTCACAGCCTCAATCTCTGAGGTGTCAATGATATCACGCATTTCATCAACCTCGGCATAAAACAGTCTGCCATACTGCCTGCCGGTGCCGCTGTCAACCGAATAGTAAGTGAGCGGTTCCATGACAAAACCAACCGCACCCGTCTCCTCCCTCAGCTCCCTGGCAGCAGCTTCAGATGTATCCTCACCGGGCTCAGGATGGCCGGCAGGCAGCTCATAGCCACCCCTCCTGCGGTGTCTCACAAAGAGCCATCCGCCTTTATGCCTCGCAGCAATAACCACATATGAGATCTGGCCCGGTACCCTGTCGGAGGAGATTTGCTCAACTGTAACCATCCGGTAAAATTAACTCAAATGATAACAAAGTGCACTTTCCGGTGTTTAATACTAAATTTGTTCCAAACTGAAATCATGTCCCTTTTCTTAATCCCGATACTATCCGACATTTGGCTCTGGTACGCTCTGATAACCGATCTCAGGGAGCGCAACCAGGTACTCAGGGCTGTTGTGCTTTCAGTCAAAGCCACTCTTACGGTGGTTCTGCTTTACCTTGTTATCAGGATATTGGCCTACAGGGGAGAATTTGCGGACCCTGCCAACGCCTTCAGACAGATTGAATTCGGGGCAATCGCAGCATTGCATATTACAGCTGGCTCAGTATATCTTGTAATGACACTTTTAACATGGATTGCCGGAAGGCTGATGAAGCGTAAATTCAGGAGAGCCGGTATGGCCAGCATAATCATCTTCATTTTGATTGTTGTCCTGTTTGCTGACGGTTACTTCCGCCAGCGGTTTGATGTCAGGACTGTCAGGAAGGAGATTGAGGTAAAGGATCTGGATCCCGCGCTGACAGGCATGAAAATAGTACTGACAGGTGATCTCCACCTGTCATCATGGCACAGGAACTATGACAAGCTCGGAGAAGTTATCTCAATGATAAAGGCTGAGGATCCTGACCTCCTTGTAAATACCGGTGATTTCATTACCTACGGGTGGCAGGAATTCGGAGATTGTGACACCATCCTCCGCAAAGCCGGCGCCAAAACAGGTGCATTCGCCGTGATCGGCAACCACGACGACGGAACATACCATCCTGATTATGATGAAAGTTACGGTCTGGAGTCCATTGAGATGATTGAAAACAAGCTGGCTGCATCAGGGTATCAGTTGCTCTCTGACACGGTAGTGACCACACACCACAACGGAGCGGAGATCGCCGTGGCAGGAATCGTCACCCACGGCCATCACCTTGATATGAGTTACGGTGACTTTGAAAAAGTTATGATTCAAGTCCCCGACAGCCTGTTTACAATTATGCTCCTTCATGATCCTGCGGGATGGCTCCTGACGGCGGTGACCGGCCGCATGCCCCAGCTCACCCTATCAGGCCATACCCACGGAATGCAGGCAGGTATACCCGGAGGCAAACGGTCACCTGCGGAACATTTCCACGAGCGGTGGAAAGGTCTCTACAAACTCGATGGAAGCCACCTCTATGTAACCACCGGACTCGGAACCATGGGCATGGCTGTCAGGCTCTTCATGCCTCCTGAAATAGTGATTCTCACGGTAACACCGGAATGAACTATTTCTTAACTTTGACATCTGTTTTTAAAACCAGCAATGAAATTTAAACCTATTATCGCAGCAATCGCTCTGATTGCGGTTATCCCGGCATACTCACAGGAGAAGGCCCTGAAGGTCATCACCCGGGAGGCATCAGTGACTCACATGAAATACCTCGCGTCAGACAACCTGGAAGGGAGAAGAACCGGCAGCGCTGGCAATAATGAGGCGGCTGAATATATACAGGCCGCTGCCCTGCAGGTGGGTGTCAAACCCCTGCCCGGACAGAATGATCTTTTATATCCGCTTGATTACCTGAGGATCACTCCCCTCCCCGGCAGCTCCTCAATCATAATCAGGGACACAACGGGCAACATCATTCACAGGTCGGAGGTGATGGCTCTGATGCCTCCCAATGACGACGTCAGTCTGAGCGGCGAGGTTGTCTTCGGCGGCTACGGCTACATGAACAGTGAGGAGAAATACAATGACTTCGCGGGTATCAGCGTGAATGACCGGATTGTGATCGTTATGACGAGGGTCCCGGAGCTTAGCGGCACAGGCATGCCGGCGCCGGGATCAGGAATCTCCGAGATGACAGAGGCACGCAAGCTGCCAATGGTGATGCTTCAGAAGGCCAAGGCAGTCTTTTTTGTTGCAGACCCGGCCCTGGGGAGTGACATCTCTTCCGACATGTTCTCAATGGGCAGCTCCTACCAACTTGTCCCTCTCTTCAGAAAACAGATGTTCAACTTTAACCTCAATGCCTATGCCATCTCCACCGAGACGGCTGATATGCTCCTGAAAAGCTCAGGGCTGACGCTCAGACAGATGCAGGACAGCATTGCATCTGCCAGGAAGCCGGCATCATTCATAATTCCGGGATTGAGGGCTGATATTACAATCAAAGTAGCCAAGGACACCGTAACAAGTTCAAATATAGTTGGTTATATTGAGGGATCCGATCCCATCCTCAGGGATGAGGCTGTCATGTTCACCGCCCATTATGACCATGTGGGAAAGGATGCAGCAGGTAACATTTATAACGGAGCCAATGACAATGCCTCCGGCAGCGTGGGACTGCTCAATATCGCATCAGCCTTTGGTTCGCTGGCAAGGAAACCGGCAAGAAGCACCATATTCTTCTGGACCACCGGCGAGGAGGAGGGACTGCACGGTTCAACCTGGTATGCAGAGAACCCTCTTTTCCCCATTGAAAAGACCGTTGCCGTGCTCAATTTCGACATGATTGCCAGATCACGCCGTGATACCGACGTGGGAGCATCTCTGGCCGGGAAGGTTGACATCACGGGTGCTGATACAATAAAGGTTATCTCAGGCGAAGACTGCCGGCAGCTTGTATTGCTCGCATCAGAAGCCAGCAGGAAAGCGGGAATCCATATGATTGACGAGGGTAAGGGCACTCACTTCTCAGGTTCTGACCACTATCCCTTCTACAAAAAGGGAATCCCGGTACTCTTCTTCTTCACCGGGCTGCACCAGGACTACCATAAGACGACAGACGATTTCGAATTCATTGATTTCGACAAGCTGCTGAAAGTCTCCAGGGCAGGTTTTCTTACTGGTTATGAGGTCGCCTCAAACCCGGTCAGGCTGGAGAAGGACCATAAGACACAAAAATAGGTCCCCGGCACCCTTATGAAGAAAAGGACTATCACCATCTCCTCACGGGAGGTGGAGATTGACATAATCAGATCATCAAGACGGACGATTGCGTTGTATGTCAAGCCCGGAGGCACTCTGCTTGTAAGGGCTCCCTGGTATGTGCCTGTCTCAGTGCTGATGCAGTTTGCACGTCAGAAAACTTCGTGGATTGAGCGTCAGATTAATAAGCTGAAGGATGTGAAACCTGTCGGGGAGCCAACACTGACAGATAATGGCAGTGTCATCCCCTTCATGGGCAGGCAGGTAACCGTGAGGGCCTCCGGTGGCACCAGGTCCGCAGCGCTTCTTAATGAGAACAACCTGCTATTAACCGTGGCCGGAGATATCACTCCGGAGAGTATCACGGCCCTGACCGAAGCCTGGTATCATCTTGAAGCAAAGAAGCACTTCATCTCCCGTACGGCTGAGCTGGCTGCACTCCACGCAAATCTGCTGCCGGCGCCCGGACCCGTTAATGTGCGAAGGATGAAGCGCCGCTGGGGCACCTGCCATGCAAGCGGCGCCATCTGGCTCAACCGTGAGCTGATAAAAAAGGATCCGGAGCTGATTGATTACGTGATCATACATGAACTCTGCCACCTTGTTCACCATAACCACGGCAGGGAATATTACGCGTTGCTGGGCAGCATCGTTCCAAACTTCGGGGAACTCAGGAAGAGGCTTCGTTACTAATTTCAGTCAGCAGCCCTCAGTCGGCAGTCAGCAAATAACTGATTTTGTGAAGACTGTGGACTGAAGACTGAGGACTTCTATCATCCTTCTGCTAAGCAATGTTAGTGAAGACCGCCTGTATGTCATCATCATCCTCGAGGCGGTCGATGATTTTCTCAACATCAGCCAGCTGCTCCTCGGAAAGGGCAACGGAATTGAGGGGGATACGCTGCAGTGATGCCTTCCTGATCTCAATCTCCTTATCTTCAAGCGCCTTTGACAGAGACCCGAAATTGGCATAGTCGCCATAAACGTACCATGCCTCTTTATACTCTTCAATTGATTCCAGTCCGGCCTCTATCAGATCAAGCTCCAGATCATCACGTGAGATATTCTCCGGGGCATCAAACTCAAAGACAGCCTTGCGTGAAAACATGAACTCGAGTGACCCTGTCGGCACCAGCATGCCTCCGTTCTTGCTGAGGTATGCCTTGACGTTGGCAACAGTCCGGGTATTGTTGTCAGTGGCAGCCTCGGCCATTATCAGCACCCCGTGAGGTCCCTTGCCCTCGTAGGTAACCTCGGTGTAGTTTGCAGTGTCTTTACCTGAGGCACGGTCAATGGCAGCCCGAATATTATCCTTGGGCATATTCTGTGCCTTGGCGTTCATGATGGCCGTCCGGAGACGGGGGTTCATCTCGGGGTCGGTTCCCCCCTCCTTTGCTGCCATCGTTATTGCCTTTGCAAGCTTTGGAAAAAGCTTCGACATCTTGTCCCATCTTGCCTCCTTGGAGGCCCTGCGATATTCAAATGCGCGTCCCATACAGGTAAGGTTAAAGGTTAAAGGTTAAAGGTTAAAGGTTAAGGTTAAAGGTTAAAGGTTAAAGGTTAAAGTTAAAGGGCTGAAGGGAGAATAGCTTCAAACCTGAAATTAATTCCGGCAAAAATACAATATGGTCCGATAACTTTAACGAAGGCGGGGAAAAAATGACATCCATCCGGAGAAACGGACAGCTCCGATGAAAACACTCAATAATGAGTAAACTACGCGAAGAAGAGGTAAGCAATGAAGATAGCCGTGATACTGCCGACAATGTCAGCTGTCAGTCCGCATATAACTGCATACCTCGAGTTCTTGATCCCTACCGAGCCGAAGTAGACGGCCAGAACATAAAAGACGGTGTCAGTGGAGCCCTGCAGGCAGCATGCCAGGCGTCCCACGAATGAATCGGCACCGTGTATGGTCATGGCATCGATCATCATTCCTCTCGAGCCGCTTCCACTGAGAGGCTTCATCAATGCAGTGGGAAGGGCCTCGGTAAAGGAGGTGTCCAGTCCCATCCACGCCACCATGGCAGTGATGCCGTCAACAAGCAGATCCATCGCGCCTGATGCCCTGAAGATACCTATGGCAACAAGTATGGCTACGAGATAGGGAATGATGGTTATGGCTGTCTTGAAGCCATCCTTTGCACCCTCGATGAATGTCTCATATACATTGACCTTTTTCACCATGGCCATCACAATGAAGGAGATGATTATGCCAAAGAGGGTGAAGTTGGCCGCGAAGGTGGAGACGGTGTTGATCGTCTCCTGGGGCAGGGTGCTGAAGTACCATACTATACCGGCGATAATGGCAGTCAGTCCGCCGAGGTAAGCCAGCACTACCCTGTTCAGGAGGTTTATCTTCTGAGCGATGGCGACGCTTATCAGCCCCGCAAGGGTGGCTACATAGGTAGATATAAGTATGGGGATGAACACATCGGCCGGATTGGCGGCTCCCAGCTGCGCCCTGTAAACCATGATCGTCACGGGAATAATACACAGTCCTGATGCATTCAGCACGAGAAACATTATCATGGGATCAGATGCCACCTCCTTGTCGGTGT
This sequence comes from Rikenella microfusus, assembly GCA_022736275.1. Taxonomy (GTDB): domain Bacteria; phylum Bacteroidota; class Bacteroidia; order Bacteroidales; family VadinHA17; genus SR-FBR-E99. The sequence goes on along the minus strand of DZBJ01000032.1, from coordinate 1,488 downwards.
TGTGATCCTGCATCTCTTTCATAGCCTTCAGCCCCAATGGAGTGGCAGCGTTGTCAAGACCGAGCATGTTGGCTGCCACATTGAGCATCATCGAGCCGTTGGCAGGGCTCTCGGCGGGCAGCTTTGGAAAGAGCTTCCTGAAGAACGGACCGATAGCCCGTGACAGAAGCCTCACTGCGCCTCCCTTTTCCCCGACGCGCATCAGACCCATCCACAATGTGAGCACCCCGGTGAGTCCGAGAGAAATTTCAAAGCCTGTCTTTGCGCTTGAAAAGGTAGAATCTACCATTTTGTTAAATATCTCCGTGTCACCATTGAAGATGAGCTGCGCGAGGGCAAAGACAAACCCTATCAGAAAAAAGGCGATCCAGATATAATTCAGAGCCATCCCGGAGTAATTCTCAGAATCTAAAAATAGAAAAAAATTCTTATTGTGGAGTTAAAAGGAAAAAATCAGAGCTCCTCCACCTTGACTATTTCAAAAGGCACTTGCAGCATAGCCTTGAAATCCTTGCCTGCGTCATGCATGTTCTCATCGCCGTTTTCGCAGAACCAGCGGATAAGTACATCTTTGTCACCCAGATAGATCTTCTCAAACCTCTTGAAGAGCGAGTGAATCCTGTTTGTTGAGCTGGTATTGAAGAAATCGAATTTGACATTAAGCACTGTGCGCTCTGCGGGACAGCTGCTGTAACCATCGAGGAACTCGAAAAGAGGGCCGTAAAATTTCGTGGAGTTTTCAGGTATCGATTTGCCCTTTATCTCAAAAAACCCTCGTTCGGGGTCAAAACTTACCGAGGGTGTTTTTGGGGTTCCTTTTATAATAAATTTCTCCATAATCAAGAATTGCAGCAGAGTATAAATGTAAAATTTTCCGCTCAAAAAGACAAATCAAACAGGTGTGTGGAAAAAAAATTCACAAATTAAATGAGCTTTTTGCTACATTTGAACTTAAACGTACTAAACAACATTAAGATTTTTGCGGAATGATCAGGAGGAACAGGTTTGCCGGCCGGATTGCAACAGTCATAATCTTCGCACTGTCAATGCTTCAGGCAGCCTCAGGAGAAGAAATCACCGTTAACGGCACCGTGTCTGACGAGAGTGGTGCCCTGGTCATGAATGCGCAGGTCTCCTTTTTTCTCAACACCAGGGAATACAAGGTTCTGACAGGCACAGACGGAAGCTATTCGGTAAAGATTACAGGATTATACAGCGATGTCGCCGGTCAGTTCATTACCGGCACCCCCTATCCCAATCCATTCACCAACGCAATCAACATTCCATTTGTTATCAACATTGCGGGTGACATAATGCTCAATATCTACAACCTCGCAGGCGAGAAGGTCAGGGTCATCGTCTTTCCGGATGTTGCAGCGGGAAGCTACAACGTCGTTTGGGACGGTTGCGGACAGAATAATGCGCCGATGAGCGCAGGGCTTTACATTTATGCTCTCACCTTCAAGGGAGTTACCTATAGCGGCAGGC
>DZBJ01000031.1 GCA_022736275.1 Rikenella microfusus | reverse complement strand
ATCATTCCGATAAAAAGTGTCAAAATGAGAAACGGGTTAATTCTTTCTGCTGTAATGTTGCTGGCAGCATGCACCGGCAACAGGGTAACTGAAAAGGGTTCAGCTGCCACATCACCGGAACCGGCATTCAACACTGTTTCCAAACAGGTGATTGTCTATACCACTGCCGAATCGACACCCTTCAGGTTAACGGCCACCGATACCCTGACTTTCACCGACTTTGGCCAGCCGCCGGAGACGCAGCCTTCACTCTTTGTTGACCCCACGAAGAGGTTTCAGACTTTCCTGGGGATTGGTGGTGCATTCACCGATGCCGCAGCTGAGACATGGGCAAAGCTTCCTCCTGACAGGCAGGATGAGCTTATTAAAGCCTATTTTGACCCGGCTGAAGGTATTGGTTATTCATTTGGCAGGACCAATATGAACAGCTGCGATTTTTCAAGCGACATTTACACTTATGTTGATGAAGGTGACAAGGAACTGGAGACTTTCAGCATTGCTCATGACGAGAAGTACAAGTTGCCTTTTATCAAAAAGGCCACTGAGAAGGCAGGCGGAGCACTTACCCTGTTCATCAGTCCATGGAGCCCTCCGGCATGGATGAAGGACAACAACAACATGATGCAGGGAGGCAGGCTGCTGCCGGAATATTATCAGACCTGGGCAGATTATTATGTTAAATACATACAGGCCCTGGAGCAGAGTGGCCTACCGGTATGGGGTCTGACTGTGCAGAATGAACCAATGGCTAAACAGACATGGGAGAGCTGCATTTATACTGCTGAGGAAGAGCGCGATTTTATAAGGGATTATCTGGGTCCTACGCTCTATGGTAATGGAATGGAGGATAAAAAGCTTATCGCATGGGATCATAACCGCGACCTGATTTATCACAGGGCATCTGCCATCCTCGATGATCCGGCTGCTGCAAGGTACGTCTGGGGCATCGGGTTTCACTGGTATGAGGTATGGACCGGTGGCAGACAGTATGAGAATATCAAGCGCGTCGCTGAAGCCTACCCCGGGATGAATCTTCTGCTGACCGAAGCCTGCCATTACCCCTTTAACTGGCAGACAATGGATCAATGGCATTGGGGAGAGCAGTACGGTGAGAACATGATACTTGACTTCAACAACGGAGCTGTGGCGTGGACCGACTGGAATTTGCTTCTTGATGAGACCGGGGGTCCCAATCATGTAGGCAATTTCTGTTTTGCTCCTGTTCATGCCAGGGTCAGTGAAGGCAGCCTGCATTACATGAACTCATACTATTACATAGGCCATTTTTCAAAGTTTATCAGGCCCGGGGCCGTCCGGATCATAAGCTCCTCAAGCAGGGCACAACTGCGTACCACTGCATTTCTTAACAGCGATGGCACGGTAGCCGTAGTGGTAATGAATCCTACATCAGAGGAGATGGGCTACAGGATGTATGCATGGGGTAAGGTTGCAGTTACCGTAAGTCTGCCTCATTCAATCTGCACTCTCGTTATAAAGGATATCTGAAAGAAACCAGTTAACACCCTCAGTCATGGAAAAGAAAAGAAGATGGGCTTTCATTGTGAACCCGGTTGCTGGCAACGGTTATGCAATGACCCTGGTTGAGAAGATCAGGGAGATGACAGCCCTCCACAATCTTGATGCTGACATCGCCCTTACTTTAAGGAAAGGCCACGCCACCGAACTGGCGGAGCAGTATGCAGCCAGAGGATACAACTGTATCATAGGTGTGGGCGGTGACGGTACCATGAATGAAATTGCGGCACCGCTTGTCAACAAAAAAGATATTGTTGTCGGACTGATTGCCGGCGGTACGGGAAACGATTTCATACAGGTAACCGGATTTCCCGACCGCTTCGGGGAGGAAGACTGGGCTATGTTATTCAGGATGAATGTTATGCCCATGGATGTCGGCACCTGCAACGGGAAGATTATTTTGAACGGCATGGGACTGGGGTTCGACGCACAGGTAGCCTCGGAGAATTACACTGAATCAGGGGAGGTGAAGCCCGGAGGCCAGGGCAAGTATATCTGGCACATTGTGAAGACACTCTTCTTCTACCGTGAAAAAAAGATGAAAATGACCCTTAACGGTTCGACTCAGGAAACAGATTGTTTTATGAATACCGTGGCAAACGGGAGGAGATTTGCGGGTTCTTTTTATCTCACCCCGAAGGCCCTGGCGAATGACAGTCTCCTCGACGTATGTTCAGTCAAAAAGCTGAACCTGTTTCAGAGGTTTAAGATCCTGCTCATGGTACCGTCAGGGACACATATCAATGACAGGCACGTTAACTATTTTCAGACAGACAGGCTGGTGCTTGAGTTTCCCTCCAGAATGCCCTTCCACATTGACGGGGAGCTCTTTTTTGCACAGCATTTTGAGGTGGGCATCATCCCCGGTGCTCTTAACATAATATATAATCCCTCAGGAAAACACTTTTTTAACGTCGGGCAGGAAATGGGCGTTTCAGCTGACGGGAGAGAGGTTCCGTTCAGGGAATAAAATAGGAGGTTAAAGGGCCCCAAGCCAGGAGAGCAGGGCAACGCCTGCACCTCCTGCAATAAGACTGTCGAACCTGTCAAGAAATCCTCCGTGGCCGGGTATAACCCTGGAAAAATCCTTGACGTTATATTTTCGTTTATAGAGCGACTTGGCTACATCTCCCCCGAATGAGAAAATTATGACGACAGATGCTATGATCAATGCCCTTGTCCGGTCTGCCGGGATAACTTTTCCGAATACGAGGGCGCTTAGAATTGAAGCCGTTGCACCTCCTATCAGCCCTTCCACCGTCTTGTTGGGGCTTATTCGCGGCAGCAGTTTCCTCTTGCCCAACAGCTGACCTGTAACCTGGCTGAAGCCGTCGAAGATGCACAGGATCACAAAGGAAAAGAGTATGATGCCCTGCCCCATCCAGGTGAAGCTGAAAAAAGCCGCGGCAAGCAGTGCCATGACCAGTAATGATGCCACGAAGAAGAGAAGATGCCGGTATCCTGATTTGACATAAAGCTTTGTAAGTTCAAAAAAACCGGCAATGATAATGACAATTGCTGCATAACGGAACAGAATCACATTTATGGCTATGCTGAAATAAATCAGACTGATCAGGATGAAATAGGTGACATGCTTGACCCAGGCTTTGCGTCTTGTTTCCGAATCTTTTTTACGGTTGATGAAATATATCCCGACTGTTCCCAGCAGGTAATAAACAATGATGACAAGATAAATGACCCAGGGTGATCTCACGGAAGGTGTATTGAGGATGCTATTGTGAATGCACCGATTATCATTGCTGTTCCGAAAACTATCATGCCAATGGCAAACCAGAAGCGGATTGGGCCTTCAACATGTTCCAGCGGTGCTCTCTTTATAACTTTCGGTCCGATCAGGGCTCCTGCTATTGTGCCGGCCGTAAGGAAGGCGACAAGGGTAAGGTCTATCTGACCGACGAGAAAATGTGCGCCAAGAGCTGAGACGGTGTTAACCATTACGACAAGGAGGGAGGTGCCGATCACCACCTTGACCGGTTTCCGCAAAGCAAACAGGCCTGCCTGCACCGGTGTTGCCCCGGTGGTTCCGGAGGAGGCAGTAATCACTCCTGCCAGTAAGCCGTATGAGGTGCCTTTTATAATCTCACCGAATCTTGTGTCAGAGCCACCTTCAACACCGTTTGCCCTGTCTTTTTTCTCTCTGATGATGCCCCAGAGCACAATCAGGGAGAGAATAACCGAATAGAGGCCATAAAGGATGATTAGCTGCTGATGTGAAATCAGGCTTGTAAAAGTTGCTCCTGCAAGGGCACCCAAAATACCGCCGGCTGACATGATGATTCCCACACGCAGATCAACATGCCCGTTGCGGTAGCATCCTATTGATCCTACGAGGCAGATCGGCAGTGTGGCTGCGATGGATGTTGTGACAGCGACATGTGCGGGCACCCCGAACAGAAACACAAGGATTGGTATAAAGAAAAATCCACCCCCCCCGCCTCCGATCAGGGTGCTTATCAGTCCCACCAGGAAACCGATCAGGGGCAGCCACAGGTAGGAGTTCTCAAATGAGGAGTGAAATATCATTCAGGAATCTTCTTATGAGCAGCTCTCTCTTTTATCACCCAGTACAGTCCCCTGATGTCAGACCGCATTTCGGGAATCATCAGGTTTATTATTATGCATTCTATCGATCCCATTATGGCCCACGCCACAACCAGGTAATACCAGGGTGTGACGAAGCCGATTAAGAACAGGCAGATAAAAAAACCTCCTTCTATATAACCTCCGGCCTTTGTTGTGTAAAGATGATAGGTTGGGAATTTCCTGAATTTGACAAGAGAGACGATAACGGTAGATACCAGCATGGTTATCATGATGATGAAACTTACAATATGCGGCCTGATATCTTCCATTTTGAAAACGAAAATACCGATAAAGGCAAGGACATATGTAAAGTTATCGGCAAATGCATCGAGCTTCGCCCCGATTTCGGTCTCCTGCTTTAATCTGCGTGCAAGGAAACCGTCGAGGGCATCTGAGAGAAGGTTTATTGTCAGGAAAATCGCAAACAGCGTCTCTTTATCGGCAATAATGAAATAGAGGATTACCGGATCTATGATCAGCCGGCAGGAGGTGATGATGTTCGGAATGGTAAGAAATTCACTCTTTTTCATAAGATGTCTATTCTTGATGAATCCCGTTCATCGGGAACTGAATGATATTCCTGAAAAGCTAACGCAAATATGAACAAAAATCTTTTAAGGCTTAGCGATGGTCATGGAAGTTTAGTAATTTTATAGAGCGATCCGCGTTTAACATGATGTGATAATTCGGAACTGAATAACCTTGGTTCACATGAACAAGCTGATATTTCTGATATTAATGGTTCTGACCGTCTCCTGCAGTTCATTCAGGAAATCTTCCGCAACCCTGGAGGAAGACGAACTTATCATTACCCGCAAATACGTGGGCGATTACATTGAGCACCGTCAAACCGGTCCGGAGAACTACGACGGTCCCAATATGATATGGATCAAGACCACGTTGGAAGATGTCTACGGTAAGATATCGGGCTACGGAAGAAAGTGCGAATTTGCCGAAGGCGACAGGTTATACCTGAGAAGGTCTTTTTACAGTCCGGGAATTGTCACAGGATACTGGGTCTACACAATAGAGAATGACGCTTCCGTCTCGTACAGGGCAACGGATCTGCAGCATGACCGCGGGGTCTACATAAGGAGCTGGTTTGAGTAAAAGTCAGTTCTGATATCCGGTTATATATCAGATCGAACATTTCTGACGAACAGTTCAGGATGATATTTTCGTCGGTGCCGGCAGGTTCCCTTAATGACAGTTTTTACTATATTTAAGTCACATTGGTATCAGGAACCTAAATTAACCATTTCTATGAAGAAAGCAGGCAAAATTATTCAGACGGGCATCATCTATACTCTTATAGTGCTGATGTCAGGTGTTATAATACTGGCCACCATAGAGCTTGGTTATTATCTCATAAAGAGTGTCACAGAGTCTAATTTTGCCCTGATAAACCATGATCAGCTCATGGATTTTTTCGGTGTGTTCATGCTGGTTCTGATCGGCATAGAGCTGCTTGACACCATCAAGGTCTATCTCAAGGAGAATGTGGTTCACGTGGAGCCTTACGTAGCGGTGGCGACAAGAGACCTTACCAGGGAAGCATTTGCTGCAGCATGGCCTGAATTGAAGGAGGAGGAATTCAATGGATCATTCAGTGTCAACAGCCTTTTCCTGCTGAAACACAATGGACGCAACTGGGATATTCTTGAAAAGTTTCCCTTTGATGCATAATGAGGCGCAGAAAATTCATATCGGGAGGTGCCCTGGCTGCTGCCGGATGGATGGCTGCAGGACGTCTGAACCTTATCGCCGGTTCGCCGGCAAGCCGTATCTCCCTTTTAACCGGTTCGTCTTCAGGGAGCGACACCATGGCCGGCAGGAGCGGGCTTTACGAACTGTTCAGGGAGCCCTCATTAAACTACCGTCCGTTTGTAAGATGGTGGTGGAACGGCAACAAGGTGGAGGCCGGCGAACTGGTAAGGGAACTCAGGCTGCTCAGTGCAGCAGGGATAGGAGGCGTTGAGATCAACCCTGTCCAGTTCCCGTCGCGCCATGAGGGTGATGAACCCGGAATACCTTCACTCACATGGCTGGGCGATGAGTGGATTAATATGCTCCGTGTTGTGTTTGAAGAAGCAAAGTCACTGGGAATGACCTGCGACCTGATTGTCGGATCGGGATGGCCCTTCGGGTCAGAGGAGATAAGGGAGGAGGAGCAGTCACGTATCGTGGTTGTTGCCGTTAAAAAGCTCACCGGCCCTCTTGACTTCAGCATCTCAAGGGATGAGATCATTGCCGAGGCTGACCCTGCCGTGAGTTATCCCTGGCACGGGCGCACCGGCAGGCTGCTATCCCTCTCGCTGGTGCAGGACCCGTTGGCCGACTCCGGTGAGATATCCGATCTCTCTGACAGAAAGGAGAGTGAATATATCAATCTTTTCATACCTGAGGGAAACCATGCCCTTTATGCCCTTGTTGAGTTCACCGGATTCATGGAGGTTATCAACGGTGCTCCCGGAGCCAGCGGACCTGTGCTCGATCACTTCAGCGAGGCTGCAGTAAGGAGGTATCTTGAGCGAATGTCTGACACCATTGAAGCAGGCACGGGTCCGCTCTCTCGGCACCTGAGGGCTCTCTTCACCGACAGCATGGAGCTTGAAGGGTCAAACTGGACCTCAGACATGAGAAGCGAGTTCATCAGAAGAAGGGGATATGACATTTTGCCATTCCTTCCTTTCGTTCTGTTCCGCACCGGGCCCATGGGCAATGTGACGGAGCGGGAGTATGGTGTTACATTCAGCCAGACCTTTGAGGAGATGATCAGGCGGATGAGGTATGATTTTGAGACCACAAAGGCAGAGTTGCTGGAAGAGAGGTTTCTCAGGACCTTTGCCGGATGGTGCGGTGGCCTGGGTGTCAGATCACGGATGCAGGCATACGGTCGGGGTTTCTTCCCGCTTGAGAGCAGCATGGCCGTTGATATCCCCGAGGGAGAGTCATGGACTATGAACTGGCTTAAGCACCGCATAGGGGAGGAGATGCCGGAGAACGATTACCGGAGGGGCAGGGCGTACACAATGGTCAATAAATATGTCTCCTCTGCCGCACACCTGAGCGGAAAGAGGCTGATAAGCTGCGAGGAGATGACTGACACTTATACAGTCTTTAACACTTCGCTTGAGAACCTGAAGATCGGCAGTGATCAGAGCATTGTATCAGGTATAACCCACTCCGTTTTCCACGGCTTCAATTACTCCCCGCCGGAGGCACCCTACCCGGGCTGGGTCAGGTACGGAGCCTGGTACAATGAGAAGAACAACTGGTGGCCACATCTGCATCTTCTAACTGCATACAAGGCGAGGTTGTCATCCGTTCTTCAGCACTGCGACATGTTTGCAGACATTGCCATACTGCCTCCCACAGCTGACATGTGGAGTCTCATCGGCATGCAGAATGAACCATTTCCTTCGGTATTGCATGCCGACTACCTCTCCCTGGTCTGGGAAGCCATGGTCAAAAACGGCAACGGCTGCGACTATGTTTCGGAACGGATACTGCTTGATGCGGAGGTTGGAGGAGGTTATATTAGTTACGGTACGAGACAGTACCGCACACTCTTCCTGGTCCAGGTCGAAAGCCTTAACCCTGAAACGGCCCGAAAGCTTCTTCATTTTGTTCGGTCAGGAGGCCGGATCTTCTGCATTGAAACCATTCCTTCAAAATCGGCAGGCTGGCTTAACCACCCCGGCCGCGACATGGAGACAGCTGTCATAATTCAAAAGTTAAAAGCATATCCCCACAGGTTCATCTTCCTAAAAAAGCCTGAAAAAGACTTTATAGGGTGGTTCAGAACAGTACAGGAACAGTACCGAATACTGCCTTATGTCGCGATTGAAAGTCCGGATCCATATTTAATGCAGACCAGGTACCTCGCTGATGACGGGTCGGAGTATATTTTCATCATCAACTCACACCTGCACGATTCGCGTAAGACGAGAGTTATCTTTTCAGCTGATATCTCGAGCAGGAAGCACTGTTCAGTCTGGGATCCCGAAACCGGCAGGCGATTCAGGGTGAATCCTGATGAGGACGGAGGTATTGGCCTTGACCTCGGTCCTGCCGAGTCAATCCTTTTCGTTTTTGACCATGAAAAGGTGACGGAGGAGTGGCGCCCTCTGCCTGTGGCCGGCACAGACACCTTTCTGATCACCGGGGGCTGGAAGGCTGAATTCAGCCATTGCCGCGACGGCCGGGTGAAGGAGGTTGTTATGGATGGTCTCATTGATCTGAAGGAGATGGAGGAATTTGTCAATTTTTCAGGTACGGTCATTTACAGTAATAAATTCACTACTGATGCTCCGGGTGGCTGCGCTCTTAACCTCGGAAAGGTGTACGGGACAAGTGAACTGAGAGTAAATGGCAGGAGCTGCGGTGTTAAGTGGTACGGCCGCAGGATATGGGACATAGCGGAATTAATCAGGCCGGGGGAAAACCTGCTTGAGGTGGAGGTCACCACTTCCATGGGCAATTATATGAAATCACTGACTGACAATCCGACGGCACAGTACTGGACCAATGAGGGCAGGAAGAACCAGCCCCTTCAGTCGATGGGCATGACCGGACCTGTCTGTTTCTATAAAATATGATATGAAGAAAGGAACAATCTGTTTATCGCTAATCCTTTTTGCATCACTGCTTCCTCTGCAGGCAAAGGATTATAATGCATCGATGTTTGGTGTTAAGTCTAACGGCACTACGCTGAATACCAGCTCTATACAAAAGGGTATAGACTATATCAGTGAGAATGGCGGCGGCCGGCTGGTATTTTACGTGGGCCGTTACCTTACGGGAACAGTCTATCTCAAGTCAAACGTTACCATTCAGCTTGAGGAGGGGGCCATCCTGGTCGGTTCGGTCAACCCTTTTGACTATGAGATGAACCATAACTGGACAGCGTTGATTTTTGCGCTTGACCAGGAGAATATCGGCATAACCGGCAAGGGAGTGATTGACGGTCAGGGGTTCCAGGTGGCTTATAACCTTGTTGACATGGTTCACAAGGGCGTAGTTAAAGACCCGCTCAAATATGACCGGCCGCGCGAGACCATCCGTCCTCAGAACATTTACTTCAGGGGCTGCCGGAACATAGTCATAAAGGATATAATGCTGAAGGATCCCGGCAGCTGGAATCAGCAGTATGATCAGTGCCGCAACCTGCTAATAGACAACATCACCGTCGACAGCAAGTCGTACTGGAACAATGACGGAGTGGATATTGTCGACTGTGACAGCGTGGTGGTGTCAAACTCTTACTTTGATGCCGCCGATGACGGCATCTGCCTTAAATCGCACAGCGCCAGCTTTGTCTGTCAGAATGTTTACATATACAACAACACTGTCAGGACCAGTGCCAACGGTATCAAGTTCGGAACTGTGGGGCATGGCGGTTTCAGGAATATACGCATAATCAACAACCTGGTGTTTGACACTTACAGGTCGGCGATAACCTTTGCGGCTGTTGACGGAGGCTTCGTGGAAAACATTGTGGTCGACAGTTTGAGGTCGATAAACACGGGCAATGTGATTTTCCTCAGGATTGGCGAGAGGAGTGCCGGAAAAAAGGGGCGTATGAACGGCGTGACCATATCGAATGTTTATGCCGAGGTACCGGCAACCAAACCCGATGCCGGGTACAACTACGAAGGTCCCGTAGAGGACCTGCCGAGGAATATTTCACCCTCGGCGATTGTGGGGATGCCTGACGCCATGATTGAAAACATCACGTTGAAAAACATAGAGATACATTATCCCGGAGGAGGCAATCCGAATTATGCAATGGTGGGGCTTGACGAGCTCGGCAAGGTGCCCGAGATGGGGGTCAGTTACCCGGAGTTTTCAATGTTTAAGGAGCTGCCTGCCTGGGGCTTTTACATAAGGCATGCGAAGGGGATCACTTTTGAGAATGTGAAACTGGTGTGTGAAAAGAAAGACTACCGGACGGCAGTGGTGTTAGATGATGTTCACGGGGCAACATTCACCAAATTTAAGGTTTCCGAGTCCGGTGGCCGCAAAGATCCGGTGTTTCACCAAAACTCCACCGGTGTAAAATTGTAGACGTAGGTTCCTGACTCTATCTCAATTTTTTTCCCGGGGCATTGCCATTCCGGAGAATTATCCTATTTTAGCTAACCTTAATTTGATTTTAACAAACCCCTTCAACCTATGGAATCAGGCGATCAGTACAATTTCAGTATTTTCAGTCCGCGTAACCTGCATGGCAGGAAGAACCGGAATGTCATCTTCACCATGCTTGCCATCTGGGCATTGGCAGTTTTCGGCTTCCAGACCCTGCTGCGGGTGATAGAGAAACCTGTGCCGGAAAAGGCACTTACGATTTTTGAATCAGAGTGGTCTCATGTTGCCGGCGGAAGCGGAGATCAGGCAGATTACCTGGCTCTCTTCGGCTCACTACTGCTGGCCAGAGGTAAGATCACGGTTGCTGCTGCTGATCAGCAGCTTCTTTCCTCGGCAATAAGCAACGTTACTTTCACACTAGTACCTGACTCAGTAAAACCTTTGCTCAGTGAGAAGGTTTCGGAACTTGAGGTTATGCACTCAGAAATTGCCACCCTGAAGGGACAGCCATATCTGGATCTTAAATTCCGCATACAGGATGCCGGTGCAACGGTCATTACCATGCTGGAACCATATACAGGATTTGGAACAACAAGTCTTGAGGCTTCGATTTTGGCTTCAAGCCTTCAGGGTAATTATCCCGCTTCGCTGACTGATTCCTCATTTGACAGGTTGCCTGCTCTGATGAAATTATACATGACGCACAACCAGTCGGTACTCACTGATACCAGATTCCTGGGATTCCCGTTCCACTACTTCTATACTGCCGTCTTTCTGCTGGTGCTTTTCGTGGTGCTGTGCATTGTATACAATATATTGATAGAATGGCGCTTAAGAAAGGAAGGTATTGTTGAATAAGCTAATAAGCAGAGAGACATGAAAAAGATATATTTCACAATTATATTACTCCTGTCGGGGGTGATTACGTTAAATGCACAAAATCTTACCCAGTTGGAGGGAAGTTTCAAGACCGGGCCGGCTATCATTCTGATTGCAACCCTGGTGACTTTTGTCCTGGTAGGGATATTCTTTCGGGCAAAGGATCCTTCTGACTATTATGCTGCGGGGAGAAGTATTTCCAAGGTAGGGTCAGGGATGGCGATAGCGTCCAACTGGATGAGCGCAGCCTCGGTGCTGGGCATGGCAGGCATGATGTACGGGTTCGGTTATAACGGACTGGCATATGTTGTCGGCTGGACCGGAGGCTATGTGTTGCTTCTTATTCTTATGGCTGCCCAGATAAGAAAATACGGGAAATACACAGCGCCGGATTTTATTGGTGACCGTTATTACTCACGCGATCTCAGGATTGTGAGTGCAATATTCACAATTCTTATTTCATTCGCCTATTGCGTGGGACAGTTTGGAGGCATAGGCCTCATGTTCAAATGGATTCTTGGATTGAACTACACCTGGGCTGTAATCATAGGCTCATCGGTGGTTCTGCTATATACTCTTATCTCAGGTATGATAGGCGCCACCAAAAACATGCAGATACAATATGTTATCATTGTGAGTTCGTTTCTCCTCCCGGTATTTATAATGGCATTCAAGTTTGATTACTTCTGGCTTATCCCTCAGATTGGATACGGTGCTGCCGTAACTGATATAGTTCAGGGAATACCTGCACCCAATATTTCTGACGGGGTGGCTTTGCTGAATGCATACGGACACGATTTTTCAATTGTACCCAGCCCTGAATTTGCCATGCCATGGGATCCGTCAACTGGCACAACCTTCTTTCAGTGGATGGCAATATGTTTTTCGCTGATGGTGGGTACTGCAGGGCTCCCTCACGTGATACAGCGGTTCTATGTTGTACCGAAAGTTACAGATGCCAGGTGGTCGGTTGTCTGGGGGCTGTTTTTCATATGTCTGGTTTACTGGACGGCTCCCGCATATGCAACGTTCGGCAAACTCCTCTCATCCAATCCTGAGGTGGGGGTACTTGCAAAGGATGCCATTGTGGTTTACACCGCTCAGCTCGGAGGAGTCAATTCACTTATTGTGGGCCTTCTGGCGGCAGGTGCAGTCTCTGCTGCATTTTCAACTGTTTCAGGACTGCTTGTTGCAGGGGCCTCAGCCTTCTCACATGACCTGTATGTTAAGGTGATTAATCCCTCCTCCACCCCGAAGCAGCAGCTTAAGATTGCCCGCATTGGCACGGTGCTTATGGCCGCGCTGGTTACCGTTGTGGCTCTCATGAAGCTCGGGCTGATTGCACAGCTTGTTTCCGTTGCATTTTCCATGGCGGCCTGTACAATATTTCCGCTGTTTCTCCTGGGCATCTGGTGGAGCGGGTCAAACAGGGCAGGGGCAAAGGCAGGATTATTTGCCGGAAGTTTGGTCACAGTCATTGCCCTGACATACTTCATTGTCGGCCTCAGGGGAGGCAGCCTACCGGGACAGGCCTTTGTCTCATACTGGCTTAATGTGTGGTATTTCGCATGGATCGGTGCTCCGCTGGCAATAGTGGTCAACATCGTTGTTTCAAAATTTACCAAACCCACTCCGATGGAGATCAGGAAGTTCCTGGCAGAGCAGGTTCACAATTAATGAGTTTACAAGGTCTGATCACCATATCACCCGGGACCCGGAAAATTCTGGCGATAACCATTTCGGTCGCACTGCTGGCTGTAGTCTTTGCTTTCTTCTACTACCGGGGAGTAAACAGGGCGGAGGATCCCCGGGTTGCTGAGGCCCGAAGATACATGTCCGAATATGACAGGCTTGCCGGTGGAAAGGATAGCTATACCCGGTTTAATCTCCTGGATTCGGCCGGCCTGATTTACCGGAGTGTTCCCGGTTACAGTAACTCATGGGAGCACGGTGTCATCTATAACAACAAGTGCAGCGGACTGTTATTGATGGCCCTGTATGACAGTACTATAATCGAAACTGAGAAGGAGACCCTGCTGGAGCTCTCGGTTATTTACTGTGACAGCAGCATTGCGGTCTATAACCGCTGGCTCGGCGAATGGGAGGAACTTCCGGATGAGGAGTTATCCAGTCGTGTGCTTGCTGAGATGGATGAAAGCGACAGTGCGTTTGCAGGGCTTAATTTCAAGAGGATTTCCGGAAAGAGGGTCAGGGATGTCATGCTGGCCCGTGTGGAGACACCCAGGAGGCTCTCGGTAAGCTACTCCAACAAAGCCACGGCTTACCGCCACCTGATGATGCAGGACTCGGCACTTATATATTATGAAAGGGCTCTGGCTATATGGAAAGACAACCGGACGGCAGAGAGTAACCTTAGTGTCCTGATGGGTGGAGACCCTCTGAAACCGGGACTTGTCAAGACTCTTTTTCCTCCCGACAGGAGGAAAAGGTGAGCCCATTGTTGTTATGAACTATTCAGGTAATGTGGTATTATACTTTAACTTAAACAAGCTAATATGAAAAGTGCAGCTGTTCTGATTATTGCATTTATTCTTACTGTGGTTAAGGCAGAGGCACAGGATGCCGAAAAGAATTATGGCATAAAATTTTCCGGGTTCGTAAAGACGGATATTTTTTATGACACCCGGCAGTCATCAGCCTCCAACGGCATCAGGGAAGGGCACTTCTACCTCTATCCGGATAACGTTCTGTATGATGAAGAGATGAATGATCTGAATGCCAATCCCTCTTTTCATATCCTTAACATACAGACAAGGATCCGCGGTGACATATCCGGGCCTGATGCTTTCGGAGCAAAGACATCGGGTGCGATTGAAGCCGAGTTTTTTGGCACCAGTGAGGGTGACATAAACGGTTTCAGACTCCGTCATGCCTATGCGAAGATGGACTGGCAAAAGATAAGCCTGCTTGCCGGACAGTACTGGCATCCGATGTTTCCGGCGGAGAATTTTCCGGGAACCGTCAGCTTCAATACCGGGGCTCCTTTTGTTCCGTTCAGCCGTAACCCGCAGGTCAGGCTTGTGTGGCTCCCGGGCAAAACAAGCTTTACCCTGGTGGCGTATTCGCAGCGCGACTTCACCTCAACGGGACCTGAGGGCAGCAGCAGCAAGTATCTGAGAAACAGCGGCACACCGGGTATCCATCTTCAGGTCAGGATGCCTGCCGGGGAAAACCTAACCGCATGGGCAGGAGCAGATTATAAAACGATCAGACCCGAAATAAAGACCCCTGCCAATATTGAGACCAGCGAAAAAGTAGGGGGTATCTCAGCCTTTGCTTCTGTGAAGCTCAAAACGAAACCGCTGAACCTATCAATTATGGGCGTATACGGTGAAAACGCCAGTGATATGGTGATGCTTGGAGGGTATGCCGTATCTGAAGTAACCGACCCTGTTGATCAGATAAGGAGCTGGACAACACTGAACAGTGCCGGGTTCTGGATAGATCTGAGCACCAACGGTAAAAGAGTTGCTGCGGGTATTTTTTCGGGCTACAGCAAAAACCTGGGTTCGCGCACAGAGATTGTGGGACCATCATACGGCAGAGGTCTCGATATAGACCACCTGTTCAGGATATCTCCGAGGTTAACGGTTACGGAGGGTAAGCTGAGCATTGCAGCAGAGCTGGAGAGCACCCTTGCAGCTTACGGGAATACTGAAGATGACGGCAGTGTGTCGGACACGCACAATGTAACCAATGTACGCATTCTTCTGAGCCTGATCTACCGGTTCTAGATAGTCACGGAATGAAAATCATTCCCGGCTTTAAGAACGAGGTTATTTATATCGTCTATTGCCCTGGCGGCCAGAAATTGCATATCGGCATACCTGACACGGAAATCAACCCTGTTATCAGGCTCCCGGCCGCTGTTCAGGCATGAGCCCTGGTGCGAGAGGCGAATGTATGCAAGGTCTTTCCAAGCCCTGAGAGCATCACGGAGAAGGTCCGGGCCGATATGTTTTCCGTCATGCAGTTCAAGTATCCTGTCTATTGTTGAAAGTCCGTCAAGCCCGTGTTTAAGGGCATAGAGGCGGATTACCCCCGTGATCGGCATAAGCAGTCTTTTGATATCGGTTGTCTCTTCGGAAAGTAATGAATGTGAAATATTGAATTGTTTCAATGCCATCGACATGTGATAGAAAAAGATATCGCTTGTTTTCAGGCTTGTCTTTACATAATCCCTGAGTTCATTGCTGAGTGAATTATCGCCGTAACAGTACCTGAAGTCGAAAAAGATGCTGACGTCAAGTATTTCCGAGGGTCCGGGCATCCTTATCCAGTCGGAGAAGTAGCTCTTCCATCTGTCGACAGGCTGGCACCATTGTTGGTTCCCTGCCATGTTGTTTCCCTTGCAGAGATGAAACCCGACAGTGTCAAGCATCCCATTGATTCTTTTTCCCAGTGAAAGGAAGTATGCATTTGCTTTTTCCAGCTTTTCACCTTCGAGGTTTTCAAAGATGATGGCGTTATCCTGGTCTGTAAGAAAACTCTGTTCCCTGCGGCCGGCGCTGCCTGTCTGGATAAAGGCAAAACGGCACGGTGGTTTTCCTTCAGCCTCGATGCAAAGGTCAATCACTTTCAAGCATATTGCATCCGCGATTGAAGAGATGTGCAGCGAAAGTGTGTGAGGGTCTGCATTTCCAGGCACCATTGCGAGGGTAGCCTTATGACTGTTGTGGTAAATCTTACTGAGGCTGCTGGCGGTGCCGGCTCCGGCGATATCATTCATGATCAGACCTGGAGCCATGGACGAGGCATGTGCCAGTTCCTCACTGGTGATCAGACCCGTGAGCTTACCGTTGGCAGCTACGGCCAGCAGGCAACCGGTCTGGCCGTGCCCTGTTTTCTCCATGGCGGTGGCGACACTGGCATCTTCCCTGATAAAGAGCGGCGGGGCCTTCATGAATCTGAAAATTGCGGAGTCCGGCGCAGCACCCTCAGCCATAGCGAATCCAATACTGCCGGCATCTGCCACACCCATTGGTTCACCCGAACCGTTGACGACCACGATGACTTGGGTGGCAGTCTCCTTCATGAGTGAAACTGCTCTTGTGAGGGGAGTATTTTCGGGACAGGTCAGAGGGGGCTTCATTATTACCGAAACGGGTGCCCCTGTGATGTATGAGGCACCGAACGGATCATTTCCCGTGAGAGGGAGTCCCGTTCCCGAAGAGGAGGCTGAAAGGTATTCAACACTTCCGTCTACCCATTTCTCATCAGCACCGCTATCAGTAAGTACAATAGTTACAATAACCCGGACCTCAGTACCGCTCTTCCTCCTTATCAGCAATACCCGGTCGGATATATTGCGGCCCTCTTCAAGTGTTTTCCTGATCTGTCCGAACTGGTGAGAATCAGCAAATAATGCCTCAGGATTCTGATGACTAAGTTCCTTCAGGTCAGAATACCCGGTTATGTTCAGTACCGGAGCAGTGGCATGAATGAACCTTGGTTTCTTTCCATAGGTGATCCTGAAAAATCCTGTACCTGCATGATCAAGCAGTGGCACCGGCAGTTGCATACCTGCAGCGGATGACAGGATTGTTGATGGCCTTAACACCGCCAGCACTCCCTGCCTCTCACCGAGGGTGATCCTAGACAGATCGGCATGGCAGGGGACCTGTCTGCCATTTTTTGTTTTTAACATGCAATCAATATATTGCCTGGCTGCGAGCTCTTCATACAGCTTCCCGTGACTGTCAGTATCCTGAATCTCCCTGGAGACAAGGATCTCTGCAATGGGAAGGTTAATGATCTCCTCATCTTCATATCCGATCCATGAAAGCAAAGTCTTATTTGCCTGCAGTCCCTGATCGGACCATATTATCACTCCTTCGGAGGCGGCTTCGGCAAGGGTTCTGTAAAGTTCCCTTGACTTACGCAGCTCCTCCTCTGCCTGGCTTCTCTTCTTTTCTATACTGTGGCTCTGCCTTGAGATTGCAAACAAAAGTGCGAAAATAACGAGGCCAAAGACCCCGGATATGGCAAGAGCCCTGATCTCCATCCTCCGTATCTCCGTCCTGACATCTTCAATATAGATTCCCGTACCGATGACCCATCCCCACGGCTCGAACAGCCTGACATAGGAGAGTTTGGGAACAATACGGGTAGAATCATCATTCCACTGCCACATATACTCTACATAACTCTCTCCGTTGGCAGCAACGGCCTGTACAAATTCGACAAAGATGGCCTTGCCGCCGGAGTCATGAAAGTCTGTCAGATCCTGTCCCTCCAGGTCAGGCCGGTAGGGATGTGCAATCATCACCGGATGCCTGTCGGTAATCCAGAAATAATCTTTCAGGTCATCGCCATACCTTATGGTGTTTATGGCTGCACCCGCCTGGGCCCGGGCTTCCGTTCCTTCAAGTGCGCCTCCCTTCTCCAGCGAGTGGTAGTGTTCCAGCAGGCTGTAGGTTGAAGCGGTCATCTCATGGATAAGAATCCTTTTCCGGTCCATCATGACCTTTTCGAAGCCCGGGATCAGATAAAGGAAGATCATTCCTGCAAAGAGTATGACGGCAGCCAGGGCTGGCAGGTCGATCTTAAGCAGGAGCAGCTTTCTTTTACCTTTTGAGGGGGAGTCTTTCATACTCTTGGGCTAAGTGACTTTTTCGTGCATCAGGTCTAAGATCCTTGTTTCGGTATCAATTACCGAAAATGAAGTTCTTCCGTTTCCTCCGGTGAGAGGAGGCAGTAAAATCATCGTTACCTCGTGTCCCAGATAAATGCTTTCATTGGGAACGGGATGGACAGCCCGCAGGAAGGAGAAGGCCCTGCGGTGGGAGAAGTAGGCAACCGGCTTGTGTGAGTGGCCTGACAGGGAGAAATGTATTCCGTGATGGCTCATAAACTTCCACAACTCACCCATTTGGTGCTGTTTTTCGACGTACCTTGTTGTTGAACCGGTGAAATCGGGACATATATAGTGTGAAAGCAGCAGATTAAGCCCGTTCTCTTTTATTATCTCATATTCAGGGATTGCATTAAGGTAATCTGTCTCCTCATCACCGAGGTCATTCGGGTCTTCGCTGTCAAATGACCAGACGAGTCCTCCGGCGGCAATCCTTCTTTCTGAAGAGGGCATCTGAAACCAGTTCTCGGGGTACCGGTATCCGTTTGACCACGAAGGGACTCTTTTTACAGCAAACAGGTCATGGTTACCGGGCACCACCCATCGGCATGAGGACCTTATGAGTGAAACGCACTGTCTGGCACTTCTCCGGAAGTGATAGTTATAAAATCTGCGGTCATATCCTGCTATATCACCAAGGCAGGCAATCGCATCGCACCGGAGGGAATCAGCCTTTCTCAGAACGGCCTCCAGCATTGTTACATTTTCGTGGATATCAGTGATTAATCCAATCTTCATGACAACTGTGCGGTAGAAGAAATCTGACCAACTCCGTTCAACTTCTTTTAAATCTCTGCATGGAGAATAAAACCAGGACCGGGAACAGAAGAGTGACAAAGACTGCCCAGTAATTTATGTCACTTGATTCAGCGTACATGAGATAGTCTTCCGTCAGGAAATGGTTACCGGTGACGGGCCAGGCCAGAGTGCCGTCACTCATTGAATATCCGTTTGTTGATTTCAGGTCAGCGGGCATGACTATCTGCAGGGTATAGTCTTCAAACAGCCATGACCTGTCAAACTTGAGGTCTGTAACAGAAAGGGCACTGTCAATTTCCGGTTTGAATTTTTCATATAGCTTTTCTCCCAGAACCGTAGTGGCTATTTTTTCCACATCTTCATCTTCGGCGGCAAGCCTGTAGAAATCAGGTTCATGAGATCTCAGGATTTCTGTAGTCAGGGAGTCTTTTCCGGATGACTCGCAAATGGCTCCCGCATCCTCAATTATCTCCGATATCAGTGACCGCATTATCCACTGTTCAGTATGCTGCTGTATGGAATCAATAAGGCTTCTGTACTTGAGGCTGTCAGGACCGCCAACCAGCTCATCACTAATCTTTTCGGGGAGGTTCATGAACGAAATTTCCGCGGGTGAAAGATGGTCTGTGACCGGATAGCCGTGGATCAGGCTCCTGTCACATTTTTCGGCGAAATACCAGGTGGTGGTGAACCATTTGAATTTTCTCCTGAAGATGGCGGTTCTGGTTACAGTGCTGTTTTTTCCCGTATCAGCCAGGTAGGCTTCATTGATGGCATCGGCAGAAACAAAAAGCTTTTCGGCAAAAAGGAACCATGTTGTGTCGCCTTTTTCAGAGATTTCCATTGAATCTGCAAGGTTCCATGTGCTGTCTACCGGTACATTGAAATCGGCCAGGGTGAGTTCTCCGCCGGTGTAACTCATTTCTGCCTTTCTCAGTACTGAACCGTTCCGGCCTACTATGTTGGTTACTGTTGTTTCCGGTCCCTCACAGGAGATGATTGACAGGATAAGGACCAGAGACACGAATATTTTTCTTTTCATTACTGGTGAATGTGCCTCCTTCTGCACTGTTATCATGACCAAGTTACACAGAATTGACTGATTTGACAGCCATTCGTAGGTGAAAGTCCTGAAAACTGAGAATATTCGTATCATTGTGAAATTTATTTTCTTCCTGAAGAGAAGTTTAAATGGGGGCTGATTACTCTGAATTCTGTCATGCGGGGGCAACCTTCCGGGTAGAATATTCTCCCCTTCCGACAGGTGTTGAGCTTCTGAGCGTCACTTTCACACCGCCTGAACCGCTTGATAATCCTCCGGTTATTTTCATACCGGGATTGGCTTCCGTTATTGAAAATTTCAGGGAGACGGTAATTGAGCTTACGAGGCACCACACTGTTATTTATCTGGAGACCAGGGAGAAAAGAAGTGCCAGAATCACCGCAAAGCACACTTTTACAGTTGCAGATGTCACTTCTGACATCGTTCACTTTGCAGGAATGAGGTTTCCTGCCGGATCGGAGTATGTGATGGCAGGCTACTCACTTGGGGCAACTGTCATTGCCGAGGCTTTCCCGCTGCTTGAGAACAAGCCTGGAAGAGTAGTCCTTATTGAACCCAACATCTCCTTCCCGTTTCAGGGATGGCTGTTGTTTCTTGCCAGGGCTGCCAGAGTAATCTACCATCCGATAAAACCGTTTCTCAAATGGTACCTGAGACGTTTCCGGATAAATCTGGCCGAGGATTACGAGATGTACCGGATCAACTGCAGAATACTTGATTCTGCAGAGCCGGTGCGTATCGGAGCTGCCATCCGTCACCTGAGCGGCTACCGGATGGACGGATGCCTCCGTGAAATTTCCGTTCCTGCGGTGGTTGTGGTTGCCTCAAAGGACAAATTTCACAGCCATGACGAGGGTATGGAAATAGCACGGCAGATCATGGGTGCCGGTTACATCGACCTTTCGGACAACAAAAGGACCCACAGTGCGGAAATGGGCCGGATAATAGGTGACTTTATTTCTTCTCAGGCACAAATACCATCTCAAGCAGATCAGCTTTGGCAAGATATTTCTTAGCCAGCTTTTTCATATCCCTGACAGTAAGACTGTTAAGTATATCCGCAAAATTCTTGTCGTCGTTGTTGTCATTGCCATAGAGATAGAAGCTGGTGACAGTCCTTGACCAGTAGCTGTTATGCTGCTTATCTTCCTCGCGATTTTTAAGCATGTTGCTTACCGCCTTTTCAAGATTCACCTGTGAGGGTCCGTTGGATGCAATTTCCTGTAGTTCCCGGTAGATTATTCCTTTCAGTTCCGGAGCTCTTGCAGGATCGCATTCAAAGTTAATAAGCAAATCAGTTTTCTCAACGGGTCTTTTATACGAACTGGCGCTGGTACTGACACTGTATGTTCCCCCCTCATCCTCTCTCACTTTCTCAGTATATACCAGGTCAAGGATAGCTGTCAGAACGTCCATCATAAGGTTGTTTTCCGGGTTGAATTTCATGCCAGCGGTATAGTTCATTACAACCGTTGCCTTAGGTACGGTCAGCGGAATCGGGATCTCTTTTCGGACAGTTCCTGCAGGCTGTTTAACACCATTGTCTTTCCATGTTTCCGGAAGGTTCTTTGAAGGAAGTGAACCGATATACTTTTCTGCCAGTCTGAGCGCCTCCGACTCGTCAATGTTGCCTGTGATTACGAAAGTGAAGGTCGAGGCGTCATCAAATGCAGTTTCATAAATGTGATTTACATCTTCATAACTTATGAGTTTCATTGTCTCAGGTGTCATGATAAAGGTTCTGGGATGATATCCCGTCATGTTCATTGAGAGACTGTCTGACATGATCTTGTTGGGATTCTTCTGCATTGCGGTGACAACGGCTGTATAGCGGCCGATTATAGCGTCATAGGCTTCGCGGTTGTAGTTTGGCCTTGCAAAACGAAGGTAGAGAAGTTGCATCATGGTCTCAAAGTCCTTCGGTGTGGAGGAGCCGGATATTGTCTGCATCGTCTCCTGCAATCCAAGGTTAACGGATGCCTTCTTGCCGGCCAGCATCTTTGTCAGGGCTACGTTGTCAAACTCGCCTGCTCCGTACATTGAGATTATCAGCGGGAAAAGTGTAAACGACGGCACGAGAGAGTCAGGATAAACTGATGAGCCTCCGAAGGCAAATCCTGTTACGGTCACATTGTCCTTTTCATAATCAGCATGCCTGAAAACCACTTTTGCACCGTTTGAAAGAGTCCACTCCGAGGCGCTGAACTGTGGAAGAGCAACGGTTTTCATCACCTTTCCTCCGGCGAGGGTTTCACCTATGAGGTCAGTTCCGCCGGTAATATCTTCATATGGTTTGATATCAGCAGTTTGCACCTTAGTGAAGAGGGCCAGTGCCTCTGTCTCGGAAAGATGGGGCCTGTCGTCCGGCCCCTGGACAATGATGAAGCTGTTGTCTTCAGAGACAAGCCCTTTAAGTCTCTCAGTCACCTCGGCAAGTGTGATCTGCGGGAGGATCTGCTTGTAGTATTCATATTGCAGATCCATTGACGGGACAGGCTCCCCGGTAAGGAAATGGTCTCTTATCCTTGAGGCCCAGCTGTCATTGCTGATCTTGTCCTTCTGCTTGTACCTGTTCTCGAAATTGGCAAGCATGGTTGCCTTTGTACGTTCCAGTTCGCCTTTGGTGAAACCGTGCCTCTTCACCCTTTCCAGTTCTGTCAGTGCTGCCTCGAAAGCCTTGCTCTCTTCGTCATCACGGACCTGGGCAGAGAGGGTCAGGGCATTATAGTCTCTTGCAAGGAATGACCCGTATCTGAGTGATCCGTTGACGAAAGGCGGCGTTCCCTTCTGCACAATCTCATTGAAACGGTTGCTCATCATACTGTTCATAAGGGCAATGACATAACCGTCACGGATGTAGTCCAGGTCCCTTGGCACCGTGTCAGGGTGCGGGTCTATCGTAAACAGGCTTACCGATGTCTCTGATGCTTCAGGGTCAGTCAGCAGCAGATACCGGGTGCCTGATTTCGCGACGAGCCGGTTTACAGGCCTGACGATCGGGTTTTCGACTGCCGGTATGGGGGAGAAGATCTCCCTTATCTTTGCCTCAACAGCATCAACGTCAACATCACCCACTACAACTATTGCCTGAAGGTCAGTCCGGTACCAGTCGTGGTAAAAATTGCGAAGCGTTTCCGGGGAGAAGTTTTTAATTACTGCGGTATCGCCGATGATATCTCTCACAGCATACTGTGATCCTTCAAACAGCACTGGCAGCATCTGTGTCATCATCCTCCACGAGGCATCACGCCTTGATCTCCACTCTTCCATGATCACGCCCCTCTCCTTGTTGATCTCCTCTTCCGATAGGGTCAGGAAGTCTGACCAGTCGGCGAGGATCATCAGGCAGGTGTCAATCATCCCGGGTTTATCAACCGGCACATCACTGAGGTTGTAGACAGTCTCGTCAAAGCTTGTGCCGGCGTTAATGTTCCGGCCGAAGGCCACGCCATGGCGCTCAAGAGTGTTCAGGATGCCTTTGCCGGGAAAGTGTTTTGTGCCGTTGAAGGCCATATGCTCAAGGAAATGAGCCAGTCCGTTCTGGTCATCTTTTTCAAGAATTGATCCGACGTTCTGGATGATGTAATAACTGGCCCTCCCGGCAGGCTCGGTGTTATACCTGATGTACCAGGTAAGGCCGTTATCAAGTTTTCCCATGCGCCAGGCAGGGTCAGCCGGAACGGTTTTATCTGTTGGGGTCTGTGCTGTAGCGACCAGTGCGCCAGCAACAAGCAATGAGAGAAGAAGAAATCTTTTCATGATTACAATTTGTTATTAATATTCAGAGACATTGACACGACTTATGACAATCAAATTTAGATAAAGTCGCCCGATTTTGCAACGGCTGGTAAAAAATAAGGCCTCGCCCCGGAGCAACATAGAGAATTAAGAAAAAAACCATCACTGAGGATGGTTTCGCCTGTATTCTTTAGCTGATGCACGGATCAGAACAACCCGTGAAGCTCGGCGTTGATTTTGTCGATTACTTCGCTGAGATGTTCCTTATTTTCGGGGAAGTCATAATAATCGGCCTCAAGAATAAGCAGCCGGCCGAGTTTATATGATTCTATCCAGGCCTCGTACCGTTCGTTGAGTCTTTTCAGATAATCTAGTCTGATAGAGCTTTCATATTCCCGTCCGCGTTTCTGAATCTGGCTTACCAGGGTAGGCACGGAGGCCCTCAGATAGAGAAGCAGGTCAGGGGGTTCAACGAGCGAGCTCATCAGCTTGAACAGGGTAAAATAGTTTTCAAAGTCGCGTGTTGACATCAATCCCATTGCATGAAGGTTTGGAGCGAAAATATATGCGTCTTCGTAAATGGTACGGTCCTGAACTATGGTGTTCTTAGCCTTTTTTATTTCAAGAACCTGGCTGAAGCGGGAGTTGAGGAAGAATATCTGGAGGTTGAATGACCACCTCTGCATATCCTCATAAAAATCATTGAGGTACGGATTGTCGTCAACATCCTCATAATGAGGCTGCCAACCGTAGTGTTTGGAGAGCAGTCCGGCCAGTGTTGTCTTGCCTGATCCGATGTTGCCTGCTATTGCTATATGCATAAAAAGGACGGTTTAAATCTGAGTTTAAATATATGAAAAAGGGAGGGAGTAGTTCTGTCTGTTGATAAAAAGATTCAGTTGCCTGCGGTTTTCAGGACGCTTTCAACATACTCCCTGGTATTTGACAGTCTCGGCATTTTGTTCTGACCACCGAGCTTGTCCCGCTCACGGAACCATTTATAGAATGTACCCTGCGGGACAGCCCTCACGATTGGTTTTACGAGGGTCAGGTCCTTGTATCGTTTGGCTTCATAGTCAGAGTTAAGCGCCTTGAGGGCGGTATCAAGCAATTCGATGAAATGGTCAGGATCATCAGGGGCCCTGTCAAATTCAATCACCCATTCATGTGATCCGCGGGTGTCATTTCCCATGTATACCGGCCCTGCCGTATATTCCACGATATGTGCGCCGGTGCCGAGGCATGCCTTCTCAAGGGCCTTTTCGGCGTTGTCAATGATAACCTCCTCGCCGAATGCATTGATGAAGTGTCTGGTGCGGCCTGTTATTTTTATCTTGTGCGGAAATAGGCTGGTGAATTCGACCGTATCGCCGATGGCGTATCTCCACAGGCCGCCGTCAGTTGAAATAACGACGGCATAATTCACCCCTTTTTCAACCTCTCCTATGGTAAGGGTGCGCGGATTGTCAGTGCCAGACTCATCTGCCGGAATGAATTCATAGTAAACACCGTAATCGAGCATCAGCAGCATGGAGTTATCGGTGAGGTCATCCTGAATGGCGAAGAAGCCTTCGGAAGCATTGTATGTCTCCATGTAATTCATTGCGGGGTCCGGAAGCAGTCTCCGGTATTGGTCACGGTAGGGAGCGAAGCTGATGCCGCCGTGGAAGAAGACCTCCAGGTTGGGCCATACCTGGTGCAGGTTCTCCTTTCCGGTGGTCTTAAGGATATGACGGATCAGGACCAGGTACCAGGAAGGTACTCCGGAGATGCTTGTGATATTAACATCAACCGTTTTTTCGGTGATAAGCTTCATCTTCTCCTCGAAATCGCTGATAAGTGCTATGTGCGCAGGCGGAGTGCGTATAAGGTCTGAATAGCCCGGAGCATTCTCAATCAGGATGGCTGAGAGATCGCCGTATATTGAGTTGTTTCCGAAGTTGTTGATTTGGTGGCTTCCTCCGAGTGTCAGTCCCTTGCCCAGGAAAATGTTAGTTGCAGGATTCAGTGAGGTGTAAAGCACCAGGCAGTCCTTTGCCCCCCTGTAGTGTGTTGCTTCAAGCGATTCCCTGGTTATTGGTATGAATTTGCTTTTAGTGCTGGTGGTGCCTGAAGATTTGGCAAACCACCTTACCTCTCCGGGCCACAGGAGGTTCTTTTCTCCTGCTCTCAGCTTTTCCACCCATGGTATAAGCTCCTCATATGTCTGAACGGGTACGTTATTGCAGAATTGGTGGTGTGAAGTGACGGAGCCATATCCGTGTGCCTTCCCCCATTCTGTCTCTCTGCTCCGTGCTATCAGCCTGATGAGCACCTCATCCTGGCTCTCCGCAGGGTATTTTTTGAAAAGATCGATCTGAGAGAGTCGTTTTTTGGTTATCCACTTTATGACCGAGGGAATAAAAGGCATTGATCGTACTTTGTTCCAAAGATAATCAAAGCGGGTCTCAATTCACCTGAAAATATCTTTGAGGACCTGCAGTGAACGTATCTGCCGTATTCCCGGAAGGTGGAGGTTATAGTACTTGAGCATACCGGTCAGCAGCTCCGTGCGCTCTTCACCGGAGAGTTGCAATGAGGCGATCTTTTCAGCCGGCATCTGCAGCAGGCGGTTAAGAATGGCCGCACTGAGGGGCCCGAGGATGTCAGGATGCATGGGCTGCTGCGGGGTGAACTGCCCTGACAGCATGTCAAACCAGCAATCGTGCAGTGCGGTTGTAGTTGGTCCGATGCCGGCATATTCCGTGAAAGCCACAAGAAACCAGAGGTGGAAGTTGCTTAATCCGGCATCAATGCCATCAAGGGTGGTCACCGATGACTCGATGAAGTCATAAAGCCTCCTGTTCACGTCTTCCTCCCTGATGATATTGTAAAGGATCTCGCTGATAAACAATGCCACTGAGGTTCGGTGAATATCACCCGGGATCTTTTTGGGTATGAAGGCCAGGCTCATCTCCTTCAGGTTGTGCAGTTCCCTGTTCTCGTAACGGTACAGCTCAAGGCTGAAGATGTTCAGTGGCTGGAAATAGTTGAACCTGGCACCTCCCTTTCGAGAAGATATGCCTTTGACCATCACCGATAGCCTGCCGTATTCCTGTGTATAAAAATTTGCAATGAGCGAGTTGTCTGAATACCTCACATGATGGATCAGTATTGCTTTGGTCTTTACAAGCATCTGTTGCGGCACTTTCCCAAATGTATTAAAGTTTACTGACTGCCGGCTTAAAAAGAGCTTGCTAATATTTGTATCTTTACGTGTCAATTTCTGAAAATGAATTCGAAATCAAAAGATCAGCTTCTCTTACGCATCGCCCGGCTTGCCCGTCAGAACAAGGAGCTTGAGGAGCAGGTGAAGAAACTTGAGCGTGAGAAGGGGAAGATTCTTGAAATGAACGAAAAGTACAGGCTTCTCATTGAGAGGAATGAGATTCCCGGCACCAGGCCGGCAGAAGAGGATAAGTCGTTCAGGTACAACATGGTAACGGTGCTGTTTGCCGATATCCATGGATTTTCGAGGCTGGTGGAGGATATGGACTCTGCACGGGTAATGGATGAACTCGATGAGATCTTTTTCGAATTTGACAAGATAATAGGGAAATATCATGTAGAAAAAATCAGGACCATCGGCGACACCCTCATGTGTGCCGGCGGGATCCCGTCAAAGAATATTACCAACCCGGTGGAGGTTGTCATGGCAGCAATTGAGCTGAGGAATTTCATGAAGGAATATGAGGCTGTCAAGAGGGTTGATGAAAGGATTTGGAACCTGAAGGTGGGCATTCACACGGGCCCTGTCACTGCCTCAATATCTGGGAAGAACAAGGTCTCATACGACATAAAGGGGCGCGCCGTCAACACTGCCAGTCGCATAGAGGCCGTCTCGGATAAGGGTTCGATTCTCATATCCGTAATGACTTATGAGCTTGTAAAAGAGTTTTTTGACTGCGAGTATTTCGGTAAACTGCCCGTCAAGTATACCGGCAGCATCCAGATGTATCAGGTTAAAGGTCTTCTGCCGGCCTTATCCGTCGGAGGTCTGGGTATCAGGCCCAATGATGCTTTCAGGATCAAATTCGGATTAATACAGTTCACAGATATTCAGGAGGTTATCCTGGATAAGCTTGAGAAGGAGTTGCCTGACTTCCTCTTTTATCACAATGTGAAGCACACTGTTGATGTTGTGACGGAGGTTGAGCTTATAGGATGGGCTGAAGGGTGCAATGATGAAGAGATACTCTTGCTGAAGACCGCTGCCCTTTTCCATGATGCCGGTCATACGGTCTCCTATGATGATCATGAATACCAGGGAACACTTCTGGCCCGCGAGATGCTTCCCGGGTTCGGTTACACCGAGGTGCAGATTGACCGGATCTGCAGGATTATCATGTCTACCAAACTGCCACCGAAGCCTGCCGACCTGCTGGAACAGATCATCTGTGATTCCGACCTCGATTACCTGGGAAGAAGCGATTTCGTTCCCGTTTCAAATACCCTTTTTGAAGAGCTGAAGGCTCAGGATAAGATCACGAACCTCAATGACTGGAACCGGATGCAGGTGAAGTTCATCTCCGGCCACCAGTATTTCACTGCCACCGCCCGCAGCCTCAGGGAGGTGAACAAGAAACTGCAGATAGAGCGTATTCAAAGCCTCATAACTGCCGACTGATCACCTTATAACCAGCATTTTGGTTACTTTGGCCAGGCTGCCGTCTTCATTGGAGCAGAAGACCAGGTATACTCCAGTAGCCACCCGTGCAGACCGGTAGTTGCGAAGGTCCCAGGTCACCTGCCCGCCGAGAGAGGTGGTCTCATAAACGAGGTTTCCGCTTACATCCGTGATTTTTACCGATGAGTTTTCCACAAGGCCGGTAATGGTAACAACCCCCTCGAAATCCTCCCTGACAGGATTCGGGAAAACGTATATCCCGGAATAATCATCATTGCCTGCAGTGGCGTCACCGCGGAAAGAGACGATTCCCTCCGAGGTGCCGAACCAGACCTCTCCGTTGGTTCCGTTTACGGCTATCTTCACCACATTGTCCGAGAGGATGGGGCTGTTAGTGCTGTTGAAGTGTATCAGTTGCTCCTTGCCGTCTTCTGACATCAGGTATGCACCCGAGCTCATTGTCCCGAACCATTTTCTGTTGGCCCCGTCAATGGCAATGGTGGTCACTGTCTCCGTTCCAAGGAGATAATCAGCCAGTCCTGAGCCGTCATTTCTCGGGATCTTTATTCTCGAAGCTGTCAGTCCGCCGGAGAACACTTTTCCCGGGTTATAGTATACTGCCGGTCCCATGTCGGTGCCGACCCATACATTTCCGTCAAGGTCCGTTGCGATGGAAAAGAGATTGTTCATCACATGGCCCTCGGTATCCTGCACCTGGAGCCGGATATATCTGTCATCGGAAGTAATTTGCGGGGTTCCTGCCGGGTCATATACAAGCAGTCCGTATCCCCGGGGCAGTATCACCCATATGTAATCATTCCGGTCTGTCACCATGTCGCCGGCAACCGGCACATTCAGGTTCAGTGAAGGG
This sequence comes from Rikenella microfusus, assembly GCA_022736275.1. GTDB lineage: Bacteria > Bacteroidota > Bacteroidia > Bacteroidales > VadinHA17 > SR-FBR-E99. The sequence continues at coordinate 1,592 of DZBJ01000031.1, read as the reverse complement.
GTTATCCAGTTACCATCAGGGGTGAGTGCCTTCAGGTTTCCGGTCACGCCCGACTGTGTCATCCAGAGGTTGCCTGACCTGTCAAAAACCAGTCCGCAAATGCGGGTGTAGTTCTCTCCCGGGGTGATGCTGGTAAGCGGGGAGTTATATTGGTTATAGTTGTTTACTACTTCACCCTCCCGGAATTCATAAAGACCGTTGCCCCATGACGAAACAAAGAAACGGTCCGGGTCAGCCGGGTCAGGTATCACCCTCATCGCGTCCCTGTCAGCCGACCCGTAAAGTATGTGGCTGTTCCAGTCATTGCCGCTCCCGGTGAATACCTGCAGCGGACGGTAGACGTTGCCCCATGCATTGTCAACCGTTCCTCCGGTAATATAGAAATTGTCTCCCGCAAAGCGGATATCTGCAACGTTGTTGGTATAAGGTCCCCCGATTGTGTGACTTGTAAATGAGCTGTAGTCCGGGGTGGAAACAAGCCCTACCGATGCATCTGCGATCCAGAGTTTCTTGTTGTAGCGCGTTGTGCCTGAAGGATTTGCTGATGCCCATACGTATCCGGTAATTTCCCGGGTGACAGCGCCCTGCAATGAAAGAATAATAATGGAGGAGCTTGTCGACATGAATACCTCACTGCCGTCGCCGTCAAGCGATCTGATGCTTTCTGCAGGTTCTGTGGTTATGAGGACGGCACTCTCTCCGGGGAGTATACGGAACAGGGAGTCAGGAGATGAAGGTGCGCCCGGTTTGCTCAGGAAGAGGGCAGATCCGGCAGAGACTATTTTGTCGTATTTTGATGCCGGGGTGGGGAGCCCTTCAAGCAGATCCCAGTTTCCGAAATAGGAGAGGCCGGTGCGATTCAGGGGTGCAGAAAACACCCCGCGGGAAGTGGCGGCGTAGACCCGGTCACTGAGAATGGCAGTCTCGTAAACATCATTGGTTTCTCCGTCGGGACCTGGTCTCCAGGTGTCAGCTACATATTTGCCCCGGATATCAATGACTACAATACCAAAGCTTCCCGCCAGAAGTGCCAGGCTTCCTGAGACAGTTACTCCGTAAATCTCCTTGAGGCCGGGAATGTATTTGTTTTTTATATCCGGGATATTGTAAATAACCCCCTTTCTGACAAGATCAATCGCAGTATTCCTATAGATGATGATGACTGTTTCCTCCGCCTCACACCATTCAATCTGACCTATTGCAGTCTCATTCAGTCCTGTCACCCTCGAGATTGGTGATGATGTTGCGGAGCGGATGTCATAAACCAGCAGGGAGGATCCGGCAGAAGAATAGACCTTATCTCCGCCTGCAGCCACTGAATATGAGGAGCTGTAGGAGAGATGATCATTCCATGATCCTACTGCACCCTGTCCGCATAGCAGAAGAGAAGCTGAATGGATGGCCGTTAATGTAAAGATTCTCTTAAACATTTTTGTTCTGTATCTGCTGGGTCCGGAGGTTCTGATTATGGTTTTTACAGTCCGCCCTGCCTCTCCTTACTGTAAGGTAAGCAGTTTTCTCATTGCCCTTGCCCTGTTATTTTGTTCTCTCCTTCAGAAAGGCAAGCAGTTTTCTCATTGCCCTTGCCCTGT
>DZBJ01000064.1 GCA_022736275.1 Rikenella microfusus | reverse complement strand
ATTAAAAACCTCTCCCCTGCTACAGGAGCCAGGTTTTCAATGGTGGCGCCGGATAATTCAACTGGTAATTTCGTTAAGATCACCCAGCGGGTACCGGTTATGATTGAGTTTGATTCTTCTCCCGAGGAACTGGAGGAGGTGAAGCCCGGCATGAACGTCACGGTGAAGATCAAAAAGTGACAGCCGATGAAATGGCGAAAAGGTGAATTATTCATAACTACCGGGTTATATCTTCTGATCATTCCTTTTTTCAATGCCCTGAATGCAACTGGTTATGAAAATCCTCAGATCCAGGGATATTTTGGTGCCACCGGTACAGAGTTCATGTATATGACCCTGGTACCATTTTTTGTGCTTGTTGCAGGCATACCGTTGGCGCTGGAACTGATCAGGCGTTTCCCTCTCAGATCACTGATGCATTTCATCATTATTGTATGTGTTCTGCTTAACACCTGCTCTGCTTTTGCGCCGGGCATCTGGTGGTTCACCCTGTGCAGGTCGCTTCTGGCATTCTTTACCATCTTCGGGATCGTCGCTGCCCTCATCCCGATTGTCATGCGATATAATCCGGCGCTGAACATGGCTATATTATATGGCATTGTTCAGTTCATTATCCAGGGGAGCAGTCTGCTGTACAAATTTCTGGGGGCGCACTTTGCACATATTTACGACTGGCGGACATCAATTCTGATGGTCAACATCAACTTCCTTTTATGCATTATACTCACCTGGATTTTTCTCAGGAAAAACGTCTCTCCTCCCAGGAAACCCTTTAGCTTCGATTTCAAAGGCTGGGGCATAATGATACTATTCCTTCTGCCTGTCCTGTTCCTTACAGCTGAAGGACAAAACAGGGGATGGTTCACGGACCGGGGAGTAATCACTGCTGTTATTTTGCTCCTGGTTATTGCCGGATTGTATGCTGTCTATGCAAAATATGCAGAACGCCCGCTGATTGATCTGAAGGTATTTACCTATCGTAATGTGGCCATCGGCACATTGCTATATTTCCTTACCGGTGCGATGAATGGTACCGGAAGCATTATAACCGGATTTATGGGAGGTATACTTGGTTTCGATGATTTGTATATGGCCCGGACTCATCTGTTTATTTTTATCGGGCTGGCCGTGTCAGTACCAGTATGTACCTGGATGCTCTATCGAAGGTTGCATATAAGTATGGTGGTGATATCGGGCTTTTTTGCATTTGCCCTTTACCATCTGCTGATGTACTTCAGATTCTATCCCGGTATAGCGCCCAAAGACTTCATGTGGCCGCTGGTGATTAAGGGGATAGGCATAGGCTTCCTCTACGTTGTGAGTTCCCTTTATATTTCGGAAGGAGTTCCCAAGCAGCTCAGTATATCCCGGATGATGGGCGGTGTCATGGCCAGGATTGTTTTTGCCACGCTGCTCGGAGCCTCCGTGCTGACCACCATCGTTTCCAGGCTCACCGTAATGCATACCACCGGCATCAGTCAGCAGATTACTGCAGGCAATAAAGCTGCTGAAGAAAAGCATGAGAACGCAAGGAGCTATTACCTGTCTCAGGGACTGAAATCTTCAGAAGCAGACAAGATGGCCGATAACCTCCTCCGGCACGATGTGCAAAAACCTGCAGCCCTGCTTGCCTATAAGGATGTTTACCTTGTGATGGCGGCAGGGAGTCTCATCCCGGCATTGCTTATAGTCTTCCTCAGGCTGGGCAGGCGACCGCTCCGCAAGGTTGAGGTTGAACCAATTCCTTTATAAACCTTTCTTACCTGCCCCCGGTTTAAACACCATGCCGCCTCCAGGATTAAGCTAGGAATGCGATGAGCAGGTTAATACACCTGCACCGCCTGAATCCAAGGTTTTGGGATTTTCACCATTGTAAACACACATGACATGGAGAAACCCTCCATAAGGTTTAAATTTGGAATTCACCAGCGTGATTGTTTTGTCTTGTTTACTCAATTTCACCACAATTGCGTACATTTATTTCTTATAAATACGAGTACAATGGCCCGGAAGAAAAAATCATCAGAAAAGAAATCACCTGGCAAGGTAGTGTCCACAACCGGTTCAAAGCTTGAGGATATCAGCAAATTAAGCAGAAAAGAGCTGAAGGAACGTGCCAGGAAATTCTCAAAACAATACTGTGTGGGCGATGGGGCTGATTTTCAGCTTAAGAAATATAGCACAGATCCGAACATTGACCTTGGCCCTGAAGATAAGCCCCTGATGAAACTGACCCTTGAGACCGGGGTGGAGGCGCTTGCAGAACTGCAGGATAAAATGTATGCTCAGGACAAATGGTCGCTGCTTGTAATATTTCAGGCAATGGATGCGGCAGGGAAAGACGGCGCTATCAAACACGTTATGTCAGGAATAAATCCGCAGGGATGCCAGGTAACAGCATTCAAGGCTCCCAGCGCAGAAGAGCTCGACCATGATTACTTGTGGCGCTGCCAGAAGAATATGCCCGAACGCGGACGTATCGGTATTTTTAACCGTTCATACTATGAGGATGTCCTGGTGGTTCGTGTGCATGAGTCGATACTGCATGCATCGAAGCTGCCGGAAGAATTAGCGACTCCTGATATCTGGAAAAACCGCTTCAAAGACATCCGGAATTATGAAAAGTACCTCAGCAGAAACGGTACCAGAATTATTAAGTTTTTCCTCAACGTCTCAAAGAAAGAACAGAAAAAGCGCTTTATCGAACGTATAGACAATCCTGAAAAAAACTGGAAATTCAGCTCTGCTGATGCCAAAGAGAGAAATTACTGGGGCGATTACATGAAATCCTATGAGGCAATGATAAGGAATACCTCAACCAGAGAATCCCCGTGGTATGTTGTACCAGCCGATAATAAGTCCTTTGCACGCATAGTAATTGTATCTGCTATTGTCAATGCAATGGATGAATTGAACCTGGCGTACCCCAGGGTAAGCAAGGAGAAGATTGCCGAGCTAAAGACAATCAAACAGGCGCTCCTTGATGAAAAATAGCATCAGGATGGATAAATCCGTGCCGGCTGAAAATTTAATGCAATAATTTACTTAACAAAGTACTAATGATACGGCCAGACCTCCTTCTGACGTCTCCTTGTACTTTGAATTCATTTCCCTGGCTGTCAGAGCCATGGCAGCGATTGTCGTATCAAGGTCAACGCGGCGCTCCATAGGATTCTCCTGGCTGGCTATACAATATGCAGTCCACGCTTTCACCGCCCCGTAAGCACAGCGTTCTATGCACGGAATCTGTACATAGCCTGCAACGGGGTCACATGTCATTCCAAGGTGATGCTCAAGAGCCGATTCAGCAGCGTTAGCCACTACTTTCGGCCCTTCGCCGCGAGCCTGGGCTATCATGGCGGCACCCATTGAAGAGCCTACTCCCACCTCTGCCTGGCACCCGCCTTCAGCACCTGAAAGGGTTGCATTATGTTTGCAGAGATATCCTATGGCTGCTGCAGCGAGGAAACTTTCACGGATTTTTTGCGCCGGGATATTTATATCACGAAGTGATCTGAGCACTGCAGGAATGATGCCGGCTGAGCCCGCTGTCGGCGCCGTTACAACGATATGACCGCGGGCGTTCTCCTCAGCCATTGCAAAACCGTAGGATGCCAGCGTTGTGAGTGCCATCCCGGCTGCACCCTTGCCCGATTGCATACGCATCATCCCGGCTGCCTTGCTTCGCAGGCAGATAGGACCGGGAAGAATGCTTTCCACATACAATCCTGTATCAACCCCGCGGATCATTACTTCGGCAATCTGATCAATGAAATCCCAGACTGTCTTTTCACTGTTACCTGATATAGACATCTCATTTTCAAGCAACAGTCTGGCCAGAGGTATTTTATCGTCAATCAGATACTTCTTCAGCTCCCTTGCATACTCATATGGGTATTTCGGCTGACCCTTTTCAGGAGCCTGATAACCCTTCCATTCAATGAATCCCCCTCCAACAGAATAGTATTCAAGCTCATATAATACATCAGTACCTGACATAAGCCTGCACACCATTGTGTTAGGGTGGTGAAATTCACCCTCGGCTGCATCAAAAATGACATCCTTCAGCGAAAGGCTGAGGCTTTCAGGGCCAAGATTCAGTTGGTATTTTCTATCAGGATTGGCAGCCAGGTCGTCAAGGAACTGCGGAGGACATTCCGCAGGCGATTTTCCCAGCAAGCCGGCAAGCGAAGCCCTGTCAGTGCCATGACCCAGACCTGTTGCGCTCAGACTGCCGAACAGATGCACCTTCAGACCTGTGGCCCGGATAAGCTGTTCCGCAGGGAGCCTGGAGATCCTCTGATAAAAATCGTAGGTGATTCTCATCGGTCCCATGGTATGGGAACTTGACGGACCCGGGCCCATTTTATAGAACTCACTCAGAAGAGTAAGGATCGGGCCTTTTGATTGCCGGTCTGGAGTCATAGCAGCAGACATATGTATGCGCTTCCCGGTAAAGGTCGCTTAACCGAGCCCTACCTCAGCTTGAATACCAGCCCTCCGCCCAGGTTAAACTGGTAATAGGTTGAGAAACCTGTAACACCGGCACCGGCGCCACCAGTTCCAAAATAGATGCCTCCTCCTACGGCCTGCACTGCTGAGATAAGGGCTGCCTGCATTTTGAGTCCAACCCTTTCATTTGCCCAGATATTTAACCCTCCCTTGAGGCCCCATGCAAATTTGGTTGCAGAGCCTGAATTTGAGTTGTCAGGATTGGTAACATCATATATAGCCATGCCAAGCATTAAACCAGCGTAAGGCTCTACCCTGGGATTGATTTGCACATTTTGGTTGAACCCGAGGAATAAATAATTGTGAGCCACATCAAAATCACTGAACTGAACCCCATCGTTATAGTATTCTATCGGGGCGTATGAATCAAGACGGAGGTAAGAAAATTCAACACCCCTTCCCTGTGGCAGCACAACCTCAAGGCCACCTCCCCATTCAAAGCCGCCCTTCATAGCACCCTCAAAATATGAAGTGGTTGAATAATACGAATCAACATGATTATCGTCGAATGCATACGTTGTGTACCCGTTGAGACGTACTGACGGTCCGGTCTGTGCAAACAGGATGCCCCCGGTCAGAAATACTGCAATTGCGAATAGCTTTTTCATAATTTTTGTTGTTTTTATTGCGCCAAAAAAGTAAAAAAACAGCCGGCGGAATTGCGCTCCCGAACCGGCTGATTTCAATATTGATTTACCCCTTTATTGGATTACCGGTGGATATTTGGTGAAAATCTGCTTCACGGCATAATTGATATTATCTTCCCTCTTCTGCATGCTTGCATCGGGATCAAGGGTCTTTGTACCCCTTCCCTGCCATACAAGCTGCTGCTTTTCCACATCGATCATGTCAATGAATAATGTCCCGTCAGTGTAAGTATCGTAATCAATGGTGGTGGTGGTGAAGCCCCCGCCATAACCATACCTGTATCCGCGGCCATAATAACCTCCGGTACCGCTGGTTGAAGCGGTGGCGGTTGTCTTCTCTTCAGCCTTGATATTCACATCTATCAGGACATCCGGATCAGTTGCTGTTTTGGTGAAACCCTTTGCTGCAAGTTCACCTTCAACAGCGCTCAGAACCCTGTTCTTGTTGATGTCATCAAGGGGCAGGTTAAGAGCCTCAGCGGTAAATGCATAAGTCTTATAGGATGCAAAACCCGCTGTTCGGTCAAAATCACTGGTCACTTTGATTGTGCTGCATGATACTGCGACAATCAGGACTGATGCTAAAAATAGTAGTCTTTTCATGTTCTTATCATTATTATCTTGTAAATACAAAACCGACGTTAACGGTAAAATAAGCCTGTGCGGGCAGATCTCCAGCCTTAAAGCCATAGTAATACTTTGTGGCAAGTGTAAGGCTGGTGCCTGGAGCTGCCTCTATAAGCACTCCGAGCTCCGGTCTTAAGGCAAAATGCCAGGCATCCTTCTCAAATGTATAGGTTCCCAGATCAGTATTCTGCAGGGAATACATCACACCCAGGCCTAACCCGGCATAAGCTGATATCATTTCGCCCTGTCTGATATAGTAATCAGCAGCCAGAAGTGCAGGAAAATGATTGCTGTAGCGCCATTGCTTACCTGCGTAAGTAACTCTTTCATATTCATAGACATCATCTGGCATCTCCTTATAAAACACGTTCCAACCCATTTCGAAGCCAACGCCGATGTTTGATTGCACCATACCCCGGTAATCGAAGGTAAAACCTCTCCAGCTTGTACTGCTAATGTAATCATGCATATCAGCGGTTCCAAATCCCACAGAATACTGCAGCGCCACAAGACTGCCTTGCGGAAAGGCTGACAGAGTCAAAACCGAGAAGAGAGCAATAATAATTATCCTTTTCATATTCGATTGTATTATTAGTTGGTTTGCAGATAGGGTGATATTGCAAATGCCTTGTTAATGGCAGTAGTCACCCGGTTGGCATCATAGGTACCGGTAAGGATACCGTTGACTGCTCCTGACCATTGTCTGATCGGGTTACCGTTTGATCCGACAATATCAGGATCTGTCAGTGTCATAAACAGGGTGCCGGTAGAATATGAGGTATAATATACCGGGGGACCATATCCCCAGTAAGGATAATAACCTCCGTACCACCAATACCAGTAGTCATACCAGTAATAGATGGTAGTGACCTCCCATGCAGCAGGAAGCAGCAACATGTCAGGACTGTCATCAACCTCCACCCTTCGCCAGCCCAGGTCTGCCATGTTAGTGGCAATGGTGGTCAGTATCTTCTGTGCGGTAACATCAGGGATAAATGCCGGCTCTTCACCCTCTGCAACGTTCCCGGTGATTTTGACAATCCTGTCGGGCATGGCATAGGTTGATTTGGCGGCGAAATCATAATCCTCTTCGTGTGAAGTTAGCACAACATCGAGCTCCTCAGCATAATCCGGTCCCTGCGGATAGCACCCCGAGAGCATCAGGATGCCGAGAATAAACGGGACAAATGCAATTCCTTTTTTCATACCATTTCAGTATTAATTGTATTTCATTGATCAGGGAGTAAAATTATACATTTCTCACCTTGCAGCAATACTCATAACTAAGTATTTTTGTACCTGAAACAAGGGTTTGGCAAAAAAGTTCAGCCTGCAACAGCGATAATTCCTTATATTATAAAACTGCCCCCGAAAACCTAAGCACCTGTAGTGTCATCTGAATGCAATTGAAAACAGAATCTGGCAGAATTGTCTAAAACCGGAAACCGATATTTAACATGTACCGGATACCCATTGTATAAGAAGTGGTAATCTTCTTAGCTTCAAATCCTTCTCCAAGAACAAGGCTGGATCCGGGGAATCTCTCCTCCAGCATTCCGTTCAATTTCTCGAGCAGCATGGTTTCATCTTCGGGTCCAAGAGATGTGTCAAATGAGGAATCCATCTTCCAGAACCACAAGCCCGGCCCCAACAGGATCATATCCAGTGCAATCCGGTCCCACAAAACAAACTGGTAGCCAAGCTGGGCACCGACGAAGTGGGCATGAATATTAAAGCCCGCATTAACTTCCCCGTCGAAGTTTTCAGTATTCAGATCCCAGGTCAGATCGCGTGCAAACTGGTTATATGAATAGTAGGGACCGATATATACCCCTCGCGGTGCACGGTATTTATTCTCCTTCTGCAGGTAAAAGCGATAGTCAACTGAAAAATTAAACCCTTTGTCATTATACTGGTCTATCAGGTCTATTGAATCGTTGGAAAGAATAAACGCGTTCAATGCGGTCCTTCCTATATTCACTGAAACAGTCTGGTAATCCGATATCACGCGCTCATACCCCACAACATTGAATTTCCATGAAAAGAGCACCGGATTTGAAATGTTATAACGAATAGTGTTCTTGTATGACTTCACGCTGTCCGTCTGTCCGTGACAGGGTTTTGTCATAAGTCCGGTCGCCAAAAAGATGGTGAACAAAACCCTGATAAACAATTTCGTGTTTTGCCTGCTTAAGTGAGTCATGGTATTATGATTTGCAAATATCTTTAATCTGATATAACCTGTTTTGAGCCAACCATACACTCAGGAATTGATCAAAAAACAACTTTTGATGCCTGATTACCCTCTGTAAGCATTTTTTCGTCAGGGTACCTGAAATAGGACATATCGTTCCCCAGGTAATAAAAATCGGGGGGGATTTTCTTATCAAACCAGTCAATGAGCGTATGGACTTTAAGGATAAATACCGATTTATAAGGAACTGCACTGTAGAAGAAGTATAGCTGAAACAGCATATCTGAATACCCCCCTCCCGGGTTCCTGATATTCATATTGAATGACATCAGAGCATTCCCCTTCTCTGCAAGCAAAAGATCATGTGCTGTCTGAAACATATGGGCCCTGGCCAGATTGTGTCTGTCCATGCAGGAAGGGTGGGTGGCTTCCATAATATGATAGGGGGATGACTCATCGGGGTCAATGCCGGTCATCTGTTTAATTCTTCTGCTGGAGAAGAAGATCTTCATCTGAAGTATATCGCCGATATGGAAAAACTGCTTGTTTATTTCAGACATGCGCTCAAGCTCCAGGATCAAAGGATCTGAGCGGTCAATTCCCATATACCCTTTTGTGGCATAGGTTTCTGCAAACTTCAAATACAAGCTGTAATCCCGGTTCCTGTCTGTCATGGCCTCAACTCTGGAACTTATTTGTCCGCGCACCAAAGTTATGAAAATTACTCACTAGTGTCCAATAAATTTTTAACAACTAATACTTGAAGGCAAATTCAAGTTGA
>DZBJ01000063.1 GCA_022736275.1 Rikenella microfusus | reverse complement strand
GGATGGTAAAGATATCTGGTTGGTCGGCGGCGGTCAACTGATCTCCATTTTACTCGGTGCAGATATGATTGATGAAATGCAGATTACTTACATTCCGGCGGTTCTTGGTAATGGTATTCCATTATTCCCCAACAACCCTAAGGAATCGCAATGGAGCTTGCCAGAAAACAAAGCCTTTGATAACGGGGTACTGCAAGTGAAATACCAACGGAAATAATACTTTTTCTTATCGGACTACTTCCGGAAGGTCAGAGTTGTAAATCATGGAACCGCCATATAAGTGGATCGTTCGTATGGGTGATCTAATAAAGACAGATAGGGAAATAATCCCTATCTGTCCCATGGATTGATCTCTCATGCGAAGTCACTTTCAGGAATCAACTTTTAATACATCCTCATATATGACCTTCATCTGCGAGGCTTGTGTAAACGTCTTGTTCAGGCGTAAGGATAATATGATCAAGTAATTGTATGTCAAGAATTTCACCAGCCTCTTTTATTTTGCGGGTTATTTTAAGGGCGCTTTCGCTTGGCGCAACGTTTCCTGATGGATGATTATGAGCAATGATAATGCCGCAGGCGATGAGCTTGAAATTAGCTTTACCGGAGCAGGTATCTCACTTATTGGTAACTGGTACAAAGACGGAGGGAAGGCTGATGTATATGTTGACGGCGTGCTTCATCGCAGCATTGATACATATTATTATTTTGCAAACCAGCAACATACCGAAAGTATATGGCATGTTCTTAACCTCGAGCCCACAGAGCATACCGTCAGGCTGATTGTGAAGGGTGAAAAACGACCGGAATCCGAAGGGACAAGAATCTATATCTCATCTGCAATCATCTATAAATCCGAACCGAAGAAAAATGAATTCTTTAAGTTTTCATTTGAGAAATAGCCAGTAAAATCTTAAGGAAGAGATTTTTATGAAGACAAAGAATAACTGATTTATTGCCCTTTAGTTACAATTCCGGCATTTGCTCAAAGAGGTTATTACCTGGTAAATAAAGAAGAAACGCTCTTCTCAGACCGTCAGGCTAAAGATGCTGTCTTTAACGATGTTGTACAATACAAAAAAGGGAATGTTCAGCATAACAGTCAGTTTGATTGAAAAAAAGAGTAATTTTCCGGCCGCAATTATGGCCTGGCTAAAGAAGAGCATATCACCCGTTCTAAGATCACTGACACTGATCCTTTTCCTTGTCTATTCAGCCAGCGTAATGCTGTTCTACCATACCCATGAGGTCAGGGGTGTACTGATAACCCATTCCCATCCTTATAAAAATCCCTGGGAAAGCGGACCCGAAAAGAATCACTCACATTCAGATGAGCAGTACATCCTGCTGCAGGCTCTCTTCCAGACTTCATTTACTGATTCAGTTATCCCCGATATACCTGACCAGGTTTACGCCATCTGCAGTGAAATAAAAACCACTTATACCGAGTCTTTTGCATTCACCCTGACCCCTGCGGAATCACCTCGCGCCCCTCCCTCCTTCCCTGTCGCTTAAAAACAAAATGTCAGTCTGTTAAGTCCTGACCCGATCTGTCGCTGCCACACTTACATGGCATTTTCCCGTAAATAACAATCGTTACATGTTTAATTTCTTATTCAATCATCCTATGCAAAAATATTTACTGGCTCTGGCTGCTGCGCTTATTATGGCAGGCTGTGGCAATAACCGGGTCACAAAAGAGGCTGCAGAGACAATCATGACCGGCGATACAATCACCGTCAACGGTAACTCTCATGTTCTTGACCAGATAATCACTCAGAAGGCTCAGCTTACAGATTACGTTGCAGAGTTCCGTACTACCGGAACAGTCCGCCCTGTTACCGGCAAGCTGGCGGAAATTGCCCCTCCGCTGGCAGGCAGGATACTTAAATCACATGTCAGGCTCGGTCAGAAGGTAAGTGCAGGCACCCCCCTTTTTGACCTCGGATCCGCAGACTTCTTTGAAGCCGCCAAGACTTACTTTGCCGCACAGTCGGCCAGCGAGCTTGCACGCAGAACCTATGAACGTCAGAAAGAGCTAGCAGCCAGGGGCGTCACGGCACAGAGAGACCTGGAACAGGCGCAGAGCGAAGCTGAGATAGCCGGCCGCGAACTTGAACAGGCAAAAGCCAACCTGAGCATCTACAATATAGATGCGCCAAAGCTCGAGATGGGACAGCCCCTGAGAGTCGTCTCACCCATAGCGGGAGAGGTTGTGAAAACAAACATCACCATCGGAAGCTATGCCGGTGAGGACTCGGAACCACTCGTAATTGTTGCCGATCTCTCTCGTGTCTGGGTAAAGGCACTCGTCAATGAGAGATATGCCGGAGCAATAAGTAACGGCGACCGCGCGGAGGTCTGTTCAAACGCCGGCACCGGCACCCCGCATGCCGGTACAATCCATTATGTTGGAGAACTGGTTGACGAGGAAACCCGCTCGCTCGAGGTGATAGTTGAGTGTGACAACCATGACCGTTCAATGAAACCGGGCATGTTCTGCGAGGTGAATTTCTTCAGCTCCCCTGCAAAGGCATTCGTCCTGCCATCAACAGCCATAATGAAAGAGCAGGAATATGATTATGTCTTTATTGAGATGGCAAGGGGCCGGTTTGTGCGGCGGAAGGTGGAAACTGAAACAGCCGGTAAAGAGAATGTAAAGATCACCAAAGGCATAAGTGAAGGTGAGAATGTGGTGACAGGCGGTGGTATCTATCTCAACTTTTAGTTTATGGAAAGAATCCTGAACACCCTGATCGAGCGCCGCTGGCTGATGCTCACAATATTCATTGCTATCACGGGGGTTGGTATATACGCGTGGCAGCAACTGGCAATCGACGCCTATCCCGATATTGCCGATGTGCATGTAGGTATTGCAACTCAGGTGCCCGGCCTGGCTGTCACCGAGATAGAGCAGCAGATAACCATACCGCTTGAGCGGGAGCTTAACGGCATCCCCAGGATGAAGCAGATGCGCAGCAAGAACTTCTTCGGCATCTCCAAGATAACACTGATTTTTGAAGATGGAACCGATGATTTCTGGGCACGGCAACAGGTGCTTGAACGGATCAATGACATCGAACTTCCGTTTGACGCCCAGCCAGCTCTTGACCCGCTCACCTCTCCCACAGGTGAAATATACCGGTATGTTGTAACGGGAAACAAGACACTCCGGGAGCTTACCGAGCTCAATCACTGGGTTATCATCCCCCGCCTCAGGCAGATAAACGGAATAGCCGATGTATCAAACTTTGGCGGGCTCACCAGCCAGTTCCAGATAGAAATTGACCCTGCCAGGCTGTTGCAGTATAACCTTTCGCTCAGCGAAGTCACTGAAGCCATAGAGTCCGGTAATTATAATGCCGGGGGTAGCACCCTTATACGCGGCGACATGAGTTACGTGATCCGTGGCGTGGGGCTGGTCAGTGACCTCGAAGACCTTGGCAGTATAGTGGTGAAGAGCAGCGAAGGGGCCAGTGTATGTATCAGGGACCTGGGAGAACTGAAATACGGCAACCCTGAACGAAAAGGTATCTTTGGTTATCTCGATGACACGATCGATTACAAAGATGGAGTGCAGGGCATGGTGCAGCTGCTGCGCTATGAAAACCCCTCAAGGGTCCTGAGAAAAATAACCGCTACAGTACAGTATCTGAATGACAACATCCTGCCTGAGGGGGTGGAAATACACACTTTCTATGACAGGACCGAGCTGGTAAATGCCACACTTCATACAATATCTCATACTCTTCTGTTCGGTATCCTGCTGGTGATAGCGGTACTGGTAATTTTCCTCGGAAGCCCCAAAGGAGCTCTTCTTGCCACAATCACCATCCCCATATCACTGCTGGTAGCCTTTATACTGATGTGGCTGACTGACATCCCGATGAACCTTCTCTCCATGGGTGCCATAGACTTCGGGATCATTGTTAACGGTACCATAGTGATGATGGAAACCATCCTTCGGAAACGTGAGGAAAACCCGGATGAACTCCTTGACAAGGCAACCATCGTGAAACGCATCGCCGAAGTTGCAAAACCGGTCTTTTTCGCTACTCTGATCATTATCATCGCCTATCTTCCGCTGTTTGCATTCGACAGGGTCGAGCGCAAACTCTTCACTCCCATGGCATTCACACTCAGCTTCGCTCTGCTGGGAGCACTGGCAGCAGCATTGATACTGATTCCAGGACTCGCTTTCTCGCTCTACCGGAAACCCCAAAAGGTTTATAATAACCGCTGGATTCATTGTTTGACAGAGAGTTACAAGAACCAGACCACAAGAATACTTGCTGCTCCCCGGAAGCTCATTGCACCCCTCATTGCAATAACGGCCGGAGTCATCCTCCTCACGGTGATCGTGGGGAAAGATTATCTCCCAAACCTTGATGAAGGGAGCATCTGGATACAGGTACAACTGCCTCCCGGAATGTCACTCGGGAAGTCGGCCGAAATGGCAACTGTCCTGAGAACCAAACTTAAAACCTTTGATGAGGTCAGCTATGTGATGACCCAGGCGGGAAGGGATGACGAAGGTGTCTGCCCATTTTCCTTCTCGCACATTGAGGTGATGGTGGGACTCAAACCTTACAAAACATGGAAAAGAGGCTACAGGAAAGAAGACCTGGTCACCGATATGGCATCAATGGCAGAGACAATGCCCGGATACAATGTAGGATTCACACAACCTATAATTGATATGGTTATGGACCAGATTGCAGGCACGCACAGCGACCTGGCCATAAAGATCTATGGCGAAGACCAGGCCCGAAGCCGTATGATAGCGGAGCAGGTAATGGCGATTGTCGGGAAAGTGCCCGGAGCTGAAGATATGCAGATTGCGGAAGAACCTTTCCTGCCGGAACTTAAGATTGTAGCTGACAGGGAAAAGATTGCAAGGTACGGTCTTAAAGGATCAGAGGTGGCTGACGTGATAGAAGTGGCCATAGGGGGAAAACCTGTCTCACAGGTATTCGTAGGAAGCAGGGTCTATGATGTCACCTGCCGGTTCAGTGAAGAGTCGCGTGATACCCCTGAAAAGATAGGGACACTTATGCTTGCCTCCTCATCGGGAACAATGATACCCCTCTCTGCCGTGACCGATATAACCACGACAACCGGTCCGAGCATGATCTCGCGCGAGATGAACCAGCGCTTTATCTCCGTCAGTCTTAACATCAGGGACCGTGACCTGACCTCTTTTGTCAGGGAGGCAAAGGCAAATATCGAAGATCAGATAGTCTACGATCATACGAAATTTCAGATCACATGGAACGGTCAGCTGGAGCACCAGAACAGGGCATTCAAACGCCTGGCAGTGGTTATCCCCATCACCCTGCTTGTGATGTTCCTGCTTCTCTTCTTTAACTTCGGCAAGTTCCGTCATGCAGCCCTGGTGATGACCATGCTTCCCCTCGCAGTGTTCGGGGGTATGCTGGCCCTTGTGGTTCGCGGAATGACCGTCAATGTCTCCTCGGCAGTAGGCTTTATCGCCCTGTTCGGAGTGACAATCCAGAACGGAGTGATAATGTTGTCACATATAAACGTCCTCAGAAAAAGGGGAAGGGAACTGAAACAGGCAGTGATTGACGGTGCGTCACACAGGCTGAGACCGGTGCTGATGATCGGCACCGTAGCTATGATCGGACTGCTGCCCGCCTCCCTTGCCACCGGAATCGGTTCCGATGTGCAGCGCCCGCTGGCAACAGTGATCGTATACGGATTACTCTTTGCCACCATACTTACCCTCTATATCCTCCCCCTGTTCTATTACGTGGTGGAGAGGTATTACGAAAGAAAAGAATCACGGTCACCAAAGGATAAATTATAATACTTACAGAAGTAATTATTAACCAGGTGAATACCAACTACTATCAATCAAGTTTGTAAAATGCGAAAAATAAGACTCTTAATATTTGCCTGCATCTTTCTGACGACCCCGCATCTTCTCAGGGCACAGCCGGCAGATGATCAGGTACAGGTACCCCTGTCACTGAACGATTTTCTCTCGGGGGTCACCATGGGTAACCTTGAGTTCATTGCAAACAGTTTCAATCTGAGCATTGCCGAGGCGGAACTGAAGGCTGCCAGGGTCTTTGCCGACCCGGAGGTTGCCGTTGAATATGCAAATAACGAGGACTGGTCGCTGCAGATGGGACAGAGTCTCTCTGCGGCTGTCAGTTACCCTTTCAGCCTCGGGAATAAGAGAGGCGCTGCAATAGGCGTTGCACAGACCAGGATGGAACTTGAGCAGTACCTCCTCGAGGCGTGGCTCCAGGATCTTAAGGCTGAGGCATCACTGGCTTATTACGCCTGCCTGCGCGATCTTCAGACATATAAACTGGAAGAGGACACCTATCTAAGGATGCAGGAGCTTGCAAGGGCAGACAGCCTGCGGTTCATAACCGGCGAGATACCTGAGATCGATGCTCTCCGTACCCGCCTTGAGGCCCATGCCAGGCTCTATGAACTGAAACGGTTCAGGTCTGACCTTGACAACTCACTCCTGAACCTGTCGCGACTGCAGGGGAGGCTGCCGGGAGATACCCTGTTTGTCCCCACCGGTGATTTTCCCGTTCTAAGCGGACCGCTGATTGTCAGTGAACTGACGCGGAGAGCCATTGAGCAGCGTGCTTACCTCAATGCAGCCATCAAGTCAGGCGAACTCTCTGAAAGGCAGCTCAGGCTGTTGAAGGCAGAGAGAGCGCCGGAATTCAGCCTCGAGGCCTCCTACTCGCATAATTCAATAGTAATGAATGATATAGCTCCGGCCCCTGAACACAGGTCCTATGCGGCAGGATTGGTCATACCGTTGAAGTTTTCAAATTTCAACAAAGGCGAGATCACGGCGGCGACCCTGGCTGCAGAGCAGAGCGAGTTGATAAGGCAGGATGTTGAGAATCTCATTATTACCGAGGTCACGCAGGCATATAACGTGTATGCGGTGATTGACAGGCAGATTGAGAACTACAGTCGTGATCTGATCGAGAGCGCCGAAAGGATACTTGAAGGCCGGACCTTTCTTTACAAGAGAGGAGAGACGAGCCTGATTGATGTGCTGGAGGCGCAGAGGACCTACAACGAGACGAAGATGCAGTATTACCAGATCATGTATGACTATGCCGCTGCCATAACGGAGTTGCGGCGTGCACAGGCAATAGAATAGAGTGATTTAGCTGTAATTGGCCCCAATAGTACTACCCGGATAAAAGTGGGGATCATCATTTTAAGGCTATACCCTTAAATTAATTTTGAGTTTGTAAGGTTATAACCTGATGAAAAAGCAAGTATCTGTTTTGGAACTTGTTGAGCCAATTATTATTTACGTTTAGAAAGTTAATATCCGTTCAGGGCGCTTAAAGTTGTCTTTGACTGTAAATTTCTTTATGATTTCCGGTATTGTATTCCCAAAATATTAGTATATTTGTGGATTACGATCCAAATTTTATGATAGAAAGAGAACTTGAGCAACTGATCAGATCAAAAATCCACAAAGAGAAAGCGATCATATTAATGGGTCCGCGTCAAACAGGTAAAACCACGTTGATACTTGGGATACTAAGTACCACTGGTGATTTCCTCCTCCTGAACTGTGACGATCCTGTTGTAAGGGAACAACTTGATGCTGCAAATACTGAGAGTCTTCGACAATTGCTGGGAAAGCATGACACAGTCTTTATTGACGAAGCTCAGAGAATAAACAACACCGGTCTGACCCTTAAGCTGATTACTGATACTTTTAAGAACATACAACTTCTGGTTAGCGGTTCATCCTCATTTGAACTTGCAGACAGGATCAATGAGCCCCTGACAGGGAGAAAATGGGAATATCTTCTGTATCCTGTAAGCTGGCGTGAGTTTTCTGACCACGTTGGTCATCTTAATGCTTTGAAGCAGCTGGAGTCAAGGCTTCTCTACGGAATGTATCCCGAAGTCATAAGTAATCCCGGTGATGAGAAGGAAATTCTCAGGCAACTCACTGACAGTTTTCTTTATAAGGATCTGCTTGCGTTTGAAGGCATCAGGCGACCGCAACTGGTTGTGAATCTCCTGAGGGCTCTGGCTCTTCAGATTGGTAATGAGGTATCCTATAATGAACTGTCACGATTGCTGCAGGTTGACAATAAGACAGTAAGTGCCTATATTGACCTTCTCGAAAAGGCTTTCATAGTCTTCAGGCTATCACCATACCGGAGGAACCTGAGAACTGAAATTGGCAAAAGCAGAAAGATATACTTCTACGATACCGGTATCAGGAACGCACTGATTGCCAATTTTAATCCTTTAGCCATGAGGCAGGATACTGGTTCATTGTGGGAGAACTTTCTTATTGCTGAGCGGATTAAACGTAATCATTACAGCAGAAGATGGGTAAATGAGTACTTCTGGAGAACAACATTGCAGCAGGAGATTGACTATCTTGAAGAGAGCGAGGGAAAAATCGATGCTTACGAATTCAAATGGACTGACTCATCGGGTGTGAAATTTCCAAAATCGTTTCTTGCTGCGTACCCTGAAGCCACTGTAACAGTAATCTCCCGGAAAAATTTTACTGGTTTTCTTCTCGGGGAGAAATGATTTCTTTGTAACATATCATGAGCATTCTTCAATATTCTTTGCACTATATCCGGGGCATTTCTTGAGTTTCCAATGATCTTTTCCACAATTTGAAGCTGCTCCTGCTCCATAATTACCCCCTGCCGACTGCCGTCCCGATCCGCCAGCAGGCGGAAGCGGCATTGGTTCTCCTCCTTCGTCGGAGTCCCAAACTGCCGACTGCCGACTAAAGACTGCCGA
>DZBJ01000062.1 GCA_022736275.1 Rikenella microfusus | reverse complement strand
TTGTTTCGGAGCCAGCCAGTGGAGCAGCTGCAGGAAAGGCAGTGAGAATTGTTTCAGATCCAACGGGGGGCCCATCCTCAGGAGTTGCAGAGAGCTGGGCAGCGAGTTCGGATGAAGGTGCGATAACCGGGGTCTGCTCATATCGCACCGGTGAAGCGGTTGACACCTCTGATGAAGCGATTGTCCTGCAGTTTCGCGAGGGAATAATATTCAGGATGAAACAGATGGAGGACACTGAATATTCTTTTTTTATGGAAGGACCTGACAGACAATGGACTGACTGGAGTGCCAGGAACTACAAGGAATATACGAATCTCGGGAGGGGCAGGTATACATTCATGTACCGGTATCGCAGCGGTGCCGGTGACACGGAAGGTGAAGGATCATTAAGCTATAGCAGCGGGACAGGTGACACGGCGGGAGAAGGTTCGTTCAGCTTCAGGGTCAGGGCGCCATGGTACTTCTCGCCACTGGCCTGGATAATATATCCGCTTCTGCTGGTACTTGCCGGCATGATGCTCCGCATCCGCACTCACCGACTTTTCATGGAGAGGCAGAAAAGACTGGAACAGCTGATCGCCGAGCGGACTGAAGAGCTGCAGCACGAGAAGGAGAAGTCGGACAATCTCCTGGCAAACATGTTGCCTAAGGGCACTGCCGAAGAGATAATGCTGAAAGGGAAAGCTGCAAAAACGAAGTATAATTTCGTTACGGTGCTCTTTTCAGATATCCAGGGATTCACCAAAATAGCCGAGGAGATGAATCCGGAGGTACTGATAGATGAGCTTGACCGTTTCTTTTTCCACTTTGACTCACTTGCCGAGAAGTACAGGATTGAAAAGATCAAGACCATAGGTGATGCTTATATGTGCGCCGGTGGTATTCCCGAGAGGAACAGGACAAATCCCGTTGAGGTTGTGCTTGCTGCCCTGGAGATGCAGAAATACATGCAATTCATGAAAAATGACCCGGCAAAGACAGCAGCAAGGTTCTGGGACATAAGGATTGGCATTCATACAGGAACGGTCATTGCAGGGGTTGTGGGTCACAAGAAGATAACCTATGACATATGGGGCGACACGGTGAATACGGCAAGCCGCATGGAATCGTCAGGAGAGCCGGGGAAAATCAATATCTCGGGGACCACCTATGAGTTTGTGAAAGAATATTTCATTTGTGATTACCGCGGAAGGATGCCTGTTAAATACAAGGGCGACCTCGACATGTATTTTGTCACGGGGATAAGACCTGAGTTGTGCGAGCCGGACGGTTTGCCCAACAGGAGGTTCTTCACAAAGATGGAGATGATACGCATCCTTGATGTGGAGGAGCATGTTTTCACCAAATATTCAGAGACGGCCTCTCCGGATCTCTTCTTCCACAGTGTTGAGTATATACGCAGTGTCACTCTTCAGGCCGACCTGCTTGCCAGGGCTGAGAAACTTGAAGACAACGATTATATTCATGTCAGGCTGGCTTCGGTATTTGTCTTTCTCGGTTATGCCTTTGATTATGATGATCCGCTATCGGCATCGAAAAAAAGGGCAGGAGAGATACTTTCGGTTTATGGTTTCGGGCCGCAGACACTCGAGGTGGTAACCGCTCTGATTGACTCGGCATTCATTCCTGAGCAGGATAGCATCGCCGGGATGGTATTGCATGATGCGGTTTATGAGTTCACCGGCAGGATTGACTTTATCACCATGATTGACAGGCTCTTCCGTGAGGAGATGGCTTACGGGAAGATAGATGATACGAAGACATGGTTCAGGAAAATGGCCTCAACAATTGAAGAAAATGAGTTCCTTACGGAGACGGCCCGTAAACTAAGATCAGTACATGTTCAGGAGCAACTCAGTGCGTTCCAGACTTTTGCGGGTGAGAAGCACAACAACTCTTAAAATCATTTGAAACTTTGGGTTTAAAGAGTACATTTGAAAATTCTAATGCATGTAATCATGGTTAATTTAGACTGGAATAATCTGCCATTTGGCTATATTAAAACCGATCACAACGTCAGGTCTTACTTTCGTAACGGAGAGTGGAGCAAACTTGAAATAACTGATTCGGAGCATATTAATGTTCATATAGCCGCTACGGCTCTTCATTACGGGCAGGAGTCGTTTGAAGGGCTCAAGGCTTACAGGGGGCGTGACGGCAAGGTCAGGTTATTCCGCTGGGATGAGAATGCAAAACGGATGATTTCCTCGGCCAAGGGTGTGATCATGGAGCCGGTACCCATGGAACTGTTCAGGGAGGCTGTCTTTACAGCCGTTCGTCTCAATGAGAAGTTTGTACCCCCGCACGGGTCAGGTGCATCTCTGTATATAAGGCCTTTACTTTTTGGCAGCGGCGCAGAGGTAGGAGTAAAGCCTGCTGCGGAGTACACGTTCCTGGTTTTTGTTTCTCCGGTGGGACCTTACTTCAAGGGCGGAGTGAAGCCGGTCAATATGATGATATGCCGTGATGTTGATCGTGCTGCACCACTGGGTACAGGAAACATAAAGGTTGGGGGCAACTATGCTGCCAGTCTCAGGGCTATAGTGAAGGCACGTGACGGAGGATACGGTAATGTCCTGTTCCTCGATGCCAGGGAGAAGAAATACATTGATGAATGCGGCCCGGCCAACTTCTTCGGCATAAAAAACAATACCTATGTAACACCGCTTTCTTCCTCTATACTTCCTTCCATTACCAATAAGAGCCTCATTGCGATAGCTGATAAAATGGGGATAAAGACTGAGAGACGCCCGATTCCCGTTGAGGAGCTTGAGGAGTTTGAGGAGACCGGTGCATGCGGTACCGCTGCAGTAATAAGCCCCATCGCGAAAATAGTCGATCCCGATACCGGCAAGATCTATGAATACTGCAAGGACGGCAAGCCCGGGCCTGTGTCGATGAAGCTTTTCAACAAGCTGATAGGCATCCAGTACGGTGATGAACCGGATGAGTTCGGGTGGATGACCGTTGTTGAGGTCTGAGCCTGAATTTGCACCATTTTACCATTTCTGCGCATGTTTTGAAAAAATTGCCGGCCTGTTGAAGGAATTGGCGGTTTGTGTGCTATTTTTGACGCAAAGTCTCAGAGGTGACAAAAACAGTCGGAGGAATATCCAGGTACAGATTAGGCAGTTCTTACATAACCCTGGTTGTTAGTGTATCTCTTGTTCTTTTTCTTCTTGGAATCCTTGGAATGGTCCTCATTAATGCCCGTCAGCTGTCAGACTATTTTCGTGAGAGCCTGTCGTTTACCATAATGCTTAAGGAAGATGCGCGCGAGGCTGACATCAGGATGCTTCAGAAAGAGCTTGATGCAAAGCCGTATGTCAAGCAGACTGAATATGTCTCAAAGGATGAGGCGGCAGTTAAACTGAGCGAGGAGCTTGGTGAGGATTTCCTGGATTTTCTGGGGTACAACCCGCTTATGCCAACCATAGACGTATATCTTCTGGCTGATTATACTCATCCCGACAGCGTTATCAAAATCGAGAAAATCATATCAGAGTACCAGGTTGTGGATGAAGTTTACTACCAGGAATCCATTCTGAATCTGATCAATGACAATGTAAAGAAGATAACCGCTTTCCTGCTGGTGATAAGTGCATTGCTGTTCCTCATTGCCCTGACAATCATTAACAACGCCATCCGCCTCTCGATCTACTCGAAGAGGTTCCTGATAAATACCATGCAGCTGATAGGTGCCAACAGGTCCTTCATAAGGAAGCCCTTCCTGTTGAGGAGTCTCTTTTTTGGCTTCCTGGCCGCCCTTATTGCCATCGGGCTGTTGATGGGACTCATGTACCTGATTGAGAAGGAGTTCTTTACCCTGTTTACCTATGAGAATATTAACCTGTTCCTGTTGCTTTGCCTTGCGCTGGCAATTGCAGGAGTGGTGATAAATGCCGTCTCAACATTTTTTGCTGTTAACAGGTACCTGGGCATTCACGAGGATAAACTTTATTATTAGACAGATATGGTTGCTAAAAAGGAAGATGAAAAAAAGCCCGGCTTTGCTCTCGGGAGGGAGAACTACAAGCTTATGGCCATAGGATTTGCCATAATAATTGCAGGTTTTATACTCATGGCCGGAGGAAGATCAGATGACCCGAAGGTGTTTTCGGAGGATATCTTCAGTTTTCGCAGGATTACCGTAGCTCCGCTGATAGTTCTTGCCGGATTCATTTTTGAGATTTACGCTATAATGAAAAGACCCAGGGAGTAACTTTTATACTAATTGTAACCGGATAACTGATAATGAATTGGTATGAAGCCCTGATCTTCGGACTGGTGCAGGGACTGACAGAGTTTTTGCCGGTCAGCAGCGACGGGCACCTTGAGATTGTGAAATACCTGTTTGGCGGCATAGAGGAGAGTTTTCTCTTTTCTGTAGTTGTTCACCTTGCAACGGTACTGAGTATACTTGCAGTTTTCTGGAGGGATATCATTCATCTTCTGAAGGGAGTTTTCAAGTTCACCATGAATGAGGAGACGGTTTATGTTTTGAAGCTGGTTGTTTCAATGATACCTGTGGCGATAGTGGGGTTTACGGTTATGGACCAGGTGGAGTCGCTTTTTGTAGCCGATATGGATATTACGGGTTCATTCCTGCTGGTCACAGCGTTGTTCCTGACAGCAGGCCATTTTGTCAGGAAGCGTGAGAAACCGATCACCTACGGCGGGGCATTTATCATGGGAATTGCCCAGGCACTGGCTGTCCTGCCAGGCTTGTCGAGATCAGGCTCCACAATTTCAACAGGCCTTGTGCTCGGCAACAGCAGAAATGAGCTGGCCCGGTTCTCCTTCCTTATGGTTATTGTACCTATCATCGGGGCAAATTTTATGCAGGTATTGACCACCGAAGCCGCTGCCGTAAATATGGTGCTGTTTCCCCTGATAATAGCATTTGTTGCAGCTTTTGTATCGGGTTATGTGGCCTGCCGCTGGATGATAAGCATAGTCAGGAAGGGTAAGCTGGGGTGGTTTGCACTCTATTGCTTTTTAGTTGGACTTACTTTAATACTGTTTGCCTGAAGGTGTTAAAAAACTGCTCTGACTTTGAAGAAGGTGAGGTATTGTTGCTGCAGAAGCCGCTTTACTGGACCTCCTTTGACCTGGTGAACAAGGTTAAGCTTGCCATAAGGCATCATTGTGGCCTGAAAAAGCTCAAGGTGGGTCATGCGGGCACACTTGATCCCCTGGCTACGGGGCTGATGATTGTCTGCACGGGCAGGGCCACCAAGAGGATTGATGAGTTCCGCGACCTTGAAAAGGAGTACACGGCTGTCATCAGGTTCGGTCAGACAACTCCTTCCTTCGATCTGGAGAGTGAGGTCGACGGGGAATATCCAGCAGACCATATAACTGCGGAGCTTATTGCTGAGAAACTTAAAGGCTTTTTGGGAGAAAAGTATCAGGAGCCGCCGCTGTTCTCTGCAAAGTTTGTTGACGGGAAGAGAGCTTACGAGCTGGCAAGGAAGAAGATAGAGAAGAGGCTTGATGAGGTAAAGGTCTTTTTCCGCGAGCTTGAGCTGCTTGATTTCAGGGAGAGTGAGGCAAAAGTCCGGATAGTATGCAGCAAGGGAACATATATCAGGGCTTTCGCCCGTGATCTGGGCGTCGCTCTCGGAAGCGGAGCTCATCTCCGGGGGTTGGTAAGGAATGCCATAGGAGATTTTCGCGCTGAGAATGCCCTGACAGTAGAAGAGTTAAAATATATTCTTGAAAATTTGAAACAAATCGAAAAATCGATCGTATAAATATTCTTGCACTAATCAGAATCGTATTATGAAACTATCTCAATTCAAGTACACGCTACCCCAGGATCTGATTGCTCTTTATCCCTCAAAAAACAGAGATGAATCACGGTTGATGGTTGTGCATCGGGATACCGGAGTGGTTGAGCATAAGGTATTTAAGGATATCGTTGAGTATTTCAAGGAGCGTGACGTACTTGTATTCAACAACACGAAGGTATTTCCTGCCAGGCTGTATGGCAACAAGGAGAAGACTGGTGCCGAGATAGAGGTTTTCCTGCTGCGCGAGCTGAACCGCGAGCAGAGATTATGGGATGTCCTGGTTGATCCTGCGAGGAAGATCAGGATTGGCAACAAGCTCTATTTTGGTGAGGATGACCTGCTTGTTGCAGAGGTGATTGACAACACCACCTCGCGGGGCAGGACCCTCAGGTTCCTCTTTGACGGAACATATGAGGAATTCAAGGAGACTCTCTTTTCACTGGGAGAGACCCCGCTGCCTAAATTTATAAATCGTCCTGTTGAACCCGAGGACGGCGAGAGGTATCAGACTATTTTTGCCAAGCATGAAGGAGCCGTGGCTGCTCCCACCGCCGGGCTTCATTTCAGCAGGGAGCTGCTGAAGAGGCTTGAGATAGTGGGTGTTGAGTTCGCAGAGATAACGCTGCATGTGGGACTGGGCAATTTCCGGAATGTTGATGTGGAGGATCTGACCAAGCACAAGGTGGATTCAGAAAGGATATTGATTTCCGAGGAGGCTTCGGTACTCATCAACAAGGCCAAGGAGCGCCGGAGCAGGATCTGTGCCGTGGGAACTACGGTAATCCGGACGCTGGAGAGTTCGGTTTCCACCTCCGGGATGGTCAAACCGTTCAACGGCTGGACAAACAAGTTCATTTTCCCGCCTTATGAGTTCAAGGTTCCCGACATGCTGGTGAGCAATTTCCATCTGCCCTATTCCACTCTGCTGATGATGGTTTCCGCCTTTGCCGGATACAATATTTTGTTTGACGCCTACCGCACTGCCGTCAAGGAAAAATACAGGTTCGGGACCTATGGTGATGCCATGCTGATTCTTTAGAAATCAGCGCTTTTTCGTGTTAATAAACATTCGACAATGTGTATAAATCGTGCCGGCGCTCTTTGCCGGCACTTTTATTTAATGTGAACTTCACGCAATTGCGGCCGAAAAATGTGCGTTTATTAGGCAACCATTTGTGCATTTCATAAGTATAAGTGTCAGGCAGCAGTTGAAGTTACCACAAATTACACCTTTAGAATGTTAAGAAGCAGAAGGGCAATATTGCCACTGTTGGCAGTGATCTTCATCTTAATTTTTGATCTTTCTGTCTCAGCGCAGTGCGGAGCCGGGATGATACCTGTAACCATTAAAGGCTTTGCATCAATCCTGACTGTTGACAATTCTTTTGGTCCCAGCGGTATTAATTCACTTGGAGCCCCTAACGGAAGCGGGACCAATTTTTCTTCAGGCGGACAATCTTTCGTCATTGATTTAATAGATACTGTAAGGGCGGGTCAGATATACTCCATCACATGGAGGCAATATCCCGGACTATCGGGCACTTCCACCCTCAACTGGAGTGAGTCTATTGATGGAGTCACGTTTACCGTCCATCCTTCCAGCGCGATGGGCACTACAAATGAGAGGTATTTCACGACAGACATTGTTGCGGCAACGGATACGAGATTCATCAAGTTCTTCAGTTCTGATACCTATGATTTAAGCATTGATGCAGTTTCTTACAGCGCGACCAAATGCCTTTCCAGCGGATGTGGCCCTGGCTACACAAATCAGGTCATTTCGGGCAACGGGTATTATATTGAACAGTCTTTTGTTGGTAATCCTGCAAATACCAATTATGTACCTGATGGCCTGGGAGCGGGGTTTAATTCCGGGTCTGATAGAATTGTCTTAAGTCTGTCCTATGATATCCCTGCAGGGCAGAAGTATCAGATAATATGGCGACCATCTGAGAACGGCGCACAGATGAGAATCAGGGAATCGGAAGACGGGTCTTCCTGGTCACCTGTTAAGTTTTCCCCTTCAGCATCGATTTCTTCAGTATTCATAATGCATACTGAAACAACCGGCACCTTAGCCAGGTACATCGAAATCATTGGTGCCAACAATCAGGACTTTTTTCTCGATGGAATAATATTTCATGCCATTACGTGCGTTCCCGGTCCGCCTGACCTTGATGTTTCCGGCTCGTATGAATATTGCGGAAGCCCGGTCCTCATTGCCTCCGGGCTGACAATAATGGATCCTGCAAACCAGACCATAAGATCAGCCTTTGTCCAGATCGGCACCGGCTTTACACCGGGCCAGGATGTTCTAAGTTGTACGAATGCTTATGGAATAACTTCTTCATATAATGCCACTTATGGAGTTCTTTACCTTAGCGGTCAGGCAACCACTTCCCAGTATCAGTCTGTTCTCAGAAGTATCTTGTATAGTAATTCGAGCGGTAGTCCTGTCACCGGAAACAGGCAGATCATAATATCTCTCGAGCGTTATAATCCGGTCACGGATCATTACTACAGATATGTTACAGCTGCAAATATCAAGTGGGGAGTGGCGAGACTTGATGCAGAAAGGACAATGTTATTCGGAGTCCAGGGATATCTTGTTACGGTTACTTCAGATGATGAAAGCAATTTTCTTCTGTATCAGATGTCAGGCAATACCTGGTTGGGAGGATCGGACTTCTTTAGCGCTGAAAGCGACTGGTACTGGATGACGGGACCAGAGGCAGGAACTCTGTTCTGGCAGGGAGAAGAAGGCGGGACTGAAATTACTTACGCTAACTGGAATTTTGGCGTAGAGCCTAACAACTACAACTGGCCAAATGCCACAAATATTGATGAAGTATTTGCTCATATGTATGCACCGGACGGAGGAAACGCTGCCGGGACATGGAATGATGAAGTCCCGAATTATTCTGCAGCGGGTTATTATGTGGAGTTTGGTGATATGCCCGGAGACCCTGATATTGATATAGAGGGCATTGTTAGCGTAAATGTTGTAACAGAAACTCCGATATCTCCTTCTATAACCGGGAGCAACTCGGTATGTCCCAATGCCACAGCCGTTACCTATACAACAACCAATGTGCCCGGTCATAATTATTTATGGGTAGTCACAGGAGGTACCATAATAAGCGGTCAGGGAAGTAATTCTATTACTGTTGATTGGGGAAGTACTAATCCGGGTACTGTAAAAGTAACTGAAAGCATTGGAGGTGCATGTTCAGTTACCACTCCTGATTATTCAGTGTTTATTGGGGACATTACAGATCCTACGATCACCTGTGCCATTCCTGCAGCGAGCTATACGGCTGATGCAGGAGAGTGCTACT
>DZBJ01000103.1 GCA_022736275.1 Rikenella microfusus | reverse complement strand
GTGGAATTTGCCCTGATTGTGCCAAGGCGTTCCTGGCGTTCATGGAGGAATTGTATCCACCAACCGGACTATGGACACTATTGAAAGCCTCTGCCGAGGCCATGTTGGAAAACCTATGCTGTGGCATACCTTCCAAATTCCCTGATGCTTTAAGCTGCTGGCTCATGGCCGCTGAGGTGCCTTCCGGAGTCATCAAGGCTCCGGCGGCTCCACCTGCACCGCTTACCGCACCGCTCAAGCTCCCGGCCATCATTGCCAGGGCATGACCACCGAATTTAATCAGCATCATGGTGAAGAGACTTGCCAGCATGATCCCCGACGAGCGGATAATGCCGAACATGCTCAGCATCTTTTCAGATAATGAAGGAAAGGCAGCCATCGAATAAACGCCTAAAGATGACTGGCGCATCTCTTCAAAGGCGTATTGCGCGTAATCCATTGCCGCAGTATGAACCACTGCATCAGTGATGCCCCAGATGGTGAGGAAGCAGAAAAAGCCGAACATGGCTGAAAGGGCCTTGCCGACTACGGGTGTCGGCAAGAATAAGGCCAGGAACGGAATCATACCAATGGCAATGGCAGTCATGATCGCCTTGATAATCGGTATCCATTCGTTCATGGCAATACCAACACCAACACCTTGCGAGGTGATCTTCCGGTTTGCCTCCATGAGCATTGCAGTTTCTACATCATCCTGATAGTAGAAAGTATAAAGAATTTCTGAGATTTGCCGTTGCTGGATGAGCTTCTCCGGTACGACAGTATTCCCCGTTGTGAATCTCAAGGTGCTGGTTATGAGGTCTTTACAGGTAGTATATTCAAGAGCATTGCCCGAATCAAAAGAAGCCTTACCGCATGTCTTCCTGAGTGCTTCCGAATAATTAGTGGTATTTTGAAAAAACGGCCTGATAAGGTTCCATGCTTCGGTACAGGTTTTTGTTACACCTGCCGGTTCAGTCGAATCATAATAAACTGTATAGATTGCAGGGTGTACAGCCTTGCCAAGTTCAGTCAAGAAATCGGTGGTGTCATTGCGGAGAGTATCAAGAGATAAAGTCGTTCCAGGCCGCATCAGTTCAAAAGTCACACAATCTTTGGCATAGCGTATCAGACTTGTTCTGAGGTGATTATCTTTGATATATGAGTTTCTAACCGACTCCAAGGTTTTGAAACCTATGCCACCAGCACCTCTGGAGTATTCTGAATCGGGAGCGGAGGCTGTATCAATAATCTCAACCAGCCCTCTTTCGATTTTGTTCAGCACACCGGCAGTAAAGACAACAGCATCAGGGATTCCACCAATAGTCTGAAATCTATTGAGCGTTGGGTCATAAACCGTGATATTCCCCTTGGGAACAAACAGGCCAAAGTAGAGAATTATCCCGAAGAAAATAGGTACTGTCCAGATTAAAGGGGTGGCTTTCCCGCCATTGGACACCTGGGCAAGCCAAGATATTGCCCCTGCAAGAAAGCCCATAACCGCTACTACTGCAAATAAACCAATGTATCCGGCATCACTGAAGATCAGGGCCAGTCGGGTAAAGGCTTGCGTAATCGGGCCAAAACCGCCGTAGGTATAGTATTCCATGTCCATAGCAAAGGCCGGAGTGACATAGAATATGGTTGCCACCAGAAATACCAGACACAAAATGGCTGGGAATTTGACAGGAGTTTTATTCATTGGTTTCAACTATTGTAGTGATCGCCAGATGCTTTTCTAAGAGTAGTCATTTTTCACTGTAATTACGGTTATAGTAGGCCCTGACATCCTCCTCATTGCTAATTACTCCTCCCTTTTCATCTTTCATATTTCTTGCACCAACGACATTAACCTTCTCTTCCAACACCTGATTTTCAGCAAAAATGTACGCCTTGGCGAGTTCGGCGGTATTATCATGAAAAGTTGGTTGCCGGCCCACAACTGGCCTTGTCCCTGCCCGGTCTTGTCGGTATTCTGCATATTCTGCGGCTTGTCCGAACATCTGGTTTTGCATATCAGTCACTGCTTGCTGACATGCCTGTTGCTCCGCGGGGTCTGATTGTGAACACTCCTGGGATTTTTGATTTATAGCAGCTTGCTGGTTTGCCTGAGTTTGTTGTTGCGCCTGATCTTCTTGATTTTTTTGGTTGTCCCATGCTCGTTGATCTGCAACCGCTTGATTGTATGCCGCTAAATCAGCCAGGTATTGATTA
>DZBJ01000061.1:3118-9184 GCA_022736275.1 Rikenella microfusus | reverse complement strand
GACCTCTGGGATCATGATGAGTTACGAGAAGCTCCTTATGCAGCAAAAGCCTGACCTCTGCGTCGTTGTCGGAGACGTCACCTCTACAATGGCATGCGCCATAGCTGCAAAAAAGCTGCTGGTGAAGGTGGCTCATGTCGAGGGAGGTATCCGTTCCGGCGACATGACAATGCCGGAGGAGATCAACCGCATTGTAACCGACAGCATAACGGATTACTTCTTCACTACCTCGGAGACTGCCAATGCCAACCTCAGGAGATGCGGCGTGCTGGACGAAAGGATTTTCTTCGTGGGCAATACTATGATCGATACCCTGCTTTATGCCCGTCCACGGTTAAAAAAACCAGCTCTATGGGACGAACTGAACCTCCAGAAGAAGGAATACATTGTGCTTACATTGCACCGCCCGAACAATGTAGATGATCCCGCGAACCTAAAGCGTCTGCTCGATGAAATCATTAAAAGCTCAAACAGCCTCTCGCTGATCTTCCCCGCCCACCCCCGCACCCGAAAAGCCATCAATTCTTTTACAGATTCCGTCTTTTCGTCTATCAGTCCCTTAATCTCTTCGTCACTTCATCTTATAGACCCACTCGGCTACCTCGAATTCAATTACCTGGTCGAGAACAGCCTTGCAGTCATAACTGACTCCGGAGGTATTACTGAAGAGACAACAGTAATGGGAGTCCCATGCATGACCCTGCGCGACAGCACCGAACGGCCTGAGACGGTCACTTTGGGAACAAATGAACTTCTTGGCACTAACCCTGACGCCATCTCTCCCGCCATGCATAGGCTCCTCTCCGGCAACTGGAAAAAAGGCTCCGTCCCACCTCTCTGGGACGGCCATACCTCCGAACGAATAATTGAAATTGTTACCGATTTATTATAATTATCTTTGTTCCGGTTCTCTATTACTGTTATATATGGATCAAGTGGAAAGGATAAGGATATATAAACAGCTCAGCTGGGATTATAATATCCCTCCTGATGATATAGAGTCCGTCCTTAAAGGTGAAAAAGCAAGTGCCGGTCATTTTACACAGGAGACACTTTTCATCAGGATGCTTGAAACATATCCCTGGTTCACCCTCATTCAGGTGTTTACAGTCGATGAGATAAAAAGACTGCTCACCAGACGGGTTGTGAGCAGGCTCAGGTCTGTCTCAATACAGAAAAAATATGAATTTGTCAGGCACAGATTACAACAGATTATACCTGCTGCAAGATAGGTTCCTCTCCTGGTTCCATAATTCAGGATATCCGTTCTACCTGACGGGAGGGACTGCATTGGGACGATTCTACCTGAATCACCGTCTTAGTGAAGACCTTGATTTTTTCATGAATAGTGATACGCGCTATGCGAGGTATGTCGAAGAAATAAAAAACAAAATCACGAATCATTTTTCCGTTAATATTGAACAATCACTTTTCTCAGAAGATTATACCCGTTTTTTTATTACTGAAGAGGACATTAATCTCAAGATTGAGTTTGTTAATGATGTTGCTTATTACGCAGGTACACCAGCGGTTTACATGTATGGAACAATTGACACCCCTTTGAATATACTGGCAAATAAACTGACTTCGATCGTTGGTCGTGACGAGCCCAAGGATGCGTTTGATATCCTGCATATTGCACACAACTATGCTTTCAATTGGCAGTATATTTTTTATCATGCCAAGCAAAAAGTGGTGATCAATGAGCTTGATGTTGAACAGAGATTGGTCTCTTTCCCGGTTGAGTGGCTCCAAAACGTTAACTGGCTTATTACGCCGCCTGACCTTGAATCCGTTCGCAGTACGATAAGACAGATAGCTGACGATTTTCTTCTGGGACATGCAAACTCCCTGGGGAAAGGTAAAATACTCATAGAAAAGGCTGCACCCCTTGACCTTTAGACATCAGATTGAGGCTCCGCCATTGGCGGAGACTTAACCCCGATAACGAAGTGTATCGGGGCCTTAAGACTTTAAACTTTAGAGAATGAATATATCCATCGTGGGAACCGGCTACGTCGGCCTGGTCAGCGGCGCCTGCTTCGCCGAACTGGGGGCCAAAGTATGGTGCATAGATACCAATAAGCAAAAGATTGACAACCTCAAAAGTGGCGTCATACCAATCTATGAACCCGGACTCGACGATCTTGTCCATCGCAACGTCAAGGCCGGCAGACTTTTTTTCTCAACAGACCTTGCCGACAGTCTGAATGAAGTTGAGATGCTCTTCATTGCCGTGGGCACACCTCCGGGAGAAGACGGCAGCGCAGATCTCAGCTATGTTATTGATGTGGCGGAAAAAATCGGTCAGAACCTCGAAAAATACCTTCTTGTGGTGACCAAGAGTACTGTCCCGGTCGGATCCTCCAGGCTTGTCAGAAATGCAATAGAGACCGAACTCAAAAAGAGAGACAGGAATATAGAATTTGATGTGGCATCAAATCCTGAATTCCTCAAGGAGGGAGCAGCCATTGACGACTTCATGAAGCCAGACCGTGTTGTCGTTGGCGTTGAGAGCGAAAGGGCGAAGGAGCTGATGACTCACCTCTATTCACCCATGATGCTCAACAATTTCAGGGTTATCTTCATGGATATACCATCTTCCGAGATGACCAAGTACGCAGCCAATGCCATGCTGGCAACACGCATCAGTTTCATGAACGAAATTGCCAGTCTCTGTGAAAAGGTGGGTGCAGATGTGACCATGGTTCGAAAGGGCATAGGCTCTGATAACAGGATAGGCAACAAGTTTCTTTATCCCGGAGCCGGTTATGGTGGATCATGCTTTCCCAAGGATGTTAAAGCTCTGATCAGGACAGGCAAGGATCACAATTCACCGCTTACACTTCTTGAGTCGGTTGAGGCTATCAATGAACGACAGAAGAAAGTTCTCTTCACTAAGTTCAGTAACCATTATCGGGGAGAGATTAAAGGTAAAAGAGCAGCGATTTGGGGCCTGAGCTATAAGCCAGGCACCGACGACATGCGTGAGGCGCCGTCGCTGACCCTTATAAACAAGCTCCTGGATGCGGGTTGTACGGTCAGTGTATATGACCCTGTGGCGATGGAGGAAGCAGAGCGAAGACTGGGAAATACGATAAGATATGCCTCGGATATATACGATGCACTCAGGGATGCCGATGTTCTCTTCCACGTGACCGAATGGCAGGAGTTCCGAATGCCCGACTGGCAGAAGATACGATCGCTGATGAAAACACCTCTCCTTATCGACGGCCGCGGCGTCTTTAACAAAACCGCCCTCGAAGGCATAATCTACCTGCGTATTGGCTAATTGACCATCAGATTTAGCAGGACAAAAAATATTTGACTTGTATTTTCTTCTTTACTAAATTAGTAGTGTCTGTCAATATCTACTGATTATGAAAAAGCTTACTGTTCTTGCAGTATTAACGGTATCAGGCATTCTGCTGACTGGCTGTGCCACAGTAAAAGTCTACTCTGATTCGGGACTCAAAAACGAGACCGGACTTCGCTTCTACACCCTCAAGCCCTATCTGCTGGTAGAATACCTTGCAGAGAAGGATAAAACGGTAAAAACCACAGTGGTCTTCCTGCCCGATATGGCATCACCTCAGTATATGGTACTTAAACCCGGCGTCGGCTCAAGCGAACTGAAGATGGCCTTCAAGAACAGCGCTCTCGAGTCGTACGGTGTTGCCACAGACTCACAGCTGCCTGAAAGCATGGAGGCCTTTGCTGCCATGCTCTCCAAGAGCGCCTATGCAGCGCAGACATTCGAAGGTGCGCCACCCTATGCGCTCCCGGAGGAAGGTGAACTGCCTCCTGATCCGGGAACAGCCTTCAGGCTGTTTGAGATTATCACCGGACTCTCCGGTTCCACCCTCAGGGAGGTGGTTCTGGCAGGCGATAAAAAGCCGGGGTTATGAAAAACAGAGTACTCAACCGTAAGATATGGGTCAGCGGCGTATCTCACAAAGTCGGTACCGGCTGGCTCGCCCCGCAACCCGACCTGCGCGACTACACTCCTTACAACCCCCGGATCACCTCCTTCAACAGGAAACTTAATTTCTCTGGCCAGAAGACCAAAGACTCTGCGCCCTTAGCCCTGCGCTCTGCGCTTAAATCCTCCGTGGATTTGAGGGAGTGGTGCAGCCCAGTCGAAAACCAATTGGAATTGGGAGCATGTACTGCCCACGCCGCCGCAGGAATCGTAGAGTACTTCGAAAAACGTGCTTTCGGAAAGCATATCGATGCCTCAAGGCTCTTCCTCTACAAGACCACCCGTAATCTGATGCAGGTTACCGGTGATACGGGGGCATGGCTCCGCGAAGCTATGGAGGCCCTTGTCCTCTGCGGTGTGCCGGATGAAAAGTACTGGCCTTACAAGATCAAAAACTTTGATGAAGAGCCATCCGGGTTTGTCTATGCACTTGCAGAGAACTATTCGACAGTCAAATATTTCTGTCATGATCCCCAGGGCTCGGAAGTCCAGGCTGCTGATGTACTGGCTTCGGTTAAAAGTTATCTGACGGCCGGCATACCCTCCATGTTCGGCTTTTGGGGGTTTGAGTCTTTTGAGGAATCAGATGCCCCCGGTGACATACCCTATCCCTGCAAGGGAGAGAATGCGCAGTGGGGTCATGCCGTCATGGCAGTAGGATATGATGATGAACACAAGATCACCAATCTGAAATGTAACCTCTCAAACAAAGGTGCGCTGCTGATACGCAACTCCTGGGGCAAAAGCTGGGGCGATAACGGCTACGGCTGGATTCCTTATGACTATGTCCTCAACGGCCTCGCAATCGACTTCTGGTCAATTATTGACATGAAGTGGATTGATACCGGCAATTTTGGGCTTTAATATGAACATACAGACCTTGTGATTAGTGACACTGAACTCAGGATTCAAAATCCAATAAAGGTTTTAGTAACTTTGTAAAGAAAAAAATAAAAATGCCTCCATATATTTTTGAAGGAAAATACAGAGATAAAGCTGCTACTGTCAAAGTAAGACTTCTGCTCTTTCATTTTCAGGATGAGAACAGAACGCATTTTATCTATTCACCTCACCTTGACCTTACGGGTTATGGGAATGGTTTATCTGAAGCCAAAAGTTCTTTTGAAATAGTATTCGAGGATTTTGTTGATTACACTATTAAAAAGAAGACGCTGGGGAAAGTACTGACAGATCTGGGATGGGAACTGAAAGGCACTGAGAAAAGACCCAAAAAATTAATTGCACCAAGTATCACCTCAGTTATAAATGATAATAAGTACGTATCAGAAATTCTTGATAAATATCCTGTCAATACTTTTCATCAGAAGGTAGGTTTGCCAGTCTAAACCTGAGACAGAATGCCAGCAAGGAAGCTGTCAAATATTCCGGTGCCCGAGTTTATCATAAAGCAGGTTCTGAGACACCTGAAAATGGATCGGGATACGTTCTTCTCTGAGTATAATAAGCTTCAGGCTTGCATTATGTAAGAAATACTTACATGTTGGAATTCCAGACCTTCACAAACAGGTCCCATGACTATAATAAATGAACACATACCAGATCCGCATTGACCTCGACCGCTACCGACCTAAAATATGGCGCCGGCTGCTTGTAAGGCCAGACCTCCCGCTGTCCGAGTTTCATTTGGCCATCCAGATAGCCATGGGATGGGAAAACAGCCACCTTCACCAGTTCATAAAGGATAAGAAATTCTACTCTGAGCGATTGGAGAAAGACTGGACATGGGACGACTGGCATAACGAGGCATCTGGGGCTATGCACAGATGCTTGAGGCATTGAAAGACCCGCATCATGAGCAGCATGAAGAGACCCTTGAGTGGAACGGTGAAGAATTTGACCCGGAGCTTTTTGATATAGAAGTGGTCAACAAGCTTTTGAAGAAGCACGTTAAGTATAAGAATTATAAAGCATAGGGTCAACTGTCAGGGAATACTTGACAGTTGTGGCATAAGTCTGAGTTTTGATCCGGGAATCCGGGAATCCGGAACCAGGAACAGGAACCGGAGCGGAGTACGCCGTAGTTAAAAACCCGTAACTTCCGTCTCAAGCGGGTTTTAGTTCAC
>DZBJ01000061.1:0-3018 GCA_022736275.1 Rikenella microfusus | reverse complement strand
TTGAACATCTGGTCCTGCGAATTCGTAGCCAGGCACTTTAGCAGGTAAGACAAAGCTGCTGAGATACCCGCAATAAGCACCGGTTTGAGAGTCAACCAGGTAAAAACGGCGCCGGTGTCAAGTAGATTAATGACGCCTGTCAGGGCAGCTGTAAGAAAAGCAATCAGAAGGCCCCTTGAAAAATCCTTCCAGTCGAGAGCAAGAAATTTTGACTTCATAACATTATGTATTAGAGTTTAACTTTCACACCCATAAAGTTAAACACTTCTCGTTTCAAAGTCAAGTCCATTTGACCTTCCAACATTACTTGTCATCCGTAGCTTTCTTTGACCTCTGAAGCTTTGCGAAAGAGGTAGCGAAGGATGAGACCTTTAGACCCATGTCCAAATACCTTATAACCGGTACTGCCGGCTTCATCGGCTTTCACATGGCCAATGCTTTGCTTGAGAAGGGAGAAGAGGTTGTAGGTATTGACAACATCAATGATTATTATGATGTCAGTCTGAAGTATGCAAGGCTGAACGAAGCCGGCATAAAGAGGGAGGAGGTTGACTGGCATAAGATAGTTCAGAGCGCCAGGTATCCGGCCTACAGGTTTATCAGGATGAATCTTGAGGACAAAGCAGGAATAATGGATCTGTTCAGGGATGAGAAGTTTGATTATGTTATTCATCTGGCTGCACAGGCCGGGGTGAGGTACAGCATTGATCACCCGGATGTTTACATTCAGAGTAATATCATAGGTTTCTATAATATTCTCGAAGCGTGCAGGCATTATACGGTAAAACATCTTCTTTATGCCAGCAGCTCCAGTGTGTATGGCAACAATGAGAAGGTTCCTTTCAGTGAGGACGATAATGTTGATCACCCCGTCAGCCTCTATGCCGCCACCAAGAAGAGCAATGAGCTGATGGCCTCTACGTACAGTCATCTTTACGGCATCCCGGCAACCGGACTCCGTTTCTTCACCGTTTACGGTCCCTGGGGCAGGCCTGACATGGCCATCTGGAAGTTCACCGAGGCTATGGTGAATAACAAGCCGATTCAGGTTTTTGCAGAAGGCAGGTTACTCCGTGACTTCACCTACATAGATGATATTATCGGCGGTATGACAGTGATACTTGGTAAATTGGAAGAAGAGACTCCTCCCGCACTGATGAATATTGGCAACAACCACCCGGTGAATGTCAACCATCTCGTCTCGGAACTTGAAAAGTTGCTTGGCCGAAAGGCGGTCATAGAGTATCTCCCCATACAGCCCGGCGACGTTGAAAAGACATTTGCTGATATACATCTGATAAATGATTATTGCGGTTTCAAACCACAGACGGACCTTCGCACAGGTCTCCGTTGCTTCTGCGACTGGTACATGAACTATAGCAGGAAGCAGGTAGTATAAAGTATGTAGTAAGAAGCTTCTGAAACCCTGAAACCGGAACCCTTAACTAATGTTTCACGATATACAAAAACATGACATTATAATTATGTTTGACAAACATTATCTTTGTAAGACATAATATTTAAGTATGTTTGTAAACAGGGAAACGGAAATAAAAAGGCTCAGGCATGTGCTGAACAGTGACACTGCTCAGCTTGTGGTTATCTACGGAAGGCGGCGCTGCGGTAAATCCGTCTTGCTCAGACGGATAATAGATAAAGATTCTGTATATTTCTCAGCCGACATGAGCGAGGCACCTCTGCAGATAAGGGCTTTGTCAGAGAGAATCGAAAAGGTAATTCCCGGTTTTGCAGCTCCCGTATATCCTGGGTGGGATTCACTTCTCAGAAGCATGAATGGTGCGTTAAAGAAACGTATTACACTTTGTATTGACGAGTTTCCCTACCTGGTGAAGAACTCTCCTGAACTCCCTTCGGTCTTACAGAACATTCATGACGATACTGCTCACAGTGAATACAATATCATTCTTTGCGGTTCATCGCAGATGATGATGCAGGGAATGGTGCTGAACAGCAAGGCGCCACTCTATGGGAGGGCCGGAGAGATAATGAAGATACATCCTATGCCGGTTGCTTTTCTGAAGAAGTATCTTGACATCAGTGCATCGGAAGCGGTCACTGAATACAGCATCTGGGGAGGCGTGCCCCGGTACTGGGAGATACGTAAAACATCAGAGACGCTTGATGCCGCCCTTAGTCTTCATGTTGTCAACCAGTACGGACTTCTGGCTAATGAGCCCGAGAGGCTTTTTTCGGACGAAGCCCGGACTTCCGTGCAGGCTTATACTCTCCTTAGCCTCATTGGCTCCGGATGCCACAGACTTTCCGAGATGGCCGCACGCATCGGGAAACCTGCAACGCATCTTTCCGGTGTGCTGGCTTTTCTGACGGACCTGCGGTATATAAGACGCGAGATTCCATACGGAGAGTCTCTGCGGTCAACAAAAAAAACACTATATAAAATAAATGATCCTTTTCTGAATTTCTGGTTCACCTTTATTGTTCCGGAAAAGAGCAGAATAGATCTCGGGCTTGCCTCACAGTCACTGGCACGGATTAAGAAGAAGTTGCCGTCATTCGTCGCTTCAGAATGGGAAGAGTTATGCCGGCAGTCTGTTCCGTTCCTTGATCCCGATAAAGAGTTTAGCCCTGCCACCCGCTGGTGGGGAAGGGGCCTCGACGGCATCCCAATGGAAATAGATGTTCTGGCCTCGTCAGGTGACGGTAAAATTCTTCTTGCAGGGGAATGTAAATGGACTGAAAAGGCGGATATTAATAGATTATCAGGCGAGCTTGCAAAAAAGATAGCCAATCTTCCGTTTGCTAAAGGTCACAAGATCATACCGGTTTTGTTTCTTAAAAACAAACCTGTCAGATCTCCGTCAGATATTCTCATTTACGGACCTGAAGATGTGGTAGGGGTGCTGAAATGAATTCCAAAAACGAAAAGCAAATGACGCTGAACGCACTTTTGTTCCCGCTTTGCGGGATTTGGC
Organism: Rikenella microfusus; assembly: GCA_022736275.1. Taxonomy (GTDB): domain Bacteria; phylum Bacteroidota; class Bacteroidia; order Bacteroidales; family VadinHA17; genus SR-FBR-E99. The sequence continues at coordinate 64 of DZBJ01000061.1, read as the reverse complement.
TGTGCCGGGCTCCGCTTAGCTCCGGTTCCTCACTGCGTTCGTCAACTTTTTCCTTTTGTCTTTT
>DZBJ01000102.1 GCA_022736275.1 Rikenella microfusus | reverse complement strand
ATCCGCTCATTGAAGACCGTTTCCGTTTTACTGTGCTCTCTCATACCGACCTTAGCCGAGACAGCGGCACCGTAGGCAATGAAAACCTGGCAACCATAGCCTGGGATCGGTTTGATCTGGTGGTTATTGATGAATCCCATAACTTCCGTAACAACTCAAAAGGCAAGAGAGACGAAGAAGGCAATGTAATCCGCAAAAGCCGCTATGAACGGTTGATGGAAGACATTATCAAGGGCCGCAATCAAAGTGATATTCGCACCAAGGTTCTGATGCTCTCTGCCACGCCGGTTAACAACAATCTTACCGATCTGCGCAACCAGCTTTCATTCATAACCGGCGGCAATGACAGCTCTTTTGATGATTCACTCGGCATCAAGAGCTTAGGTGACACCCTTGTTTCCGCACAGCGTACCTTTACCCACTGGGCGCATCAAACAAAAGACCGGAATGTCTTGAAGCTTCAGGAAAAGCTGGATTCGGCATTCTTCAAGCTGCTTGACGCCCTTACCATTGCCCGCTCCCGTAAACAGATACAGCGGTTCTATGCCAAGGATATGCAGGCCATTGGCGAGTTCCCGGAACGGACAGCGCAGCCGCTCTATCCCGGTATTGATCTTGCCAAAAAGTTCATGACCTATGACCAGCTCAATAAGGAAATTCAGAACTATCAGCTCTCGTTGTTCAAGCCATCGGTCTATGTTCAGGATGCGTTCAAAGCCATCTACGAAAAAGATGAGACCAAAAACTTCTCTCAGGAGAAACGTGAAGGATTTCTGATCGGCATGATGAAGGTCAACTTCCTGAAACGTCTGGAAAGCTCGGTTCACTCCTTTGCCACCTCAATGGAACGTACCATTGAAAAAATAGAAGCACTCCAGAACAAGATCAAAGCGTTTCAAACTCTGCCGGATGAGACTGAAATCGATCCAGACGAACTGCATCCCGTTGATGGTGAAGACGAGGAAACGGAAGATGCCTGGCAAGTGGGCAAAAAGATACCGTATCGCCTGAAACATATGAACTGCGATGAATGGCTTGATGCACTGGAAAAAGACCGTCAGCAATTGAAGAAACTACACGACGCTGCTGCAAAGGTTACCGTTGACCGGGATGAAAAGCTTGCCATGCTCAGGCAGCTTATTGAGGAGAAAGTACGCACCCCCCAGATTGACAAGGATGGCAAAAAGAACTCCAAACTGCTTATCTTCACCGCCTTTTCCGATACCGCTGCCTATCTGTACCAATCGCTTCAATCATGGGTGCGGAACGAGCTAAAAACCCATATTGCCCTTGTCACCGGTGGGGGCGAAAATCGCACCACTTTTGGCAGTACAGATTATACGACAATTCTGACCAACTTTTCCCCCCGCTCCAAACAACGGGAAAAGATGCCATCCATGGCGCAACTGAAGGAAGAAATAGACATACTCATTGCCACCGATTGTATTTCAGAAGGCCAGAACCTGCAGGACTGCGACACCCTTGTCAATTACGACATCCACTGGAACCCGGTGCGGATCATCCAGCGGTTTGGGCGTATTGACCGTATCGGCAGCCGTAATCCCGTGGTGCATCTGGTTAATTTCTGGCCCACCAAAGACCTTGATAACTACATCTCTCTGAAAGACCGGGTTGAATCCCGTATGGCGCTGGTGGACATGACCGCCACTGCCGACGACAACCTGCTCCAGGATGGCAACATTCAGGAACTGATTGCCGATGACCTGAACTACCGTAACCGCCAGTTAAAGAAGATGCAGCATGAGGTTCTGGATATGGAGGATGTCAGCGACGGCGCTTCCCTCTCTGACTTCACCCTTGATGACTTTATCATGGAGCTGATGGGGTACCTGGAAGCAAACCGCACCGCACTGGAAGAGGCTGATAACGGGCTGTATGCCGTAGTACCTGCCCCTGCAGGCCATGCCATAATCCAGCCAGGCGTCATCTTCTGCCTGGAACAGAGAACCGGCGAAGACAAGAAGCTGGCAGCAGCAGAACAAAAGGTAAACCCGCTGCAACCCTATTTTCTGGTATATGTCCGCGATGACGGAGAAGTGCGCTATAACTTCACCCATGCAAAACAGGTGCTGGAGATGTTCCGCCTGCTTGCCGGAGGTCATGCCGAACCGATTGACACCCTCTGCACTCTCTTCAATCAGGAAACCGCAGAAGGGGCAAACATGGCCCACTATGATGATCTGGTAAAGAAGGCGGT
>DZBJ01000010.1:83634-87417 GCA_022736275.1 Rikenella microfusus | reverse complement strand
ATCGATATGGCCTCAAGTGCAACGCCGGACTGTGTTGCCCAGATCTCGGCAGGGTCATGCTCCACCCATCCCGGCCGGGGATAGATCTGAGTGAATTCCCTCTGTGCGGTGGATATTGCATCACCGTTGCAGTCAAAAACTATTGCCCTCGAACTTGTTGTACCCTGGTCGAGTGACAGAATGAACTTTTTCATTTGGATTATCGTTTGTGATTTTCAGGAAAATTAGACAGGTTTTTGTTTCACTTTTGCATCATACCCAGGTAGTCAATTATCCCGGCGCATATCTTCTCCGCCTCAAGCTGCCGGAAGGCGGGGTCGGCGAGCTTCTCCTCGTCTTCGGCATGGCTCATGAAGGCCTGCTCCACCAGGATGGCAGGCAGCTGCGAGGCCCTGGTCACCGTATAGTTGAATGACCCCACAACGCCAAACTCGGTCAGACCGGTCTCCAGCAACCGGTCATAGATGACCTGGGCCAGGGGAGCCCAGAATGGATTATGCCAGTAGGTGCTTGTGCCTGCCACCGACAGATAACCTCTGCCCCCGGCATTGGCATGAATGCTTATCAACATATCAGCACCCGACTCAATGGCTATGCGGCGTTTGTCAGTGAGAAGCATGTATTTATCTGAATCACGCACCTGGATCACCTCTGCTCCCATTGAGGCGCAGAGCTCTCCCAGCCTGAACGAGAGGTCAAGGTTGATATCTTTCTCAACCAGGCCTGACAAACCGATAGCTCCTGTATTATCTCCGCCGTGGCCCGCCTCAATGGCTATCTTCAGACCTGTCAAAGGCTTCTCAGCCGCCAGGTCATAAACCGGAGGATACTTGACGCGCAGCACCAGGCTGCGTCCAGCAGGCCTGATGTCATAACCCCAGATATTCTCAGTGTTCAGGTTGACGTAGACGCGAAAGGTCTCAGGCGTTGTCTGCTCCCATGTCAGCTTGTCAATCACCCTGCAGCCTTTCCTGTGAGTGACCCATGTCGATGCTGACTCCGCCCCGAAAAGTGTAACCACCAACCTCTTCCCGTCTGGATCCGGGTAAACCTCATAAGGAACAGGCTCGGGATAAGGTATCGATACTATATCAGCTCCGGCGGCCGGACCGCATGTCATGCTGGTCACTATGTAGGAAGGCTGGACTCTGGGTCCATCAATAATTTCAACATCATCCTTATTTATGTATCCGGCCTCCACATTGCTGAGCCTTACCCTGTAGTTATCACCTGTTTTGCCACCGGACTTCAGAACCACTCCCGGCCCGAGCTCGGATCTAATCGGCCCGCCCAGTCGTGGTGCACCCAAATTGTACACCAGCCGTGAATATTCATTCTTAACCTTCAGCAGGGGAAAATCTTCCGGCTGTCTGACGACAACAGTACTGCTGAAGTCAGACATATACTCCTTCCTTACCGGGGCACCGGCAGCCGGGACCAGCCTGGTGCTGATTGTATAGGTCCTTCCTCTGGTGAGATCACGCAGTGGCAGCTCCGCCGTATAAAGACTGTAGTCGTCATGGTCGCTGCGCAGGCAGGCCAGAGTGATTTTTCCGGGCTGAACATTTACAAAGCCATCCTGCCCCTTCGATCCCCGGAAGCTCACTTTTACAACCTCATCAGGCAGCAGTTCCATGTCAGCGGCAGGCTCAACCGACCGGCTGTCGATCCACAGCGGGTAGCTCTGCCTGGTCATGTCTCTCTTTTCATAAATGAGGACATGTTCGCAGACGGCTGTCCGGCCGTCGGGATATACTGCTTCAGCCGTTACCTTGTTCACTCCCTCATTGAATGATACGGTTGCAAAGAATATTCCCGTTTTGTATTGCTTCACTGCCTGGCCGTTTATACTTACGGTAGCAGGGTATTCACTTTTACAAAGGATATCGAACTGGGGCAGGTTCGTCACCTGCTCCGGTAGTCTGAGGAACTTAACCCATGGCGAATTATGATCAATGGTGTCGCACCGGCATGGAATGGCTGCCAGGGCCTCTGCGGCAGCAGCTGCAGCAGCAGTCTCAGCTGCAGTTGCCTGATCCGGGGCCGGGGTCTCCCCGGTTTTTCTGACAGTACTGCATCCGGCCAGCACCGCTGTGGCCAGGGCTATAACCAACAAATTCCTTTTCATCTGTACAACAGGTATTTTTGTCTTATTTCCATAAACTCCTGCACATCATCCTGGCACGCTTTAACCACCTCCTCAACGGTGACGCCGGGCTCATTGAGCTGCCTCATCAGCAGGGGCGGTGACCACACGAGTGAATCGGGACTGGTCTTACGGTATGCATCAATGATATGGAGTGATGCCTCAACTGAACGGAACGACGCCGGGTCTGTCAGCATTATCTCAACGCCGCCACACATCTCGTTCCACGGTTTGCCGCTCCGGTTATAGCCCGTTCCGGCTGACCGCGGGATGAAGTAGACGGGCCTGAAATATGCGCCCCTGATACCTCTTGAGTTAAGGTCATCGGCAGCCTTCTCCGCATTGACCCATGGTGCCCCGGTAATCAGGAAGGGCTTGGTTGTTCCCCTCCCCTCCGACATGTTTGTGCGCTCAAAAAGACACTGACCCGGATAGACCACGGAGGTCTCCCAGTTGTCGATATTGGGTGAGGGCATCACCCACTGCAGTCCTGTCTCATTCCACATCATGCTGCGCCGCCATCCCTTCATCGGGATCACGGTCAGGTCTGCTCCGTAGCCTTCTGTCTCATTCCACATTGTGGCCAGTTCGCCATGGGTCATCCCGTGGCGCAGCGGCAGCCTATGCCGGTACATCCTGATTGTGTCCTGCATTGACCCCTCCACCACCCGTCCTCCGAGCGGATTGGGCCTGTCAAGGACGATGAAGGGTATCCCTGCCTTAGCGCAGGCCTCCATGGCGTGAGACATTGAAAATTTGAATGTATACCATGCCGATCCGACGCCCTGGATATCAAAAAGCATCACATCGATGCTGTCGAGCCACTCTTTCTTCGGGGCATATGAATCGCCATAGAGGCTGTAAACCGGAATTCCCGTCACAGGGTCAGGCTCACCGCTGCCCTGTATCCTTCCGTGGAGGGCGCCCCTGATGCCGTGTTCGGCGCCGAAGAGCGCCACCAGGTTGACTCCCTCCGTTGCGGCAAGTATGTCAACAGTGCTTCTCATGTCAACACCGACAGCTGACGGATTGGTTATCAGTCCAACCCTCTTTCCCTTAATCAGGTCGAGATGTTCATCAATCAGCACATTGATGCCCGGTGTCACTGCCGGCACCGGCACGGGTGGTCTTTTAGTCTCTGCATAATATGCCGTGAGCACCTCTTCAAGCGGCGGGGTATCAGCAAAGGTGAACTCCCTTACGGCCATCTTCGCCAGGGGGCTTTCGTTTCCGAAACGGTCAACAGCTGAGACTGCAATGCTGTCGAGGGGAATAAGCACCTGCTCAACAGCTGATATCTTCCCGCGCTCTGTCCGACCCAGGAAAGTGCGGTTCAGGGTGAAGGCAGGAATGGCATCTGTGGTGACCGTGTTACCGTGGATGTTCTGGTTCCACTGTGATCCGTACTTGTAATATACCACCCAACGGCCAATGTCAGACGGATCAGGGTGGCTCCATGAAACCAATAATTTATCCTTATCCGCCGTTTTTACCGGCAGCGGTGCTGCGGGAACTTTGCTGTCGAGCCATGGTGACGGTGGCACCAGCGCCTTTCTCCTGTAGGGCCCGTCGGCTACTGCCCTGACAAGGCCCGGTGTCCTCTCAAGCGGGCCGATGCTCCAGTGCACCACACCCGG
>DZBJ01000010.1:73190-83534 GCA_022736275.1 Rikenella microfusus | reverse complement strand
TTCTATGCCCCTGGCGTGCGCCTCGGCTATCCAGAACTCAAGAGGATCATAATAAGGATCCGGAGCTTTGCCCTCCTCACCTGTAAGATAGTATGACCATGGTTCAATGTCGCTCCTGTACATAGCATCGCAGTGCGGTCTGACCTGGAAAACCACCGCGTTGAAGTTGTTCTTGTACAGCAGATCGAGGAGAGCTATCGCCTCGCTCTTCTGCTCCTCTACGGAGAGACCTGGCTTGCTCGGCCAGTTGATATTGGCCACGGTGGCCACCCACGCTGCACGGAACTCCCGCTCGGCGCCGGCAGTTCTTCCTGATGGATCACCCGTAACGGCAGTCTTCGTTGTTGAACATCCCGCAACGGCTATCAGCAGCAGGGCTGCGATAACTGAAAGTGCTGATTTACCTGGCATGATGATATCTGTTTTATTGGTCAGTGAATACAAATTTAAAAAACCTGGCCAGGTGGCACCCGGTCAGGTTGATTATTCTTCAGCGGTTTTACAACATATTTTATACAAGGGTAAACTCGATCCCCTTTTCCCGTATTTTCTGGATGCTGTTGGCGGTTATCAGACCGATGTCCGGATAAGGGCCGCCCGTTTTGATATAAGAAAAGGTTGTTATAATTTCACAGGTTAATGACAGCAGTACTGAAAAAAACTGTATTATATTGGAAAGAGAGGATTTTTTAAGAGGGTTGAAGGACTCCGACAGGAAGTGGGACTTCATTATCATTGGCGGAGGGGCTACCGGGTTGGGAGTTGCCGTTGATGCAGCATCGAGGGGTTACAGCACGCTCCTGCTTGAACAGTCGGACTTTGCCAAGGCAACCTCATCAAGGAGCACAAAACTGGTTCACGGCGGGGTGAGGTACCTTCAGAAGGGAGATGTTGCACTGGTTCGCGAGGCGCTTCGTGAAAGAGGTTATCTGAGGAAGAATGCCCCTCATCTTGTAAAGAACCAGCGTTTCATAATCGGAAACTACAGGTGGTGGGAGAAACCATTCTACACTATCGGGCTCACATTATATGACCTTCTGGCAGGGGGGATGAGTTTTGGCCGCTCGCTGCCCATGAGCAGGAAAAATGTAATACGCTCCATACCTCAGATTGTTCAGAAGAATCTCAGAGGCGGAGTCATTTACCACGACGGTCAGTTTGATGACTCGCGCCTGGCCGTTAACCTCATGCAAACGGCAATTGAGCATGGAGCAACGGTGATCAACCATGCAAAGGTAATGCACCTTCTCAAAAACCAGGGCGGGCAGGTATCGGGTGTGGCAGCAAGGGATGAACTTGACGGAACGGAATTCACTGCTGAAGGGAGTTGTATCATCAATGCAACCGGCATCTTCGTTGACGAGATCATAAGGATGGATAATCCCGCCGGAAAGCCGCTGGTAAGGCCCAGCCAGGGAGTCCACCTTGTTGTTGACCGCAGTTTCCTGGGAGGCGATGATGCAATAATGATCCCCAAAACCAGCGACGGCAGGGTGATGTTTGGCGTGCCGTGGCACAACCGTGTCATCCTTGGCACAACCGACATACCTGTCAAAGAGTTCGTACTTGAGCCCAAAGCCCTCGATGAGGAGGTCGATTTTATCCTTGAGACTGCAGGCCGGTTCCTGGTTAAAAAACCGAAGCGCAGTGATGTGCTCTGCGTCTTTGCCGGGCTGCGTCCTCTTGCGGCTCCAAAGAACGGAGGTGAAGGAGCCAAAACCAAGGAGATATCACGTAGCCATAAGATGCTGGTGTCACCTTCAGGGCTGGTGACAATCACGGGCGGTAAATGGACTACATACAGGAAGATGGCAGAGGAGACCGTCGACACTGCAGTCAGGGTCAGAAAACTTCCGATAAGGGAGTGCCGTACCAGAAACCTTAAGATCCATGGGTACCTCTCTAATCCTGACAGAAACGACAGGATGTATATTTACGGAAGTGACCTCCGGGAGATACTGGTGATGCAGAAGGAGAACCCGGCATATGCAGAGAAACTTGACGCAGGCACTGACTTTACCGTTGGCGAGGTGGTCTGGGCAGCCCGCATGGAGATGGCAAGAACTGTTGATGATGTGCTCGCACGCAGGGTGAGGGTGCTTTACCTCGATGCAAAGGCATCAGTTGCCCTTGCGCCGAAGGTGGCTTCGATAATGGCTGAGGAGCTGGGCAGGGATAAGAGATGGGAAGAGCAGCAGGTGAAGGAATTCACTGAGTTGGCGAAGACATATGTATTAGGTTAGAAACCACCCATATTTATTTATCGCAATCTAATCAGAAATAACCCGGAGAAGAAAAAGATTGTCAATATTTGGCCTCAGCCGGAGAAAAAGCGAACCACCTAACCCATCAGCCTATGATAAACTTTCTCAAACCGCCGCCATACAAGGATCCCCTGCCTGAAGAGAAGGTAGATGCGACCTACAGGAGACTGCGTCTGCAGGTCTTCCTTGGCGCCTTTATCGGTTATGCGGCATATTATCTCGTCAGGAAGAACCTTGCGCTTGCCATTCCAGGCATGATACAGCCGGTCGAGGCCGGTGGTCTCGGGTACACCAAACTGCAGCTTGGCATCGCACTCTCGGCTATCTCCATAGCATATGCCTTCAGCAAGTTCCTAATGGGAGCCCTTTCGGACAGATCAGATGCACGTAAGTTCCTGGTGATCGGTCTGGTGCTTTCAGCTTCCCTGATGGTGTGCGTCGGACTCTTCCCCTTTGCAACAAGCTCGGTGACCATCATCTTCATGTTCATGCTTGTCATTGGCTGGCTCGCGGGAATGGGCTGGCCTCCCTGCGGAAGGATCATGGTGCACTGGTTCTCACACAATGAGAGAAGCTTCAAGATGGGTGTCTGGAACACATCTCACACCGTAGGCAGCGGCCTGATGGGCAACCTGGCAGCATGGGGCACCCTGCTGATCGGTGGCCTGTTCGTGGCAGACATCGGGGGCGGCGTAATGGTTGAACAGAGCTGGAGAGCAGTATTTGTCTTCCCGGGCGCCGTGGCTATCCTGCTGGCCCTCTTTTGCTGGTGGGCCCTCAGGGACACCCCTCAGTCGTGCGGACTGCCCCCGATAGACAAGTACAGAAATGATATTCCAGCAAAGAAAGAGATGAGCTCCGACAAGAAGATCCCCGTCAGGGAGCTCTTTGTAAATTATATCTTCAAAAATAAGATTCTCTGGCTGATAGCCCTGGCAAATGTTTTCGTCTACCTGATACGATACGGCATCGCCGACTGGGCCCCTACCTACACTGAAGAGGCCGGACTGCTGACAAGCGAACAGGGCAAGATGGCTTTCTCGCTGCATAACTACGCAGGCGTTCCAGGTATGATACTCATCGGCTGGATCTCCTCCAAAGTGTTCAAGGGGAGATGCGCACCGGCCAACGTGATCTTTATGCTGCTGGTTCTGTTCAGCGTCATACTCTACTGGAAGGCAGCACCTGTGGCATCCTTTCTCTCAGATGCATTTTCAACAGATCCTGACACTACCCGTGTAACAGTGGTCTATTCCGCTCTTATTGCAATCGGATTCTTTATCTACGGCCCTGTGGCTCTCATCGGCGTGCAGGCCATAAACCTGGTGCCCAAGAACGCAGCAGGAACAGCTGCAGGTTTTGTCGGACTGTTCGGATACCTCATTGGTGATGCCCTTCTTTCAAAGGTTCTCATTGGTGCAGTAGCCGATAGTATAAGACTGGGATGGAATGCAACATTCTGGATCTTTATCGCCGCCAGCATACTGGCAGCTCTGTTTTCGGCCACAACATGGAAAAAGGAAAAGGTAACATATCTCGGACATTAAAAAACCCACGATGAAGCGACTGTTTTCAACAATATTAATATCGGTTATCTGCCTCTCGGCATCGCTTACCGCCCAGACCTACCGCCATATCCACGGATGGTCGCAGGAGATCAATGACCGTATCGAGGGGTTCCTTAACGGTACCATCCCGATGACCGAACGCAAGGTGGCCGTGTTCGACTGCGACGGCACGACCTTCGGACAGGTACCTTACTACCTCGCCGATGAAGCCCTGTACCGTTATGCTGACCTGGTGCTGAAGGAGAGAAAAGATAAAGAGGCAAAAGAGAAACTGAAGATCCTGGATCGCATGGTTAGGGATGGCAACAATGTAGGAAAGCCCTATGTGGAGGACCGTGTGCATTTCCTTGCCGGACTGACCCCTGAAGAGATAGAGACCATAGGTTACAACTGCTACCATGATTCATACAGGGGCAAATTCTACCCCGAGATGAAGCAGCTGATAGCCAACCTGAGGGAGTACGGGTTCGAGGTGTGGATACTCACCGCCTCCCCTGAGATCCTGTACCAGAAGTTTGTGGCCGGGGAGTTCGGCATTTCAAATGTCAACATTCTGGGCGCCAAATGTGTTATAAGGGATGGCGTAACTACAGGCGAGATTATCCCTCCCATTCCGCAGGATGACGGCAAGGCGCATACGATAGAGACCTTCATAAAGGCCATACCCCTTATAGTGGGAGGCAACAGCCGCGGCGACATGGATATGATCCATGAGTCAGCCGGACTGAAGATGGTTGTCAATCCCGATGATGTGACTGTTCGTGGCCCGGAAGACGGCCCGATGGCCGGTCACACAGTAAAATCATACTGGGAGAAGGAGGGTGCGCTGATTGTAAAGTGTGATGATGTCAGGGACCCGAAGGTTAAATTCCACACTGAAAGCTGGAAAATAAGAGAAAACAGAGCAAACCCCAAATGAAACCAGACCATGAAGAACAGACTTGTTTATACGGTGCTGCTGGCCGCCCTGGTGGCCGGATGCGGACTGAAGAATGCCCCCTCGGGCACGAAGGTACAGGATTATATGCCTGAGAATGCGGTCATAGCACACCGTGGAACCATCTACTGGGCTCCGGAGCTCACAGAGGCGGCCTTCCGCTGGGCCCGCAACACAGGTGCCGACTACGTTGAGCTCGACGTGCAAAGGTCGAAGGACAGCGTACTGATCATCATGCACGACAAAACCTTCAAACGCACCACCGATGTTGCTGATAAGTTCCCGGGAAGGGAGGGTGACCCCATCAGCAGCTTCACATATGAAGAGATCATGCAGCTCAATGCAGGCAGCGCCTTCAACAAAAAGAATCCTGAACAGGCCCGGCAAAGCTTTGCGGGGCAGGATGTGCTGGTTTTTGAAGATGTCTTCCGCATTGCTGAAGGAAAAAGGATAAAGCGTAATGAAGACGGCAGCCGGGTCCTCACCAGGGATGAGGCAGGAATATACCACTTTGAATATGAAGCTGATCCCGCTGACAACGGACACCGACCCGGAGTATATATTGAAGCAAAGGTCCCGGATGACTATCCGGGCCTGGAGGAACAAATATATGATGAGCTGACCCGCTTCGGATGGAACCCTCTCGAGGGAGAAGAGATAGCCGCAGACGCACCTTTTTATGTCAATGATAAGATTAATGTCGGAAACACCAGGGGCAAAATTCTTGTGCAGACCTTCTCACGACAGGGAATGATGAATTTCAAAAGGGTCTTTGGCGAACAAGTGCTTGCCAGCTTCCTCATCGGCAACCCCAAAACTAACGAATTTGCCAAAGAGGAGGTCACCGACGAGATCATCGCTTTTGCCATAGAGTGCGGCGCGCAGTTCATAGGCACCAACCTCGGTGATGCCTATGACGGCCTCTCCCATGCTTTTGCAGAGAAGATTCATTCTGCAGGACTTAAGGCTAACATCTATTCCATCAACACCGTTGAGCAGATGGAGAAATACTTCGGACCCGGAGAGGGCAAGAAAGCCACTCCCCTGGCTGACGGGATGATCACCAACCGCACAGAACTGACCATAGATTTTTATCATGGCCGCGGAGTCCGGAAGAATGGTACGGAGAAAACACCACAGGAGACACTTGCTGACCTCGGTTATAACCAATAGTAAAAAAAATTGAATGCCAGACATCAGAAAAATACTTATCGTCTTCTTTGCGGCGGCGCTGACCGCATGCGGCTGATGCAGGCAAGAACCGTATCTTCCTCGATGATATCAAGGTAGAGATCATTCCATAAAACCAATTACGGTTAGTTTCATTAAAAGGGGCGTTCATCAAAGATGAGCGCCTCTTTTTTTTGTTTTGAGTGCAGATTGGCCTAATTTTAGATGATCATTACCTGCTCAGGCCCCAACCAGTGCGCAATGAAAAAGAGCTTCCTGCCATTCGCCATCCTCATCGCGGCAATCATGGCAACATCATGCACCACCCTTGTAGAGATGCAGAGGACCTTCTCTCAGGAGGCTGATCTGCCTGCAGACAGCGCCAGGTTTGTGTTTATCAACTTCTATGACTACCAGATCCCGGATTTCATTAAGGATAAGGATGAAGCAGCCTTTACAGAAGTGGTGAAGGGATACGGGTCCGGCCTGGCAGAGATAATACTGAAAGACCCGCGGGCAATGCTGATGACGGCTGACACCCTGCGGAAAGGATTCACGGTACAGTCAATGCAATACCCGGAGTTTGCTGATACCGTCAGTAATATCTGCAGTGAAATCGGTGCCAATATGCTGGTAGCTCTTGATTCGGTCAGGCTCTGGATTGAGTCAGAGTTCTATCTTACTGAGGACGATGAGGGCAGCAGTATCATGGCAAAGGATTTCACCCTCTTCCTGAATACATACATGACACTCTACACGGCAAATGGCGAGGTAATTGACAGGTGCGCCGGCGAAAAATCGAAATACATCAAATCGAAATACACCATCTTTGGCATGATCGGCGGGCCGACCCCGTCACGTTCACAGAGGCATGTCAGGGAGCTCTCGGCAGCAGCGGCAAAGGATTGCATCGGTAAGTTCTACCCCTTCACTGAGGTCTACCAGGCGAAGTTATACAGCGGGGGGCCCTTCTCCTCCTTAAACAAACTGATAACCGCCGGCCGTCCGGAGGAGGCTGTTGAACCCCTCACCCGGCTCTCTGCCTCACCCGACCCAAACATCGCAAAAAAGGCAGCCGGCAACCTCAGCGTGGCAAATGAGATCATTGAAAACCGTCTTACTTCAGTTGAAGTGTGGAAAAACTTCGGAGTTGAGATACTTAAACCGTGAAAAGGTTCAAAAAATGACCATCTGAGACTGCTCAACCGACTATTTATTTGTGCCTCTCTTTCATATTTCATTTTTTTTCATACTTTTACGCCACTTTCAAAAGATGCACAGTAAACGCTAAAATGTGTAATTAAAACCGAAACTCATGAGAAAAATTCTGACACTTGTTGCTGCAATGGCCATCACCGGCTCTCTGCTTGCCGGCGGACTTGTAACAAACACTAACCACAGCGCATACATGGTGCGCATGCTGAGCCGCCAGGCCTCAACCGGCGTGGATGCCGTATATTTCAACCCTGCAGGACTGACAAAGCTGGCAGACGGATTTCATTTCTCCGTCAATAACCAGATCATCGGCCAGACAAAAACAATCACAAATGATTACTATTTTCTGACGGAGAACCCTACTACATATGTCGGGACTGTCAGCGCTCCCATCTTCCCGGGTGTGTATGCCGTTTATAAGACAGGCAAGCTGGCATTCTCGGCCGGGTTCAATCCTGTCGGCGGCGGCGGCGGTGCAGAGTATGCTACCGGCCTGCCCTCCTTTGAAAGCCAGATCGCTAACCTGGTTCCCGGGCTGCAGACACAGCTGGCGCCTCTTGACGCAGGCGTTGAACAGGCAACAGGTGTTAACCCCGACTTCAATAATGTTACCGCCTATGACGGTGCTATATTCTTCGAAGGCAGCTCAATCTACTTCGGATACCAGGCAAACGTGTCATATGAAATCAATGATCTCATTTCTGTTGCACTGGGCGGCAGGTATGTGACAGCAAAAAACACGTACCAGGGTTATATCAACGATGTTACTATTACCGCATCACCCGGTCAAGTATTGCCAGGAACTGTACCTGCACCGTATAACGGCTCTCCCGGCAACTACCTGAGGGCTATTGGCAATACACCGTATGGTGCCTCACAGAAACCCTCTCTCGATGCTTCGGCTGCAGCGCTCGACGCGATGACAAATGTAGAGGCTGACGTTGTCGAGGAAGGAAGCGGATTCACCCCCATAATAAGCGTCAATATCACTCCGAATGATATGTTCAATATCTCGCTCAAGTATGAATTCAAAACCAATCTCCGCCTGACCACCACCGTCAACGACGGCAAGGATGCAGGCGGAATGTTCGAAGACGGTGCAACCAAGGTTGCTGACATGCCCGCAATGCTCTCTGCAGGTGTCGGAGTGCGCCCCAGCGGCAAACTCTACATTGCAGCCGGTATGAGCTATTACTTCGACAAGAGCAACGATTATGACGGCAGCACAGACCTTGAAGTCGAAATGATCGACAAGAACTTCTTCGAGTATTCTGTAGGCGTGGAGTATGCGCTGACAAAGATGCTCAAGCTGAGTGCAGGTTACAGCGGCACACAGACGGGTGTGAACGAAAAATACCAGAGCGACCTGAGATACAGTCTCAATACATCTACCTTCGGCGGAGGTATCGGGCTGACACTCTCACCGATGATCGACATTAACCTTGGCGGGATGTGGACAATGTACCAGGATGGAAGCGTGACAAGACCTGCACCTTATACAGGCTTACCTGACGTGACCGAAACATATGACACCGAAACCTGGGTGATAGGTATTGGAGTTGATCTCCACTTCTAAAACTAACCTACTTTTAATAAAGGCCCCGCACTGGATTCAGGCGGGGCTTTTTTTCAGAAATCAACTCCCTGACGGCGAAGGTTTTCAAGATACAGCCCAAGGTCCGGCGTGTCAGATGTCATCATCCTGTCATACCACGACCTGGCAGTCTCATTCCTGCCCATCTTACGGTCAAGAAGTATAAGGGCCGTATAAACCGAACCCTCAATGCCGTAATTGAGCGTATCTATCCTGTTTATGATATCCTCAAAGATGCGGTATGAAGCCATGTTCTCTCCCCTCTCTGACAATGAGAATGCTTCATTAAGTCTGCCGTTGAGCGCCTCATCAGTCACCACACCGCGAATGGAGAGACATCCTCCGCTGCACTCCTCGGTTACCGAAAACCATTCCAGCTTACCGGTGGCAGGAAAGGTCATGGAAAAGGAGGCTTTCTCACCCGGCCTTTTGAACTTGTAAGTAGCAGGACAGTAAGGCAGCCCCTTGAGGCCGGTGAGCTTCAGCCTTGCTCCGTCAGGCCTGATCAGGAATGTGTTCCTGTCAATGCAGAACCAGGCGTTGTTGATGTCACTCATGATCGTCATCCACACAACTGTGGAGTTATTATTGAAATCGACCCTCACGATCTCCGCCGTGGCAGGCGACTTGAGACCGTAATTTGGATTTACAATGCCCTGGGAAACAGCCATATAACTTATGACTGTAAATATCAGTGTCAGAATTGCATACTTCATTTCAATCAATTATATCCAATTATCGTACCGTAAAGTTAACGATTTACACTAACAGACCGGCAGAGCTTCATGCATGCAAACCCTGAAAGCATATCTTTGCTCTTATCTGAACCAATTAACTTCATATTTCTTAAATTTGTCGAAATCCTGTGCTATGAGTGAAACCAAGGACCACACCATTCATGACATAATGATCAGTTTCCGGGAGATGGCAAGCCTGATCCTGAATCAGCTCACCCTCCTGGAGAAAATGAGGGAGAGTACCAGTGAGGCTGACCTGAACGAGATAGCTGCCTTGATGGAGGAGAATGAGAACCGTATTGACAACTATGAGGTTGTCATCGGCGAGGAGTTTGCAAATGCCATTGCACTGCCTCACACGATGGCACATGATATTCACCGGCTGGTGGCCATTTACCGGATGACACTAAATCTTGAACGGATCAGCGACTGTATCATGAACCTGACGAAGATTGTCTCCGAAATACACCTCAGCAGTGAGTACATTTCCGTCACACCTCTTATAGGCGAAATGCTTGCTTCAGGAACCGTGATGGTTGAAAAGGCAATTCTCTCATTCATCAATGCGGATCCCGACTTTGCCATATGGACAATCAGGAATGACTCAGTGGTTGATGAGATGAACCGTAAACTTCTTACCGGCCATCTGCGCAAGACGGACCTGGATAGCCGAACCCATGACATGGTGCTTAACTACCTTGAGCTGAAAGAAATGATCTCCAATATTGAGCGCATAGCAGACCATGCCACCAATATAGCCGAGGCATCCATTTATGCCTTGCAGGGAACAGATGTACGACATACCGGGTTCGGCAAGGAACAAGGTGATAAAAAGAATTAAGAATTATGAATTAAGAAT
>DZBJ01000010.1:35839-73090 GCA_022736275.1 Rikenella microfusus | reverse complement strand
GACTGAAGACTGTGGACTGCAGGCTGATCACAGGACTTTACAGACTTTATGGACTTTAGACTAATGACAAATGACTGACAAACAAAAAATCCTGGCCGTAGATGATGAGGATGATATCCTTGAAATCCTCTCGTTCAACCTTGCAGGGGAAAATTTTGAGGTTGACACCTGTGCTTCCGCTGAGGAAGCTCTTCGGAAGAGTCTTGCCGACTATGACCTTTTTATCCTGGATGTGATGATGGGACCCATTTCCGGCTTCAGACTGGCAGAAAAAATCAGGAAAGAGATGTCCCTCGCAACACCTGTGATCTTTCTTACTGCCAGGGATACGGAAAATGACAGAATCACAGGATTCAACCTCGGAGCTGATGACTACCTTGTCAAACCATTCAGTATCAAGGAACTAACCGCCAGGGTCAAGGCGGTCCTCCGCAGATCTTCGCCGGTGGCACCGAAAAACATAACCACATCGGGCAATTTCACCGTTGACACGGGCAAAAAGCTGATATTTAAAGACACCAAAAAACTGGAACTGACACGCAAGGAGTATGAGATCATGGCTCTCTTCATCCTGAACGCGGGTAAGATATTCCCCAGAAGCGAGATCCTGTCAAAGGTATGGGGCGACGATGTGATTGTGACAGACCGGACGGTTGACGTGACTATTGCCCGCATAAGGAAAAAACTGGGCGACACGGGGAATATGATTAAGAATAAATCGGGATACGGATATTATTTCGGTGACTGACAGGACAGAAAGATGAATGAACCCCGAAGCTACAGAAGCAAGCTGTTTTTCTACTACTTCAGCATATTTTTTCTATTTACTTTAATCATATTGATCTTTCAGTATCACCGCGAAAAAAAGATCAGGATTGATGCACTTGACGCCAGGCTGAATGACATGACCAACCTTGTGAACAACTATATAAGAGCCGGCTCCCTGACTGAAACCGGAAACTATGAACTGATTGACTCGATTTTCAACCTGATTCCCCTGAAGTATCTGCGTATCACACTTATCGCTGCTGACGGCTCAGTGCTCTATGACAGCTCGGTTGAGAACTTGGAGACAATGGAAAACCACCTTGACAGAGAGGAGGTAAAACGATCTCTCGGGGCCCCATACGGAACAGCAGTAAGAAGTTCAGTATCAACAGGAAAGGACTATTACTACCTGGCAAAAAAATTCGATGAATACTTCATCAGGCTGGCCGAGGAGTACAATATCAATATCAAGGAGTTCCTGAAGCTCGAATACCTCTTTCTCATCTTCATTGCCTTGCTGTTCATTGTCGTATGGATCCTGCTGGCAATAGTGACAAGATGGCTCGGAAGGAGCATAACCACACTCAGGGATTTTGCAGCAAGGGTCCGCAGGGGCGAGGGCACTGACCCTTCAGTCATATTCCCTAATAACGAGATCGGCGAGACCGGAAAGGAGATTGTAAGAATATACAAAAATCTTGCAATGAATACCGAGGAGCTGACACTGCAGAAGGAAAAGCTCTTCAGGCACCTCCATGTGCTGAACGAAGGAGTAGCCTTCTTCTCTCCCGACCGCGAGGTGACACTGTCAAACAATCATTTCATGGTGTTCCTCAATGCCATCACGGGTAAACATACCCTGAGCCCGGAAGGGTTCCTTGACCACCCTCTTTTTGCTCCCATAAAGGCCTTCCTTGATGATCACCAGAATATCCCGGGTAAAAAGCAGGATACGCCATCCTCGGAATGCAACATAGAGAAAGCCGACAGATACTTTGGCGCCAGGTGCATCCTGTTTCAGGACAACAGTTTTGAGATAGTTCTTACGGATATCACCCGTCTCGAACAGTCGAAGACCATGCGTCAGCAGATGACATCAAACATCGCCCACGAACTGAAGACTCCCATTGCCTCCGTAAGGGGTTACCTCGAAACACTGATCGACAATCAGAGTCTTGATGAGGAAAAGAAGCGCTATTTTCTTGAGAAGGCCCTGGCTCAGTCAACACGTCTGACTGACCTTATAAATGATATCGTCACCCTCAATAAAGTATATGAAACAGGCAGCAGCTTCCCGTTTGAAGTTATAGAAATCGAAGGTGTGGTCAGGGAGGTAAGTGATAGCCTGATCTCGGCAATTATCAGGAAAAATATTAAGCTCGAAATGGATATCCGGCCGGGAGCGAGGATCAATGCCAACCGGTCGCTGATCGTCTCCGTATTCCAGAACCTGATGGAAAATGCCGTCTCCTACGCTGGAGATAACATCACCATTTTCATCAAAAGCCTCGCTGGTGAACCGGGTTATGAGACCATTTCATTTGCCGACAATGGGATCGGTATACCTGAGGAGCACCAGCCAAGGATCTTCGAGAGGTTCTACAGGATTGATGACGGACGCTCGCGGAGGAGCGGAGGGACAGGACTAGGACTGGCTATCGTCAAGAACGCCATTCTGCTGCACAAGGGCGAGATATCCGTACGCACCCGTCCCGGCGGCGGAACGGAGTTCCTGATAGCACTGCCTCTTTGAATTAAGAATGAAGAATTAAGAATTAAGAATCATTTTGCAGGCAGTAGGCAGTAGAGGGAACTTGCGCGTAGTGCATAAAGTATTGTAGATGTGCTAATTACATGATAAATAGATTCCTCGGAGAGGATAGATTATTGTAACAGTCATTCAATTCAGTACCAGCGCCGCCTCGCCCCTGGCTTCAACCGCCCCGATAACGGCAGCTTCAGGGTGACCTGACAAATGCAATTCATTTAATAGAACGTCTGCTTTTTCCGGTGCAACGGCCATCAGCAGTCCGCCCGATGTCTGTGCGTCGTGGGCTATCATCCTGAGGTTATAATCGAGCCCCTTGTCAAACAACGTCTCTCTCTCCGTGTAATCGAGATTACGGAACGCAGCCCCCGGAATGCATCCCTGCTCCGCCAGGCTGTGGACACCGTCGGCAAGAGGTACACTGTTCATGTTCAGTCGCACCGTCACCCCTGATCCCCGTGCCATCTTCAGTGCATGACCTGCCAGCCCGAAACCGGTGATATCCGTTGCGCCACTGACACCGTACTTCTGCATCAGCCGGGCCCCGTCGTTGTTAAGTCTCATCATGAGCCTCTTCGCCCCCTCAAGCTGCTCCGGCGTAGTCATCTGCATGCGGTGTCCTGCAAGTATGATCCCCGTTCCCAGAGGCTTGGTAAGGATCAGAAGATCACCTTCACCCGCCCCGGCATTGGTGATGATACTCCCGGGATGCACCGTGCCTATCACCGCCAGTCCGTATTTTGGTGGATAATCATCGATGCTGTGCCCTCCGATGATGCTCACCCCCGCCTCGCGCGCCTTGTCATAACCGCCGCGGAGGATCAAGGAATATACCTCCAGTGGGATGCGGGAAGAGGGAAACATCATTATGTTTAGCGCAAGCAGCGGGACCCCTCCCATCGCATATACATCACTTATTGAGTTTGCTGCCGCTATCAGTCCGAACTCGTACCCGTCACTCACCAGCGGCGGGAAAAAATCAGTGGTCAGCACAAGGGCAATGTCATCATTGATCTTATAAACCCCGGCATCATCATGAGTCGCGATATCGACCAGAATTTTGGGGTCAACAGGCAGCTGGAGCCCTGCGAGCAGTTCCTCGAGCTGCCTGGGAGGAATCTTTGAAGAACATCCTCCTGTCTCTACCGTTGTGAGCAGGTCAAAAGCCATGGACTCGCTACTTTTGATGGTTATATTCAGCGACGCCGGTCATGGACGAATAATATGATCCGCATCCTTAAGTACGTTCAGTATCTGGTACATATCGCTGAAACTCCCGACCGGCAGACGCTCCCTGATGCCGAAATGGTTGATGCATGTTGAACACAGGTATATTGCAGTGCCCTTTTCAATCAGCTCCCTGATGTGTTCCAGTACGGGAGAATCATCCAGGGCCAGCCTCACGCCCGTATTGTAGAAGACCACGGAGACCGGTGCCGGCTCAACCATTACAAGGGTCCTGAAAAAAGAGACCATAAGCTTCGCCCCCAGGTCATCGTCTCCCGTACCCATCATTTCGGAGGTGACTGCGACAACTGTGTTTCGCCTCCCGGGGGGGGCCGGAGCTGAGGTTTCACAGTAATCGGTCTCATTTGCGCTGATCTCTGCTTTCTCACCCCTGGCAACAGTCACGATGGAAATATTACCCTCCTCCTTTACCGCAAAGGATAGCTTGTTGTCAGACAGATACCTCTTTACATTGCTTAATGATGTGCTGTTGTCTATGATCACCTGCACAGTCTCGCCGGGGGCTGCTTCAGTGAGTCCCTGCCTGGTCCTGATGAGCGGCGCGGGACAGGTGAGTCCGCGTGTATCAACCCTCTTCATTTTGTCGTTTTCAGGCCCAAAGATAAACAGAAAAGGCTACTTTTGGAATTCACATAAAACGATGAGATGAAAAGGTTAGGATTGTTACTGGTCATACTGGCGGTTACTGCAGGTTTCGCTTCCGGGCAGCTAAGCCTGAAAGAGATTGAGGGCTCATGGTCGGGCACTCTGAAGGAGTCCGGCATGAATCTCCGGATGGTCTTCAACTTCAAGATGACAGAGGCCGATACTGTCAAAGCGACACTCGACTCACCCGACCAGAATGCCATGGGCATACCTCTGGGAAGGGTGACCCTCAAGGGTGATTCTCTATTCGTGGAGGCACCAATGACCAGGGGCCGCTATTCCGGAAAGGTAAGCGGCGATTCACTCATCACCGGCACATGGACGCAGCTTGGAAGAAACTATGCGACAGACCTCAGGCGCGGTATTGTTGCACCCGTGACCTATAACCGCCCTCAGGAGCCAAAACCTCCCTATCCCTACCGTGAGGAGGAGGTCACCTTCCGCAACACTGCTGAGAATTTCGACCTGGCTGGCACTCTGACACTCCCTGAAGGGACAGGTCCCTTTCCTGCCGTGGTGCTGATAACAGGATCGGGCCAGCAGGACCGTGATGAGACAATCTTCGATCACAAACCTTTCAAGGTCATTGCCGACCACCTGACACGCAACGGCATAGCTGTCATGAGATATGACGACAGGGGTAAAGGCCGGTCTAAAGGCAGTCTGACAGGGGCAACCTCACTCTCGTTTGCAGGCGACGCGGAAGCTGCCGTCGTCTTTCTGGCAGGTCGGCCGGAGATAGATCCGAAGAAAATCGGGCTTGCCGGCCACAGCGAAGGAGGCTTAATAGCACCTATCGTCGCGTCGCGTAACGGCAGCATTGCTTTCGTCATCTCTCTGGCCGGACCGGGTGTCACCGGGAATGATGCCCTTATCCAGCAGAACATAGACTTCTTCAGGGTCTCAGGGATGTCTGAGGAGGCGCTTGAGGCGCAGCTTCATATGCTCCGGAACCTGTTTGGATACGTGATGGCCGGAGAGGACCAGAGGGCCGTGGCAAAGGAGGCAATGGAGTGGTACAGTAAGGAACTCGATGCCAAAGGAGTGACGGCGGAAGAGCGCAGGGAGCAGATGCTGCAATTCACACAGGCTCTGGCCCAGACCAACAACGCGTGGATGAAGTACTTCCTTTCAACTGACCCGGCGCAGTTCTGGAGCAAAGTCAGCTGCCCGGTGCTGGCCCTGAATGGCGAGAAAGACATCCAGGTAAACCATGAGCAGAACCTGCCGGCGATAAAGAACGCTGTCAGAGAGGGAGGCAACCGGAAGGTGAAGACAGTGGCTATGCCAGGTCTCAATCACCTGTTCCAGCAGGCGGAGACCGGCGCCATAACCGAATATGCTGCCATTGAGGAGACCTTCTCCCCCGCTGCGCTTGAGCTGATGACCTCGTGGATCAGGAAGACGGTCAAGATTAACTAAGGTCTGAAGGCAAACCTTCAGACCTTAGTCCGCAGTCTACAGTCCTCAGTCCTCAGTAAATCAATAAATTAACCACTGCCGACTGCCGGCTAATTCTTCATTCTTAATTCTTAATTCACCACTGCTGCCGACTGGAGACTGCCTACTGGCGACTGAAGTTGATTGCCAGCCACAGTTTTTCCTATGATTTGTCTCTTAACCTGGCAATCACTTTTCGCCCGGCCGCCTTCATCCCTCCCGAGGCATCAGTGATTGCCAGCTGAACCAGCCCGGTGACCTCATTCACCATGTCGGGATAGAGTCCGCAGAAATCAGCCAGTATCTCCATACCGTATGCCTTCGGCGCCACAGGGGTATCCGCCTCCCTCATGATGGCCATGCAATAGTCGATGAGCCTGGCGTGGTGCGACAGAGGTATATCACTCAGCCGGCTGCGCATTATCACCCTCATGAATGATCGCTGCACACTCTCGTTCGGCACACCCGGAAGGGCATCGATCATCATCGCAAGCCAGGGTGACATGGCCGCGGGGTTGATGTCAGACACCTTTGAGAGGACCCATGAAGACATGAACCCCACCCTCTTTTCTCTGCTTGACGAGAGCGACACCAGCTGTGACAGCAGCGACTCATTGCTGACGGCCGAGTGTGCCACCATGGTTATCTCCTCCACACTCGTGATGCGCCCCATCATCCTGGCCAGCTCCTCCCCCGCCTCCTCAGTCAGTATGGCCTCCTCGGTCTCAGGCTCAGCGTTCACGGCAAGCCGGTGCTCTGAGGCATACTGACGGGCAACAGGTATGTCTGCGGCTGTCAGATCAAGGTTTACAAGTTCGTCAGGCCTCAGCCACCTGAATTCATCGTGCTCTCTCAACACCGGCGCCGCGGCGAGCGTATCGCACAGAAACGGTATCAGCCGTATCTGCCTGTCGCCGTAATCATACTCCACGGCATCAAGCCTTCCGGTGATAATGATGTCTATCCCCAGCTCCTCGTCTATCTCGCGTATGATACAGTCCTCATGATCCTCCCCGGCCCTTGTCTTACCCCCGGGGAACTCCCACTTGCCGGCATTGCTTCTACCCTGACCGCGCCGTACCGCCAGCACCAGTCCTTCATCATTCCGAATCAGGGCGCAGGTCACATCGATCATTGCTCGTGGCTTATAATGGTTTCATAGTCAGGAATATGATCAAGAAGCACGAAGGTGCGCGCCTGAGTGTCAATCTTCCCCGCAAAATGATCAATGCCATTGGTGACCACAAGGTATCTGACGCCATAACTGAAGTTATAGCTGATAACCTGGTCAAAGACCTCCTGGCTGATCTTCACCTGCGGAGCCTTGCACTCAACAATCATCACCGGCTCTCCGGCACGGTCATGAATGAGGATGTCAGCCCGGCGGAGCATTGAGTGAAGCCTGAACGATGCTTCGATGCGGATGAGTCCCGGCGGATAACCAAGATAACCGGTAAGGTAATTGACAAAATGCTGCCTCACCCACTCCTCAGGTGTCATGGCCACGTACTTTCTCCTCTGCGGGTCATAGAGGAGTTTACCTCCCGGGCCCTCTTTTATGCGCAATGAACATGGAGGCAGTTTCAGCGGTTTCAACTTAATTTGTATTTTTGGTAACCCTTTGTTATGGCAAATATAAACAAACAGCACCGGAGATCATGAGAACGAAAGAAGATATAGTCAGCAACTGGTTGCCGCGGTATACGGGCAAGGAACTTACCTCTTTCGGTGAATTTGTCCTTCTGACCAACTTCACCCTTTATGTCGAGATGTTTGCCAAATGGCACGATGTGCCGGTTGATGGCAGGGACAAGAACTGGCCCACAGCCACGGCTGACGGCATCACCATCATCAACTTCGGCATGGGGAGCCCGAATGCGGCCACGGTGATGGATCTGCTCAGCGCCATCCAACCCAAAGCCGTGCTTTTCCTTGGCAAGTGCGGCGGCCTCAAAAAGAAGAACAAGCTGGGAGACCTGATCCTTCCTATAGCTGCCATCAGAAGCGATGGTACCTCGAACGATTACCTGCCGCTTGAGATACCCGCCCTTCCGGCCTTCAAACTGCAGAGCGCAGTGTCAGCAGCCATCGTGCGTAACAACCTCGAATACTATACCGGCACTGTCTACACCACCAACAGGAGGGTCTGGGAATATGATGACCGGTTCAAGAAATACCTTGTCAAGACCCGGGCCATGGCCATAGACATGGAGACGGCAACTATTTTTACGGTAGGGTTCGCCAATGAGATCCCTACCGGCGCGCTGCTTCTCGTTTCAGACCAGCCGATGATCTCCACCGGCATCAAAACGGAAGCCAGTGATCACAGGGTAACAAGCCAGTTTACCAATACCCACCTGCGCATCGGGATTGAAGCATTGAAGGAGATCAAGGATAACGGCATCTCGGTCAAACATCTGCGCTTCTGATGGCAGCCGACTACAAGGAGATCATAAGGGATCTGAAAAACAAGATCTACAAACCGGTCTATTTCCTTGCCGGGAAGGAGCCTTATTACATTGACCTCATTACCGATTTCATTGAGGAAAAGGTGCTTGACGAATCGGAAAAGGATTTTAACCAGACAGTGCTGTACGGCCTGGATGTGTCTGTTACGCAGGTCATTGAGACCTGCCGCCGCTTCCCGATGATGGCTAACCAGCAAGTTGTCATTGTTCGTGAAGCACAGAAGCTTAAAAAGACAGATGAACTTCTGGTCTATATAGACAACCCCCTGAACTCGACCATTCTTGTCATTGCATACAAATACGAGGAGCTTGACAAAAGGAAATCGCTCTATAAGTCGCTCTCAAAGAAAGGATGGTACTTCGAGTCGGAAAAGGTGCCCGAATACCAGATCCCGGGCTGGATTGACCGTTACCTTACGGACAGGGGGATAATGGCCGGAACGGATGCCTCCAGGCTGCTGTCGGAATTTCTTGGAAATGACCTCGGGAAGATAGCCAACGAGCTCGACAAGCTCATCATCTCGCTGCCGAAGGAGAACCCTCGCATTACTACAGAGCTGATCGAAAAGAGCATAGGCATCAGCAAGGATTATACTCCGAACGAGTTATGGAAGGCCATTGTCTACCGTGACCCGATGAAGGCTGCCAGGGTGGTAACCTACTATGCCGCACATTCAAAGAAGGAGATCATTCCCCTGATCTTTCCGGTACTCTTCTCGAGCTTCAGCCGTGTGCTTATCTTTCACAGTCTCAAGGACAAGACCGACGGTAACGTGGTGGCCATGCTTAAGACCTATCCGGGTTATGTAAAGGATTTCAGGGCTGCAGCTGTCATTTACAGCGTGGGAGCGTGCATGAATATCATCAGCCTCATCCGTTCATATGATCTTAAGGCTAAGGGTTTCGGCGAGGCCGGAAGTGACCCCGGCGACCTGCTTCGCGAGCTGGTCTTCAGGATCATGCACTGACAACAATGAAGGGACAGATCAGGTAATTCATAGAATATCATAAAGCATTGCATGATCGGTAATTACCGACGAAATCAAAACACAGTACAGGTTCAACAGCTGTCTGGCTGTCTCGCGGGGTGACACATGTCAGTTCATCTCGGGCGACTCGGGGAACTCAGCCCAGATGCGGTATTTGTTGTTCAGCGAGCGGAGCACGTCGCGCCATACGTTGCCGCGGCTGGTCATGATCACCTCGGCCGGCACCCTGGCTATCATCCACGAGTTCTCATTCAGTTCCCTCTTGAGCTGGCCCTTCTCCCACCCCGAGTAACCGAGGAAGAAGCGCACCTGGTCGCGTCCTACCGTGCCCGTGGCAATAAGGTTGCGCAGGGCGTCGATCTCCCCGCCCCACCATATTCCGGGTATCACCGCCACGCTCCCGGGCACCTTTGAACCGAGGGTATGGAGGTAGTGCAGGGTGTCAGGCAGCACCGGACCTCCAACGGAGAGATGCTCATCCCATCCGTCAAAGCCCTCCACGGCGCTGCTGACCATAAGATCAATAACGCGGTTGAGGATGAAGCCCACCGTCCCCTGGGGGGTGTGTTCGGTAAGAAAGACTATCGTCCGGTTAAAGAAACGGTCAGTAAGGAAGGGCTCTGAAATGAGGACCCTGCCTTTCCCGGGTATCTTGTCCTCGGGATTGATGCTGAATATGTCCGGATAATCGCTCATCTGACCAATAAAGAACCTTCCAAAATAATAACTTTTCAGGTCAAAATCAAGAAAAAGCGCGGAAAATACTAAATTGCACGTTCCAACGCCAGAAACCGTTCATGTCCGCAAAAAAGATCAGAACACCATCAATGCTGCAATCGCTGCTGCCAATTGTGGTGCTCATCATCCTGCTTACGCTCAATGTAAAATACTTCCGTGACGATACGCTATCAGGGGCAAACCAGATAGCGCTGATCCTTGCCGCCGCCGTAGCCGGGGTCATAGCAATGACGCTGGGTTACAGGTGGATGTTTATTCGTGAGAGGGTCATCAAGGGCATAGGGACGGCCATGCCGGCGATACTCATTCTCTTTCTCATAGGCTCACTGGCAGGCACATGGATGATCAGCGGGGTTGTTCCAATGCTGATATACTACGGCCTTGAGATTCTGCATCCGAAGATATTCCTTTTTGCCGCCGTGGTGATATGTGCCGTGGTATCAATCTCCACCGGCAGCTCCTGGTCAACGGTGGCCACTATCGGCGTGGCCCTCCTGGGCATAGGCAAGGCGCTGGGATTCAATGAGGCGATGATTGCCGGCGCCATTATCTCCGGCGCCTATTTCGGCGACAAGATGTCACCCCTCTCCGACACCACCAACCTCGCACCGGCAGTGGCAGGAACCGATCTGTTCACCCATGTGAGATACATGGTCATCACGACTGCTCCTTCGCTGATCATAACGATGCTGATATTCCTGGTAATAGGGTTCACAATTGATCTTGACACTGTCACAACCAATGCCGATGCAGTTCAGGCTGCCATAAAGGCAAAATTCAATGTCACTCCCCTCCTGCTCATTGTGCCGGCAATGCTGATTTATATTATTGTGAAGAAAGTACCGCCACTGCCATCACTTCTTGCCGGTACCCTGCTGGGCGCTATATTTGCCATCATCTTCCAGCC
The DNA here is from genome assembly GCA_022736275.1 of Rikenella microfusus. Taxonomy (GTDB): domain Bacteria; phylum Bacteroidota; class Bacteroidia; order Bacteroidales; family VadinHA17; genus SR-FBR-E99. The sequence goes on along the minus strand of DZBJ01000010.1, from coordinate 62,119 downwards.
TCATATCCTTGAAGAGGTCGCCGGCACCGGAGGTTCATTCGTTAAAGAGGCTTACATTGCCGTAACGAAGACAATGTTCGGAAGCGTGGCCGTGACAACGGGCGACATTACCGTAGATGAGCTCTTGAAAACCAGGGGGATGGCCGGCATGCTCAACACTGTATGGCTGATCATCTGCGCAATGGTCTTCGGAGGGATCATGGAGGCATGCGGAATGCTCAAGACCATCACCGGAAAGCTGATGAAATTCGTGCACAACGCCGGCACGCTGGTCGGGTCAACGGTGGCCACCTGCCTCTTCTTCAACGTGACGGCATCAGATCAGTATCTCGCCATCGTAGTACCGGGCAGGATGTATGCAAAGAAGTTCAGGGATATGGGTTTTAAGCCCGAGTTGCTGAGCCGCACCCTCGAGGACTCCGGAACGGTGACCTCCGTGCTTGTACCATGGAACACCTGCGGAGCAACGCAGTCGAGCGTGCTGGGCGTCTCCACATGGGCCTATGCACCCTACTGCTTCTTTAATATCATCAGTCCCTTCATGAGCGTCTTCATTGCCTCCATCAACTACAAGATAAGGCGATATACCCCTGAGGAGCTTGCCAGGGTACAGGACGAGGCAGATGTGGCAGACAGGGAACTGCTAGCCCAGGAGGAATCCTGACGAATCAGGCGAACAAAGAGGCAGCCGGGCTGTTTTACTATTGGTCTTGCGGTCTTGCGGTCTTGCAGTCTTGCAGTCTTGCAGTCTTGCAGTCTTGCAGTCTTGCAGTTCCCGACGCACTTTGTGGTCGGGATTGAGTCTCCGCCAATTGGCAGGTCTGCAGCTTGCGGGCCAAAGAGTATGTAGTATATTTGCATATATAATTCGACTTATGCTATTGAAGCTTATCATCATTACATCAGTTCTTGTGGCGCTGGCACTCGCAGGGATGGCCATAACAATCCTTGTGAAGCCGAAGGGGCGTTTCCCAAACACCCATATAAGCCACAATAAAGAAATGAAGAAGCGGGGTATCACCTGCGCACAACACACCGACACGGGATGCAACCCTGTAGACAGTGCCGCTTGCTGCGGCTGTTCAATGAAGGAGGGCTGAAGGTCTGAGGTCCCGATACACTTCGTTATCGGGATTTCGTAACCGACAAAGGCGGTTCCTCAATCTGAGGGTCTGAGTGGCCCCCAGGCGAAGATTAAAAATATTTATCATTCCTCAATCAATCCCCTGCAACCTGCAGACATCCAACTCCTCATCTCACCCTTATCATCTGAAAAGATAAGATATCCCTCAAGAAAATCATATTTTTCAATAAAGGCTATGGCTGGCCCTGTTCCTGCCACCATGCATGCTGTAGCACAGGCGTCGGCCAGTGCGCAATCCTGTGCGATCACGGTGGCGCTGAGCAGAGTATGCATGACGGGGTAACCGGTGCGCGGGTCAATGGTATGGGAATATTTGACCCCGTTCTCAACGAAGAACTTCCTGTAGTTGCCTGATGTTGCCAGGGAACGGTTATCAAGCCTCACCTTTGCCTGCATGTTCGCGCCCGGGATATCGTTGCCATCGGCCGGGGTATCAATACCTACATGCCATCCCATGCCTCTCTTGTCACCGGTAGTTCGCACCTCGCCTCCAACCTCAACCAGGCACTCCTCAATGCCCTCCCGCCTGAGAAGCTCAACCAGCAGGTCGACAGTGTACCCCTGGGCAATGGCGTTGACATCTATGAACATGTCAGGATCATCCTTGACAATGCGGTCGCCCTCCAGCCGGACCTTGTCCATCCCAACGAGGGCCATGAGTGAATCGAGCCTGGTCTCGTCAAAACGCTTTTTGGCGTCGGGGCCGAAGCCCCATGCCTTCACCAGCGGCCCAATTGATATGTCAAAAAGCCCTCCGGTCAGCTTTGAAGCAAGCTCTGAAGACCTGAAGACCTCGCGGAAGAGGGTGTCGGTGACATCGCTCCGGTTGCTGTTGATGAGCGAGATGACCGAGGAGTCGTTGTAAATTGAAAGGGAGTTGTCAACTTCGGTCAGCAGGTTTTCAATCTTCTGCCGTAGCTCCATGATATCGGTCCCCTTGCTCTTTTCAATAACAATGTGGTAGGTGGTGCCCTGTGTCAGGCCGTTGATCTCGGCATACTCCGGCTGCATGGCACAACCACTGCCCACAAGCAGGGTTAGAAATAGAAGGTAAATTCTGTTCATTTATTAAAATCTATTGCGGTCCTGCGGTCTTGCGGTCTTGCGGTCAGATCGAATCTATAGTCAGTCTGAGACTGAATGACCGCATGACTGCATAACAATCATCCCCCGAAATCATCAAACGCAATGTTCTCCGGCGGCACACCGAGGTTGTCAAGCATGGTGAAAACGGCAGCGTTCATCACCGGTGGTCCGCAGAGGTAATACTCCACCTCCTCAGGCAGATCGAGCTTGCTCAGGTAATTGTCAAGCAGCACCTTGTGAATGAATCCCGTGTAGCCGTTCCAGTTATCTTCAGGCAGCGGCTCGGAGAGTGCAATATTGAATTTGAAATTCGGGAACTTCTTCTCCAGCTCCCTGAACTCATTCTCGTAGAATATTTCTCTCTTCGACCTCGCACCGTACCAGTATGAGATTTTCCTCCCGGACTTTTCAGTCTTGAGCATGTGGAAGATATGTGATCTCAGGGGAGCCATTCCGGCTCCTCCTCCAATATATACCATCTCGTTATCGGTATTCTTGATATGGAAATCGCCGTAAGGCCCGCTTATTGACACTTTGTCCCCGGGCTTGCGGGAGAAGATGAATGTGGAGCAGATCCCCGGAGGGACGTTCATGAACTGTTTCCTGGCATTGTCCCATGGCGGGGTGGCAATACGTATATTCAATATGATGAGGTTCTTTTCCGCGGGGTAGTTAGCCATGGAATAGGCCCTGTAAGTCTCTTCGGTGTTCTTCAACTTCAGGTTCCACATTTTGAATTTGTCCCAGTCAGACCGATACTCCTCTTCCACAGCGATATCCCTTCCGAATTCCACATCGTATTTAGGTACATCTATCTGGATATACTCACCTGATTTAAATTGGAGGTCTTCACCTTCGGGCAGCCTCACCACGAACTCCTTAATAAATGTTGCGACGTTCCTGTTCGACACCACCTCGCACTCCCATTTCTTAATACCAAGTATGGCTTCAGGCACCTTTATAGTCATGTTCTCGCGCACCTTGACCTGGCATCCGAGCCGCCAGTGGTCATGCTGTTCGCGACGGGTGAAGAAACCTGTCTCGGTGGGCAGTATGGCCCCGCCGCCCTCGGTTATCTGGCACCTGCACATGCCGCATGTGCCACCACCGCCGCAGGCTGACGGCAGGAATATGCCGTTGTTTGACATTGTCAAGAGCAGGCTCGAGCCGGGCGATACAACCATCTCGCGGTCATTGATCTTAAGTGTCACGTCTCCCTGCGGTGTGAGCTTCTGCCTGGCGTAAAGCAGCACTATTACCAGCAGTATCATCACCAGCACAAATACCGCAATGCTTATGAGAACGGTGCCTGCAATTGACAAACCTAATATCATTTCTGTAAGTGTTTCATTAAAGTGTGATACCGAGGAAACTCATGAACGCTATACCCATCAGTCCGGTAAGAATGAAGGTGATGCCCAGCCCGCGCAATGGTGCCGGCACATTTGAATACCGCATCTTCTCCCTGATGGCGGCAAGTGCCACGATGGCCAGCAGCCAGCCTATACCGGAACCCAGTCCGAATGCAGTTGCCTCGGCGATGTTGGCGTACTCCCTCTCCTGCATAAAAAGTGATGCTCCAAGGATAGCACAGTTAACAGCTATCAGCGGGAGGAAGATGCCGAGTGAGTTATAAAGGGCGGGGCTCGATTTCTCGATGACCATCTCCACAAGCTGCACTATTGAGGCGATTACGGCAATGAACATGATGAACGAGAGGAAACTCAGGTCAAGAGTTGCAAAACTGTCGCTTAGCCATACAAGGGCTCCCTTTTTAAGAATATACTGTTCCAGCAGGAAGTTCACCGGCACGGTTATAACCAGCACGAAGGTGACTGCAATGCCCAGTCCCATAGAGGTCTTCACCGTCTTCGACACTGCCAGGTATGAACACATGCCCAGGAAGTAGGCGAATATCATGTTGTCGATAAAGATCGACTTAACGAATATGTTGAGTAAGTTTTCCATGACCCCTGATGTTATTTATTTTCTATCAGTGACTTGTTACGGCTTCGCTGGAACCATATTATCAGCCCCACGGTAATGAGGGCCATGGGAGGCAGAATCATGAAGCCGTTATCCTCATAGCCGAAGTTGTATAATCCCAGCTTCTCCATCACCGGGAATCCCATGATGCTCCCGCTTCCAAGGAATTCCCGGAAGAACGAAACGATGATCAGTATCAGGCCGTAACCTGCGCCGTTGCCCACGCCGTCAAGGAACGATGGCCACGGTTTGTTTGCCATGGCAAAGGCTTCCAGCCTTCCCATGATGATACAGTTTGTGATGATCAGCCCCACGAATACCGAGAGCTGCTTGCTCACGTCAAAGGCGAAGGCTTTCAGGAACTGGTCAACGATAATCACCAGGGCTGCAATAACCACCAGCTGGACGATGATCCTGATCCTGCCGGGTATTGATTTGCGCATCAGTGCGATGATGAGGTTTGAAAGCGCCACCACAACGGTGACTGAGATGGCCATCACAATCGCGGGTTTCATCTTCACCGTCACTGCCAACGCCGAGCAGATTCCCAACACCTGCACTGTGATGGGGTTTTCCATCCCCAGCGGGTTTGTCAGCAGCTTTTTGGTCTTTGCCGTCCAGAGCGGCTCCTTTTCTAAATTTTCCATATCTACTTCCTGTTTTGGCTGAGGTATTTTTCATATTTGATGAGTCCGTCATGCACCATATGCTCCAGCCCCTTGCTGGTGATTGTGCCCCCTGAGATACCGTCGACCTCATACAGGCTACGAGGGTCAGCTCCACCCTTTAAAACCTTGATGCCTGCGAATTTACCGTCACGGTAGAGATTCTTTCCCGGAAACTGGCTCTCAAATGCGGTTGTATTGATCTCCGCTCCCAGTCCCGGCGTCTCTCCCTTATGATCAAATGTGACCCCGTCAATGGTTTCCATATCCTCTTTAAGTGCGACATAGCCCCATATCGGCCCCCAAAGGCCTTTTCCTTCCAGGGGAAGGATATGAAGTGTGTCACCGTTGTCGGCCACCGCTATGAAAACCGGCAGGTACTGGTCTGCAAGAGGCTTCTTCTGCTCTGCGCGAAGTACGACATTAAAGGCATTGACCCCTTCAACGGTGCTGCCTTCGGTGTTGACAGCGAAACTCTCCTTGATGTACTTGTCATACAGCTGAACCGCGTCTGCCTTAGTTGAGGTCACATTCATCGAGGAGAGTATATTTATCTTCTTTTCTACCTCCACATTCTTTTCCTGCATCGGCTGAAGCAGCAGAGCCGTCAGCGAGAGGAGGATGGCGACTGAGACAATCATCACCACCGAGAAGACCATTATATATCTGTTGCTGAAATCTTTCATCTCGTTGATTGTTAAGCTGTCTGAACTCTTTTTAACCTTCTCCTGATATTTGCCTGAACCACATAATGGTCAATCAGCGGTGCAAAGACGTTCATCAGAAGGATCGCCAGCATTGTTCCCTCGGGATATGCCGGGTTGAATACCCTGATGATGACCACCATTATCCCCGCCAGGGCTCCGTAGATATACTTTCCGGTGCTGGTCTGTGCCGCTGAAACCGGATCAGTTGCCATAAAGACGGTACCGAAGGCAAAGCCGCCCATTATCAGGTGATAGTATGCAGGTATCTGTGTGTACTCATTCCCTCCCGTGAGGTTAAGCAGCAACCCCATTCCAAGTCCGCCAAGCGTCATGCTGAGCATTATCCGCCAGCTTCCAACGCCTGTCACCAGAAGAACTAATGCTCCGATAAGTATGGCAACAACCGATGTCTCGCCTACTGACCCAGGTATAGTACCGATGAACATCTCCATCGGTGACGGCATCTGGGCAAACCCATCGAGCTTGGCCAGCGCCAGGGGTGTCGCACCTGAGAATCCGTCAAGGCCTCCTCCCTTTGTGAGCCCCTCAATCCAGACCTTGTCACCCGTCATCCATCCCGGATAACTGAAGAAAAGGAAGGCCCGCGCCGTGAGCGCAGGGTTGAGTATGTTCATACCTGTGCCGCCGAATATCTCCTTGCCTATGATCACCGCAAAGGCTACAGAGAGGGCTACCATCCACAGAGGAACGTCAACAGGCATGATCAGCGGTATGAGCATCCCGGTGACCAGGTAACCTTCGTTGATCTCGTGACCCCTTATCTGTGCGGCAATGAACTCTATGCCCAGCCCCACGACATAACTCACAATGATAAGAGGAAGTATCTTAAGGAACCCGAACCAGAACATCTGCATCAGGGTCCAGTCGATTATGCCGAACGCCCTGGTATGCTGCAGCCCGATGTTGTAAGCGCCGAACAGCAGGGCAGGCATCAGCGCCAGTATGACAACGGTCATCGTGCGCTTCATGTCCATATAGTCCCGTATGTGAGACCCTTTCGTCGTTACCTTGTCAGGAACAAAAAGGAATGTGGCAAACCCGTCATATACTGAACGCAACTTTTCAAGACGCCCTCCCTTTTCAAAGAGAGGCTCTATCTTCTTCATTCTTTTAAGCAGGAAATTCATAGCAAGCTCATCCCTTTTAGTTAGTTCATCTCTTTTATCATCAGGTTGATCCCGCTGCGGATGATCTCCTGTATCTCGGTCTTGGAAGGATCAATATATTCGCAGAGGGCGAAGTCCTCCTCAGCCACCTCATAGATGCCCAGGTTCTCCATCAGCTCAACATCGCCGGCCATAATCGCCTTCAGGAGATGGACGGGATAGATGTCCATCGGAAGGACGTTCTCATAGTGTCCGGTTACAACGAAGGCCCTGTGGCCGCCGTGAATGTTGGTATCAAGATCATACTCCTTCCGGGGCAACATTTTGGAGACAAATGTCCGCCAGTAGCTGAATTTCATCAGCCCCGGTGTAGCCCAGCCGAAGAACTCGCTGTAGTCTCCCTCAGGGAGAACTGTTACCATGTTGTCATAGAAGCCCAGCGAACCTTCGGGAGTGATCCTCCTGCCGGTAAGTGCATTGCCGCTGATGACCCTCAGAGAGCCGTCCCTCATGTTCGCCCCGAGGATGCCGCTGACAGTTGCTCCGGTCCTGATGCGGTGATACTTGGGATGAAGCACACCTGTACCTGCCAGTACGATGATCCGCTCGCGGTCATGGAATCCTGTGGCAAAAAGTCTTCCCAGGGCCACAACGTCCTGGAGGTCGATGGTCCAAACCACCTCGCCCTTGACAACCGGGGCAATATGGTGTATCTGTACACCTACGTTACCGGCTGGGTGAGACCCCTGAAAACTATGGAACTCCACATTTTTAAGATTGTCGAACTCGGGTACCCTCACAGCCCCGGCCTCCCTGGAGATATGAATCTTGCCGTCAGTGAGGCGTGACAGGGCATTGATGCCCGTCTGGAGATGATTTCCATGGGTGTTGGCCATGACGAAATCAAGATCCGGGGCAAGCGGCGCCGTGTCAAAGGCTGAGATAAATATTGCCCTGGGCACAGCATCAGGCCGGGCCACGATGTGATACGGCCGTTGCCTTATCACAGGCCATAGCCCCGAACTGAGAAGCTTTGTCCGGACCTCTTCGCGCGTCAGCCTGAGAGGATCAGCGGCGCCAAAGTCAATCCTGTCGCTGCCCGCCTGGTCAATCACCACCTCGGTCAGAAGGCGCTTTTCGCCGCGGACGATCTCCTTAACCACCCCGCTGACAGGTGAGACAAATTTTATTTCCGGGAAGGCCTTGTCATGAAAGAGCACGCTGCCGGCCCTGACTGAACTGCCTTCCTGAACCTCAAGCCTGGCAACGAGACCCGGGAAGTCGGCAAACCTCACACCGAAACGGGTCACGGCCACCTCCGGCAGGAGAATCTTCTCCGCGGCGCCGGCAAGCCTGATGTTTAATCCTTTACGTAATCTGATCAGTTTTGACATATGTTGATTAAGACTTAATTCCGTTGGGAGTGCAATTATAATACATTGTTAATACATTCACAGAGAGAGGTAATAAAGATCACTTTTTTTGATTTCTTAAGGGTGTTATACAATGCGGCAGGAAATTTGTACTTTGGTCCTAAATTATTTGTAATGTCCGGAAATTTTGCAACGATAAAAATATTAAGTTTATCGATATCATATCTCTTAACTTCATCCTTTTCTTCCTTTGCGCAGGATTTTTCTTGCGCTGAATATGCTGCGCCAAATGTTAAAACCATTTGGTTTGAGAAGGAAGGAGCGCGACTGACATATCCGTTCATACAAATGGGGAACGGCGAAGGGTTAATCCTCCGCTTCGATGTCATTGACGGTGACGACGGGACACTATGGTACAGCCTTACTCACTGTGACCGCGACTGGAACAGGAGCGACCTCTTCACCAGCGACTATCTCGAAGGATTCGAAGAAAATCAGATCACAGACTATCTCCCATCATTCAACACGAGGGTGAATTATACGCACTATTCACTGATGCTTCCCAATGATGATGTCCGGTTCCTGGTCTCGGGCAACTACGTCATTACCGTTTGGGCGCAGGGAAATGCCGAAGCACCCCTGCTCAAAAGGCGTTTTTTCGTGAGTGAGGGAAGCTCCTCAGCACATGTTACCTTCCGCCGGCCCATGAAGCCGGGCACCACGGAGACCCACCAGCAGGCAGAGATCACAGTATCGACCGGGAGCCTCCGCGTGACGGACCCTTACCGGCAGATAACCCTGACCATGATGCAGAATGGCAGGTGGGACAGGTCCAGCAAAAATATCAGGCCTGATTTCGTGGGAGGCGGCAGGCTTGAATTCAATACCATGTCAGACAATACCCTTTTGCCCGGGGGTAACGAATTCAGGTTCTTTGATATCAAGACCATCAGGCAGGTGAGGCAGTACGTCAGGGCCATCGAGTATCTTAACGGCCTCTACCAGGTTTTCCTGGTGCCATCCGATGACAGGGAGTTCAAGCCCTGGTTTTTCAATGAGGACTTCAACGGGAGGTACGTGGTGGCGATGGAAGAGAGCAACGAGCCCGACAGGGATGCAGACTATGTGATGGTTTATTTCACCCTCCCCTCCTATAATGAGCTTAAGGATGGCTCGGTCTATGTCACGGGGTCTTTCACGGGATGGTCATACGGACCGGAAAACAGAATGATATGGAGTGCAGCCAGGGGATGTTATGAGGCATCGATGCTTCTCAAACAGGGAGTGTATAACTATGAGTATGCCTTCGTGCCCTCCGGCAAAGAGTATCCGGAGGGATTTCATTTTGAGGGCAGTCACTGGCAGACCGAGAATGACTATCTCATCCTCACCTACTTCCGCGATCCGTCTAAACGTTATGACAGGCTTACGGGAATCTCCCTGGTTAACACCAGGGGAAGGCAGTAGGGAGTAGTCCTCAGTCTTCAGTCTTCAGTCTTCAGTCTTCAGTCTTCAGTTCGCGGCCTTCAACCTAAGCACCTGATTATCAATTCTTAATTCTTAATTCCCGATTCTTAATTCAGCTGCCGACTGCCGACTGTGGACTGCCGACTAATGCTTATCCACCCCATACATCATATAGAACGTATGTCCCATGGTCTTTACAATCTCGGCCATGTATTCATGCACCGCCTTCACTGAACCCGGAAGGGTGTAGATAAGGGTTGTGCCGATGACGCCTGCCACAGCACGGCTGAGCAGCGCCCCGGGATTCTTTGTCCCGTATTTGACCCGGATCTGCTCCATCACTCCGGGAAGCTCCCTGGTCAGCATCGGCCTTACAACATCGGGGGTGATGTCACGCGGACCTATGCCTGTCCCTCCGGTGGTGATGATCAGGTCAACCATCGGAACTTCGGTTAGCGCTGCCTTAAGTGCAACAGGGTCGTCGGGCAGGATTGTGGTTCTGATCTCATATTCCCATCCTGCGGCTGCCATTGCATACTTAACGTACTTGACCACGGCCGGACCACTAAGATCCCTGTAGCTGCCGGCATGAGCCCTGTCACTAAGCGTGATCACACGTATCTTGAATTTTTCAGGCAATGTCATGTTTCTCTTTTTTTATGAGTCTGATATCTGTTATAGTCATGGATTTGTCAACGGCCTTGCACATGTCATAAACCGTCAGAAGTGACACGGTCACAGCCGTCAGTGCCTCCATCTCCACCCCGGTGCGGCCTGTGCAGCGTATGGTGCTCACGGCGGCAATACCCTTTTCATCTGCCTCCAGGGTGACCCTGACCTGGTCAAGCATGATATTATGACACAGCGGTATCAGTGACCCGCACTGTTTGGCGGCCTGAATGCCGGCTATCTCAGCCACGGTGATGACATCTCCCTTTTTCATCATGTTCTCACCCACCAGCCTAAGCGTTTCAGGAAGCATGTTTATCCTTCCCGAGGCTGTTGCCGTACGGTGTTGCACCATCTTGCCGCCGGTATCAACCATATTCGCCCTGCCGCTCTCATCAGTGTGTGTCAGCTTTGTCATCGATTATCCTCCTATATTGTAAAAACCGTTTTTATGATTTACTGTTCCCTTTTCAGGTTTGTTTGCCACTGCCCGTCTCAATGCCTCTGTGGCACCCAGTTCCCTTACGCTGTAACCATTATCGCTGAACAGGCAGGGTTTGACAATCCCCTCCGGTGTCAGGCGCAGCCGGTTGCATCTGGCGCAGTTACCGCCACTGCCACCGTGAACCACCGAAAATGTTCCGGAAGCAAGGTCCATCTGCCTTATAAAACGCACCTCCAGTCCCTCTTTCATACAGTATTCGGCCACAGCGAGCGCATCCTTCTCATCAGGATTGCTCTTGATGACGCAGTTTATTTTGACAGGCCTCAGTCCCGCCTTCTGCGCCGCCTCAATACCCCTGAAGAGAGCTTTGATATCCCCGCCACGGGTCATGTACCTGTACTTGTCAGGGTTAGTGGTGTCAAGGCTGATGTTCACCCTCATCAGTCCGGCAGCTGACAGTCGCCGGGCATATTCAGCCAGCAGGATACCGTTGGTGGTCATCGACAGATCACTGATGCCCTCAATCGCCGAGAGCATTGAGACAAGATCGGTGACCCCCTTTCGCACCAGTGGCTCACCGCCGGTGATTCGCACCTTGGCTATGCCGGCAGCAACAGCCACTCGTGTGAAATCAGTGATCTCATCATAAGTCAGTATATCCTCATGCCTCAGGAGTGTCACCCCCTCTTCGGGCATGCAGTACCGGCAGCGCAGATTGCAGCGGTCAGTGACCGAGATACGCAGGTAGTTTATATTTCTGTCAAATCCGTCTAACACTCACCATCTCTCCCTTCTGTATCCAGCTCTGTCCGAGCGGTATGGTTATCAGTCCCCATGCCCCCGTCAGAGCGTTTATGTGTCCCGATCCGTGGTACTCCGCCGGCAATGCCTCCCCGGCAGGGGTCACGGTGAAAGGTATCCATGCCAGTCTCTCCGCCCTCTTGCGTGAGTAGTCTGCTGCCAGCGGCATGAGCATCACAGGCTCTTCAGTGATCACACCTGCCATCCTGTCGAGGAACGGTCTGACCATCACCTCGAACTGCACGAAGGTGGAGACGGGATTGCCCGGCAGGCCGAAGACGGCCTTCTTCTCACCGGTGCAGAAGGTCAGTGGCTTTCCGGGCTGCATGGCTACCTGGTCAAAGTGGATGGTAAGCCCGAGCGCACGCATCACCTTCGGCACGAGGTCAAAGTCGCCGAAGGAGACCCCTCCTGAGATGAGAACCACGTCGTTCTCCTTCAGAGCCTTGCGTAACAGTGCTTCTATCGCGGCCTCCTCATCACGGGCGATGCCGTAGTAAGTACCGAGGGCACCGGCCCTGGCCACCTGCGCCATCAGCTGTGAGGCATTGCTGTTTCGTATCTGCGCCCCTGCCGGCATGCGGTCAGGCTCAACCAGCTCATCGCCTGTGCTGATGACGCCCACCCCTGCCTTGCAGCTGACGGTGACCTCCATGGCCCCTACGGCAGCCATGACGGCAATGTCCTGCGGCTTGATGTAACGCCCCGCCTTAAGCACTGTCTGGCCGCTAAAAAAATCCTCTGCTGCCTTTGCTATGTTGTCATTGCCGGGCCTGCCTGTGAAGATGACCCGTCCTCCTTCCTTCTCTTCCGAATTCTCGAGCATGAAGACATAGTCGGTTCCCTGTGGGACAGCCGCGCCGGTCATGATGCGCGAGCAACTTCCCGGCATAACCGTTTTGGATGGCATAACGCCCGCAGCCACTGTCTCAAGCACTGTCAGCTCTTTGCCAAGGTCTTCCCTTCGGCAAGCATATCCGTCTACCGCGCTCTTGTTCCACGGAGGCATGTCCATGTCGCTTTTCACAGGCATGGCCAGCGCACGGCCGGCAGCATCACTTATCTTCACCTCCTCTTTCCCGGTGCGGAAAGCAGATTCTTTTACAATCGTGAAAGCTTCTTCAAATGTTATCATGACAGTTCAGTATTCTTTTTTCTCCTCCCCGTCACCCACAACGCGCAGGGCTTCAGGCCGGAATGAAACAATTACCTTCTCACCGGTGACGAAGCTGTTCTCTTCCATCTCACGGTGAGTGATGTCTGCATAAAAGAAATCTCCGGCGTTGACCGTGATTTCGAACCCGGTGGGTGAAGGCACCACGTCATCAATGACGCCGTGGATGTTGTTGATCTGTATGCCGGCTGCTCCCTGTCTCGACAGAAGCACCTCACTGCTTCCAATGATAAGCAGTCCTGATGATGGATATTTACCCTTTGGAAGCTTGAACCTGGTACGCTTTTCCGTCAGTCCCGAGCAGCTGTTGTATGACGTCACGAAGGCAGCCCTGAAGAAGTTCTTGATCCCGGCATAACGGGCAACGAACCTGTTGACCGGGTGGTTGAACACCTCCAGGGGTGTTCCCTCCTGTATTATCCTTCCGTTGTGCATGACACCCACCCTGCTGGCCAGGCTTATCGCCTCACCGAAGTCGTGCGTGACATGTATGATTGTCTGGCCGTTACGGTTGAGACGGCGCAGCATCCTTCTGATGTCGTCCTTGAGGCTGGCATCGACTGAGGCCATAGGCTCATCAAGGAGAAGCACCTTCGGCTCCGTGACCAGTGTCCGTGCCAGCGCCACCCTCTGCTTCTCCCCGCCCGAAAGACTGTTTGGTTTGCGCAGCAGCAGGTTGGTGATGTTCATCTCCCGTGCAGCCCGCTGAACCCTGTCAACCCTCTCCTTCAGACTCAGATTCATTATTTTAAGAGGGTACATAATATTATCCTTCACCGAATAATGGGGAAAGAGGGCCAGATCCTGGAAGACTAGGCCTATGCCTCTCTCCTGCACTCTCTTTCTTGTTATCTCCTCGCCCTCGAGGAAAATCCTCCCGCTGTCAGGAGTTGTGAGCCCGCATATGAGCTCGAGCAGTTGTGTCTTGCCTGCCCCGGAGCGGCCGAGCAGGACATAGTAGTCGCCACGCGCCACATCCAGCGTTATCTCTCTCAGCGAAAAGGAGTTGATACGTTTGCTCAGTCGTTCAGTCCGCAGCATCGTCCTCCCTCCTGAAGATAGTTCTGCGTTCGGTAGCCATCACCCTGAAAAACACAAAGAAGACCAGTGCCACCAGGATAAAGATGATCGATGCCGGCCTTGCCGCGGTGATTCCGTAAGTATTGAACCGGTCATATATCAATACCGGGGCAATCATTGGGTGATAGGCAATGATGACCACGGCCCCGAACTCACTCATCCCACGGGCGAACATCATTATAAAGCCTGACACCACCGAGCGCCACGCCTGAGGCAGCGACACGGTAAAAAAGATGCGCGACTGTGATGCTCCGAGGGTCAGCGCCGCCTTCTCCGTCCGTTCGGGAACAGCGGCAAAGCCGTCACGTGCAGCGTTGATGAGGAAGGGAAGGCTGACGAAAGCCATTGCCAGGGCTATGCCGGCGCCGTTGTTGACGAGCAGGATGCCGGCCTTCTGTGCTGCGCCGCCGAGAGCGCCGTCACGCGAGATGAATCCGAGCAACGCGATGCCCGCTGCCGTATGCGGCAACACTACCGGCAGGTCAATGATACCCTGAACCACCTTCTTCAGGGGGAACTTCCTGCGGGCCATGATCCATGCCAGCGGAACGGCACCAACGGCAAATATGAGGGTCGCTGAAAAGGCTATGACAAGGGTGTACCATACGCTCCGCCTGACAACGGGATCGGCAGCCGTTGTCCTGACCTCACTGAATGATGAGTCGAGAAACATGCCGGCCAATGGCGCAATGATGAAGAGGAGCACCAGTGAGGCAAGGATCGTGAATACCCAGCTGAAGAGCGTGTGACCTTTCATCATTTATTGTTTATTCCGTACCTGCCGTCAGATATTTCCTGAGAGATGAAGGTACAGCAGCCTGGTCGTCAGCCACTGCGGGGATGAGCGGCTCCTGTCCGCACTCCCTGAAGATGGCTCTCCCCTCATCGCCAAGCATGAATGCAAAGAACTTCAGAGCCAGACCTTTCTGAGGCGCATTGTCAGGTATGGTGCCGGAGTAGCTTATGAAGTCGCCCCTGACGGCGGTGCGCGTGCCAGGCGTCTCGCCGGGGATCATGCAGGAGACTCCTCCGTAGTGTTCAGCCAGGGCGGGTGATGAGAGGTTGATCTCTTCGGGCATAACAAGGTAGCGTAAGCCGTGCTGTATGGCCACAGACCTGTACTGGAACATGTAATCAATCACACCGGTCTCAGCCAGTGCCACCAGGTCAACCTCCTTGGGCCTGATGTAGTCCCTGTTTTTGCTTAACAGCGAGTCGGCCAGACCGGGCCTGCCGTAGTACTCTTCAGCCAGACTTGCTGCGAAGACAGTTCGGTAACCACACGGGTCGGCATCAGGATCGGCACGGCCGATGATGACATCCCCCTTCAGGAGAATATCAGGCCAGTTGTCATACCTGAAGATGGAAGCGTACGCCGACTCCGGCCTGTAAGCTATGACGATCTCATTGGTGGCAAAGCGTATGTTCCATGAGGCATACCTGGGGATAAGCATGCTGCTGACCACTATGTGATCGGCTGAAAGCATGATATCGCAGGTCCGGCCAAGGTCTGTGATCTTCCGTGCCGAATGGAGGCTGCCGGCAGCCTCGGTCAGAACCCTGACACCGGGATTGGACTTTTCAAAGGCTTCCGATAGCTTTCTTACCGGCACCGAAAGGCTTCCGGCGTGAAAGATAACGAGGTTCTTCTCACCTCCTGTACTACATCCCGGTATCATCAGCAGGAAGACTGACAAGAAATAAAGAGCTCTTCTCATTTCAGGCCGTTGATTTCATTGACGCGGTTGAAGAAGACCTTCGCAATACTCTTCATCGCTATGTCGGTCTCATGGATGAGGCTGTTGTAAGCCCTCACCAGCTGTCTCCCGTCAGCTGACAATATTGTGCGTCCGCCGTCGGCACCGCCGCGTCTCTTGTCCGTCAGCATGAACCCGAGATGATGCTCCACATCATGCAGCAGTCCCCATGCCTTGCGGTAGCTCATCCCCAGGTTGCGTGCCGATGCAGTCAGCGAGCCGGTGCGGTCCAGCTCGAGCAGCAGGGCGAACCCTTCGCCGTCAAGGATCCTATCCTTTTTGATTGTCTCAAGCCACATGTCATACCTGAGAAAAATGTCATAGTAGGGTTGCTCCTTGTGTCCGGCCATAAATCAGGTTTCTTTTTGTCAGGCAAATGTACATCTTTTGCATAACGCCCCCAAACCCTGCGCGTTTAGTCTGCAGTCTTCAGTCTTCAGTCCTCAGCCCTCAGTCTAACATACTGATTACCAATTCTTAATTCTTAATTGATCCTGCCGACTGATGACCGCTGACTGCCGACTGATTTTGCCTATCTTTGCTTTTCATTATCAATAATCACCATGAAGAACAGCCAGCCTCTGCGCCGCTTCCTCCAGCTCATAAACCTTGAGAGCGACCTCGACAACTTCGACAACATTCACGAGACAATAGAAAAGGCGCTTGTCTTCAAGGGCACCAACCTCTGGATCCTTGTCTTCGCTATCCTGGTGGCCTCGGTAGGCCTGAACATGAATTCCACCGCGGTTATCATAGGGGCGATGCTCATTTCGCCTCTGATGGGACCCATCAACGGTATCGGTTACAGTATTGCCACCTATGACATGCCTCTTTTCAGGCAGGCCCTGAAGAACTTCTCCTTTGCAGTGTTGGCGGGACTACTCGCCTCCACCGCCTATTTTGCCATAAGCCCTATCTCCACGGCGCACTCAGAATTGCTCGCAAGAACCAGTCCTACAATCTATGACGTATTAATTGCTTTCTTTGGCGGGATGGCAGGCATAGTGGCTATTACAAGCAAGCAGAAAGGCAATGTCATCCCCGGAGTGGCAATAGCCACAGCACTCATGCCCCCTCTCTGCACGGCAGGTTACGGTCTGGCAACAGGTCAGTTCACCTACCTATTCGGCGCCCTGTATCTCTTTACGATCAATACTGTCTTCATCGCACTCTCAGCCCTGATCATCTCCCAGGTCCTGAAGCTGCCGATAAAGGGCGCCATAGACGAGAGTCAGAAAAGGAGAATAAACCAGATAATATCATTAGTCCTTGCACTGGTGCTTATACCCAGTATCTACTTCGGATACAACCTCGTGCAGAAGGAGAACTTCATGGAGAGTGCCGCCAGGTATGTTGACAACGTAGCGGTGGTGGAAGGCAACTATCTCCTGAAGAATGAGATTAACCCAAAGACACGTACAATCCAGCTAGTCTACGGAGGCACATCACTCTCCGAGGAACAGAAGGAGGAAATTACTACCAGGTCAGCAGACTTCGATCTCAAGAATGTTGTCATTGATTTCCAGCAGGGATTCTCATATGCTGATATCGCAATAAGGAACAGTGAGGTTGAGGCACTGAAGGCTGAGATCAACCGTCTGGGGATGATAATCAGGGACAGGAACGCAAGGCTTTCAGGTTTTGAAACGAGACCTGAGCGCGGAGGAGAACTGCTGGCAGAGCTGGTTATATTATACCCGCAGGTGTCAGAGGTCTCCTATTCCGAGACACTTAAATACATTCAGGGGAAAACTGCCCCCGAAACACTTACCCTGGTCACTATATCTACCATTGGCAAAAGTTTGACGGACAAGGAGCAGGGACAGGTTGAGAAATGGCTCTCAACCCGTCTGGGCTCCGAATCTGTAAAGGTTTTCTTTGATAAATAAACCGGCTTTATCTCATTACAGGTGGTTTGACGGTCTGCGGCTGCTTTGCCGGTACGGTGACCTTGGGTTGCATGACAGTTCCTCCGGGATTTACCGGCATGCCGGGTTTCGGGGTGTTTCCTATTTTGTCCACCACATTCACCGGCGAGGTGCAGGAAGCGCACTGGTCAGTGAAACCTGAGTATCCCATGTCCTTGTTCCTGTAAACGTAAGTCACCATTTCAAAGTGGTGCTTGCGGTTCTTTGCAGGCATAAGAGCGTCACCGGGTGATGAATATCCGTAGGTGACACTCCATGGTCCGGTTGATGCAACAGCGGCTCCCTGATGGCCTTCCAGCGGGGTAAGAGGAATGCTCTTGGTGAACCATACCTTAGCCTTCTTTGCCTCCGGAAACTCAGGCACTATCTGGGCTCCTGTCAGCGAGCCGTGAGGAGCATCGGCGCCCCTGACCATCTTCACCGTCCCTGACGGGGCTGTCTCACCGTGCAGTGAACTCACAACCACGAAGCTGTTACTGGCCGAGATTGTCTCATTACCCGGCCTCACGCTGACATTCAGCTCTTCGCTTTCAATGGCTGAGACTATCAGTCCCTCCGTCTCCACCCATTCCGATTCAACTGTGAATCCCTCTATCACTGCCCGGGCCTTCACCTTCTGGCCGGGATCAAAGTTCAGCCCGGTCACCAGGAATGCTCCCAGCGGTGAGTTGACTGTTCCCCTGTTGGGCTTCAGCTTCTCCGTCACTGCCGGCGTCCGTGTGCCCTGCGGGGCGGTGCCTGTAAGAACGGCCTTCGGTACCGACTGTGTGATGAACTCAATAGGACCGCGGTAAACGGTCAGGTTATTCCTGAACTCATTTATCCTGTTGATGGTCTCCTGTTGCGGTATTGCACCCTTGAAACGGTCAGCAGGACTATTTCCAGCCACTGCAGCGGCAGCAGCCGAAGGACCTCCCTGAGGTGCCCCGGCCAGCTTCGCCCACCTGCTTCTCGAGCCGGCCACACTGCCCTCGGCAAGGCCTGCAAAATAGTCAGCCGAGTAGAGTTTTATCTCCTTAAAAGGTATGGTTGCATCAATTGCAGGACTGGCATTAGGTACATCCGGAAGCCTGACCGTCACTTTATCTCCCTTTTTCAGGGGGACATCCCTGGCGATGAAGACACCCTGGGCGTCGGTTGTTGCGGTGTGCTGGCTGCCGGTGCTGCCCGGCCGGCTTACGATGACAGTCAGATTCCCCTTGTAGGGAACAGTATCCATCACTCCCGGCCTGCTTCCCGGAACCAGGCTGCGAATCTCCCCGGCAACATAGTCGCCCCATGCACAGGCCTCATGGATGACCATATCATAGCCGTGGTAATCAGGTTTCTGAAACTTCCACAGTGAATAGTAACGGTCAAGCAGGGTAAAGCTCTTCGAGACTATCTTCCCTCCCGCCTTGAGCCTCAGTCCTACATCAGCATCGAGGGTCAGGCCGTCGGTGGCAACGGTGCCCTCCATCCCTCCGTTGACATAGATGTCAAGGGCATTGTATCCCTTCACCTTCAGGTTGGCTGTACACTGAAAACCGATGAATGCCTTCATCTGCGAGGTGACTCTGTAATCAATGTCACACCATGCATCAATCGTTGAGACATTCTGAATACTCGTGGGGACGTACCAGAAAGTACTGCCTCTTGCACCCATTGCCATCTCAATACCCTGGTGAATCTCCACGGCAAGGGTCACATGGCCCTCCATGGTGCACAGGATGAAGAGACCTATCTCACATTTGCCCAGGTCAGACATCTGCATCTCCGTACCCCAAATGGGTGTCTTCACCTCCTCCTTCAGCTTCATGCTGGTGTATATCTTCATGTCAATCTGCTCCGTTGCCAGGAATACAAGGCGGTAACCGTTGTTCTTTGAGTACTTGCCTTCAACCCGCGGGTTGGTAAGCAGAATCTGGCCGTCGAGCGTAACGGTCAGCGAGTCATCGTCGACCTTGTCAATGAGGAATTTCACGCTGTCAAACTGCAGGTTAACGGCATACTTGTTATCCAACTGCAGTGAACTTTCAACGATTCCCTTTGCCATTGATATGGTGTTGGCAAGCGTTACCGGAACCTCCTGCTCCGGCACGTCAATATCCTGAAAGACGGCAGAGAGAGAGGGTCTGAGAGCGATCATCTGGTTGTCGTCAACGGGCTCAGCCTGCAGAACCAGATCACTGGCAGGGTCTATGTAAACCGAGTCGGGACTGGGCCGGAAGGCGCCTCCCGTAAGATCGAGGATGCCGTCCTGCTTAAGCTTAATGTTGTTCTTCTGTGCAGGGGTCAGCGCCCGGACGTTCTTTGCTAACTGATACTGTACATTGTTGAATGTACCGGGTGTTTCACCACGGGCCATTGCCCGTGCAGCCACAGGATGGACAGCCTGTTGTGCAGGCTTGAGGTCACTCACAGTCACCACGCCGTCGAACCTGACAGCTTCGGCAATTTTCATCTGCTGTGCACCGGCCTGAAGAGCTATGGCCAGGACAAGCAGGAATGCAAAAACTTTGTTGTTTCTCATTACTGAAAGGGGGTTATTGTTGATTTACAACGCTTACGGCCACCGCTTTGGTATTTCATTACAGATATAAGTGTCACCCTGTGACCTGAAAAGAGATGGCAATTCTTGATTCTTCACTCTTAATTCTTAATTTTACATGAAGCATAAACATGACATCATGAAAATAACTGATTACCCCACCTTCAACAAGGAGTGGAACAAGAAGGAGACGGAGAAGAAGACAAAGAAGATGCTGAAGGAGATCGGCGAGCTTCAGTACAAGATGTACGCCCATGGCAAGTACAGCATGATAGTTGTCCTGCAGGGCACCGATGCCTCGGGCAAGGACGGTCTTACGAAAGGTCTGCTGAGGTATTGCAATCCGGTTGGCTTTGAAGTGTACAGTTTCAAGAAACCCACTGACCTGGAGTATTCGCACGATTTTCTCTGGAGGGTGCACAAGGTATGCCCGGCCAATGGTGTGATGCAGGTTTTCATCAGGTCACACTATGAGGATATACTGGTGCCAACGGTTGGAAAGTACATACCCGCTGATATCATTGAGAAGCGGTATGAAACCATCAACACCTTCGAGAAGATGCTTGAGGACCACGGCACGAAGGTTGTGAAGTTCTTCCTGAATGTATCAAAAGAGGCGCAGAAGCAGAGGCTGATGGAGCGCATTGAGATGAAGGAGAAGCACTGGAAGCACAAGGACGGCGACTGGGATACGAGGGAGAAGTTCGATGAGTATCTTGAAGTATACCAGCAGGTTCTCACCCGCTGCAACGATGTGCCGTGGCATGTAGCTCCTGCCGATAAGAACTGGCAGAAACTGTACGCTGTTGCTGAAGTGGTCCTCAGAACCCTGAAAGGTCTCGACCTTCAATGGCCGCCGCTCGTTACAGAGAAATTCAAACAGTAGGCAGTAGGGAGTAGGCAGCAGGCAGTAGTCTGACTGTCTGAATGATACGCAGAATCTATTTGTATTTTGCCACCACTATTGCCTATTGCCTATTGCCTAATGCCTAATGCCTATTTGAGCGCCACTGTCTTGCTGATTTTCCCTGCCTTGGCCGATTCAAATCTGAGTTCAATACTGCCTTTCCCGCTTACCAGGAACTGGTATTCTGTCTTTCCTGACCCCGGCACCTGGCACATCTGCACCTCAGGCCTGTATTCCTTATAGTCAACGAGTTCCATATAGGGATCTTTCAGCACGCCACCGCTTACCACCTTGGCACCGCTGCCCGTCAGGCTGAGAATATCAGGCGGGTAGAGCTTGTTCTTCATTGAGGCATGCGTGACTGAAGGCATCACCCCCTCATTCACCAGCCTGACTCTCACCCGCCAGAGGTCGCTGTCAATCTTTTTCACCTCAAACACATCCATCACCACTTTGGGAGTGTACTGTGCCGTGAAGATCACCGCCGAGGCGTTCCTGTGGACGAGGTCCTGGAGCATGAACGGATGCGGCAGCCTGGAGCTCATCTTCGTCCATCCGCCAACCTCAATATCGCCGTAGAGCGGATGCTTATACGCCTTCCACTCGACGAACTGCCCGCCCTGCACGACATTGTCATTGAAGAGCAGCCTCTGCCGCTCGGCATCGGATGATTCTCCGAACATTGATCTCTCCTCCTGTTTTCTCATCATGGTCCCGTCGAAGGTTTCGGTCTCCACCTGGAACAACTCGCCGACAAACGAGTATGAGCCAACCAGGTTATTAGTGAAGTCCGTGAAGTCGCCATAGGTCGAATAGAGGTCTTTCCAGCTTATCAGGTATTCATAGCCGGGAACGATCTTTTCAATGTTCTTCCCAAGGTAGTCATATACTGATATGTCTCCCTGGGGCAGCTCTCCCGCAGCCTTGAACGACGGGCCCCTGAGGTACATCCCCCCGTTGTTGTGGAAGGCGAACACCATTATGATGTTGGGGCGTACCAGCATCCATTCGGCGATGGCTTTTATTCCGCTTCCCTCAAAAGGATAATTTCCTGCTCCCCTCTGCACATACGGAGGTTGCCAGTTGTATCCCCAGTTTCGGTTGCCGTCAACATACCCTTCACCGTCTTCATTGACCACGCCGTCACCGTCATTGTCGATCCCCTCCTGCCCCAGTCTTGTCCATTCGCCCTTCTCCCCGGGCTTGATGGCAATCATCAGCCTTTTATCGGAAGGATCGGTCCTGAGCCTGCCAAGGGTATCCCTTATCCTCATCGTGGTAATGTTTCCGTCGCCGTCGACATCATCCGGACCGTCCTCGTCATAAAGGCCGTCGCGGTCATCATCCACTGATATCCGGAGTCCGCGGTTGGAACTTGGATTATTAGCATCATCAAAGAAATGCGCCCTGCCATCGACATTGACCACAGGTATGATATAGTAGACGTTGCGGTCAACCACCTCGGTTATCTCCTTCAGCTTGCCATAGTTGGTAAGCAGCCTGTTTGCCAGGTAGAGGCACACCTCGGAGGCCTGTATCTCGTTACCGTGGATGTTGCCGTCGACGTAAACGCCGGGTTTTGAAAAGGGTTCTCCCGTCTTCGGGTTATTGATTGTCAGTGCCCAGATGATCCTCCCCTCCTCGCTCTTCCCAACCTGGTCAAGCTTAGTCATCTCCGGATAAGCCGTATTAAGAGCCTTGAGGGCTTCAACAACCTTTTCGTAACTGTAATAAAAGTCGAACCTCAGTGGCACCTTAACCTCCTGTGCCTGTATCAGCACGATGGCAAGAGCCGTCAGTGCCGCGGTCATGAATGATCTTTTTCCTCTCATGGCTAACCTCCGATAGTTATCTTTTCTGAATCAATCCCGGCCTGTTTTGATTCAAGCCTTATTGTCACGGTTCCCTTTTTCGGGGACCTGACCAGCCAGAGATACCTGGCCGATTTCATTCCTCCCATATCGTTTACGGGAGTCCTCTTTTTCCCGGAGAGGATCTCTATGCCATCTCCCTCAATCGTCATTATTGCCGGTGCCGGGACTTTGTTCCTCTTGCCCATAGCTGTTGGGAACGGGAGGAATCCCTCATTCGTCACCCATGCCTCGAGCTGGTATACACCGCCTCCCTTGTCTGTCATCTTCGTCTCCGCAATAGCCAGCTTTGGCAACCGCTTCACGAGTCCCAACAAATAGGGCAGGTGAAGATCAAGAAGCGAGTCAACCACCGATGCCGGCGGTGTGTTTTCGGCGAACGGGGCGATCCCTCCTATCTCAACGTCGCCGAGCGTCGGGTGTTTGTATGCTGTCCAGGGCACGAATCCCTTCCCTTCCAGGTGTTTGTCTGAATAGGCCAGCAGTGCTGTCTCCTTCGGATCACCCTTCTTCTCATCCTTCTTCGGAGCAGGCATCTGTTTCATCATGGCCGCCATCTGTGCCGGCTTCATCTGTCCGCTGCTCACTATTCCCATCACCATTTTTGCGTTGTACTGTGCCGGGGCACCACTCTCCTTCAGGAAAGAGGCAATCTTCTCCTCTCCCAGCGCCAGAAATTCTTCAGAAGACATCTTCTCAAGAGACTCGGTGGTGATACCGTCGCTCTCCTTCTTCTCCTCCTTCGGTTTGGGCAGACCCCACATATCCATCGTGAAGACTGGCAGTCCCAGTTGATAATATGACCACAGTTCGAATGAGCCATCCTCAGGTTGAGCCGGGTCAAACCGCTCCTGGGTCACGCCCTTTTTCTTCAGGTACTCTTTGTAATCCGATGAGATTTCATTGTAGAATGAGATATCTTCCGGCAAGGGATTGACCACAGCTCCCAGTCCCAGGAAGCCGGCGATCATGCTCTCATCGGCCGTCATGCCGGGAGGCAGCATCGGCTGAACCATCTCCATGATCTCATCCATGGTGTAGGTCCGGGAGACATCCACCCCCAGTGCCGTTCCTATCTCCCTCGGTATCCTTATGTTTTCGGTATCCAGCGAGCCTTTTCTGCCACCCTGTGGAGGGGCAAGGAGGAAGTTGGTTGTACCGAAGGAGAAGACCATGGCTATTTCGGGATGAGCAAAAGCGAACTTCAGCAGTGCCTCCGACTCGGGCGCCGAGCCGGGGTAGAGTCCGCTTCGCTTCCCGAAGCTTTTAAAGAGGTGGGGAAAGTTGATATTGACGTTGGTTCCGCCCGGGGCATCCTCATTGTACTGTCCGTCGCCGTCGTCATCTGTACCTTCACTGTAAAGCTTGTAAATGCCTTTCTCACCCTTTGCTGCATCGGCCCTGCGCATCAGTCGAGGCTCATCTTCAACCGGCACCCATGTTCCGTCGTGAGCCTTCACCCTCATCTGGGTGATGAGGCCGTCATTATTGAGGTCATTGTAACCGTCCTCATCAGTCTGATCATCGGTATCGTCATTGAATGGCGTGGCATTTCCGGGATCAGACCAGAGGGGTTTCATGAAGAAACGGGCATAGGCGTCGGGATTACCCATCGGGATTATATACCATGTATGGCTGACCGGGAGTGATGCATCGGATGCGATGCGCGAGGCAAGCGACAGTGCTGCCTCGGTGGCGACAGGTGTGGTGCCCGTCATGTTTGCGGTGACCATCACAGCTGGTACGGCAGTACCTGCTTTCCCGATCTCGATCATCAGCATCTCCCGTCCGCCTGGTGTGACGGCCATCTTGTGCACCTTCACCAATGACGGAGAGCTCTGACGAAGCTGCTCAATGCGCTTGTTAACCCCCGCCGGGTCACTGTACTTCTCAATGGCCGATGCAGACCAGGGGAAAGCCAGCAGTGCGGCAGCAAGAAGCACAATGCCCCTTGTTGCAGAAAATTGTGTTATTCTCATTTACCGGTAACTTTACTTTATTTCTACTCCGAACAAATCTCTGTACGACTGCATTATATAACTGTCGAGCCATTTATAATGCTCAATTATCTTATCCTTCTGCGGTTTGCCTTTCCCGGGGCCTGAAGCTGTCAGCTCCCTGGTTTTCATGAAGATCATATCCTCAGCCGGTTCAATCTTCTGAAGAAATCCCGTCTTCTCACCGTTGAGCAGCAGGGCAATGTTCATGTATTTCCCTCCTGAGCCGGGGGTGATGGGGAAAAGCTGGCGCTTGAGGGTCATTGCCGCATCGCATAACGGTGCATGCATGTTCTCCTTTATTGTCACCACCTGTGGCAGGTTCTTGCCTGCGCTGACCCAAACGGGAACAACCATTGTTGTGAGCGGGAATCCTGTAAGGGTCCACATCATGGCATTGTCAGGGTCTTCACCCTTTGCTGCTCCGACGACCATCATTACTGAAGCGGATGAGGTGCGGGGAATGAAATCCTCGAAGTTCCTGAATGTGGCTGTGGCAGCGTCTGCAGGAAGGTCAGCCCTGAGGTTGACGTCCGTGAGGGAGTGCTTAAGATTGCGCGAGATGCTGTTGATCAGGTACTGTGGATCAAGTCTCTTCTGTGCCAGGGCCATGTTCAGCGCTTCGCTGGCGGTGGCATACCTGATATACCCGCCTCCGACGTCAACAGTGCCGGTGAAGGAGTGGTTGGTGCGTATCAGCAGTCCGTAGGGGGCGAGCGCCGGGTCATTGGCATCGATCTTTTTGAAGCTGAAGTTGCCGGTTTCATAATAGGCGGCACCGCCCTGCGCATCTATCACTCCGAAGTTGGCATCCACTCCAAGTGGCCTGGGCATGTCAGTAAGCATCTTTTCAAAGTCGGCCAGAGTGGCGCAGCTCATCAGAGCCTGTTTCATCACCACACCCTCCTGGTCGGCAAATTTTGTGGTGTCGCCGCTGTTGTTGTTATAGGCAGCCGAGTTTATGATGGCAAAGCCGGCGGAGTTAAATCCTCCCCATACCTCCTGCTTCCATGAATCTTTGGAGTCGACCATTCCTATATACTGGTATTTACCGTCGGTGAAAAAGACCAGGGCATTGTCGAGGGTGCCTGTGTCACGGTGCTTGTAGAGTATCGGCCTTCCGTCAGGAGTGTACCTGCCTGACATGAGGAAGGTGGTGCATGACCACAGGTCTCCCGTTGCGGCTGCAGCGGCCAGCAGTAAAAGGGTGAGGACTGTTTTTTTCATCAGGTTGCGAAATAATTTCGTTAAAGGTAAATCTTTTTTGCTCCGGCGCTCAGCTCCACCCTGTGCGTTAAGATTTTTTAACCCGTCCGGAAATGTCAATCCCGTACCCGTAAGAGACAATACTTCAACTCCTACGGAGTAAAAAAAAGACATTTTCCTGAACTACAATACGTTAACGCCTACAGCGTAAGATTATACATCTTATCCCTTATTGCCGGCTGAGGACTGATTTGGACTGCCGGCTGCTGACTGAGGACTGCCGGCTGCTGACTGAGGACTGATTTGGACTGCCGGCTGCTGACTGAGGACTGCCGGCTGCTGACTGAGGACTGCCGGCTG
>DZBJ01000010.1:27882-35739 GCA_022736275.1 Rikenella microfusus | reverse complement strand
GGACTGCCGGCTGCTGACTGAGGACTGCCGGCTGCTGACTGAGGACTGCCGGCTGCTGACTGAGGACTGCCGACTGTTTATACAAGATGCCTAATACCTGCTACCTGACGCGTTTCCCCTCTATCTGCTGCCCTCCCCGGTACAGGATTATCTTATTGAACTTGCCGTCGTCGCCGGCAACAAACTCAACCTGGGCATCAACCACCTTCAGGAAGAACTTCGATTCGGTCTCGGCGAAAATCTCAAATTTCGGCTGCCCGGTGGCCTGGGTGAAGAGCCTGGCACCCTCACGGGTGAATGCGATGCTGAAGCCTGGCTGGATCTCGTACTCACCGACGTACTTATCAAGTTTGGCCTCATCCACTGCTACCACCTTCTTTTCTTCGAGAGACTTGTCGCTCTTCTTCCATTCCGTAACATCACCCCTGTCGTCAAACGTGGCCATGATGATCTTCCCTGCAGGGTCCCTGCTGAATTTCAGTGATGTGAAAGAATTCTCAATCAGAAACATATCCTTTTCAACTGGTATCATTGTCCTTCTTGAACCACCCGATCTGGCTGCGGCGAGTTTACCTTCTTCCATTACTATTTTGGCCTCCTTGTTTTCTTCACTGACATAAATCCCCTGGTACTCTTTCAGAGCAGCTTCGTTGAGCTGCATCTCTGTTGTTTTCAAAGGTTTGCCTATTGCCAGGGCAGCCATTTTCAGAGAGCTGAATTCCGGGGCCTTGCCGTTGCTGTTTGAAAAAAGGGCAACAAAAACATCTTCATCCGGCAGATATACCGAACTGGTGAGATAACCGTTGATCCCTCCCCCATGTTCAATGGTCGGGTTTCCCTGGAGCTCACTCAGAGACCAGCCGTAGCCGTAGCCTGTCGACTTCCCGTCTTTCAGTTTATATGCAGTATGGGCCATATCAAGGGTTTCCTTTTTGACAAGCTTGTATGAGTGGACTGCCCGGTTCCATTTATAGAGGTCATCAACTGTTGACATGATTGATCCGGCAGCGTAGGGCAGCAACATGCTCATGAAGTCGGAATTAACCGCACCCTCTTTGCCCGGCTGGTAGCCCGAGGCACGCCATTTGATTATCTCTGTATCGTTGCCGTAGCATGATGAGGTCATCCCCAGGGGAGAGAAAAAATTTTCCTGCAGGTATTCCTGGTATGTTTTGCCTGACACTTTTTCGATAATATATCCCAGGAGGAAATAGCCTGAGTTGTTATAGTTCCATTTTGTTCCCGGGGCAAACTCCATCGGTTTTGATTTGATAAGGTCAATAACCTCTTCGGACTTCATGTCTGTTCTGATGAACTTCTGGAATTCAGGCACATTCGTGTAGCTCTTTATCCCGGAGGTGTGGGTCAGCAGGTGTTCAACGGTTATTGAGTGCCCCTGCATGGGATAATCAGGTATGAACCTGGTAATTTCATCCTGCAGCGACAGTTTGCCCTGCTCCATCAGCTGCAGTATGGCGATGGCGGTGAACTGCTTTGTGATTGAGCCTATCCTGAAGACCATTTCAGGTTGCATCGGGACATTCAGCTCGAGGTCTGCCATGCCAAAAGCCTTGCGGTAAATCACCTGTCCGTTCATTGCTACCAGGGCTGCGCAGCCTGTCTCCCCGGCCTTGAACTGATCCGAAAGCATTTTATCATATTCGGCGGTGAGTTGCTTGGGCGTAAGTGACTGTGCAGCCATATCAGAAGTGACGAATGCAAAAATCAGTGACAGCATGACAGTCATTGTAAAATATCTCCTTTTCATGATCATGGGTTTAAGATTTCGCTTTAAAGACGACAAATTATGAAAAATGCGGCAACCGGAGAATGAAAAAACGGTTGATTAATTCCAGTGAACTAAAGGAGGATCGCAAGAGCATAATGAGACAACGCGGATAAGTCAATCCAAACCCGGCAGTTTCAAATCGTACTGGGCTAAAAAAAATTGATTTCCGCCTTCGTAAGGTGTAACTTTGATATTTGATTGACTACAGGATAGCTAACTTAACAAAAAACGGTATGCCTATGAAAACAAGACTCCTTATTCCCTTTCTGCTGCTGATTGCAGCATGCACAACCGACAAACCAATGACCGAAGAACAGAAAGCCGCGGTCCTGGAAGAGGCTGCTGCCGCAGTCAAAACCTACTTCGATGCCATGACCGTAAGCGATGTCAAAACATTGACCGGCATGTTCGAGAACACTGCAGACCTGACTTACATTGCGGCCGGCATGGTTTATGACTATGACAGGATGATGGAGTTGGCTGAACAGAACTTCCCGTACATCACAGGTCAGACCTTTGAAACCAAGTCAGAGAAGTATATAATTGTCAGCCCGGAATGTTTCATTTATACCTGGTACGGCAGAAACGGCATGACCATGACAACAGGTGATGAGCTGATGATGGATGATTACCTGATCACCGTTGGCTTCAGGAAGCATGAAGAGGGCTGGAAAATCTTTGTGGGACATGAATCTGAAAAAGCTCCTATCCTGATAGACACAACCGCGGTGCCTATTCAATTTTAAATTGAGCAGAGGTTCCTCCTCCTGCCAGCTCAAATGGCAGAAGAACCTGCTTTATCATCCGTCGTCAACTTCTTTTGAAGGGTGAAACAGTGAACAACTCGCCCCGGCAGTGTGTTTATTTCGGTAAACACCACTTGCTAATGAGAGTTTTCTTTATAATCATATTCTTACTGGCAGGAAGCATAGCTTCACTGACTGCACAGAAGATGGAACAAATAGGCGTTCCGGAGCTGGAGAAGGTACTCGCCAGCCCGGATAATGTATTGCACGTTGTCAACTTCTGGGCTACATGGTGCCCCCCGTGCGTAACCGAACTGCCATACTTTGAGAAACTGTCGAAAGAATACCAGGGCATGGATGTAAAATTTATCCTGATAAGCCTCGACTTCCCGAGCCAGATAGAGAGCAGGCTCATCCCCTTCCTCAATACCAATAAGATCACGGCAGATGTCAGGGTCATGACAGACCTCGACTATAACAGCTGGATTGAAAAGGTTGACGCAGGCTGGCAGGGTAACATTCCCGTTACCCTCTTCTTTAACAATGCCGGGAAGATAAAGTATTTCCACCCCTCCGAGGTCACCGAACAGGAACTGAAGTATCTGATAAACAAATACAAGTAGATACCAATTATCAAATATGAATAAGTTATGAAGAAGCACATGTTTATTTCACTTGGGGCCCTGATGATGGCCGGACTCCTTAATGCACAGTCACAGTACAAAGCCGGCGACATTGCATCGGATTTTAAACTTAAAAACGTGAAGGGTGAAATGGTTTCGCTCTCTGACATAAAAGATGCTGACGGATTTATTGTTTCCTTCTGGTGCAATACCTGCCCGGTTGTGAAGAAATATGACCAGAGGCTGCAGGAGCTGCATGCAAAGTATGCCCCCAAGGGTTACCCCGTCATTGCAATTAATCCGAATGATCCGGCTGCCTCTCCGGGCGACTCCTTCGAAAAGATGAAGGAGACTGCTGCAAAACTCAATTACAAATTCGAGTACCTCTTTGACGAGACACAGGAGGTTGCCCGCAAATACGGAGCCACAAACACGCCTCACATCTATATACTCTCATGGAAGGACAGCAAGCTGATTGTGGAGTATGTCGGCGCTATTGACAATAACACAGATGATGCCGCTGCCGCTGATAAGAAATATGCCGAAGATGCTCTCAACAGCATTCTGAAGGGCGAACAGGTGTCCCTCTCAGGCACCAGGGCCATCGGCTGCGCCATAAAGTGGAAGAAGACGGAGTAGGCAATAGCAATTTGCGATTGCCAATTGTCGACTATGTCCGCCCGCTGGCGGATTGCCGATTACATAACAGGCAGTAGGGGATTTGCGTCCCGACGCACTACGTGGTCGGGATTGAGTCTCTTCCTTTGTAAGAGCCTCAAATTGCCGATTTTCGATTAACCATTTTTGATGGCCGACTAGTGAATGGCGACTAACGACTGCCGATTCGGGCTATAAGTCAGAGGAGTAGTTCCATGCAGATTTTTTGGTAACTTGGCGCTCATGAGAACAATTGCAATTATTTCAACAAGCGTCAGACGCGGCAGGAACAGCCACAGGGTGGCACTCTACCTTAAAAACTACCTTGAGGAGAATAACCTGGCAATTGCGGATATACTGGATCTGAAAGAATATGATTTCCCTCTGTTTGAGGAAAGACTGAAACTTCAGAATGATCCCTTACCCGGGGCGATTGAGTTTGCGACAAGGATTAGTGCCGCCGACGGTGTTATCATTGTGGCACCTGAATATAACGGCGGCTACCCTGCCAGCCTGAAGAATGTGATTGATCTGCTTTATGATGAGTGGCGCAGGAAACCGGTGGCCATCTCCACCGTCTCTGACGGTCCGTTCGGAGGAATCCAGGCTGTCACCTCGCTGCAGTTTTCACTCTGGAAGATACGCGCCTGGACAGTACCTGCCACTTTTCCGGTGACAAAGGTCCTGGATACATTTGATGAAGCCGGCCTGCCGGCAGACAGGGCAACCGCTGACAAGCGGGCTGCCGGTTTTGTCTCTGAGTTGTTGTGGTGTGTTGAAGCTAAGGCAAGAATGGACTAGTTGTCCTTCGGCCCTGCCGGCTCTTCAACCGGGGGTTCAGAAGTGATGTTGCCGAACTTGTCAACGTAGGCAATCATATTTTCGAGGCCGCCGCCCGGAGAGTTATCCTTGCGGTACTGCTTCTTCTGCTCCTTCTCTTTTCTTTTCTTCAGACGCTTTTCGGTCTTCTGCTTCTTGATGTAACTGTTGTTCGGTCCTGCCATATTCTTTCTGTGTTAGTTAATGAAAGTCAGCGCCTTTCCGCTGGCGCCGGCCCTGCCTGTACGGCCGATGCGGTGAATATAACTCTCCATATCCTTCGGAGCCTGGAAATTAATCACGTGCGAGACATCTGCTATATCAAGTCCGCGGGCAGCAACATCTGTTGCCACAAGCACCTTTATCTTCCGGTTCCTGAATGATTCCAGCGCCTTTATGCGATAGTTCTGCGATTTGTCGCCATGGATCTCGTCAGCAGTGATGCCTCCCCTGCGAAGGTCCCTGCAGATGCGACTGACACCACGCTTTGTGTCGGCAAAGACCAGCACCTTCTCAAACGACTGATCCTTAACCATGTTAAGGAGGACATCGATCTTTTTCTCTCCATCCTTAACCGTAATGATATCCTGATCAATGTTATCGGCACTGACGTTCTCATTTCTCACCCTGACCTCAAACGGATCGGACATAAGCTTGCCTATAAGAGCTTTCTGGCTCTTGTCCTCGGTGGCTGAGAAGAGAATGGTCTGGCTGCGCCGGCTCATGCCGTCAACCAGTCTCTGTATCTCCGCGGCGAAACCCATGTCAAGAAGCCTGTCAAACTCATCGAGCACCAGGATGCTATATTTGTTGAGAT
Source organism: Rikenella microfusus (assembly GCA_022736275.1). GTDB lineage: Bacteria > Bacteroidota > Bacteroidia > Bacteroidales > VadinHA17 > SR-FBR-E99. Next base: position 30,288 of record DZBJ01000010.1, on the reverse strand, counting down.
TCAGCGCTCCCTGACGTACCATGTCGGCTATCCTGCCCGGCGTGCCAATGACTATCTGGCCCGGACGGCGCAGCTTGTCAACGTCAGCCCTTACGCTGGTGCCTCCGATAAGGCAGGTGCTGAAGAGCTTCAGCCCGAAAGCGATGCTCCTGAACTCCTTGTCGATCTGCAGTGCCAGCTCACGTGTGGGTGAAACCACCAGCACATTGCTCCCGGAATCGCTGCGAAGGAAATTGTGTATAAGCGGAATGAGGTATGCACCTGTCTTGCCGGTGCCTGTCTGAGCCAGTCCCATGAGATTCCGTCCATTAAGGATGGCCTCGATGGTCCGGTCCTGTATCTCTGTTGGCTTTTCGTACCCTTTTTTCTGAAGGTTGCGGATGATCGCCCCGTCGACGGGAAGATCGGTTATCATCCTGTCAGACCTGTAAAGTACAGGTGTTGATGAGGATGCTTTCCTGATAAACTGGTTCGTATTTACCGCTCCGGCGCTGACCTTCTTCTTGTTGTGTGTTCTCTTTATCGTGTCGTTCTGACTTTGATTCTGTTTTCCCCTCAACCGGGGTTCTCTGTAATATCCCATTAAATTATTAAATTGGTTAATGCCGCTGAAAAATCATTAACCAAGTATCTGTTCAAAATGGCAATGTTCTCCTGACGAAATGTTATTCAGCGTAAACTAGTGATTGTAGAAAGAACTCCTTTAAATCTGATTATTAAGGAGATATGCTGACTATACAGATCTAACTTATGCTTAAATCGGTGCAAAGGTACTCATAATTATCCGCTCCTGCAAATAGCGGGAGAAAGTCCGCAAAGTCGAAAGTCTGAAAGATTTGCGATTTGCGATTTTTGAATAAATCGGCAATTTGAGCCGGCGACGCAGGCGCCGGCTCAATCCCGTACACGAAGTGTCAGGACGAAAATCTGAAATCGACAATTCCTATATGGCCTAATTCCTTATTATCAACTACTTAACTATTTGATAAATACTTTGGCACAACTTTTGAATTTCTATAAACCGAAGAGACATTTCTTCAAAAAACTTAAAGAGATGAAAAAGTTAATCTGCACATCGATCCTCGCAATCCTGATAGCTACAGTGACGACAGTCATGGCGAAGGATTACCCGAAGGAATACCTGGGTCTCCCGGGTGACAATCTGAACCTCTACGCAGTCATGAATCTCTTCCAGGAGTCTGAGACCCTTGAAGCCTTCGAGAGAAGCCTCAACGACGAGAACTCCAGGATAAACAACCTCGACCTTAACGGGGACAACATGGTTGATTACATTACCGTTTCCGATTTCACCGACGGAAATGTCCATACCATAGTGCTTCGTTCGGCCCTTGACCGTAACGAGTACCAGGATGTGGCCGTCTTCACGGTTGAAAAGTTCAGCAACGGAGCAGTGCAGATACAGCTCATCGGTGATGAAGCGCTGTACGGAAGAAACTATATAGTGGAACCTATATATGCAGAGACACCTAATCCCGGCTACAAAGGCAGGACAGTCTACACAGACAACGTGACCGTGGTAACTACCACATACTATGAAGTCGCTGCCTGGCCGGTGATCAGGTTCATCTACAGCCCCTTCTACATCACATGGCACTCAATATGGTACTGGGGTTACTACCCGGTGTACTGGAATCCCTGGAGGCCCTACTACTGGCACCACTACTACGGATATCACTCATGCTGGAATGATCACTACTACTCACATTACCGCTACTGGCATCAGCCAAGGTACTACGGGTACCATGACCACTACTACAATAGCGTAAGGGCTTACTCACCCAATGTGTCACACCGTATCACGGAAGGGCACTATAAGCAGACCTACTCCCGGCCTGAGTCAAGGAGAGACGGTGAAGCCTTATACGCCAGCACACAGGGTACACGCAGTAGCTCAGCACGCCAGGCCACTGCCAACGGTAACTCAGCCCGCGCAGCTGAAGCAGCAAACGGCGACAGGAGGAGTTCATCAGCCACCGCCAGTTCAGGTCGCTCATCCGCGGCAGCAGGCACTGCTTCGGGAGCCGCAGCAAGCCAGAGCGACGCGACAGCCCGCAGATCTTCATCGTCTGAAGTAAAGAGCACCCCGGCATCAGCAAACAGAAGCTCATCGTCAACTGAGTCATCAGGACAGGCTGCTTCCGGGAGATCGCAGTCAGCACAGCCATGGGCGCAGAGAGCGCAGTCAACTGTAGATAAATCAGCTCCGGCAGCAACGAGATCACAGTCATCTGCACAGAGATCGCAGTCTGCAGGCAACAGATCAGAGGCACCTGCACATAGATCGCCGTCATCCGTACAGAAGACATCTCCCTCTGCCTCACGGGGATCATCAGCACCGGTTGCCAGTTCGCAAAGCAGCAGCAGCAGCAATAAAAGCTCAGCGCC
>DZBJ01000010.1:7390-27782 GCA_022736275.1 Rikenella microfusus | reverse complement strand
CCGGTTGCCAGTTCGCAAAGCAGCAGCAGCAGCAATAAAAGCTCAGCGCCTGCTGCCAGGTCGCAGAGCAGCAGCAGCAGCAGTGCTCCCTCAAAAAGCAGCAACAGCTCCAAAAGCAGCAACAGCTCCAAAGGCTCTGACAGCAACAGCCACTCAACCCGCAGATAACGGTACAAAAGGAGTGAAGCAGTCCCGCACGAAACAGAGCTCAAAGCCCGGGATCACCGGACACAGAGCACAGACTATAAAACCGGAAACGCAGTGAACTCAACTCACTGCGTTTCTTATGCCTTTTCATCAACCGAAAAAATAAATCCGCACCTCCTGCAGCCTTGCCGCCCTCCCGCGGTGGCAGGTGGAATTACCTGCCTGTTCCAAGCATCGTGATCATGATGACGCCGCCGGCGCCGCGTGATCCGTAGATGGCTGCATCGGAGCCCTTCAGGACGGTGATTGATTTGACCTGTCGCGGATTGAGGTGATCTATGGAGTTAACAATAACCCCGTCGACAACAAACAGCGGATCGGTGCTCAGGTTGATCGAGTTGACTCCCCTGATGGTGATCTTGCAACCCGTTACCTGCACTCCGGGTACCTTTCCCTGGATCATATCATAGATATTGGTGTACGATGCATTGGCATCATCCTGGGCATCAATATATCCGACGCCGGTGGTGAGATTTTTCTTCTTTACCGTCCCATAACCAATTTCTATATCCTGTTCCCCCTCCGCAGTCTGCGGAACGAAATTCACTAAAGCTTTATTGCTGTCAAGCACAAAATTGAAGAGATCCTGGCCCTCAAACAGGGTCAGGGCAGATCCGAGGGTTGTTGTGTAAACTCCCACGCTGTGCGTATCAGGGTTGAGCCTGATCCTGAAGGCACCCTTCTTGTTGGTGGTAACACCTGTGCCCTCACCGTCAACCACGATAAGTGCGCCTTCAATTGGCAGCAGGTTGATATCAGTCACGGTGCCGGTGGCCTTTATGGTCTTTCCCTTTTTTTGCCCCGAGGCCTGACTTCCCGCAACCAGGAAGATCATTAACAGCAACAATACTCCTGCTCTCATTCTCTCAAGTTTTAATCCAACGCAATTTACCTAATATCAGATTACCAGACAACTGGCTCATGGAAGTCGAAAGTCCTTAAAGTCCGTAAAGTCTTTAAAGTCGATAGCCTGAAGGATTTGCGATTAATTTGACAATTTGAGCCGGCGAAGCAGGTGCAGGATCAATCCCGTACACGAAGTGTCGGGACGAAAATCTGCAATCGAAAATTTCTCTGCCGACTGCTGACTGTCCCGTTCGGCTGAAGCGGACCGAGGATCCTCGGTCCTGATGAATCAGGACCGGGGCCGGCTGCCGACTACTGCCTTTTAACTATTGACTATTGCCTATTCGCTATTGCCTTTCCCCTGATATTTACTACTTTTGCCGAGCCTAAGGCAAATAACATTAACAGAGCAACATAAATGACTTTTGATGAGTTAGACCTGGATCCCGACATCCTAGATGCAGTTGAATATATGGGCTTCAGGGAAACAACACCTATACAGGAAAAAGCCATCCCGGTAATCCTGAAGGGAGATGACCTGATCGGCTGCGCGCAGACAGGTACCGGTAAGACCGCGGCATACCTCCTCCCTATAATGAACGAAATCATCTACAAACGTCCACCCCATACCCATACCCTTATACTCGTACCCACCCGTGAGCTTGCCCTGCAGATAGATCAGCAGATACAGGGGCTGGCTTACACCCTCAACATCACATCACTGGCCGTCTACGGTGGCGGCGAGGGAAGTGCCTGGGACCAGGAGAGGGAAGCCCTGTCACACGGTGCTGACATCATCGTGGCAACACCCGGAAGGCTGATATCTCACCTCAACCTGGGCTATGTCAGGTTCAATGAGGTGGAGACACTTGTGCTCGACGAGGCTGACCGCATGCTCGACATCGGGTTCTACGACGATATCATGAAGATCATCTCGTTTGTGCCGAAAAAGCGTCAGACACTCATGTTCAGCGCTACCATGCCCCCGAAGATCAGGTCGCTCTCGAAACATATCATGAAAAACCCCGTGGAGATAGCCCTGGAGATGTCCAAACCTGCCGAGGGTGTTCTGCAGGCAGTCTACCTCCTGGAAGACAACCAGAAGCTGCCTCTGCTGAACAGCCTGATAGCCGACAAGCCGGAATACCACAGCATCCTCATATTCAGCTCAACCAAGAAGAAAGTTCATGAAATAGTGAGGGGACTCCGCTCCCGGGAATACTCAGTCGAGGGCATATCGTCAGACCTCGAACAGAAGGCACGGGAGGAGACTCTGCTCCGCTTCCGGTCACGCCGCACCAGAGTGCTGGTGGCCACCGACGTCCTGAGCCGCGGAATAGACATAAAGGATATCAACCTGGTGGTTAACTACGATGCACCGTCAGACGCAGAGGATTACGTTCACCGTGTGGGCCGTACTGCACGCGCAGAGACAACCGGAGTGGCCATAACCCTCGTCAGCAAGGCAGACATGTTTAAACTGCAGCGCATTGAAAAACTGATTGGTTACAATGTCTACAGGGCCCCGTTGCCCGACTTCATTGCAGAAAGTCACTCCGAAGCGCCGTCACACCGCCCCTCCCGCCCTCAGTCGAGAAAAGGCGGATTCAGGAGGAAGTAGACCTGAAGGTCTTGCGGTCGGAGGGTCGGAGGTTCCTAAGGTCACTCTGATTTATCCGACAGATAATTGATTATTGTATGGAGCCTCTCCCTCAGGTCAGTGATATCTGTTTCGTTCATTCCTTCCGGTAGCAGGGCTGCACCCAGCTTCAGAGGAATTCCCGCAGCCACCTGCTCCATAGATCGACCCTTGACTGTGAGAGTGATCAAAACCTTCCTCTCGTCATCAGCTGACCGCCTCCTTGTGATTATGCCAAGCACCTCGAGACGCTTCAGGAGAGGAGTTGTGGTGTTAGTGTTGAGGATCAGCTTATTCGAGATCTCGTTCACAGTAAGTCCGTCATGCTCCCATAGCACCAGCAGCACCAGGTATTGAGGATATGTGATTCCCATCTCATTGAGATAAGACTGGTAACTCCTGGTGATGAGCCTTGATGCAGCATATAGCGGGAAACAAAGCTGGTTGGCAAGTTTAAGCTCTTCTGTGGCCATGGCTTTGGAAATTACTTGAGAATCTTCTTTTCAAGATACTCCCCGATCTTCTCAGGCTTTGTCGTTGGTGAAAACCTTTTCACCGGCCTGCCCTCAGCATCAACCAGGAACTTCGTGAAGTTCCATTTGATCTTGTTGCTCAAAACGCCCGGCAGTTCGCTTTTCAGGTATTTAAAAAGCGGGTGGGCATCCGGACCGTTAACATCTGTCTTGGAGAACATCGGAAAGGTGACCCCATAGTTGAGCAGGCATCCTTCAGCGATCGATTTCTCGTCACCCGGCTCCTGGTTCGCAAACTGGTTGGACGGAAAGCCAAGAATCACCAGACCCTTGTCCTTGTGTTTCCTGTGGAGAGCTTCCAGCCCTTCATACTGCGGAGTAAGACCGCATTTGCTTGCCGTGTTCACAACAAGAACCGTCTTTCCCTTGTAGGTATCCATACCTGTCTCCCTGCCCTGCAAGGTCTTCGCCTTAAAATCATAAAACTGTACTTTCATATTCTTTTATATTTTTATCGCTTGTGATTATATCGTTCGCGATACAAATGTAATACTTTAATTTTCTATCGCAAGCGATATAATATATTTTTTTTAAGAAATTCCCGATTCATTGTGTGGAATACTCATGTTATAATAACTGTATGTTCATTACCTTTGATCTTCACACCTATCAGGAACTCCAATGGCATCAGATGAAAAATCCATGATCATCATAGGCGCAGGTTTTGCCGGACTGGCTGCCGGAATCTACGGGCGCCTCAACGGTTATAACACACAGATATTCGAGATGCATAATCAACCCGGCGGACTCTGTACCTCCTGGAAGAGAAAGGGTTATACCTTCGATGCCTGCGTACACTGGCTGGTAGGTTCGTCGCCTGAGAGTCCCTATAATGCAATCTGGCGAGAGACAGGTGTTGCCAGCGGCAGTGAGTTCGTCTATGCTGATGAGTATTGCCGCTGCGAAGGAGCTGACGGGCGAACGGTTATCTTTTATGCCGATATCGACCGGCTTGAGAGCCACCTCCTTGCTCTCTCCCCGCAGGATGAAGATACGATCAGGAAGTTTATAAAAGGCATCCGGATGTGTGCCGCCTTCGACTTTCCGTCAGACACAGAACCCCTGACGGTCCGCCTGAGGAAGAGCGTTGCCACCTTCTTCACTTTCATGAAGTATGGCAAAGCTTTCCGCGAGTGGACCAAGGTCACAGGCGAGGAGTTTGCAGGCCGCTTCAGGGATCCGCTGCTCAGGGAGGCATTCAGGGAGCTATGGATACCGGAATTCTCGGTGGTCTTCCTGCTTTTCACTTTTGCATGGCTTCATAGCCGGAATGCCGGCTACCCAATTGGCGGATCCATGCCCATGTCTCAGGCGCTTGAGATGCGCTACAGGGAGCTGGGCGGCATCCTGCACTATAACAAAAAGGTGGCAAGGATTCTCACCTCTGACGGCAGGGCTACAGGGATCAGGCTTGTTGACGGTACCGAGATCGCAGCATCGAGGGTTATCTCTGCTGCAGACGGTTACAGTACCCTCTTCAATATGCTCGATGGCAAATACCTCGACACGAAGACACGTGAGCCTTACGATAAATGGCCCACTTTCGCATCACTCCTTTTTGTCTCACTGGGTATCAACCGCAGGTTCGACGAAATTCCCTTAACCGTCTCAGGCATAACTTTTCCACTCAGGGAGCCCGTGATGATAGCCGGCAAGATGTGCGGGCGTCTGCCTGTACATATATATAACCAGGATCCTTCAATGGCGCCGGAAGGCAAGACCGCCGTCACTGTCATGCTCGAGTCGGATTACGAATACTGGAAGAAGCTGGCGGAGGACAGAAACATCTATGTGCAGAAAAAGGATGAAATCGCTTCCCAGATCATCAGGCTCCTCGAGCAACGGTTCCCCGGCATCGCTGAGCAGACAGAGGTGACTGACGTTGCAACCCCGCTCACCTTCGAGCGTTACACAGGCAACTGGAAGGGCTCTTTCGAGGGATGGCTCATCACCCCTGATAACGCCTATACAATGACAAAACCGATGGCTCAGACTGTGCCCGGGCTGAAGAGGTTCTACATGTGCGGTCAGTGGGTCGAGCCCGGCGGCGGCCTCCCCACCTCGATCATGTCAGGCCGCCGGCTCATAAAGCAGATATGCCGTGAGGACGGCAAGCGGTTCCTCAGCAAAGATAAAAAGCAGTAAGCAAGGATTTATTGGCCTGGCAGATGAACAGCATGTTTAACGCCCCTTTGCACCCTGAGCCACCACGAACACACCTGATCCTCTTGTTTCAACGACTTCCATGATCAACCCTGCCTTGCCGGCCAGCCATGGCATGCCCCCGTTCTGCATGTATATCCTGAAGTTACGGTAATGATCCCCCGCTGCCATATATTCAATTGACCATGCGAGCACCGCCGGTAAGTTTCTCCGCATAGGGCAGTTATAGTCGGCAATGATGACCCTCTTTGCAATCCGGCCCATCTCTGAGAGTATTTTCGCTGCCAGCTCCGCCTCAAACTGATGAATGGCCATTGATGCAACAGCCACATCGAACTCATTGTCAGCGTAGCATGAGAGGTCGGAGGCATCGTGCAAAGTCAGTGTAACATTGGTGAATCCTCTCCTCTCTGCCATCCTGCGGGCAGTGATGATCATATCCTCGGAGATATCAATGCCTGTTACATGCTCCGCCCTGCCAGCCATGGCCATCGTCAAAGCTCCCGTACCACAGGCTACATCAATGACCCGATCCGGCGGACCTACGCGCGCCGCTACTCTGTTACGATGTCCTGCAATAAGCGGATCGATAAACAGCTGATACATCATACCCTTGAATGACCATCCCATAAGCTCAGTTTTACATGTGTCAAAGATAGGTTAAAGTCGAAAGACCTTTAAGTCAAAAGTCCGTAAAGTCAGGACCCTATACCTTCTGGCATCATCAGCTCTTCATAAAATTTAATTTTGTATTTTAAGCACCTCATTTAAAGACCCCGTCCAAAGCACCCGCTATTATCCTGATTCAAAGAAAATGATGAAAAAACTGTTCCTTCTTCTGTTGACTCTTTTACCTGCGTGCAACCGGGCTCCTGTTACTGCAATACCCCCGTGGATACCATATGGTGAATCTGAAGAGCTGGCAGAGAATGCGGATCATCAGTCCCCGAAAATGCGGTACATGCTGATCCAGTCGAAAATACTGGACAAAAATGCAATCTGGGAAGATGTAGCTCCCCTGTCAGGCACGCTCGACACCCCCGGCCCAATGACCAGAACGGTGACTGACAATGCCATACTTCTGTCTGCAATGTGCGGAGAGGACAGTGCTGACGCAGCAACAAAAGACAATCCGAATAGTATTGACTACTGGAAAGAGCTGGAGCAATTTAAACTGGAAGGACTGCGCTTCGGTGTCAACAGGAACTTCCTCGAAGACACGCTATACATGCTTGCTGTTGAGAAGATCGTCTCTCTTGGCGGCATTGCCGTTGAGTTTGAACCTGAGCAAATTAACCTTGAGGGCTTCGGCACACTGATCGGCGTTGATGCCCCTGAGCCCCGCAACAGCGGGAAAAAACTGAAAGACTATTTCGGCTCCCAGTCCTCCGATTACCTGGAACAGCTCCTTGATGGCCGGAAGGTCAGGCTTGAGTATGATGTCTCGCAGTATGACCGTTTCGGCCGGACGCTGGCATATGTCTATCTTGAGGACGGCACCTTTATCAACGCCGATCTTGTTAAGAAAGGCTATGCCACGGTCATGACCATGCCCCCCAATGTAAGGTATGCCGACGAATTCGTAAAACTTTCGGAGAAAGCCAGGAAACAGAAGAAGGGCCTCTGGAAGCCAGACCCCGCACAGAACGAAGACTGACGTCTCCTTTCAGTCAGCAGTCCACAGTCCACAGTCGGCAAGGGTCTGGTGACTGCCGACTATTTCACTACTGGCTGACATATAATACATCTTACCAAAAACATCTCCTTAAGCCCAACTCATAAGGTTGCGCAGCCAGTTTGGCACACCCTTTGCATTTATGTTTTCGAAGAGCAGATCTTCATAACACTTAAAGAGATGAAAAAGTCAATTATCACATCGGTCCTCGCAGTTCTGGCAGCAGTAATGACGACAACCAGCGCACAGAACTATCCGAAGGAATACCTGGGTCTCCCGGGCGACAACCTCAATCTCTACGCAGTCATGGACCTGTTCCGCAACTCCGAAACCCTTGAAGAGTTCGAGAGAAGCCTCAACGACAGGGATTCCAGGATCAACAACCTTGACCTCAACGGCGATTGGAGGGTTGACTACATTACAGTGTCCGATTACAGGGACGGCAAGGTGCACACCATCGTGCTACGCGCAGTGCTTGGCCGGAAGGATTACCAGGATGTGGCAGTCATAACCGTTGAGAGGCTCCGCAGGAACAAGGTCAGGATACAGATAATAGGCGATCAGGCTCTTTACGGAAAGAACTACGTCATCGAACCCCTCTTTGCAAAACATAAAAAGGTCAGGTACTATAACGAACCGGCCCACTATGGAAGAGTGAACTACTATAACAATGTCTGGTGGGACATGTACGACTGGCCGGTGGTTGTATACATCTACAGCCCGTACTACAGCGGATGGAACTCCTCATGGTACTGGGGCTACTACCCTGCCTACTGGGATCCCTGGAGACCCTACTACTGGGACTACTACTACGGGTACCACTCAGGATGGAACGATCACTACTACAGCCATTATCATCACATAGGAGTACCCAGGTACCATCGCTACAACGACTTCTACTACCACAGCGTCCGTCAGGAGTCGCCCCAGGTGCAGAGAAGGGTGGCCGAAGGCAATTACAGTCAGACCTACTCGCGCCCCGAGCTGAGGCGTGATGGTGAGGCTCTCTACCAGAGGACACGTCCGGCTGTTGCCGAGGGCACACGCAGCCAGGCTGCACCCAATACCCCTTCACGAAGGGAGACAGCACCGCAGTCGGTCAGCGGAAGGAACACCTCCGCCGCCAAAGAGGCCGGCAGAAGGACAACCAGCGACGCAAGGTCGAATAACAGGTCTGCCGCAGAGATCAGGGATACCGAAAGGAGATCATCTGAGGCTGTTGCAGCACAGGCAAAGGCCGCTGAAGAGAAAGTTGCACGCGAAAGCGCTGCCGAGAGCAGGGATGCCGAAAGCAGGGATGCTGCAGCGAGAGAAACCGAGAGGATGGCGGCAGAAGCAAAGGATGCAGTGAGCAGAGCCGCTGAGAGAAGGGCCACCGAAGCCAGGGAAGCTGAGAGAAGGGCCTCTGAGCAAAGGGCTGCTGAAGCAAGAGCCTCGGAGCAGAGAGCTGCTGAGGTAAGGGCAAATGAGGAGAGGGCAGCTCAGGCCAGGACAAATGAGGAGAGAGCCAGGGAGGCAAGAGCTTCCGAAGAGAGGGCCGCCGAGAACAGGGCTGCTGAAGCAAGGGCAAACGAGGAGAGAGCCATAGAGGCGAGGGCTGCTGAACAGAGGACTGCTGAACAGAGAGCTGCCGAGGGCAGAGCCGCAGAAGCCAGGGAAGCTGAGAGAAGGGCGTCTGAGCAAAGGGCTGCCGAGGCTCGCAGAGCAGAAACTGCCCGCAGCACCATTCCCCCGGAAGACGGAACAGGCAGACCAACCCGCAAATAAACAACATCATCCTGAGAGAAAATCCCGCACCACCACAGGTCAGCGGGATTTTTTATTTAATTTTACATGAACCCACACATTAACCGTAAATGAACCTCCTCTTCGTCTGCACGGTAAACCGGATGCGAAGCTGCACCGCTGAGACCATCTACGGTAAAAACCCCACCTATAAAGTTAAGTCCGCCGGCATCAGCCCAACCGCCCCCAACCAGGTCACTGCAGAGCTGGTGAAATGGGCTGACAGGGTCTTTGTGATGGAGAACATGCATCGGGCGTTCATCACTGAGAAGTTCCCCGGAATAGATTTTGGCTCGAAGATTATAGTGCTGGACATCCCCGACTTCTACTATTACATGGAGCCGGAGCTCATCGAACTTCTAAAGGTAAAGATAGATCCGCACCTGACACAATAGTAAGTCTACAATCCTCAGCCTTCCGTCGTCAATAGTGACAACCAGAACTTTCGACTTTACAGATTGAGCATCCGCCTTTGGTGGAGACGAAATCCCGATAACGAAGTGTATCGGGACTTTTGACTTTATGGACTTTAAAGACTTTCTACTCAACGACAAACATAACCGCCGTCCCCAGATCCATCACCCCGTGCAGGATGGCAAAGTACGGAAACAATGTCGGTCGTTTGTAAAGCGCGATACCTATCAACCAGGCAAATGGGAGAAAGACCAGCCCCCGGCAAAGGATAAATTGAAAATCAGGAACAAATGGCAGGGCTATATGCTGCAGTGAGAGGAAGAGAACCGGAAGAACCACCGCCAGCCATTTCGATCTCAGACCGCCTATGAGCCGGGGCATAATATAGCCGAAATAGGTAGCCAGCTCGGCAAGAACTATGGTCACAGGGAGAGCAACCAGCATAATTATCGCCAGCCAGTTCTCAATCGGGCGGAACATCATTTCATACGGTATGGAAGGATCAGTCCACATCCATTTGCTTAACATGAAGTTAGGGACGAAAGCCACCGGCCCGGTCAGCAGTGCCAGCATGATAAATACCCTGACATCCTTTCTGTATGTCAGGCGGTCAAACCGAAAGAGCGATAGATAGCTCTTCCCCTCGCTCCTGAACAGACAAAACAGAAGTGCTATGCTGACGAGGTTGGTAAGGGTTGCAGCTAACAGCCAGTAGCCCTCCGACCGGCTCCATCCTCCGACTAAAAGTGCCAATATGCCCTGGAACAGCAAGAAAAGGAAAAGTCTGCTGACGAGAAGAACCAGTAACTGTGTCAGCTTAATTGGCTGATCCTGAGAAGCAGTCGAAGAGGCTTAGCCCGTTTTGTCCTGATCCATTCATCGTCATTTTGAAAGTCCGGCCTTCTCTGGCACAGGCCACCCAAACTTACTTATAAATTCCGGAGCAGGTGAGACAGGTCAATGGATCTGAACTCTGCCAGAATTATTTTTTGCATCAGGAAGATTTCTGGCATAAATTTGTTATTATAAATGAAATAGTCATTATTGCCTGAAAAAAGAAATAATTCAGGATAGGTTATTTGATAATCTGTTAACAGATACACGATTACTCTATAAAGTTTTGCTCATAAAGCTTTTGAATCAGAAATCTTAAAAACTTAATCCTATGAAAACGAAAATGACATTTCTCTTTTCAGCATTATTGCTTCTTGCTGCCTGCGGACTGATAAAAGACGCAGCAGTAGTGACAATCGAAACGCAGCTGACCTCTGTCATGCAGGTCACCGTCTCAGGGACAAAATCAGCTGAACTCTCGTCAGGAATAAACGACCTGCCTTTCTCCGAAGAGCAGGTTCTTGATCTGAAGAGCAATACTGAACTTGTGCCTTATCTTGATGACATCAGAGAAATAGAATTTATGTCAATCCTGGTCGATATCTATGGTGTGACGGGAGAGCAGGTTGTTTACTCTCTCTTACTTGATGCCAAGGGTGTAGGTACAATTGCCACAATAAAGAACATTACTCCCATGCAAATTGCATATCCCCCGGAGATAGACTTTGCAAAGCTTGAGGAGGCAGGCAAACAGCTCAAGCAAAACAAGAAGATCACCCTCGTCGTTCATGGAGAGGCAAACATGCCAATGAGTTTTAACATTCAAATGACGTTCCCTATTGAAGTAGTTGCCGGAGTGCTTGATTAAACACACATCGATTTTATTTCAGCTTTCGATCGCTCAGCATAGGACCCCTAAGTCAATTTCTGTCGATACATATTTGTCAGGGTGGTTTCGCATACCCTTATTGAACTGCCGGAGCGGTTTGAATCCCCAAAATGAGAGCCCGTAAAATATTTCTTAATCCAATGGGCACTGCAATAATCCGTTACTTAGCCGGGTACACGGCAGACTTAAACTGCCCACCTGAAACATTTTCTCCGTAACTTTGTCTTACATAAACTGTGCGTAAATAAAAACCTTCTATACAATGCAGACAATTCTTGGCGCCCAGGGGAACAATAGGTAAGCTTCTTGCGAAGGAGCTTATGACTTATACCGACAGGATCAGGCTTGTAAGCCGCAATCCTATCAGAATAAATGCAACAGATGAACTCATGCCCGCCGACCTGACACAGCACGGAGCTGTCGATAAGGCTGTACAGGGCTCTGAAATCGTCTACCTCGTGGTGGGATTTGAATACAAGGCGCAGGTCTGGGAAGAGAAATGGCCTGCGCTGATGAGGGACGTCATCGATGCGTGCGCCAAATACGGTTCCAAACTGGTCTTCTTCGACAACGTCTACATGTACGACAAGGATCAGGTCAATCATATGACCGAAGATACCGCCATCAATCCGTCGAGCCGCAAGGGAGCGGTGAGGAAAAAAATCTCGGAGATGCTCCTTAAGGCTGCCGAAGAGGGATGGATCAAGGCACTCATCGCACGGTCTGCCGACTTCTACGGTCTGGATAATTACAATAACTTCATCACCCAGATGGTACTGAAGAACATCAGGGAGGGAAAGAAGGCAATGTGGTTCGTCAGTTCGGATATCAAACACTCTTTTACCTACACCCCTGATGCAGCAAAGGCAACGGCTCTTCTGGGCAATACCCCGGATGCTTACGGACAGGTATGGCATCTGCCGACAGAGAGCCGTCCTGTAACAGGCAAGGAGATGATAAACATGATCGCCTCTGAGATGGGTGCTGAACCGAAAATATCCCTCCTGCCGAAGTTTATGCTGCTGCCGCTGGGACTATTTATTCCCATAATGAAAGAGATGCGGGAAATGATCTATCAGTACGACCGCGATTACTTCTTCGCCTCCTCAAAGTTCACCCGCAGGTTCGGCATCACCGCCACACCTATCGAGGAGGGCATAAAAGCCACCTGTCAGGCTTACAAGGGATAGGACGGTACTTTTCCGGAATTCTGACAGAAGGCCTGTATAAACGGGTCAGTGAATTAAGCATTTGAGCATGGCGGATTAATAATTCTGCACGCAGGTAAACCAAACCTGTGGCCTGCCCGGCAATTGCCGGTTGCTGCAGGCAAACTACATGCTTGATGCCATCCGCCGCTCGCTGAAGGTGATGAGCATCTCCCTCTTTTCATCCCACAGCCTGAGCATCAGCGACTCGAAAGCCGACCAGAAAGTGACGGGCTTGACCTGGCTGAGCGCCGGGTTCTCATTATTGCACCTCTTCAGGTTATAATTGGGAATAAGAGGACTGAGGTGATGGATATGATGATAACCTATGTTACCTGTAAACCAGTTGAGCACTGCCGGGAGCTTGAAGAACGAGCTTCCGTCAAGGGCCATGGTCTTGTAATCCCATGACGATGAATCACTCCATTTGACATGCCTGTACTGGTGCTGCACGTAGAAGAGCCATACCCCGTGCACTGTTGCAAGATATAATACCGGAAGCTGTATCATAAGGTATGCCTTCCATCCTATTGCCATTATCATTGCGGCAACAATAACGGCCAGCGCCAGGTTGGTAAGCTGAACGTACAGATGCTCCTTCACAGACATGTACTTCTTTGGGAGGCGGTAGAGCACAACAAAAAGAAGCATTGGCGCAATACCAATGAGAAACACCGGATGACGGTACAGGCGGTATACAAAACGCTTCCACACGTTCAACTTATTGTACTCTTCCACCGTCAGGGTCATAACATCTCCTGTACCCCTCTTCTGGAGGTTACCCACAGTCTGGTGATGGATGTGATGATCGCGGTGCCAGCGATGATAGGGAGTGAATACAAGCAATCCGGTAATAACTCCGACTGCTGAGCTCATCCGCTTCGACCTGAAGAATGATCCGTGACCGCAATCGTGGAAAATAATGAAGGTTCTTACAAGGAACCCTGCTGCGGGCACTGACAGCGCAAGGGTCAGCCAGTATGAGATCTCCAGTGACCAGATCATCAGCCCCCACATCAGCAGGTATGCTCCCACCGAATTTATTACCTGCCACCAGCTGCTGAGATTATCAGGTTTGTTGTACCTTGATATGATCTCCATCCATTCGGGTTTTCCGCCCTTTTTCTTCACCGTCTCCATTGATCCCTCCGAAATTCCGAATGCGAGCCTTAAGCGACAAGCCACTGGAAATCAGAATGCAAAATTACGAAAAAATGAGCTGAACTTCAAATGATCTTCTGTCTCAGGAATGACGCTGAGGCTTTCAACCTCGACGTGAACGGCAAACCTCGAGGCGAGATAATAGTATACATACCCTGTAAACTTTTAACCGGACTTATTGTCAGTAGGTCCGGAACCTCTGATTTTATTAATTTTACCGCTGCGTGAATGACACTTCCGTGGGAGAAGAGAGCCAATAATAAACCTCGCAATAAACTGATAACATAATAAACTGATAATTATGGTTTTACAGATCGGATTACTGATACTTGGATTTATGGTATTGATCAAGGGGGCCGACTGGCTTGTCAGCGGAGCTTCATCGCTGGCACAAAAGCATAATGTGTCTGACCTGGCTATCGGACTGACCGTGGTTGCCTTCGGAACGTCAGCCCCCGAGTTGGTTGTCAACGTCTTTTCCGCTTTTCGGGGTCATGAAGCCATAGTCTTCGGAAACATTATCGGAAGCAATAACTTCAACCTCTTCGTCATACTGGGCATAGCAGGACTTATAACTCCCCTGGTTGTCCAGTCGAGTACCGTGAGGAGGGAGATTCCGCTCTCGTTAATAGCCATGATTCTGCTCTTCCTTCTTGCCAACAACTTCTTCCTTTCTGAAACACGCATCCTCTCGCGCATTGACGGACTGATCCTGCTGGCAATGTTCGGGTTCTTCCTTTATTATGTCTACAGTCAGCTTAAATCTGATCCGGCAGAAAAGGTATCAGAACATCATTTACCCGGACACGTGAGGATATGGGGACTGATAATCCTGGGGCTGGGAGGCCTCATACTGGGCGGAAGACTGGTTGTGACCAGCGCCATAGAGATGGCAACAATGCTCGGTGTCAGTGAAAAGATCATCGGGTTGACCATCATAGCCGCAGGCACTTCGATGCCTGAACTTGCCACGTCGGTGGTGGCGGCATTTAAAAAGAACAATGATATCGCCGTGGGCAACATTATCGGTTCCAACATCTTCAACATTTTCCTGATCCTTGGAGTAAGTTCCCTGATGAAGCCACTCGGCTTTGATCCTTCTTTCAACACCGACCTTTATCTCCTCGCCCTTGGTACAATAGTTCTTCTGGTCTTCATGTTCACCGGGAAGAAGAAAAAGCTTGACAGGTGGGAGGCAGCCCTTCTGCTGGCAGTCTACATAGTCTATACAGTAAAACTGGTAGCCGGTTAGCGATCCTCTGTCATTACAAGAAATCAGTCATAACCCGAACCATTACTAAACCGGAACAAAAATGAAAGCAGTAGTTTATGACAAAAAAAACAGTCCTGACAGGCTGGTATTCTGTGACATTGACAAACCCGTTCCGGATGAAAACGAGGTACTGATAAAAATCCATGCAGTATCGCTGAACGCCGCTGATTATCGTTCTATAAAAATGGGAATGATCCCCAAAAGGAAAATTTTCGGAGCAGATATTGCCGGAAGAATCGAATCTGCCGGTAAAAACATCGCTTTTTTTAAACCGGGAGATGAAGTATTAGGGGATCTCGGCAGTTACGGATTTGGAGGTCTTGCTGAATATGTCACTGCCCCGGAAAAAGCACTTATTATGAAACCTGGCAGTGTCTCATTTGAGGAAGGAGCTGCACTGCCGATGGCTGCAATGACCGCTCTGCAGGCACTGCGTGACAAAGCCCTGATTAAAAAAGGGGATAGGGTACTTATTGTGGGCTGCTCCGGCGGTGTCGGAACATTTGCCCTGCAACTGGCCAGATATTTTGAGGCCTCTGCAACAGGAGTCTGCAGTTCAGGGAATGTTCAGCAAGCCTTATCACTGGGTGCAGATCATGTAATTGATTATAAGAAAGATGACTTCACAAAGATGAAGGAACGGTACAATATTATACTGGGAATTAACGGAAATTATCCCTTATTAAAATACAGAAAAGCCCTGGCTCCGGGGGGAACTTACGTAATGGTTGGAGGTTCCTTATCGCAGATTTTCAAATCTCTCACCCTGGGCTGGATACTCTCATCCGGATCAAAGAAAATGACCTCTCTTGCTGCGAAGGCAAAACAACCGGATCTGGAGTTCCTGGCAAAGCTTCTGGAAAAGGGAATCATTAAACCTGTTATTGACCGGCGCTACACGCTTGAGCAGGCAGCAGAAGCAATGAATTATATCAAGCAGGGGCACTCGGCAGGTAAAGTGGTGATCAATATATCATAGTGTTTCGGGGCCATCCCATTTTCAGGGGGACAATAATCAGCCCCTATCTTCCGTCATTTAAGCAAGAAACTGACAACAGGATGTCATTTACTCCAGGAAGAGCACTGTTGCTATTGATACTGATTGCTGGTCAGTTGATGATCACCTCGTGCTCAAAACGGGCCTGGCCCGAAACCTCTCCGGCCATCATTGAGAGCCCGGCTGAGAGAAAGAGACTGAGTGAATTCATGGTTGCCGGCGCTGAGAAACCGCTTGACACCCGCAGCGTCACCCCTGATGAGATCATCAGTACCGCCCGCAAATATCTTGGTGTACCTCACTGCATGGGAGGGAAAAGCATGAAGTGCATCGACTGCTCAGGCCTGCTGGCAGTGGTCTTTGCCACTCACGGGATAGAGCTGCCCCACAGCTCCGAAGATCAGGCCAGGTATGGAAAGATCATTTCAGAGAGGAAAGACCTGGAGAAAGGCGACATGGTCTTCTTCATCCGTACCTACAAGACCAGCCGCTTCATAACCCATTCAGGCATCTACCTGGGCGACAATAAGTTTATTCACACCTCCACCAGTCTCGGAGTGACCCTCGCCTCGCTTGACGACCCTTGGTGGAACGAAAGATACCTCTTCGCAACAAGGGTGTTTCATTAATCCCCCGGGAATCAAACATTCAAAGGGCCCTTATTCCAGCAGGCGGTCAATCCAGTTCTGAACAGGCAACGGTCCCTGTTCAGATATGAATGACTCAGGGTGGAACTGAACACCCCTGATATTGAACTCAGTATGTGCAAGTGCCATGATGATGCCGTCATTACTCAGGGCCGTCACCCGTAAATTCAAATCAGAATACCTGGTGTTGCTGTCATGGTATACACCCCACGAGTGATACAGTCCGGCACCAAATTCAGCCGGCATGCCTCTGAAGATATAGTCAACCGGTTCGAGAAGACTGACCCTGGCGCTTACCCCATGCCTGACTGTATGAAGCTTCCCGAGCGTAAGACCGAAAGACTCCGCAATCACCTGGTGCCCCAGGCAGACCCCGAGGAACCCCTTGGTGGCGGAGTATGCATCCAGCAACTCAGCCATCACCGGCGCTTCCTCAGGTATTCCCGGCCCCGGCGAAAATATAAAGCCATCATACCTGCCGGCACCAGCCAGACTTATCCGGTCATTCTTTTCAATATCAAAGTCGCACCTGTCATACTCCCTGACAATCTGAACAAGATTAAAGGTGAATGAATCATAATTATCCACTATCAGAATTCTCGGTCTCCGGTAATTCATAAATTTGCTGCCTCAGGGTACAGAATGTCACGTAAAAGTACAATTAAAGATCAAATGAATGAATGGGCCGGAAAAGGCATCCCGTTCCTTTTCATCATCGATTTCGAACAGCTCAAACCGCTGGCCTTCAGGCTCGATGAAATTAATCCTGACCGACTTCTATTTGACATCAATGGTATCACAAACTGCCGTAATTCCCGCAGACAACTGACCCCTGCGAAACTGGTTAAATATCCTGAGCCTTATGCTGACTACCTTTTGAAATTCAATAAAGTAAAGGATGAGATAGCCAACGGCAATACATTCCTTCTGAATCTTACCTGCTCCACCCCTGTCGGTTTGAATTCATCCCTGGTGGAAATATTCCATATGAGCAGTGCCAGGTACAAAATCTGGCTCGATAATGAGTTTGTATGCTTCTCCCCGGAATCATTTGTCATAATCAATAACGGAAAAATAAGCTCGTTCCCGATGAAAGGCACCATCGATGCTGATCTGCCGGATGCCGAAAGAGTTATCATGAATGACACCAAGGAGACAGCCGAACACTATACCATTGTCGATCTCATCAGAAATGATCTCAGCATGGTCGCAAACAGGGTGAGAGTGGAAAGGTTCAGATATTTCGACACTCTTGAGACGAACGAAAAGAGACTTTTGCAGGTCAGCTCGGAGGTCTTCGGTGACCTGGAAAATGGTTATCAGTCATCCCTCGGTGACATCATTTTCTCATTGCTGCCGGCCGGCTCGGTGAGCGGCGCTCCCAAGAGAAAGACAACGGAGATCATTGCATCGGCAGAGGGCATGCCACGTGGTTATTACAGCGGGATTGCCGGTGTGTTTGACGGCCGCAACCTCGACAGCGGAGTAATGATCCGCTTCATCGAGAAACGTGATGACGGGTACTTCTACCGAAGCGGAGGTGGTATCACATCATTCAGCGACCCACAGTCAGAATACAACGAGATGATTGACAAGATATATGTGCCTGTTATTTGAGACTGTAAGAATTACCGATGGCATCGCGGGCAACCTCGATCTGCATGAAAAGCGTTTGAACAGGTCGCGGCTGATGCTTTACGGGCTCAGTGATAAGTTGCGGCTCTCCGATTACATCCGGGTCCCTGAAGATTACCGGTCGGGCATCTTCAGATGCCGCCTGATCTATGGTGCGGAGATTGTATCGGTGGAATTCACCCCGTATATCCCTGCAGCCGTTAAGACACTGAAACTGGTTCAGGCAGACACGCTGACCTATGATCATAAATACCACGACCGCAGCAGCCTTGCCGGGTTGATTAACCGTGATCTGGCAGACGATATCCTCATCGTAAAGGAGGGGTGCATTACTGACTCATCGTACGCTAATATAGTTTTTACCGACGGATGGCGGCAGGTGACGCCTGACACACCACTGTTACACGGCACGATGCGGGAGAGACTGATTCTCGACGGCATCATTAAAGCTGAAAGGATTACTGTAGATGATCTTGGTCGATTCACTCATTTCCGGCTTATAAATGCGATGCTCGGGTTTGACGCCCCCCAGTTGCCAGTATCAAACATAATCAGGAAGTAACTGAAGTATTTGAGGAATTGCCGCTGCCTCTGCAAAGGAAAGGACCGCCGGCTTCGCGACAAGTACTTTTTCATATGCCGCAAAGCATCCGCCTTGCTTTATTATTTGCTTTAACTTTAATGAACAAATTGCTCATTTACTCCTTATATGTAAAAAGAACCGGCCATGGCAGAACTGAAAACAAAACAGCACGATGCGGATGTCTCAGAATTCATCAACACGTTTGCTGATACGGAGCAAAAGCGCAAGGACAGCTTCGAGCTGCTGAAACTGATGACTGACGTCACCGGCTTTGAGCCTAAGATGTGGGGGCCGACAATTATAGGATTCGGAAGCTACCACTACAAATCAGAGAGAAGCAGCCAGGAGGGCGACTGGCCAATGGTCAGCTTCTCACCACGTAAAGCCGCCATATCACTCTACGTCTACACCGGCGCCCCGGAACATGAGCACCTTCTCGCAGACCTCGGGAAATTCAAAAAAGGCACCGCCTGCATCTATGTCAAAAAACTCTCTGACATCAACCAGGATGCCCTGAAAAAACTGATGAAGACAACCATCGAATTCCTTCAGAAGAAGTACGGCTCCTGATACCCGGAAAAACGAATGCCCTGTTGTCAGGAGTGCCATGTTTCCTGTCACCTTATTGCAGGTACCAGAAGAAATAAATATAAATTTCGATTGGATATTGACTGATTTAATGTAAATTTGGTCAGGGATTTGACACTATTATGAGATATATCGACAGGGAAATCTTGCCTTCGGTCCTTAAAAAGCTGCAGCCAAACAAAGTAGTTGTCATATTGGGAGCAAGGAGAACCGGGAAAACAGTACTATTGAAGGAGATAGTAAAAACTGCAGATCAGCCATGTCTCTTTCTGAATGGTGAAGATTTCAATACAAGCCTGTTACTGTCGGCCAGATCAGTTGAGAACTACCGTCAGTTGCTGGGATCGAGCAAGTATCTTTTCATCGATGAAGCACAAAAAATCCCTGACATAGGGAGCATCCTCAAACTCATGGTTGATGAATTACCAGGACTGAGAATTGCCATAACAGGATCTTCAGCTTTTGACCTTGGGAACCTTACCGGCGAACCCCTGACAGGCAGAAAACAAACATTCAATCTGTTTGCTCTCTCCGAAAGGGAGTTGCGCAAAACGGAAAGGCTGACAGATCAGCCGGATCTTCTGAAGGAGAGGCTTGTTTTTGGATGTTATCCCGAACTGGTTAATATGGCAGACAAATCGGATAAAAAAGACTACCTGAATGAGCTTGTAAACTCTTATCTCCTGAAAGACATTCTTGCATATGAAGGAATAAGACATTCGGGAAAGATCTTCAACCTCCTGCGGCTGCTGGCTTACCAGACGGGGAATGAAGTCTCCTATAACGAACTTGGGAACAATCTCTCGATGAGCAAGAATACCGTTGAAAAATATCTTGATCTCCTTTCACAGGTTTTTGTCCTTCATAAGGTGGAAGGATTCAGCCGTAACCTGAGAAAGGAAGTGACAAAAAGTTCAAAGTGGTATTTTTATGATAATGGCATCCGTAACGCGGTCATTGCCTCCTTCCAGCCGGTTGAACTGCGAAATGACATCGGACAATTATGGGAGAGTTACCTGATAAGTGAAAGAATTAAATTTCAGCATTTTAAACATACCAGGACAAACAACTTTTTCTGGCGGACCTATGACCGTCAGGAGATAGACTGGGTAGAAGAGAGAGATGGAACCATCCACGGATTTGAACTAAAATGGACTGAATCAAAGGCAGCGGCTCCTGTTGCCTGGCGTAATGCCTATCCTGAAGCCAGCTTCACCGTTATCAGCAGGGAGAACTATTCACACTGGCTCGGATGATCACGAACGGGATAATGTTCCTCTGAACTTTCAGTCCGGATCATTACTGTCAGATCCGG
>DZBJ01000010.1:0-7290 GCA_022736275.1 Rikenella microfusus | reverse complement strand
ATCATTACTGTCAGATCCGGTGAACTTTCAGTCTGCATCATTACTGTCAGATCCGGAATAGCTGACCAATGCAATGCTATATGGTGGAGAAGCAGGCATTCATTTTCATCCACAAACATTGCCATGGTTGCATATAAAAGGAACTTTCTCTTCAGTTGTTGGCAAGCAGGAGAATGGTGAATATTTGCCCTTTATACCAGCCAATAAACTGCGTTATGAAATCCGGGCAGAAAGGAAGAAACTGGGTTTCTTAACTAATCCGAATATTAAAATCTCTGCGTTGTCAGCATTCTCACAGGATAATCCCTCTCCTTATGAAACAGTAACCGGTGGTTATACACTGGTCAATATCAGTGCTTATACTGAAGTGCTGGTTTCAAAGCAAGCTTTCATTTTCGGGATATCTGTCAACAATTTATTTGATACACAATATTTTGACCATCTTTCAACATTAAAGCCTCTGAATTTCTATAATCAGGGCCGGAATATTAGTATATCATTGAAAATACCATTTGCTGTAATATAAACAGTCATTAATGATAAATATTTAAGGCTATACCCTTAATTTTGTTTTACTCTTTTAAGGTTATAATCCACAGATTGTCAAGGATATTGAGGAAAGAGAGCAGAGCGGCACAATTACTCTGAAGGTGCTTTGACAATTAGGACAGGCGCTGAACCTAAAACTAGTCTATGGTTTTATACCGTCAGAAGGCAATAAAATTATATTCGACTTTGGTTTATAAGCCATTCGGCCCTTCCCTGCGATTTTAACTTTAGCCTCAAAATGAAATTAATAATAAAGGAGGCCAGGTAGTGAACCGCCAGTACCTTTTCAATGCCCTCCGGAGTCACCTCTCTTTTTGTCAGGTAGATACCGGCATTATGTATCAGTACGTCAATGGGTGAGTCAAGCTCCAGCAGTTCTCCGGCAACCCGGTGAATCTCCTTCAGACTGCTCAGATCGGCAATTAAGTAATCGCATTTCACACCAAACTCCTCCCTGATCTCGCGGCAAACAGCTTCTGATTTCTCTGTATTCCTGTTGATGCACAGGAGACTTGCCCCGTGGGAAGCGTATTTCCTGGCCGTCCAGTAGCCGATGCCGGATGTTACTCCGGTTATGACAACAAGTCTTCCTTTAAAATCTTCCGTACAAATCCGTGGTGCGGAACTGTTGTTCCTTATCATTGCGGAAATGTTTGATACTTTATACTCTTTGAAGTATTTGGAGAATTTCTTATTCTTTGGCATCTGGATAAACGTTTTGAAGTCACTTGCCGTCAGGTGCCGGCGATTGATTCTCATCCTGACAGTTCAGCCTTTCCCGGCCCGGTTCACAACCCCTACCTAACCGAATTTCTTTTTCACGAACTTCCTGTAGGCTTTGCCGAACCTTGGGATATTGTCGAAAATGTCTCCCCAGAGATCATAATAATCTCTCTGTTCAATGATTTTTCCCTCTGCATTCAGCTTCAGCCGGCTTAAGCCGTACAATACGGAGTTCGGATATTTTTTGAAACTCAGGGTCATCTCCCACTCAATGAATGCGATATCCCCTTCCATGGTGGCATTGACAATTCTCATTTTCAGGTCTTTCGAACGCTCTGTCAACCGCTGGGTCATCGCCGTAAACTCCTCTATCCCGCGTATTTCCTGGATGGTATCCTTGAAAAAAATGTTATTGTCGTAATAGGGGAGGATGTGAGATCAGTCGGGCTTGCCTTCCGTATTGCAGGTTTTAGACCATAATTCCTTTACAGTGTCAATGTTTTCAATTCTCTGATCTACCATTCTTCCTTCGGTGGAGTTGAAATCTGTCATATGCCCGGTCAATTATAATGTGCATATTTAGCGGAAGTGCATTAAAAAGGATTATCATTCTGCCATCCGTTTTTCAGGATGCAAATAACACAATTAATTGGCAATTTTTAAAGGTTATGATATTTTCCGGATCCATCCTGCAGGGACTTGCTTGTGGCTTCCGTCTCACAGTTCAAATACAACAGGTTTATTTACTATTTCCCCTGATCCGTTTGAGAGTGAGGCGTTGATAAAGACGGAACTTCCGTTGGGTTCAACGCCATATGATTCGTGGATATGGCCGAAGACGTGGTATTGCGGTTTGATTGACAGAACCCGCTCTCTCAGTACCTGGCAGCCGGCATTCTTTTTTTCTGTGCGGGAATAGTCCCGGAATCCCCTTGGGGGAGCATGAGTAACAAGGATATTGATATTATCCGGTATCTGGTTCCAGATCCGTTCGGCATCAGGACTGTCATAATAGGTGAACGCACCAAGACCGCCGTAATTCAGGGAGAATGGCGAGCCAAATATTGAATATCCGTTTATCCGGATCAGGTCATGTTCCAGGTAGTCAATATTGTGTTTTTTGATCAGTTCAAAAAACTCCGGTTTCCTTTTGCGGATGAACCTGTCGTGATTTCCTGCCACAAGGATTTTATACTGAAAATCCAGGCTCGCAAACCAGTTGACGAAATCGGTGACTTCAGCCAGGTTGCTCTTTCGCGTAATATCTCCGCAGTGAATGATGACATCACCGGGGGGTACTTCTACCGCCCGGTGGTTGCCGTGAGTATCTGACAAAGCAACAATGATCATACGGCAAAACTAACAACTTGTCATGTATGACATCAAAGATTTTTTGAAAAGTATGAACAGATCCTGTTTTTATGTTCACAATTCCGGTTAACGGCATTGCAGCTTCATTGCCTCCCCGGGGTCATCAGCCTTGACAGCCGCCCGCACTTGTTGGCAAAGCCTGCAATCATCTGATTCAAATTTTGGGACGCAGGGAAAAATCTCTGGGACGCTGAGCAAAGTCTGTTTCGCGGGATTAGCAGAGTTTTGTTAAGAAAATCAGCCCGGACATTGTCTCAGGGCAGAGAATCTCCATGATTGACGGCTGAACTTTAGGTATAAACCAAATACTTGACAAGATGAAAAGCAGAATCAAAGAACAGATTGCACGTGCCTCTGCAGTGATTATCACCGCAATGGTGATAGTTGGATTTATTGCAGGCGATGAAGGCATGACAATTACAACAAAATCTGACAAGGCCAGGATGCTGTTCAAAGAAGCATGGATCGAGTCTCATCAGACCGGCGACATGCAAAAAGCAGCCGGATTGGTGAAGCAGGCACTTGAGCTCGACCCTGACTTCGCACTGGCAAACCTCTGGTATGGATATATGGGGTTTGGCAGTGTTGAACGCGAGAAATACCTAAATGCCGCGTTTAAAATGAGAGATAAGGTTTCGGAGGCAGAGAAGCATTTTATACAGGCCGTTATGGAGATGGAGTACTCAAAAAGGGATGAAGCGATCAATGAATTAAAGACCACAATCAAGCTGGCTCCGGGCGATAACCTTCTGCCTTTGCAGCTGGCGGCTACCTATTTGAACTTCGGAAAGAGAGAAGAGGCGCTGGAGTGGGCAAAGCAAAGCTGCGAACTTGATCCGGATTTTGCCGGCGCCGTTCACTACCAGGGTTATATTCTTTGGACTATGGAAAAATATGAGGAGGCTGAGACGTTGTAC
Organism: Rikenella microfusus; assembly: GCA_022736275.1. Lineage (GTDB taxonomy): Bacteria > Bacteroidota > Bacteroidia > Bacteroidales > VadinHA17 > SR-FBR-E99. The sequence continues at coordinate 3,730 of DZBJ01000010.1, read as the reverse complement.
AAAAAGTCGTTGGAGATGAGCCCTGATAACACCCAGTTCCTAAACAGGTACGGTCAGCTGCTGAGAGCCACCGGCAGGGTCGATGAAGCAATAAAGATGCACAAAAAGGCTCTTGCCATCAAAGAGGAGTATCAACCGGCACTCTTCCTGGGGCATTGCTATCTGGCAGCTGATCATTATCCTGCAGCAAGGGAGTCCTACCTCAAGGCAAAGGATGTCTCCGCAACAAACGGGCAGAAGAATTCATGCCTCTTCTATGTAGGAACCACCTGGCTCTATGAAGGCAATATCCCCCAGGCCCTTTCTGCATTTGATACGCAGATCGAGTTCAACAGGAAGTTGGGAGGAAGGGATGAAAGTATTATGTATGCCACCGTAAACAAGGCATATAGGTGCTTATTATATGAGGACTATGCCAGCTGTGAAAAATTCATTAACGATTACAAGAAGTATCTGACGATGCTTAAACTTGCTGAATCGGACAGGCTTTACTTCAACCAGTATGCGAATATTCTGGAGGGATTCTTGTATGCTTATTCCGGTAAAACGGAGATGGCTCAGAAATACCTCGATCTGTATGAGAAGAGCCTGACAGAGGCCGAAAAAGAAACATACAAGCTGGACCTTCTTGAGATGAAGGGAATTATCGACTTTCAAAAAGGTAAGTACAAAGAAGCAATCGGAAACCTCGAGAAGTCAGGCGCAATGGCCCAGTAATATGCAGGATTATCATACGAAAAGCTGGGAGACACCGAAAAGGCGAAGGAAACCTATTCTAAAATCGTGGATAATAAATTGACCTCGTTCGATCTGGCTGCAGCTAAACCGTTTGCCAGGAAAAGACTGGCACAGTTGTGACCGGAACTGATTGCAGAGTAGCGCAAAACCGTTGAAGAAATATAATCTTACCTTTGCATGACAGCATCAGCTGTCGTGTAAATGAAGTCCGTCTCCTTAAAAGAGCTGAGCCAGGAATTGACCTATCGCACCCCCAGGGAACTGCGCGAGTTGTGCCTGCGCCTTGCGCGATTCAAAAAGGAGAACAAGGAGCTCCTGACTTACCTGCTGTTCGAATCAGCCGACGAGTTGGCATATGTGAACAGTATTAAGAAGGAGATGGATGAGGAGTTTGATCAGATAAACACGACGAGCTATTATTTTATCCGTAAGAGCGTCAGGAAGATACTGAAGAACACCAGGAAATACATCAGGTATTCGCAGAAGAAACAGACCGAGGTTGATCTGCTGCTTCATTTCTGTGCCAGGCTGAAGAAGCTGTCTCCGTCAATACGGGGGAACACCGCCCTGATGAACCTCTATCGCAGGCAGATAGATACCATCACCAAGAAAGTATCGCTCCTGCATGAAGACCTGCAGTACGATTACGGCATCGAACTGAGTGAACTGAAAAAATAAGCGCGATAACTACTTCACAGGATATGAAAACAGCAGTTATAACCGGCGGCACAAGAGGCATTGGTGCCGCACTTGTCAGATACTTCCTCACGGCGTTATGGAATGTCGCCTGGTCGGGAACATCGGATAGCACCATAGACAGATCATTACAGCTGCTTGAGGGACATTTTGAAAGAAGACGCTATGCCGCCTTCAAATGTGACGTCACATCTGAAGCTGACCTGGTCAGTCTCTGGGATGGCGCTGTAAGAAGCTTTGGCACCGTTGAAATATGGGTAAACAATGCAGGCATATCCAGTGACCAGACCCCGATCCATGAGCTGGGTACCGGTGTTTTCACCCGGATTATTGACACCAATGTTAAGGGTTTGATGCTGGCTTCTCATGTTGCCTATAATCGTATGCTTGCACAGGGTTTCGGAGCAATTTATAATATGGAAGGACTCGGAAGCGATGACCGGAGGATAACGGGCCTCACCCCGTACGGCACCTCGAAGAGGGCCGTCAGGTACTTCTCAGAGGCCTTTGCAGACGAGGTGAAAAAGGGTCCGGTAATTGTCGGAACCATCAGTCCCGGCATGGTGCTCACCGATCTGACCATGACGCAGATCCGTAATAATCCTGAGAACAGCAGCCAGCTGATTAAAATATATAACATTCTTGCCAACGAGGCTGACACTGTTGCTCCCTTCCTGGTGCAGAAGATGATTGGCAACCGTAAGAACGGAGCAAAAATCTCTTGGCTCACAACAGGGAAGGTCATCCGCAGGTTCCTCTTCGCCCCCTTCTCCCGCCGCGATATTGTCAGCAAATATATGTAACTTGCCTTGGCCGGATGTTTAAATAAATGACAAAATGAAGGATATACTGACAATTGTACTGAGGATAGTATTTCTGTCCCTGATTCTTTTCCTTGTCACCCGGATGTTTAAACGAGCTGACGGTGAAAGAATCCTGTCTCCGGCAACAGCTGCTTATTCCATGGGAGACGCTCCTGACAGCGTCAGGCAGGCAATTATCGGGCAGCTGAACAGGTTTCAGGATGGCTATTCCAAGCGTGATACCAGCCAGGTCGGTGCTTTCATGGAATCTCTATATTCCAGCGAGAATCTTCTTATACTGGGAACGAGCCCCGGTGAGGTCTTCATCGGTTTTGACAGGGCAGCAAGCCTGGTGCGGTCTGACTGGGAGTCGTGGGGCGATTGCAGGTTCATGATTGACAGCGCCAGCATTTCTTCTGCAGGAAATGTGGTATGGTTTGCCACTAAAGGCTATGTCGAATTCGACCTGTCAAAGCTGCTGGTTTTACCCCTGCGTCTTTCGGGCGTCATGGTAAAGGAGGACCAGGTGTGGAAATTCCGCCAGCAGCAGTTTCAGTTTGATATCGATTTCAGCTGGAGTCTGCTGGCAATACTGGTATTATCCGTCTGGATTCTTCTCAGCCTTGTTAAGCTTGTAATTGGTTCATTAAAAGCCATAAAAGCCCGTAGGTCAGCTAAAACATCCTGAAGGCCTGGTACCTGCCATTCGCTTAAAGCGGACCGGCAATTGTCTGATCCGCCTGGTCTCTTTTGTTTTTACCGGGAATATGCTTAAATTGGATGACCTGACTCATGCCGGAATAAAACGCAGAAAAAGGCTCTGCTTTGTCCGGTATTTAATCACTTAACTCCCTTATTATGGGATCAAGAAAAGCTATAAACCGCAGAAAGTTCATCGGCTCTGCTGCCGCCACGGCTGCAACAATTACTGTCCTTCCCAGGTATGTACTCGGCGGACCCGGCTTCACGGCACCATCCGATAAAATCACTATCGCCAATATCGGCTGCGGCACCCAGGGCCTGCGTGAGATGCCTTTATTGCTGCAAAGTCTTGATATACAGGTCGTAGCAGTATGTGATCCGAACAGGCTCTCCGACGACTACCTCGACTGGTCGCCGGAGGGTATCCGCAGCACCATCAGGAATGCACTTGACGATCCGAGCTGGGGTGCCGGATACAATGGTATCCCTGGAGGCCGTGAAATAGCAAAGGAATTTGTTGAAAAGTACTATGGCAAGAACAAACCCTCCGGCAACTGGCAGGGATGCATATCTTATGAGGATTACCGTGAGCTGCTGGAGAATGAACCGGGCATCGATGCCATCAAGATAATGACCCCCGATCATCATCATGCCCATCTCGCCATCGCCGCCATGAAGAAAGGCAAGCATGTTATTTTACATTTATATCCCAGGACGAAGAATCCACCATATATATTGCAGAAGTGTATTCAAAAGCGCTCAAACGCAATATCAGGCTGGTTCATGTTACT
>DZBJ01000009.1 GCA_022736275.1 Rikenella microfusus | reverse complement strand
AATTTCCATACTCCGCTGCCGCCTCACTGAACCTTCCCTGCCTGTAAAGCGCACCTCCGAGGTTGAATCCTGCATCGCCTCCCTGCTCTTCATATGTCTGTGCACGCCGGTACATTCCCTCGCTGCCCGCAAACTCGCTCTTTTTGTAGAGCTTGTTTCCCTTCCTGATATACTCTCTCTCTTCCTGTGCGGAGAGGGAAGCGTTGACAGACAGCAGGCAGAGGGCCGTCACTATCAGCTTGTATGATAGGTGTTTTGCATTCATTGTCTCTCCTGTTTTGTTGCACTACCGATTATCCCCAAGCGTCTGAGAAGATGATTTCTCCGGTCTCCGATCAGGAGGTCTGCCAGAAGCAGTATGAAAAGTATCGTTGCAGGGATCAGGAACTGTTCATTATATTCGGTGTACATCACTGAATTGATCTCGCTCTTCTTCATCCGGCCTATATCATTGTAGATTTCAGTCAGTCCGATGCTGGTGTTACTGGCCCTGACATACCGGCCACCGGTCACTGAGGCTATCTCCTGCAGGCTCTTCTCATCGAGTTTGGAGATGACCGTGTTGCCGTCCCTGTCTTTCAGGTAGTCAGTTCTGCCTCCGGCGTTGACCGGAATGGGAGAGCCTCCCGGCGATCCTATGCCTATAGTATGTACTACCACGCCCTTTTCCGCGGCCTCCCTGGCTTTCACAACTGCATCATCCTCATGATTTTCGCCGTCAGTTATAATGACAAGCGCCCTGCTTTTATCGCTCTCCGGAGTGAATGACCTCATCCCCAGGTCTATAGCTGAACCTATTGCCGTTCCCTGCTTTGACACTGCATCAGGTCCGGCTGTTGAAAGGAACATCTTGGCCGATAGATAATCGTTTGTTATGGGTATCTGTGTATAGGCATCGCCGGCAAAGAGGATGAGTCCTATCCTGTCCTCCCGGAGCTGGTCAACAAGCTGTGAGATAGCCTGTTTAGCTCTTTCCAATCTTGAGGGCGAGATATCTGTTGCAAGCATGGAGTTGCTCACATCAAGTGCAATAATCACCTCCACACCTTCGCGTTTGACCTCCTCAAGCCTTGATCCGAACTGTGGCCTTGCTACCGTCAGCACTGCAAAAATAAATGCCAGGAGCCTGATCAGGAACTTTGCAGCCATTCGCGCCGGCGAATAATCAGGCGAAAGCCTCCTTACCAGTGCTGCGTCACCAAAACGCTCCCTGGCCAGCCTCCTTCTCCTGTTGCCGAAAATCCACATGATTATCAGCACCGGCACCAGGAGGAGCAGGTAAAGCATGTCAGGATGTGCGAATCTGAACGTATCCATAGTGAAGCTATGACATGTTTTTCATTAAGAGATACCTTAGCAACAGCTCCAGAGCAAGGATCACTGCCGCGGCCAGTGCCCACGGGATGAATACCTCCTCGCGCCTGCTGTGTTCCCGTGTCTCAATCTTTGACTTTTCGAGCTTGTCAATCTCACTGTAAACCTGCTGAAGGCTTGTGTTGTCAACAGCCCTGAAGTAACTTCCACCGGTCATCTCTGCAATCTGCTTCAGCAGTGCTTCATCAATCTCTACCTGCATCTTCTGGTAGCGCATTCCAAACGGGGTCTGCACCGGGTAGTCTGCAAAACCCCTGCTCCCGACACCTATCGTGTAAACCCTGACCCCGAATGTCTTTGCTATCTCAGCTGCGGTAACCGGGTCAATGGCCCCCATGTTGTTTACCCCGTCAGTAAGCAGAATGATCACCTTGCTTATTGCTTCCGAGTCTTTGACCCTGCTGATGGCTGTGGCCAATCCTACACCAATGGCAGTGCCGTCCTCTATTATTCCGCTCTTCACCTCCCTCATAAGGTTAATCAGCACCGCATGGTCAGTTGTCAGAGGGCACTGGGTAAAGCTCTCGCCACTGAAGACAGTCAGTCCGATCCTGTCATAGGGCCTGCCGTTGATAAACTCAGTGGCGACGTTCTTTGAGGCTTCCAGCCTGTCAGGACTGAAGTCGCGCGCCAGCATTGATCCGGAGACATCGAGTGCCAGGATTATATCAATGCCTTCCGTTGTTGAGCTCTGCCACCTGTCAACGCTCTGCGGTCTGGCGATCACAATGATCACAAGTGCAATCACAGTGATTCTCAGGGCGAAGAGAATATGCCTCAGGTAATGACGGAAGGTCTTGTGACCGTTCATCAGGAATCCTGCCGTGGCGAGCTTCACTGAGGCGTGCGCCCTTGACTGACGGTAGATGTACCAGGCCACGAGCAGCGGTATGACCAGCAGGAACCAGAGGAACCACCCGTTCTCAAACACGATGTTATGCATCTGTCCCTCCTTTCGCTTTTTCCTCCCCTGGCTGAATATCAGGGGCCCTTGTCTCCTCAACGAAACGCACAGCATCGGCATGATACTTTTCATGCAGCCCTCTTTCAGGAACATATTTGGCAAACTTGACCATGTCAGAGACCGACAACAGTTCTTTCACCAGCGTCATCTGACCGGCGCCTGTGACGGCAGCCTTCTGAAGCATGCGCACGGTCTCGTCGGTTGTCAGCTCAGGCGAGCTTATGCCGAACCGGTTGTCAATGTACCGGCGCAGGATATCCGAGAGTCTCGAATAGTACTCTTTTATTTCTCCCTTCTGCCACAGCTCTTCTGCCTGAAGAGCATTCAGCTCACGCAGGGCAATGACATGCGCAGGCTCCGTAGGAGCTGGAGGCCTGACGAATCTTCTGAGAGGATTGCGCGGCAGGAAACGGGCAAGTATGTATAACACCACAGCAGCGATAACGGCAATCACCAGCCACGGCAGCACCTCTGCAAAGGTCACCGGTGCACCCCGCGGCCCGATGATGTCAAATATAGCGTCAGCAGTGTCCGGAGGTGTCACATCGGGTCGCAGCACCCTGAGGAACGAATAATCCGAATAAACCCTCAGGAGGCTGTCACCTGAAACCACCTCGACATAGAAGGGGGGAATGGTGTATGTTCCAGAATCAAATGCCGTAATAAGATAACGGTCCTGTATGGTTAATGAGCCGTCAGGTGAAGCGGTGGTGTCCCTGGGAATCCTTGCAAGGACAATGATCTTTCCTGCCAGTGTGTCAAATACGGTACTCATCTCTGCCTGCATACCTGCCGGCAACCCGGCGGTGACAGTAAAGCCTGTCTGGTCTCCGATGAGTATTGTTGCAGTGTCAGGCGATGAGGTGACCTTGATCTCCTGCGGAGAGGCAGTGGCGGAGATCATTAAAAGCACAGCGGTAAGTATGAACAGCCTTCTCATATGCCTACCGGTGTTTGAACAGTGAGATAAGGGGCTTGATGTAATCTTCCCCGGTACTTACAGACACCATATCCACGGCGCAGTTTAAGAAAGTATTGCTGACAGCTGTTTCATGCTTCTTCCAGAGAGCGGCATACTCGTTTCTTATCCTGGCTGAAGAGGTGTCAATCCAGCTTTCCTTCCCCGATTCCGGATCAGAAATCTTCATGAAGCCAACGTCAGGTATCTCCTTCTCCCTTTTGTCGGTTATGCGGAGGGCTACGACGTCGTGCTTGCCGGCAGCGATACGGAGTGATCCGATAAATGGCGGAGCCATGAAATCGGACAGGATGAATGCCGTGCACCTCTTTCTGATGACGTTCGTCAGGTAGCGCAGTGGCTCCGCGAGATTGGTCCCTGACCCCTGCGGCTCATAGCTGAGCATCTCACGGATGATCCGGAGCATATGCCCGCGCCCCTTCTTGGGTGGGATGTACTTTTCAACTCTGTCTGAGAAGAGCATGAGTCCAACCTTGTCATTATTGGCTATAACGGAATAGGCAAGGACGGCTGCAATCTCGGTCATCAGTTCCCTTTTGGTTGATGACACGGTACCGAAATCACCTGAGCGGCTGACGTCCACTAGCAGCATCACCGTCAGTTCACGCTCCTCCTCGAAAATCTTCACATAAGGATGACCGAACCGGGCGGTGACGTTCCAGTCGATGCTGCGTATGTCATCTCCGAACTGGTATTCACGCACCTCGCTGAAGGCCATTCCCCGCCCCCTGAAGGCACTGTGGTACTCCCCCGCAAAGATCTGCCGGGTAAGGCCCCGTGACCTTATCTCAATCTTCCTGACTTTCTTAAGCAGTTCCGTCGTTTCCACTTCTTCCTCTCTGCTTAGTTCTCTCATAAGTCACGGTAAAAAACCATGACTCCTTTTTCAACTTCACATTTATATCTTCACCCCCTGTCCGATAGAACCACAGGCCTGGCTCTCCCTCTCTGTATAACTGCTTCAGCTCCTTCACCTTCCTCTCATAACAGCTATTGTCGCAAGTGATCCTTACACCGTTGCATCTGCCCTTCTCATCAATGAAGACCACCCATGTCTCGTTATCATCTCCTGTACTGTATTTCAGATACCTGTAGGTGTCATTTCTGACCTGGTTGTCGAGCGCGAGCCCGGGTCTTTCAGCAGACATGATCTCTTTTATCCTCTCTACAGGCAGACCGATGAAATCCTGGGCCAGGGCCGCAGGGCACATCATGGTCAGGAGGAGGATGAAGAAAGGTTTGTACTTCATGACGGCTACGGCACTTCTACAGTATTCAGTATCTCTGTTATGATTTGATCCTGGGTAACATTCTCAGCCTCTGCCTCATAGGTAAGACCGATGCGGTGCCGGAGCACGTCGGCGCACAGGAAGCGGACGTCTTCAGGCACCACGAAGCCTCTGCGCCTGATAAAGGCATAGGCTTTTGCCGCCAGGGCAAGGTTGATGCCCGCCCTCGGAGATGCGCCATAAGCAATAAGCGGTGTGAATTTTGACAACCCGTATTTGTCAGGCTGCCTGGTTGCAAATACTATATCCAGGATGTAGTTCTCTATTTTTTCGTCAAGGTAAACCTCCCTTACCACGTTACGTGCCCTCAGGATATCTTTCGGGTTGAGGATAGTCTTCGCCACCGGGAACTCACTGGCCAGGTTCTCGCGTATGATCATGCGTTCTTCCTCCTTCTCGGGGTATGTGATCACCACCTTAAGCATGAACCTGTCTACCTGTGCCTCAGGCAGAGGATAGGTACCTTCCTGTTCAATGGGGTTCTGTGTGGCCAGCACCATAAAGGGTTCATCGAGCTTAAATGTATGTTCCCCGATGGTAACCTGCCTCTCCTGCATCGCTTCGAGCAGGGCACTCTGAACCTTGGCCGGCGAGCGGTTTATCTCGTCGGCAAGTATGAAGTTTGCAAAGATTGGTCCCTTGCGAACAACAAATTCCTCTTTCTTCTGGCTGTAGATCATTGTGCCGATGAGGTCCGCCGGAAGCAGGTCGGGGGTGAACTGTATCCTGCTGAACCTCGTATCGATGATTGAAGCCAGAGTTTTGATTGCAAGCGTCTTGGCAAGACCCGGCACACCTTCAAGCAGTATGTGACCGTTTGAGAGCAGGCCTATCAGCAGCGAATCAGTCAGATGACGCTGGCCGACAATCACTTTGTTTATCTCCTGCCTGACAAGGTCAACAAAAGCACTCTCTTTCTCGATCTTCTCGTTGAGGAGTCTGATATCGGTGGAATGTTCCATAACTGTTAGTATTATTTCTTCTCTGCGAAAAATATTCGCAAAGATCATTTTTGATATTCAAAAACCTTGTTAAAGGTTGTTAAAGAAGTGTTAAAGCTGTTTGGCAAACTCACAGTGCCTGAAAAGCCTGACCATGATAATCAGGACCATCGGGATCAGGGCGGTATTGATGCCCTGGCCTGCAATGAGCGATACCGGAAGCCATGACAGCGAGATGAAGAAGGCTGTCCGGCTCAGGGTGACAGCTTTTCTGCGTGTGAAGAGGAATATGAAAAGCAGCGGAATCAGGATATTGATCCCCAGGAAGAGCAGGTTGAAGTGCAGTGCGTCATGCTCCGAGAAGAGGTTGGTAAAGACGAGCAGAGTGGCAATAGCGGAATAAACAGGATAGAGAATGAAATCAGTTGCCTTTTCAAGTTTCGGTTTTCTGAAGACAAAGGTTATAAGGAGAACCAGCACAAGAAGGATGTAAAATACCGCCTGCAGCACCCAGGCTTTGGCCTGCGGCCCGGCTTCTGCAGAGAAATCGGCAACAATCTCGGCGGGTCCTGTCAGCGGCTCCTCCGTGCCATCATGTACGATGAAAGTGTTAAGCATGTTGTTCATGAGATGAACCGGCAGGAACATTTCATCGGAAGGGGTGGCCTTTTTGTCTGCCTGCAGCCCGAGCAGCATGTCAGCCCCCAGGTCGAGCCACGGCAGCACCTTCTGATTGGGATCAACAAGCTTGCGGAAACTCTTCAGGTAACTCTTTTCCTTCACCGGGAAAATAACCGTATCAGTTGCGGCAGCCGCAACTATGTCACGTACGCGGGTCGCACAGTTGTCAAAGAAAAAGTCATATCTGTACCTTACATTCTCAGGCCTGAGGTTTTCATTTATCAGCTCAAACAGCTTCTCCTTCTCCGCGGTAGTCAGGTTCAGTTTCTGTGACCATACGGAACGGCCCTCTGCGATGTACTCACGGAGGAAATTCTCATAGGGGTATGCTCCAAGGAGATAATCGAGCCTTCCCTTTGCAAACCGGTAGGCAAAGTTAGGAGTCGAAAAGTCGAAAATACCCCAGTTGTAGACCCTGTCGAAGGTGGTTCCGGGGATCACCACCCGAAGCGCCGTGTGGCCGTAGATTGAGTAACTCTCCGTGCCTGGCGCACAGGTGACTATATATACATCGGCACTGTCTGCCATGCCTGCGCTTGCGGGAGCCGGACGGATGAGAGAGAGCACTGTAAGAATGAAAAGGATCTTCTTCATGCATCATGAATTGAGGCATAAACCTAACCAAAATTTTGAAATAATAAAAGATGCCCGCAGAGAGTGCTATTATAATGATTCTAAATGGTTTGTTCTGGAATATAAAGGACATGGCGGGATTATCATTTTCCCCGGCGTTGAAATGCGGACACCGGTGTTAAACCGTAATTCCAACATTTCAGAAGAAAGCAGTAAATTTGAGTGAAGTTTAATCTTCCGGCTTATGACAGATAAATATGTAATAACCATTGGCAGACAGCTTGGCAGCGGAGGTCGGGAGATCGGTCAGAAGCTATCGGCACGTCTGGGCATATCGTTCTACGACAAGGAACTGATACGCATAGCTTCAAGGGAAAGCGGACTGAAAGAGGAGTTTTTCGAGAGAGTTGATGAGCAGAAGCACTTCAGTCTCTTCCCGGGTTTGCTGGGACTCAGGAGTTCTGTTTCAGATGAGTTCTTTTCTAATTATTACCTGAGCAATGAGACACTGTTCAAGATACAAAGCGACGTAATGCGGATGCTTGCCGAAGAGGGATCATGCATCTTCGTAGGCCGTTGCGCCGATTATGTCCTGAAGGAGCATCGCGACATCCTGAATATCTTCATCAGCGCCAGTATTGATGACCGTATCAGAAGAATTGCAGCAAGCCACAAATTAACTGAGGGCAAGGCCCGGGAGATCATTGAAAAGACTGACAAAGGCCGATCGTCCTATTACCATTACTTCAGCGGCAAGACCTGGGGTGCCGCCGAGTCATACCATCTATGCATAAACTCATCGCTCCTGGGATTGGACAAGACCGTGAAACTGATCTGCCAGGTGGCCGAAGAGAGATTCGGTATCACTTTCCCACACCCGTAACGATCTAAAACTTCGCATCAGAGGGAAGACTGTTATTTCTGACTGTGTCAGCAAAAGATTCGGAGGAGGAATACCTGTAACTGTATCCGTATCTTTCTGTAAGTTTTGATGGATCAAGCAGAACAGGATACAGGCAGTATCTAAGGCTTGCCGGCTGGAGGTTCAGTATCCTCAGGTTCCACAGCAGCCACATCAGCGGCTTAAGACCGGAAAGCGGAAGCCTGATGTAACGTTTTGCCGGGACCACCTCGCCGACCACCGTATAACTGTCCGCTGCGAGATTGTATATCCCCTCTATGTCGTTGTCGCTGATAATCTCGCTCATCAGAGCGATAAAGTCCTCCTCATGAATGAACTGGACCTTTTTCTGCCTGAATGAGAACGGGAGCCAGGGCATCCTGATGAGTATTGATACCACTGTACGAGGTTTTAAATAGACCGGTCCCACTACGGTGCATATCCTGAGTGAGACTACACGGAGGGCCTCCCTTCTCGGCGCCGAGAACCAGGCCTGTTCTATAAGTTTCTTGTTTAAGCCGTACCTGTATTTCCCCGGGTTGACCGGGGCGGTTTCACCCAACCACATGCCATTCCTGTTATCGGCCCCATAAACTGCAGCGGAGCTTGAATAGATCAGTTGACGGACCGATTGTGTCTCATTTGACACCTCAAAGACATTTATTGAGCCTCCGACATCAATGGCATATTCTCTTTTCCTGTCTCTTACCTTATTGAATGTGCAGCCAAAATGGATCACAACGGTCGGCTTTTCAAGGAGAAATATCTCCCTGAGTCTCTCCCTGTCAGTGATGCTGCACCGGTAATACCGGAACAGTTCTCCTTCCTCCCGGTCGTTGTCATTTTTAATATCAATACCTGCAACCCTGTTGCCCTTGCTGATCAGGTCCCTGACAACAAGCCTCCCGAAGTAACCTGATGATCCCGTGATTAGAATGCACATGGCTGTTTCGTAGTGAACAGATCAGAACGCCTCTTTTGACAGGATTAATTTATCATCTCCTTATGCTAAATTAATTCTGTATTCAATCAAATTTAGGAAATAGATTTAACTACGACCTGAATTCCGGACATATTCTTAAATTGTAGTGTTAAAACGGGAGGCTGGGATGGAAAATATTGCCAATAATCTGTTATGCTGCCCTGAATGCCTTGGATATCTTATGAAAGAAGACCACTCAGGGGCCGAAAGAGGGAAGATTGAAGCATTGAAATGCCCTTCGTGCCTTAAGGAATACGACAACAGTGATGGGTACTATGATTTTCTGAACGAAAACGGTCTTCTATTCCGCAGCAGCAGGGACCGGTTCATCAGGTCAGTTTATGCAAAGGTATACACGCCTGTCACCAACTTCATGTTTCTGTTCTGCGGCGGAGCCTCGAAGGCGAGAACAGAGGTGCTGAGCCGGCTGGTACTGAACAGGGGGGCCGCGGTTCTTGAGACCGGGATGGGTTACGGCGAGAACTTCCTCTGGCTCAGCCGTCATGCTGAGGGGTTAAAGCTGTATGGAGTTGACATCCAGAAAGAGATGATGGCCAACTGCTCCAGGAACCTTGACAGGTGGAAGATCAGTGCCGGCATTGTGAGGTCGAATGCTCAGTCGCTGCCATTCAGGGACGGATCATTTGACGTTGTCTTTCATCTGGGTGCCATCAATCTTTTCGAAGACAGGAAAAAAGCCATTGAAGAGATGATAAGGGTTTCCAGGCCCGGTACACACATTGTCATAGCTGACGAGACCGAAAAGGCAGGCAGGCTGTTCAACGTTTTCACCGGGCCGGCTGAAAAGATAACTCCTCCTGTCGACCTTGTTCCGGATAACATGCTTAACATCAGTCTGGAGACCATATGGAGGGGATACGGATATGTTATTGAGTTTGACACACCTGCGTGAACGGAGATTGCGGCGGCGCACTGGTTTCAATTAATGCCGGGAAACATGGTGGTGCTTTTCCGCCCAGCTGACCATCTGCTGAACTCCGGACCTGTCAGGAGGAAACGAAAAAATCCCGCCGGTTGGGCGGGATCAAGGTCATTAAATGTACATTATATTCTCAACTACGCAAGTCTAACATTAACGGCATTTAATCCTTTTTTACCTTCCTGGAGGTCAAATGTTACTTCGTCATTCTCCTTGATCTTGTCGATCAGTCCGGTTGAATGGACAAAATACTCTTTCGATGAGTTGGCGTCTTTAATGAATCCAAAACCTTTGGAAACATTGAAAAATTTAACAATTCCTTTATTCATAAACTTTGATATTAATTTGGGTGCAAAGGTAAATGAGTTTTTGAAATATTGTTCTTTTTTTGGAGAGAAATGAGAAAATTTTCCGGCGAACAGTTAAAAACCTGTCACTTTCTCCAGAATGCACGGGTGAAAAGTGCTGCAATAGTAAATATTTCCAGGCGACCGATGATCATCAGGAGCACCATGGTAAATTTGGCGGTTCCGTTGAAATGCGTGTAATTGCCCATGTTTCCTGATGCCCCCAGTCCGGGTCCGACACATGACAATGATGTAGCCGATGCGCCTGCGGCCTCTTCGGCAGGGATGCCGGAGATGAGCATGATGATCATCCCTCCGATGAAAATTAATACATAGAGCTGGATAAAAACAGTCATGAGGCTGTTGAGGCTGTCGGGAACAACCTGACCGTTAAGCTTTACCGGCATAATGGCGTTGGGGTGCTGAAGTCTGACAGTCACATTTCGCAGGTTCTTGAGTGCTATAAGGTGCCTGGCCATCTTTATGCCGCCTGTTGTTGACCCTGTTGATCCGCCGGCAAAGATCAGAAGAAAGATCAGAACCAGGGCCGTTGGTGGCCAGATGGTATAATCGGTGGTGGCAAACCCCGTTGTGGATATCGTTGAAATCACCTGGAAGAGAGAATGTCTGAAAGCCTCTTCAAATGACCGGCCAGTGTTGAAATATAGAACGAGTGTCACGCTTACTACCGCGGCTGTTGTAAAAAAGATATAGAACCATAGCTCTTCATTTTCCTTAACCCTCGTGAAGTTCCTCTTCAGAACAAAATACAAAACCACATAACTGGCTGCCGAGAGGAACATAAAAAAAGCGATTACATACTGGATGTAGTTCGAATAACCTGATATACTGCTGTTCCGGGTTGAGAATCCTCCTGTGGCCACAGTCCCGAATGTATGACAGATGCTGTCGAAGAGGTCCATCCCCCCTGCAGTGAGAAGTGTGGTCTGGGTGACAGTAATCACAGTATAAATCAGAAGTACTGTCTTCGCGATGGACTTTGTACGGGGAAGAATTTTCTGCTTGAGGGATGACTCAAGAGAGAACAGGCTGTAGCCTCCCACCTTTAGTGAGGGCAGGACGATAATTACAAGCAGTATAATGCCGATCCCGCCTATCCAGTGGGTCAGGCTGCGCCAGAAAAGCAAGGATCTGGACAGCGCCTCAACATCAGCGAGCATTGTTGCACCTGTCGTCGTATAACCGGAAACGCTCTCAAAGATCATATTCACAAAGCCCCTGACTTCACCGCTGTACAGGTAGGGAAGCGTACCCGACAGACCAAGCACAAGCCAGCCCAGGGTGACACTCAGATAGCCTTCCCTCGGCGTTACCTTTTCATGGATGCCGCCGCGGATAAGAAAGTACATCACAGCGCCCGGCACGAAGGCAGTTACGAATGAGAGAAGGAAGGGGGCGACAGGTTCGGAATAGAGAAGTGCTACCGGGATGCAGAGCAGAAAAGAGGAAGCAGAGATAATCAGGATCAGCCCGATGATCTTCAGAACAGACTTTAAATTGATGGTGCTCATGTCACCCTTCAGGTATGCTACCGGAGGCTTATGCCCCCGTTAATGGTGATTCCGGAGCGACTCGAACGCTCGACCCACAGCTTAGAAGGCTGTTGCTCTATCCAACTGAGCTACGGAACCGTTACGTGGCTTAAAAAACCGCCGCAAATATAAGCACATTTTTTCTTTTGGCAACCGCGAATTAACAAGCCTCATCCTGTTATGCCGTCTTCATCCAGTTGACAAGTCCCTTCTTCTCAATGATCTGTTTGAGTTCCGGAGGCAGAGGCTCAAAGGAAAAGATCCTCTCACCTATCTTAAGAGACCCCTTGTCGAAGTCAATATCCACACTGTCGCCTGGCTTGTATGCTTCAACAGCTTCCTTGTGCACGATCAGAGGCAGTCCCTGGTTGATCGATGAACGGTAGAAGATTCGGTTTACTGACTTAATGATGACCGCCCTGATACCCAGGTGAGCCAGTCCTACCGAGGGATGCTCGCGGGAGCTGCCGCAACCGAAGTTGTCGCCGGCAATGATTATGTCTCCTTCCCTGGCATTTTTGCTGAATGACGGGTCGAAATCACTGAAGAGCAGCGGAAGTATTGCAGCTGCATCGGAGCTCATCACGCTGTAAGTGTGCTTACCTGCAAACATCTGGTCTGTATTCAGGTTATCAACGTCAGAGTAGTTCCATAAGTTGCCCTCTCTCCTGTTTTCGCCTTCGCTGATAGTATTGGTCTTGCTCTGGGGCGGATTAAACGGGAAAACCTCATTTGCCTTCGTTATCCTGGGGTCCGTAATGACCCCGGTGATGGCCGATGCAGCAACCGTTGCCGGTGATGCAAGGTATATTGACGCTTCCTTGTTGCCCATACGTCCCAGGAAGTTACGGTTGGCGGTGGAGATAACTACATGACCGTTGGCCGGAATACCCTGTCCGGTGCCGAGGCAAGGACCGCAGGAGGGACTGAGGATATTTGCACCCGCCTCAATCATATCGGTAATGAGCCCTTCCCTGATAGCCTGTACATAGATGTCCTTTGAAGCAGGTATTATGTGAAGCTGAAACCCGGGCTTCACCTGCGCTCCCCTCAGTACTGCGGCGGCGGTCCGGAGATCTTCAATCCTGCCGTTTGTGCAGGTGCCGATAAGTCCCTCATGCACGACAGTACCTGCAACGGAGGCAACGGATTTGATGTTGTCAACATGGTGCGGGGCTGCAACAAGCGGGAAGACCGTTGCAAGGTCAATGGATATACGGCAGCGGTATTCTGCTCCTTCATCAGCCCATACCCCGCCGGTAGCTGAACCGATATATTTCTGCAACACCTCGTCAGCCGGAAAAACCGCGTTCTTGGCTCCCATCTCTGAGGCCAGGTTGGCTACCGTCATCCTGTCACTGACGCTCAGTGTGCCAACGCCGTCACCGTGAAACTCTATTGACATATAGTTGGCGCCGTCAGAGCCGAGCATGCCTATGATCCATAGTGACAAGTCCTTGGCGCTGACACCGGGCCTGAGTCTTCCCTTCAGGTCGAAACGCATCGATGGCGGTACGAGAAACCATGTCTCGCCGCGTTTCCATATACCCGCAGCCTCGGTTCGGTCAATGCCTGCAGCAAGGGCATTGAAGGCACCTGCAGTACAGGTATGGCTGTCGGAGCCGACGATTATCATCCCCGGCCGGGCATGGTTTGACATCAGCTGATGGCATATCCCCTGGCCTGAGTCGTAAAACTTCTTAATCCCCTGGTCAGCAACAATATTCCTGATATCCTGGTACTGTGTCGCCAGTTTGGCGTCAGCCGGAGGTGCATTATGGTCAAGCACGACAAGCATCTGTCCGGGGTCCGAGACCTTCTCCCCTCCCATCTTGCGGAAAGTCTGGAAGATGCTGGAGGTGTTGTCATGCGTCAGGATCAGGTCAGGTTTCCTGAAAACCACTGCTCCTTCGGGAGCGCCGAGTATCTTTTCAACAAATGTCTTTGGTTTCATATTTCAGGTGTGATAGTTTAAATTTTACCAAGAAGTCCGCCTTTTATATAAATCTCATACTGTGCATCATAGAACGGATTAATTACAGTGATGAGTCCGTTCCCTTCATTGACGGCGTCACCGGTGAGCAGGTTGATGGTGATGACATCTCCATCCTTCATATCTATCTTCTCAAATGAATCGTAGGTCAAAACGGGGAAGGCGGCGTTGATGGCGTTGCGTTCATAGATGGCCCCGAATGACCTGGCTATCACTGCCTGTATGCCGAGGGAGATGAAGCAGTCAACTGCCTGCTGGCGCGAGCTGCCGCTACCGAAGTTCTTGCCGGCAACGATGATGTCACCCCGCTGTGCCTTCTTTGCAAAATCGCTGTAACCTGCAAGGTTGTCAAAGGCGTACTGTCCCATTTCCCTTATATCTGTAATCGCAAGATAGCGGTTGTGGAAGATCATGTCTGTGTCAATATTGTCACGTTCAATCAGCCACACCCTGCCCTTGATGATTGTCGGATGCTCCGCAGATGCTTCAGGTTTCTTTCCTTTAAGGGTGACTGTCTGGCCTGCACCTTTTGTGAACACCATGGGTGTTTCGGGAATGGCATCGGGCGTTGTGATATAGCCTGCCAGCGCCGATGCTGCCACCACAGCCGGTGAGGCGAGGAACACGCTGCCCTGCCCCTGTTTGCCGGGGAAGTTCCTGTTGCCGGTGCTTACAGTCACCTCTCCCTTGCCGTTTTGCCCTACCTGCCCGGCCGCGCAACCGGCACATCCGGCATTGGATACCAGCGCTCCGGCCTCCTTGAAGAGCTCTATCAGGCCTTCGTCAAGGCACTGCATCCATACGGCGTCGGTTGCAGGGACAATCTTCAGTACAACGCCCGGAGCAACTTTTTTCCCGCGTAGTATCTCAGCCGTGATCCGCATATCTTCGATGCGGCCATTGGTGCAGCTGCCGATGAAGGCGGAGTCGATCTTGGTGACAGGAAGTTCCTTCACTCCCACCGTATCATGGGGTTCACCGGGACGGGCCACCATCGGGATGAAGATGCTCACATCAATGTCAGCAACTGTTTCATATGAAGCGTCACTGTCGGCATAGACTGGTTCAAAGGGAGTCCGGGCACGGGCGCGGCAAAAACTTACTATCTCTTCCGTCGGAGGAAAAAGAATTATTATGGCACCCATCTCAGTAGCCATCGAGGCTATTGTAATGCGCTCGTCAAGCGTCATCCTGTCAACGGCCTCACCGTAAAGCTCAATGCTGTAGCCAAGTAGAGTGTTGGCTCCGTAAATCATGAGCAGATTAAGGATTACATCCTTGGCGCTCACACACTGCGGAAGGCTTCCCGTAAGGTTCAGCCTCACCGATGCCGGCACCTTGAACCACACCCTGCCGCTGTTCCAGGCTGCGGCAATGTCCATGTCACCCATGCCCTGACCGAAGGCTCCCACGGCTCCAAGAATATTGGCATGAGAATCAGTAGATACTGCAGTAGCCCCGGGCCATACATAGCCCTCCTCAATGAGCAGGTGGGTGCCGATGCCGGCATTGATGTCATAGACCTTTAGGTCATTATTGCGGGCATACTGCCTGCAGATATGCTGGTTGACAGCATACTTCTGATCGGAGCCGGTGGGATTGCAGTCAAAAGTGAAGAGCGTCCTGGAGGTGTCTTCAATCGTAAGACCGAAGTCAGTCAGGTTCTTGACCACATTGGCACCGCCGAAATCCCTTGCAGTCCGTGCATCAATGGTTATGTCAACTATGTCACCCGGTTTTACCGTTTCATATTTTGAGTGTGACGCAATGATCTTTTCTGTTATGGTCATTCCCATAGTCAAAGTGTTATTAGTTATTGATTCATGGCAAATTTAGCAAACCGGTTCAATCCCGTTCATGAAATAAGTCATCCGTTGCCTGTGAATTTGCAAAATAGTGATGTGGCTGTCAGTTTCTGTATTGTGCCCTGTAGTCGCGTGCCGACATGCCGGCATGCTTCCTGAACTGCTTGTTGAAGTTGCTTACAGTGGCGAACCCGCATTCAAAGACTATCTCATTTATCTGGTGATCGGTCTCACGGAGCAGATAGCATGCCTTGTTTGTACGCACCTGGTTCACATAGTCGACAAACCCGCTGCCGGTGCTGCGTGAAAAGAAACGGCTGAATGAGTGAGGGCTCATTTTTGTAATGGCTGCCACCTCCTTCACGGGGATAGGCCGGAAGTAATTATCACGGACAAAGGTGCATACAGCGCTCAGGCGGCTGTCGATCATATCATGGCTTCCGGCAGAGCTGTCTCCTGAAAGGAGCTTGAATTTTTCAGCCGAGCTGAGTATTTCCAGAAGCCTGAAGAGGCTCACCATCTTTTTCATTCCCGTCTCCGTCATCAGCCTCCTCATGGGTTCCTCGGCAGCCCTGCCTGTTTCGGGAGTAAAGGCAATGCCCCGTGCCGCATCATCAAGCAGCCGCCTGAGCTCAGCAGTCTCAAACTGTGACAGAAGTGGCTCGCCCAGCGACTCCCTCCTGAAGTGACACATCATTGCATGACGGCCAGTATCCTTATCATCCTTTTTGTAGAAGTTCCAGAAATGACGAAGCTCCGGACCGTAGATGACAAGGTCATAACGGTCGAATATCTCCACCGAGTCGCCGGCAACCCGCGTTCCGTTGCCCGTCACGTTAAGCACTATCTCGTATTCGGGATGTACATGAAGGAAGCTGCTCTCATTATCAACCCACTCGGCCCTGAAGCCTGAGCCGTCGTCATGCCTGATGCTGATAATTTCAGGTATCATAGGGAAAAATATTTGATGTCAGGAAAAGAGATGATCCAATATTCCGAATAAAATTAAGCAAACAAAATGATATTAACAACCCGGAAGAAAAATGGTGAATTCATATTTCCCCGAAATATTTGCATAAAGTGATATTATTGTTTATATTTGTGGAAAGCTATTATTTTAAAATAAAAGAGGAGAGTAAGGGTTACCTGTGGGAATCAATAGGATTGTATTGCAGACATTGACTTTCACATGGACCTATAGGCTGACTACCATAGGTTACTTCCTTTTATCAGACAGTAGATTCCGGGATTATCTCATAAGCCCGTTCCTTAAAGTACCACGGTAACCCTCTCCTCTTTTTCTTTGGTGCCAGCCCATGAAAACCTTTCTTCGCAGATTTGAAAACAACAGGGATCTGGTTATTCTCTTTGGCACATGGGGTATTGATGAGAAGGCATTCTCAAATCTCTGCACTGATAATTTTGACTTTATACTGTTCTATAATTATTCGGCAGACGAGCCACTGATACTGCCTGAGATGAAGACTTACAGGAGGGTGACGGTGATAGGCTGGTCGCTGGGGGTATGGGCGGCAGAATATTACAGCAGGAAAATGGGCATCAGGCCTGACCTTACGATTGCCATTAACGGTACACCCGTTGCCGCAGATGACAAGTACGGAATCCCGCTGAGAATCTTCGAGGCCACCATGGAAAATATCTCCAACTACAGCATGGGTAAGTTTTACCTCAGGGTTTTTGGCACCAGGACCCGTTTTGAAATGAACAGGCAGAATATTCCCACCCGTACCGTTAAATCGCTACACGATGAGCTGAGGTGGCTCTACAACAGGATGATGGAGCCGATCCAGACAGGTTTTGTATGGGATTATTCCCTTATCGGGTCGGAGGACCGTGTTTTCAGGTCATCAAATCTCATCAGCTACTGGTCAATGCACCCTGAGACAAGACAGATCATTGTTGAAGCGCCGCATTACCTGTTCGACAACTGGAACTCTCTGGAGGAGCTGATAAGATACGTGAGACGCTTCCGCCTCTCACCCTTCCGCAATAAATAAGCACCTAAATATCACGCAGAAGTACGTTGACTTCTGACGAAGCAACAATAGTTTCGAATTTTGTCAGGGCTGCATCGATTTTCCTGTAATCGGCATTGTTGATCACCACCTTGTGAAGTGATCCGGAGGTCTCAATCTTCTCAAGCACAAAGGAGAGGGTCATCTTATTTATGTCGGTCGCCGGCTGATAAACATACCTCTCATACTCCTCATTCCAAACTTCAGTGACCATTGCTGCGTCACGAAGCATCTCAAGACAGTCATGCACCGTCCTTACCGGGAGGCTCAGTTCCAGGGATATCTCCTCAGGTGCCCTCGGCTTCACCCCCTTGACAAAGTCTTCCACCAGCGAATGCATGACAAGCAGTGTCAGCCTTTTCTTTTGTCTTGGCGAAACCGTTTGAACGTCAAACTCAAACTCGTACCGGGTTATGTTCTGCATGTAATATGACAGCTGGGCTCCCATCAGCAATACCACCCAGCTCATCTGTATCCAGATCATGAGAAGGGGAACGGCGGCAAAGCTTCCGTAAAGTGTGCCAAGCCTTGAAATTCCCATCTGCGACTCAACATATACTATTTGCAGTAACTGAAGGGCTATGCCGGCAATCAGGCCGGCAAAGAGAGCCGAACGGATTTTTACCCTGGTGTTGGGCATTGCCAGAAATGCAGCGCTGGCGAGAGTGAAAAGCAGAATAAAGGGAATAAGGGTTACTAGGAAGCTCACCACCGGTTTCAGCACGTCGAGCATGTCAGACCGGGTAAGAATATCATTCAGTTTGGTGGTGGCAAGTACAGTAGCACTGCTGGAGGCAATAAACAGGGCAGGTACAAGAATGATCACCGCGAGGTAATCAGTTACCTGACGATACCACACCCTGGTCTCCTCCACCTTCCATATCGAATTGAAGGCGGACTCAACATACCTCAGAAGCTGGCCCACGGTGGAAAAGAGGAAAGCCACACCTATCGCTGCCAGCCATCCTCCGCTGGTCTGCTCCAGCGTATTGTTGGCAAAATCAAGGATCCAGTTCATCACCTGCTCCTGGTTTTGGAACTGCATTATGATCTGTGCCCTCAACTCGTCAGAGAGCCCGAAACCCTTGGCAATTCCAAAGAAAAGGGCAACAAGGGGTATAACTGACTGAATAGTAAAAAAGGTAAGGGCGGAAGCCTTTATATAAATACTGTCCCTCTTTATTCCTACGTAAAGGAGATATACAATTCGTCTCTGGCGAACCCAGAATGGTACATATTTCCTGATTCTCTCTGTGACAGCCCTGCGGCTTTCAGCTGTACTTTGCAGAAATTTCTGGATGATCCTCTTAATAGGTCCCATCAGTTATCTGGCGATTATTGCCGGAAGGCAAATTTAAGAAATGATCTTCAAACACTATTATTATCTTCACAATTTGAAGAGAGTAAGATGAATATTACAATTAAAGAATTTGTCAAAGGGGCGCAGGAGGCTCAGGGCGTGACAGTTATCGTTGATGTCTTCCGGGCGTTCAGCACCGCATGCTATGCCTTCGACAACGGCATCAAACGACTTATTGACGTTGCAACCCCTGCCGAGGCATTTGCTCTTAAGGATAAACTTAAGGCTGATGCAATTATTGCGGGTGAACAGAACGAAAGGAAACCCGAAGGTTTTGACCTCGGCAACAGCCCTACTGAAATGCTGACCGGAGAGATTCAGGGCAAAACGATAATACATTGCACAACCGCAGGCACCAAAGGCATACTGAACGCCTCCGGGGCATCTGAAATACTGGGCGCATCACTGGTTAACGCAGGGGCGGTGGCGTCATATATATCCATGCTTAATCCTGATACCGTCACACTCGTGGCTATGGGATACAGGGGCAGTGAGTCTGCCGAGGAGGATCTAATCTGTGCCAGGTATATCAGGGAACTTCTGAGTGGCAATGAGAATGATATTTCCGCTGAAATAGCCTCCCTTAGAAACGGTTCGGGAAGCCGATTCTTCAGTCCTGAGAACCTTTCCTTCAGCCCTCCCACCGATTTTTTTCTTTGCACTGAACTGAACCGATTCAATTTTGCGCTCAGGGCAGTCATTACAGCTTCAGGTTATGCGGAAATCATCAGGGTGGATATGAACAACTGAAATGGCAGGGAAATTGTACAGTGGTGAATTGAAATTTTATATCAAATGATAATACGATATTCTGCAGTAATTCTCTTTTCTGTTTTTCTGAATTCATTCAACCTGCTTAGCGGTCAGACAGGCCATTCGGTAACGGTTGCTTTAAAAGGCGCCGGTGCAGCAAAAATCAGACTCGCATATCATGTTGGCAATCAGCAGTATGTAAAAGACAGCCTGAACACTGATAACAGCGGTGCCGGCAGGTTCACCGGAGCTGACAAGCTCCCCCGTGGGGTCTATATGATCGTGCTGCCGAACAACACCTTCTTTGAGTTTCTGATTACTGACGACCAGCATTTTGAGATTGCCTGTGACATTAATGATCCGGCAGGAACAGTTTCTTTTAAAGGTTCAGAGGATAACAACCGCTTTCTCGAATACCAGAGAGGATGGAAAAAGCTCCAGGACAGGGCGATGACTCTGAGTACGAAACTTAACGCAGCATCACCCTCAGGTGCTGAAGCTGCAGAACTGAAGAAGCAACTGGGTGACCAGGAGAAAAAGATGAAGCAGTTTCTCAGTGAGACAGCCGAATCCAACAGGGGCACCCTCCTCGGGGCAATTGCCAGATCAATCATCCCGGTGGAGATTCCTGACCCGGCAATCCCTCCGGGAACTGCAAAACGCGACTCCGTATCGCGACTGATGTCATATCTCTATTACAAGAATCATTTTTTTGACAACATCGATTTCACGGAGCCGGGGCTAATACGCAGCCCTGTCCTGGGCGGAAAGCTTGACCAGTTCTTCAGGCAGGTGGTGATACAGATGCCTGACTCGATCATCATGGAGGCTGACAGGGTACTGGCTATGAGCGGATCAGATGATGATGTATTCCAGTATGTGGCAGTGTGGCTGATGAACAGGTACGCATCGAGTGAGATCATGGGGCACGATGCCGTTGTGGTTCACCTGGCTGACAGCATTTATCTCTCCGGCAGGGCGCCCTGGGTATCAGAGGAGTATATCACCGACCTGAAAAAGAGGGTAGAAAGGCTGAGACCAAATCTTATCGGGAAGAAGGCGCCTGAGCTCCTGATGAACTCATTTGCAGGTCATTATGTCTCTCTGTATGACGTGACTGCCGACTTCACAATTGTTTATTTCTGGGAGCCTGACTGTGGCCACTGCAAGGTTGCAACACCAATGCTCAAGGAGTACTATGAGAAACACAGGTCACACGGGATAGAGGTCTTTGCCGTCTGCACCAGCGATGACAGGGTGGTCTGGGAGAAGTATATTGCAGATCACGGGCTGAGCTGGATCAACGGATGGGATCCTCAGCGACTGAGCCGGTTTGATTACTACTACAATGTGGAATCCACTCCGCTGATATATATCCTTGACAGGGACAAGAAAATAATCGCAAAAAGACTTGCTGCAGAGGACATTTCCTCATTTATTGATGCCTACCGAAAATTTCAGGGTGAATGACAGACTCAGCCTGGCAGGTGACTGACAAGGTCATACAGTGACCTGAACTGTTCTGTCTGCAGTCCGTTCACCACGCTCCATTCTGTACCGTCAGGGTTATCCCTTACTATAATTTTCAACTCAGCATGCGGGTCATTCCTGTATCCGCACCTTGACAGGGCCTTCTCAGTCAGTTGCGCCGCCAGGCTTGTGCCCTCCAGGGCTATTCCTGTCTGATTGCCCCTGATGAAGCTGAAGGTTCCTTCGCTGCTGCTGAAAGCAAGCAGCGGACTTTCAAAGGCCCTGGCAACAGTACCGGTGAGTATCAGGTCCTCGGGGGCTCCATCGGCTATCCCCGTTCCTGTCATGAGCCATATTCTGTCGGCTTCATTGATTGCCGTATCAAGGTCATGGGTTGAGTAGATGACACATTTGTCGCGCTCTCTGGTCAACTGTCTCAGGAGGCTGACGATACTGTACCTGGAGGGAAGATCAAGGAATGCCGTTGGTTCATCCATGACCAGCAGCTCTGTGTCCTGGGCCAGTGACCGCGCTATAAGCGTTCGCTGTCTCTCGCCGTCAGAAATATTATCAATGCTTCGCCCGGAGAGCAACATCATCCCGGTGGCTTCAAGTGCCTCATTGACAGCCTCCTCGTCCTCACGGGCAAGGGTCCCTATCCAGTTGGTGAAGGGGAACCGGCCCAGAGCCACCACATCACGCACCTTGATATTTCGTACGGCCATGGGTTCTGTTGAGGCAAAGCTCACAATCCTTGGCAGAATTGGTGATTCTATTGATTGCAGATCTTTTCCCTGTAGTTTTATTGATCCGCCAAGTGAAGGCTGCAGGCCTACAAGGGTTCTGAGAAGAGAGCTTTTACCGGCACCGTTGCGCCCGATCAGGGCAACGAGCTCTCCCTTACGTGCCTGAAGCGAAAGATGCTGCATCACCAGGTTCACCCTGTTGCGCGAACGGTATCCTATTGCCAGGTCGTTTGTCTCAGCCGTGATATCCCTTCTTCGCATCAGAACCTCCTTCCCAATCCGGTCTTTCCGAGGATTATCCATAATACTACCGGTATTCCAATCAGTGAGGTGACGGTGTTGACCGGTATAATATGTCCGCCTCCCGGAAGAGCTGATATGATATCACTCAGCAGCAGCACCACGGAACCGCAGAGAGCGACACCGGGCATAAGAATACGGTGATCCGTCGTTCCGAACACCAGCCGTCCGATGTGAGGCACTGCCACACCAATGAAGGCCAGGGGGCCGCAGAATGCAGTTACACTTCCCGCAAGAATGCTTGCTGCAGCAAGCAGGATGATCCTCGTACGGTTCATCCTCACTCCCACTGTCCGCGAGAAGGTTTCGCCCATCAGCATCGCATTCAGTGGCTTTACCATAAGGAAAGCCATGAAGAGACCTGCAGCTGTAGCCAGAGCCAGGGCCCGTATCTGAGGGTACGAGATATTCCCAAGGTTGCCCATGGTCCAGATCACATAGGTCCGGAGCATGGTCTCATTGCTGAAGTACTGAAGCAGGCTCACCACTGCAGATATGGCACTTGCCAGCAACAGGCCCACTATCAGCACTGTCATTATATCACGCATCCGGGCGGAGACTGCCATTATTATCATCATCACCGCTCCGGCGCCGGCCCACGCAGCCAGTATCAGGCCCCATCCCTGCAGGGCGCTGCCGGCGGAGAGGGTGAAGAGAGGTGACAGTGTGAGGAGGGTGAGTGCTACGCCCAGGCCGGCGCCGGAGCTGACACCAAGAACATCAGGACCGGCAAGAGGATTGCGAAACAATGTCTGCATCAGCAGTCCGCTGACAGCCATGGCCGCGCCTGCAATTATTGCCGTGAGGGCCTTGGGCAGGCGAAACTGTGTGACAATGATCTCATCACCCGTTGTGCCCCGGCCAAAGAGAGATCTTATGACCTCTGAAGTTTCAATACGTGTGCTGCCGGTAAGCAGATCAGCAATGAAAAGAATGAATACCAGGAATAAAAGCCCTGTCATTGCCAGAGTCAGCCGTGATATTCCGATCTTCATTTCAGTCTCATGAAATAGTACTGCCGGTGGTCGGGCAGAAGCTCCGGGTGAATTATGGAAACCATATCCCGGAGCAGCAGGTCAGGCCTCACCACAGCACTCTCCCAGTAGTCATTGCCACCCTTGCCTGTCATCCTGTTCCTGTTGTTCCACACCCCTCCCCGGTCATAGACGGGCAGCCGCATCATCCGATGGTCAGCGGCACCAATGTCAGCCAGGCTCTCTGCCGTCCCGGGATTTATCCAGATATCGGCCTCCGTGGCACGTTCAAAGACAGCCTCGACAGAGAAAGGTACTGAATGAGCCTCTGAGAGATCACTGAAAATATAATGCCCTCCGGCATCTTCAATAAGTTGCCCAATATAGGAGTTTGAAGGAGAAACATACCATACGTCTTCCCACGGAGCCCCCAGCAGCACATCAGGCCTCTCCTTTATAAGCTTGCTAACATTTCCGGAGAGCTCCATGTAGGCTGCCGATACCTCCCTGTACAGACTGTCTGCCATGGCCTCCCTGTCGGTAAGCAGGCCAAACAGCCGTATCCATTCGTACCTGGCCAGGGGATGCTCCTCAAGGTAGTCTGCATTATACAGCACCTTTACTCCCATCGCGGAGAGCCTTCCGGTATTACCTGCTGAGGGTGCGGCCACACCGTAGGCCATGAGCAGGTCGGGACGGAGAGTTACTATAAGCTCACTGTTCAGGTTCCCCTCATAACCGATATCAGCTATTTTACCACGGTGCACTGCATCAAGGATAAGTGAATCATATACAAGACCGGGACCTGAGATCCCGACCAGGACATCGGTAGCATCGAGGGCCCTGAGCATTGCCAGGTGAGTCGTTGACATGCAGATCATTCTTTTGACAGGTACGCGTATAACCTGCTCCTCAGCTATTCCTTCAGGAATGACCCTGTCATGATCCACTAGGTACCATATCAGCTCTGTGCCACGGGAGTTTTGCCAGGGATCCCTGATGGCAAGTCTGGCGTAACCCTGCTTCTCTTCCAGCAGGAATCTCCTGGCTGAACAGGCAGTACCTCCGTCAGTGACGGCAGCGGGACTGCCTCCATGGCGGCATGAACAGAGAAGGATTGTCACTGCCACGACAATGAGTCCGGGATTCATCACCTTGGGTCTGCTTTGATGACTGTACCGCTGTAGAACACTGAATCGTTCTTCAGGTTATAGTGATATATCCCGGGCGGGAGCCCCGGGAGTTCCACGGTGAGATCACCCGGAAAGATATTCCTGTACTCGCCTGCATTGACCACCCTGCCGGCATGGTCATATATTCTGAGCGTTGTTTCCGTCACACCGGTGCCTGACATGCTGAAGGTGATGCTGCCTCCAAACGGATTGGGAAAGACCTTAAGCGGAGCGACCTCAGATTCAGGGTCTTCAATGTCGTTCAGTATGGAATTTTCGACCATTA
Source organism: Rikenella microfusus (assembly GCA_022736275.1). GTDB lineage: Bacteria > Bacteroidota > Bacteroidia > Bacteroidales > VadinHA17 > SR-FBR-E99. The sequence goes on along the minus strand of DZBJ01000009.1, from coordinate 63,707 downwards.
TCACATTTATTCCAAGTGATGTTGCCATAGGGAATGAGGGGTGCTGCGTGAACGGTCTCCATGAAGTGCCGTTGTGGAACCATGCCGTGTTCTGCGTCAGGAGCGGCCATGGTGCGGAGTGTTTTACCGCAAACTGCGGCTGAGGGAAGTTTAGCCTGCTCCGGTAGTAAACTGTGTATCCCACATAATATGACCCCGTAACTTTTATGGTTCGGCCAAAGTCAACCTCCATCTCATAATTACTTTTGACCTCCCTGATACGATACATTTTAGAAGCTATGACCGAACCGGGCTGTGCCCCTCCGTTCCATAGAAAAACCCTTACGGAATCTGCCTCTGTAAGGTTTGTTGCGGTTGCAATATTCAGCTTTACCCATGCTATCTCCCCTGTTCCGGGAAACGTAATGTATTCGGCATATCTGATCAGACTGTCGGAATTATGACCAGTGGAATAACCCCATCCGGGCAATGAGTAGAGATCTGCAGTACCCGGGTCAGTCAGAGGCATATTCCTGAGGGTATCTGCCCTGGACAGATTGTAGGCATAGGGATCGCGGCCGCTGACGATGGTGGCCCCTGTTGCCACCGGATCAAGCCACGATTTAAGGTTGGTGGAGGTGATGGTGGTGATGTTGAACATCCTGCTCAGTTTGGCATAATAGTCGTTTAACGGCTCAGCACACGTTGCACTTCCCCCGGTAAGGGTTCCCCTCAGCCTGCCATTGGAGTCAAAGAGCGGTCCGCCTGATGACCCGGGCTCCGTGGCTCCGATCTCCCACCTGAGAATGCGCCAGAAGCTGTTTGCCACAAATCCGGGGATCGGGTAAGAGGTTGAAATCGGAGCGTTGTCATCAATTGATATCTTCTTTACATCACCCTCGGGATGGTGTATTGTAAATGTATTTGAAGGAACGGTGGCTGTGATATCCCACCCTGAGAGGTAGGGCTTGAAGACAAGTGAGGGAAACTGATTCAGTTCCACGAGTGTAAAATCGATATCAGGGTTTTCAGCACGCAGCAGCGAACCGGCCAGTGAATGCATGTTAGTGAGGTCGGGGCCGTCACAGAACGGGCTCTGATAATTGAATACAAAAATTGTATTCGCCGCAAGAGATGCCGTATCAATACAATGGTTGGCCGTAAGGACATATGCCTTGTATTCACCTCCTGTAGTATTGACCAGTATGCCGGTGCAAAGTTCGGCACCGGCAACAAGAAGACGCACCACTGAGCGGGCTGCTCTAAGATAGTTCGTGTTGGTTGAACAGTTGATGTCTACCTCGCAGTCGCCTGACCTGCCGTAATAAAGGTCCTTAATCCCTTCAAGCCCGAAGAATCCTGCATAATCATGGGCCACCTGCGTAACACCTACTGACCCGCGGGGGATGCTCCTGCCCGGGAAATGGCACTCAAGCACCATTCTGTCTCCGGGAACAGGCATCAGGGGCATGGTCAGCGTGTTGGTCCCGCTCTCACGGGTATAGGCACCACGTACTACCTGGTGTCCCTGATCATAGATATAAATATATGCCCCTTCAGGAAGGTCAAAGGGTGAAAGAATCAGGTTAAGCGAGAGTGCGCCCTTGGACGAAACAGGCAAAACCCAAATGGTCTCGGAGCCCCTGTGGACTATGAACCCGGAATTCTCAGGCGTCAGGGAGACCGGTACCGGTATGGCAAACTGATAAGGCTGATCCTTGGCCTGTTCAATTGAACGCAAGACCTCAACCTGCTGAGGATCCACAGCTATCTCATGCCATGCTTCCACAACCGGCATCAGAGGGCTTCCCACGCTGAATTCGGCCTGACTGTAAATGTTAAGAGAGGAGAGGAAAATAAGTATGGATATGAGCGCTCGTCCCTTCAATCTCTTGTTGTTGCGGTGTTAAATGTAGTCAAAAAGTGGTTAATCCTGCACAAAGAACATGAAACCGGGTATGATTCCGGCCTTTTCGGTATCCTCAAGAATCCCCCTGCTGTTGTAAACAAGAATGTCACCCTTCTGCTGATAATCGATGGCGTCAGTAACAACAATCTGACCGCCCGGACCCACTGCCAGTTTGTATAAGAGCCTTCCGCCGGCTGCTATGAAAGTCTCCGACGGCAGGACTGACGCCGTTACAGCCATCCTCCTTACCCCTTCGTCAAGGAAATATAGAGTATCGCCTGCTGCATTGGCAGTAAGCGACGAAGGATTGTCGCCTGTCGTCCTGAAGAAAATCTCAGTTTCCTTTTCATAGGTAACGGTATTTATCTTCACCAGTCGCGGTATCTCTTCACCCTGCCACCCGCCGGTACAGAGTACCCACAGCTTCCCGGATTTGTCGAGGACCATGCTTTCAGGTTCAAGTCCGACGGTAACCGAGGTTATCACCTCTTCGGTTTCAAGGTCGGTGACAATAACCGTGTTGCCCCCGGACCAGCATGCAGAGAAAAGCTTTCCGTCTGCTATGACCATGGCTTCTGAAGTAGACCCAAGATCAAAACTGCCTGCGATCTCCTGCCTGTCTAAATCAATGACGCTGACCGCCGTGGAATAGAGGCTGCTTACATACCCCTTCCTGCCACTGATGGCCATCTGTCGGGGTGAGTTCAGCCCTGTTATGGTTGTGAGACTCTCCATGGTGCGCATGTCAACCACCTCAATTGTTCCGGAATTATTCACAATTATGAAACCCCTGTCGCCATCAACAGCCATATAGGATGGAATATCGCCAAGGGCACGCTCATTCTCAGCGGTGAACAGATCATTGTATATCTTTTTTGTCTCTGTGCTGTAAAAGGAAAGTGATCCGTTGCCTGCAAGATAATTGCCCTCATTCAGCAGGAAGAAGCCTCTGCCAGCCGGAAAGAGAGAAGGATCATCCGCGCGCTCGCAGGAAATCATGATAAGAACTGACAGCAGGAGTAATCTAATGAGTGTTTTCATGTTTTTTTGGTTTTTCTGATAATGTAAGGTTTATTCTGAGGTTAAATGTTCTCATGGGCAAGGGGTAATTGCGGACGCTCTCAGCAGGAGAGTTAAGGACATTGTTAATGATGAAGTCAGCCTTAACCCTTGTTCTTCCTTTTCCGAAAGAAGCACCAATAAACATGTCGGCGTTGAAGGATGCCGGAAGCCATTCGCTGTTGTCTGAGGTTGTGTATCTGCGACTCTCCGTTATTACTGTGACGCCCGCTCTGTAAATTTTCCACCCGGCATCCATGTTCATGTTAAGGTGATGGAGCGGAGAGTATATCAGCTGTTTGCCCACCGAATTGTCATTGGAAATCTCCGATCCGGTTACCTGTGATCGCGTGAATGCGTAGTTCAGGTTACCTTTCATTTTCCATTCACTGACAGCAACTTCCGAGCCGACCCGTACCTCTGCTCCCCTTACGTTTACACTGCGGACATTCACAGCCGACCATAGCCCCGATTGACCGGGGAGCCACTGGATAAGATTGTCCACCCTCGATGCATGAAGCGCCAGGTCAAGGGTGTTCCTGAGGCCTGACGATGCAACCCTGGCAAACGACCATGCGGCCTCTCCTCCGGTGGATGTCTCAGGGGATAAAGTGTTGTTGCCTCCGGGGACCCAGTACAGGTCATTCATACATGGCAGTTTTGTATTGCGGCTGAAACTGGCTTTGACAATATGCTCACCGTTCTCAGACAGCAACCAGGATGCTCCGGCCGTAAATTCCGGTATGACAGACATACCCGAAACGGCCATCTGCCTTGCCTGAAGCAGGAGACGCAGCCTGTGGACAGGGTTATATTTTGCTGCGAGGGATGCAGAAAAAACATTGTGCTCTTCAGTGTTCTGATAGCTCAGCGATCTCGCAACCTGGTACTCATCCCCGGCATTGAGCAGCAGTTCCAGACGGTCGGTCAGCCGGTAGCCAAAATGCGTTTTGACCATATATGTTTCAGAACCGTTCTCGCCGGTAAGCTGAACTACCTCATTGTGATAGAGGTTGACATCATATGACCCTCCCGCGGTGATATGGGCTGTCAGTCTGCCGGGCTGCAGGGAATACTTCATTACGCCTCTGAAGGACCTGTCTTTCTGACTCTCACCGAAATTTTGCTGTACCGTGGTAACCGGACCGGGCAATTCACGGGCAGCATCATTGTACCAGAGGTGTGCGCTCAGGAGAGATCTTCTGAACCTGAAGGCGGCGTCAGCTGTTGCGCCACCTGTGGCAAAGGCAGAATTAGCCCTGTTCTCTTCCACTTGTCCTCCCGGCGCATCGTTGTTAACATACCTGAAGTCATTTTGTGCCATCGAGCCCCACAGGCTAAGGTTAACTGCAAAATGATCCGATCCCGATCTCAGCGTCGCAGCAGATAAGTATTCGCCATAGCTTCCTGCCCCGAGGGTCAGTGAGCCCTCTGTCACCCCGCTGAAGAGCGGTTCCGTTGAGAGCTCCACCTTTCCGCCAATTGAGCCAGCTATATCATCCAGGTCAGAACCTCCGGAGGTTATTTTAACAGATGTGGCTGCACTGAGAGGGATAATGGCAAAATCACTGTATCCGTTGCCCGGGGAATTGATTGACAATCCGTTCCACGTGACCATTGTGTGACTGCCTGACAAGCCACGTATGGAGGCTGAAGCCAGGCCGGCGTTCCCGTAACGTTTGACTGACAGGAGGCTGGCAGCATGGAGCAGGGTGGCCATATCGCCGCCCTCATAACGGGCCATGACCGCAGAGTCAATTTTCACTACGGTATGCGTAGAATGACGGAGAGAAGCTGAAGCAGTGACAGTGACCGCCAGGATGTTCACAGTATCTTCAATGAAGATATCCTGGGCGACGCCCTGCAAGGGCAAAAGAGCAGAAAGAATGACCGTTGAAGCCGTAATAATATTACGACTCACGCAAGAGGGGATGATATAGGTGAATGACCTTTTAATCATAACTTTTATTCCCGAAAGCTCCTTCATCAGGACACGTTCTGGCAGGTCTTCTGACTCATCCCTACTCACCGGGCCTTCCCGTCCGCCAGAAGGCGGACAGTGGCAGGAAATCCGGCTGTAATGATCCGCCGGATGGCGGACCGGGCTTCACAGCAGCGGGTACTGTCCCTGATTTTCACAGGGTTCCCTTTTTCACTGCCGGCCAACACCGGCAGCACCAGAATGGAACAAATGTAATGAATTAGAGGTCGCCCCTCAATGATAATTATCAACAAAGGGGTTAAGGATTGTTCATTTCATTATGAACCTGAGCTCCCCTCCCGCCATGATCTCGTCATAGGTAATGTAGTTGCGGGCATGCTGCTGCCCGTTCAGGAGTACTTTACTGACGTACACATTTTGTGGTGAGTTGTTTTCCGCAATGATCCTGAAGACCTTCTCACCGGGCAGCTGCAGCGAAAAATCTTCAAGGGCAGGACTGCCGAGGATGAATCTGCCATCTGCGGGGTTCAGCGGGTAGAAGCCCATGGCGGAGAAGACATACCAGGCAGACATTTGCCCGCAGTCTTCATTCCCGCAGATCCCGTCCTTCTCAGGGGTATACATCTCTGACATGATCCTCCGTACCATTGTCTCAGTCTTTTCAGGTGCGCCGGCCATGGAAAACATATATGCCATGTGATGCGAGGGTTCATTGCCGTGAGCATACTGGCCTATTAATCCGCTTATGTCGGGTGATGCGTTCTCCCCCTTCACCTCCTCAACCACTTTGAATAGCGAATCAAGGCGTTGCAGGAAGAGCTCCCTGCCGCCAAACAGTGAGATAAGGCCCTCTACATCATGAGGCACGAGCCATGTGTATTGCCACCCGTTGCCTTCTGTGAAGTCAGACCGGGTGTGGTGTGAATAGAGAGGGTCATAGTCCGGCCTCCAGCTGCCGTCACTCATTCGGCCGCGGACAAAATGAACGGAAGTATCAAAGATATTTCGGTAGTTCTTTGAGCGTTCAAGGAATTCCGATGCAAGCCCCGGCCTGTTCATGGTGGCAGCCATCTGTGATATGCACCAGTCGTCGATAGCATACTCAAGGGTCTTAGCCACAGACTCATTTTCAAGCTCTGACGGAATATAACCATACCTGCGATAATGATCAAGCCCCCGGAAATCCATGTTGGCGGAGTGAACGGCAGCGTCCAGGGCGGCTTCATAATCAAATCCTCCGATCTTTTTCTGCATGGCATCAGCAAGCACAGGCACAGCATGATACCCTATCATGCAGTTTGTCTCATTACCCATGAGCGACCAGACGGGAAGCTTACCCTGCTGTTCTTTGATTACCAGCATGGTATTAACAAAATCGGGCACCATTTCAGGCACCGTAAGGGTAAAGAGCGGGTGAGCGGTACGATAGGTATCCCACAGTGAAAAGACAGTATAATTGGTAAAGTCAGTAGCCGTATGCACCATGCCGTCGGTACCCCGGTACCTGTTATCGGCATCCGACCACAGGTTTGGAGCTATCATGGTATGATAGAGTGCAGTATAGAATACCTTCAGCAGTGATGTGTCAGATGCAGAGGCCCTGATGACGCTCAGCCTCTCCTGCCATGCCTGGCTTGCCGCTGCGGCAGTGGCATTGAAGTCCCACCCCGGCATTTCTGCAGTCAGGTTGCCTGCTGCGCCTGCTTCATCTACAGCAGAGATGCCTGTCTTCACCGTCAGCTCCTCCCCTTCCCTGATTTCAAATGTCATGATGCAGGCGATGTTTTTTCCTTCGACTGCGGTCCCTTTGACTTTTGTACCTGCCTCAAGCATTGTGACTGAGGCAGGAGACTCAGAGAATAGCGATGAGAAGTACTGGTATTGTTTCTCGGCCCACCCGGTTGATATGCGTCTGCCCGAGAGGGTGGTTCCATCCCATGAAAGACTGCAGTCTGCAGGCCTGTCCCAGTTGATGGCAAAGCCCAGGTCAACTAGCAGGTGAATGAGAGCGTCACCGGTGGCGGTATATCTCTGTACGCCGCATCGCGGGGTTGCCGTCAGCTCGGCATTGATACCGTTGGCAAGCGCCACTGCATAGTATCCCGGCCTGGCCTGCTCGGCAGCATGAGAGAACCAGCTTCGGTTCAGTCTGGCCAGTGATGCCGTACTGTCAGCCAGTGACAGGTTGAACTCATTCATTGAGGGCAGGAAGAGAATATCACAGAGATCCCCTATGCCTGTTCCGCTGAGGTGAGTGTGGCTGAAACCTGCTATGAGACTGTCAGACCAGTGATAACCCGAGCACCAGTCCCAGCCTGAAGTTCCGTTGTCAGGACTGAGTTGCACCATTCCGAAGGGCGTTGTGGCGCCGGGGAAAACATGACCGTGTGCTCCGGTGCCGATGAACGGATCAACAAAGGCGGTGAGATCACTCTCCGGGCTATGGGTACATGACATCGCTGCAAACAGAAATGCAGCAGCAACCGGGAAAACTCTTTTCATGACAACTGATTATCTGATTTTATTCAATATCTGTTCTCCGGTGCCAATACGGTAGCCTTCCGAGAAGAACAATACGTCACCTTCCTTATTACAGTACAGTACGACCGGCAGTGGCCGTTCTGCAGCACCCTCGCCCAGGGCTGATGTCATGAAGGCCAGATGTGTGTCTGTAACAAAGACCAAATTGCGCGGGGTGCCTGTTACATCTTCAGGAGAGAAGCCATCGGGAGTACGTGCAGGGTCGGTCAGGAAGACAAAGCTGCCTCCCCAGTTATCATACTCACCCTGCAGCCTGGGGAGGTCGTTGAGCAGGTGGCGCGTCGGTGCCCGCCCCGGTTCGATCCATATAAAAACAACTCCCCTGTCAGCCAGCGACAGTGGGTTTATTCTCTCTCCCGAGTATGTTGGCAGGTAACCTGTCAGATTTATTTTGCCACCTGAGACTTCGCTCTCAGGTATTTCTCTCAGACTAACACTTATTGTTTTATCTTCACCCGGACCCAATGCAAAAAAGCTGACTGAAGCAAGCACGTTGCCGTTATCATCCCTGTTGCCCGTGGTCAGCATGTACATACCGGGGTCAAGGCTGAAGCCAAAGGTCATTTCGCTAATCTTTGCGCCATAGCCAAAGTCAAGAGTATTATATTTCCCATCCTCTATCCGTGCAAGGCTGAAGTGAACGTGATATTCAGGCTCAGTATCCTTCCGGGCTGACACGAATCTAACATAACCCGGGTTTCCTGAAGGCCTCTCTTCACCGGCAAACCATACATCATTCCACTTGCCTGCCACATCAACAACCCTTACCTTCAGTTCTTTGGTCACGGCATACCTCTCAAGTGTATTTATTTCCTAAAAGAGAAGGCTTCTCATTACCAGGTTCTCGGTACCGTTATACAGGCCAAAAGCCCTGGTATGCACCAGCATCGCTCTCCTTGCAGGTTCGGTGAACCAACCTCTGTCGGGCACCGGTTCGGGCTCGCAGGCTCCCAGATAGTGCCAGCGGCCGTCAGCCTGATGATTCGTGTCATAATTATTTACTTTAAGTAAGAGCCGCAGCTGCTCCTGATAACCAGTTGTGGAGTCATGTTTACCTGGCGCTTATACTTGCTCTTGCCCTGGTTCTTCACCTCAGACCACACAATGTTGGCCACCTTGAGTGACATGGCCGGCAGCGGTCTGCGCAGTCTGGTGACCGGAGTGTTCAGCAGATCGAACCCTATGCCGTCTTCCATCGATACCAGTGCAACATCCTGCGGGATACGTATGTTCTTTTCCTTCAGTGCAAGGTACAGAGGGAATACAAGCGGTGAATTGATGACAATAATTGCATCACTCCTGTGAGGAGGTCTGAGATAGTTTTCTATCTGACTGAAGTCGAACTTTTCGCCGGCTTTAGGCAGACCTGCAACGGTAAAATGCACCGAGTCAAAGTTTTCAGATTTTTTCGTTGCGCCCTTGAGCTCCTCAAGCATCTCCTTGTCATAGGTAGCCGTATCCTCACCCGAGACAATCAGGAGGTTCCTGAGTCCCAGAGATGTCAGGTGCTGCGTCATGATGGCAGCTCCGGAGACCCTGTTTGTGCAGACAGTATTAAGCCGCATCCTCTTCACGCTCTTTTCAAGCAGCACCAGCGGATACGCGTCCCTGTTCAGCGCTCTCACAACGCTGTCATCGGCAGCATTACCCACGAGTATCATCCCGCTGAAGAATTTCTTCAGCGAGGTTGTCAGCCTGTTGAAGCGCATGTCATCAGGGTCTCTTGTGAAGACCGAGAAGCCCAGCCCGATGCTTGAAAAAGCCTTCTGCAGGTAGGGTGTGATCTCATAGATGAACGGATCATTCATTGACGGAACAACCATGCCGATGATCCCCGGTTTTTCCTCCGAAGGTACAGTTTCTCCCTTCTCATCTGCTGCATTGAAATAACCCATCTGCCTTGCAACTGCAAGTACCCTCTCCTGTGTCTCTTTCTTGATACCGTGCTGATCGGCCTTGTTATTCAGCACCAGTGAAACCAATGTGCCGGAAAGACCAAGTCTTGCGGCAATGTCTTTGTTTTTTACCTTTTTCCCCATTTCATTTAGAATTAAAAGCCCAATTTAGTTCTAATATTTAGAAAAAGGCTGCATTAAGTGCACATTTAAGAAAAAAAGTGCCGTAAAGCACTTTTTACTTTTTATTTTTTAGGAAGCCTTCGACCGCTTGCCTTGGAGGCAGCTTCGAGCCGCATTGCCCACTTCGATTTCTTAACAGGTTTCTTCTTGTTTTCCTCGATCTTTTTAAGGATTTCAGATTCATTTACAAAACGACGTGAAACCTGTGTCTGAATAATAGTAATAACGTTGGCAAGGAAGTAGTAATAGGTAAGACCGGCAGAGAAATTATTGAGTATGAGCATGAACATAACGGGCATCATGTACATCATCGTCTTCATCCCCGGCATCTGCTCCTGACCGCCTGCCGGACTTGTGATCTTCGTTGAGATGATGGTAGAGACGGTCATCAGGAGTGTAAACAGACTGACATGATCGCCATACATGGGAATGGTGAATGGCAGGTCGAAAATGCTGTCATATGTCGACAGGTCCTTCGCCCACAGGAATGACTGCTGCCGTAGCTCAATCGAGGTCGGGAAGAAACGGAACATGGCAAACAGGATAGGCATCTGCAGAAGCATGGGCAGGCATCCTCCCATGGGGCTGACGCCGGCTTTCTTGTAGAGCTCCATCGTAACCTGCTGCTTTTTCATCGCATCTTCCTGTTTCGGGAACTTTTTAGCAAGCTCGTCAACCATGGGTTTCATGACCCGCATCTTGGCCTGACTCAGGAACGACTTGTGAGTGAGAGGAAACAGCACAACCTTGATAATCAGAGTGAGAATAAGAATGATGAGGCCATAGCTTACGATAAAGTTATCGAGCACGTTGAATATTGGAATAATCACAAACTGGTTGATCCACCTTATTATATTCCTGCCAAGGAAGACCAGCTCCTCAAGCTGCATGTCATACTTCTTCAGAAGGGTAAAACTGTTGGGCCCGAAATACATGTCCATCTTAATTGCAGTGCTCTCACCATGCACATACGGTACACCTATCTCCGACTCGAAGTACCTCAGGTATCTTGACGTGGGGTCTGCAGTTAAAGAAGCGACGCTTGCATTAAGAAAGAAATCATCAGCAATGAGTACAGAGGAGAAGAACTGATCCTTGTAGGCAATCCAGTCTGTCCTCATCAGGTTCTCCGTAACCACATCCTTCTTCTGTCTCTGCCTTGCACCTCCGAGATCCTCAACGGCTTCCTGGAATACCTTGTATTTAAGGCCGGTGTACATGTCCTCGTTCTGCCTGCCCTTCTCCTGCTGCGGGAGATACATCTTCCAGTCGAGTGCAAGTGAAGAGGTGTTTGCAGGGATGGCAGAGCCCATCTGGTTGAACTTTGTCTCCAGACTGATCATGTAGTCAGACGGCTGCATTGTGTAGACATAGTCTATCGAGGCACCGTTCCGGGCTTCAAGCCTCATGGTCAGACTTGCCGGCCCTCCGGAGGCATCCAGGGGACCGCTGTAATTCACAGGCCTGAAATAGAGATCATCGGTCTTGATGGGCTTATTATCTGCCGTAAAGAACTTATAGCCGAACACGGTTGAGTCTCCGTCAAAAAGAACCACAGGCCGGCCGTCATGGGTATCGTATTTCTTGAGTGTGACTGAGTAAGGCTTGCCTCCCCTGGATGAAAATAAAATTACCATGAGGTCATTCTCCATCCGGAAGAACTCCTGGTCGCCTGATGCGCCGGAAGAGAATATCCCCAGAGCGGCACTGTCAGGCACCATCTCTGAGGGGGTCGCCGACGGAGCAGAGACAGAGTCGGAAGGAGCTGCTGCAGCATTATTCTCCTGTACCGGCTGAGCAAGACCAAGCCTGTTATTAAGTTCAACAACCCTGTCAATGGTAGGCTGGTCTTTGGGCTTGTATCCCAGCGCCCTGATGTAAGCCTCCCTGGCATCATCATAATTACCGGCGGCATAGAGAGAATCAGCATATTCGGTCTCTGCTTCAAAGACTTTCGCGGTACGCTGGTTATTATAAAAACTGAACCCGAGAAAGATCAGAAAAATCAGCACTATGCCGGTTATCGTATTCTTATCCATTCTTTTATTGCTACTTGTTTGAATTACTAATTATTTCTTTATGCAGGCCTTGACAAATCCGACGAACAAAGGGTGCGGCCGGAGCACTGTGCTGCTGTATTCGGGATGAAACTGCACCCCCACGAACCATCTGTGTGAAGGTATCTCAACTATCTCGACAAGACCCGACTGAGGATTAGTGCCGCAGGGCAGCATGCCCGCATTTCTGAAATCAGCAAGATACTTATTATTGAATTCATACCTGTGGCGGTGCCGTTCCGTAACCTCCTCCTTCCTGTAGCACTTCCAGGATTCAGAACCGTGCAGTATCTCGCAGTTGTAGCTTCCCAGCCTCATTGTACCGCCTTTCTCAGTCACGCTCTTCTGCTCCTCCATAAGGTCTATGACCGGGTGCTTTGCCTTGGGGTTGATCTCGGTGGAGTGCGCCCCATCAAGACCCATCACATTGCGTGCGTACTCTATCACGGCGCACTGCATGCCGAGGCATATTCCAAAGAAGGGAATGTCATTGGTTCGTGCATGGTTAACGGTCAGTATCTTTCCTTCTATACCCCTGGAACCGAATCCTGGAGCAACTACAATACCGTCATATCCTGCAAGTTTCTCCCTGTAGTTCTCTTCGTCTATCTCCTCGGAATGAATGAAGGTCAGATTAACGGCGGTCTCGTTTGCTGCGCCGGCATGTATAAATGCTTCTGAAATGGATTTGTAGGCATCAGCCAGTTCGACATATTTGCCCACCAGCGCTATGTTCACACTGTGAACGGGGTTCTTCAGCTTATAGAGAAACTCCTTCCACTCATCAAGTGCAGGGTCATGCCCGGGTGAAAGTCCAAGCTTGCGCAAAACGGTGAGGTCAAGCATCTCCTGCTGCATCCTCACGGGTACCTCATAAATTGTGGAGACGTCAATGGATTCGACTACGGCCCCGGCTTCAACGTTGCAAAACAGCGCCACCTTCCTCCTGACATCCTCGGTAAGACTGTGTTCGGTCCTGAGAACCAGCACATCAGGCTGTATTCCCTCCTCGAGAAGCATCTTCACCGAATGCTGGGTGGGTTTGGTCTTAAGCTCCCCGGAGGCGTGCAGGAACGGCACCAGGGTAAGATGGATAACGATGCAGTTGTGCGGTCCGAGCTCCCATCTCAACTGCCTTACTGCTTCAATGTAGGGCAAAGACTCGATGTCGCCGACGGTGCCTCCTATCTCGGTGATCACAATCTCAAACTTACCTCCCGAACCTACCAGCTTGATGCTCCGCTTGATCTCATCGGTGATGTGAGGGATAACCTGGACGGTCTTGCCAAGGTAATCACCCCTGCGTTCCTTGTTGATCACCGACTGGTATATCCGGCCGGTAGTAACGTTGTTTGCCTGCGATGTCGGAACATTCAGAAACCGCTCGTAGTGACCCAGATCAAGATCCGTTTCCGCCCCGTCACTGGTGACATAGCATTCACCGTGTTCATAAGGATTAAGGGTGCCGGGATCAACGTTAATATATGGATCCAGTTTCTGAATGGTCACAGAATAACCCCTGGCCTGAAGCAGTTTGGCAAGAGATGCCGAAATGATTCCTTTTCCCAGCGAAGAGGTAACCCCACCGGTCACGAAAATGTACTTTACTTCAGTCACGATTCCCTTGGTTATGGTTTTTCGGAGACAAAAAACCTAGTCTTCATACATGGAACTGTCAATCAGCTTCACCTTCTCTTCAAGGATCTTTATATTTCTCCGGGCATCCTCAATCTTCTCCCTGACTTCCCTGATCATTGTGTCAGCATTGGCTGATTTGGCGAAGAAACCTATGTTGTTCTCCCAAAGAACTATATCACTCTCAAGCTGCTTGATCCTGCTGAAGAATTTTTCCCGCTCGTTCCTTACTTTCCTGGCCGTGCGCGGGTTTGATCTGGCACTGTCAACCTTGCTCCTGTACCTGAGGATGTTCTTGTCCTCGTCATCGAGTTTCAGCCTGTCAAACTGTTTATTCAGTGACTCCTTGTAACGGCGTGCTATCTCCTCCTTGCGGTTGAACGGGACATAACCTATTTCCGTCCACCGCCTCTGAATATCCTTTAGCATCTCAAAGCCTGCCTTCATATCCTCTCCCGGATCGAATGCATCGATCTCCGACAGTATGGCAAGCTTGGCGTTGAGATTATCTTCATAAGAGGTATCTCTGCCCTGGAAATATTCCGTTTTGCGGGTAAAGAATGCGTCACAGGCCACGCGAAAACGCTTCCATATCTTTTCAGAGTATTTTTTAGGTACCGGACCGATTTCTTTCCACTCTTTCTGCAGTCTTATGAGCATGTCCGATGTCTCCTTCCAGTCGGTGCTCTCCTGAAGAGCTTCAGCCTTCATGCAGAGCTCAGTCTTGAGCTGCAGGTTTCTGACCTGCGTCTCCTTGCTCTCGGCAAAGAATGCGCGCTTCTTTTCAAAGAATTTATCGCATGCTGTCCTGAACCGCTGATATATCTTATTATTGTGCTTTTTAGGAGCAAACCCGATTGTTCTCCAGAGTTTCTGACACTCCATTATGGCATCCGATTTTTCCTTGAAATCGGCAAAGGTGAGTATATCGCCCGCAGCAATTTCCTCTGCCTTCTCGCAAAGGGCTGTCTTGGCGTCGAGGTTCTTTTTCTGATCATCCTTCTGCTTCTCAAAGAACTCATGGTGTCTCTTGTTGACCATTGAGGTGGCCTCGCGAAACCGCTCCCAGACATCGTTTTTGTTCTCGTGGGGTACCGGCCCTATCTCACGCCAGTTGTTGTGATAATCCTGGAGGAGCTTAAAGGCTGTGACGGCGTTTGGTTCAAGAAGAAGTTCCTCTGCTTTCTCACACAGGGTTATCTTTATCTCGAGGTTCTTCTTCAGGTCAAGGTCCCTGAGCTCACGGTTGATCTTGATATAATCATAGAAGATCTCCACACTGTGGTGATAATTCTCCCACAGGTCCTTAAGGGCAGACTGCGGCACTATGCCCGTTGAATGCCATTCGTTCTGCAGGTTTCTGAACTCCTGGAAGGTCTTGTTGATGGCCTCCTCCCTGTTAACAAGCTCTTTTATCTGCTCTACAATCTCAAGCTTCTTGCGGAGGTTTGCCTGCTTTTCGCTCTCCTGTACCCTGTTATAATCGCTTCTCCTGATGCGGTATGTCTCCAGGATGATCTTTATTCTGTTCTCCAGTTCATCGGGCTCAGGCCTGTATTCATCAATATTGCCTCCCTCCTTGGCAAAGTTCAGGCGCTTCTCGTTGAATTCAACCTTGGTCTTTTTGTAAAACAGCTCCTTGATCCTGCTCACATCATCAACGATCTCCGACGGAGGCCTGTTTTCTACAATGAGCGCAAGAGTCTCCACCAGCTCCCTTCTTGTGAAACCGCTGTAATCAACCGGGGGAAGTTCGATCTCATCATAGTTGACATGCTCCTCTGCGGGCTCATCATCTGCGTCAGTGTCATCATCTCGATTCACGGATGGCTCATCATCGGATTCAGCATCTGCTGACTTCCCTTCGGCAGAGATCATCTCAGCAGAGTCATCATCCGGGATTTGAGCAACGGGAGATTTCGCCTCCACGGGCTCATCAGCCCGGGTTGCCTCCTCACCGGATTCCTCATCAGTAACCGCAACACTTTCTGCCTTCACGGCATCTTCGGGCTCGGATTCCTCATCAGTAACCGCAACACTTTCTGCCTTCACGGCATCTTCGGGCATGGCAACATCATGATCAGTTCCGGCTTCAACCACCGGCTGACCTGTTTCAGCTTTTTCATTCAATGTCTCTTCCGTAGATTCAAATGCCTTTTCTCCGGCATTGAATTGTTCTTCATGAACAGAGTCTTTCGGATCTCTTGTAGTCATCATTAATCCTTTTTCTTCAGTGCGTCTGGCAAAGGTGGATGCAATGCAGCTCCCTCCCCCATTTTTTCAAACCACGAAAATAATGGATTATTGGTAAAACTCAAACCAATACATCATTTAAATGAACCTCATGCCTGGCTGAAAACTAAAATGGTTAAATTTGTTGGTTCTGATTCAGTCGAATTAACAATGGAAAAGAAAGACATTATTATCCTGGCAGGCATGCTGGCACTTGTTGGTCTCAACCTCTACCTGCGCCATGCTAAGAAGAAAGGAGCTTCAGGGGGCTTTGCGGCAAAAAAAACCGGGAATAAAAGCAGCCTCTCCGGTCAGCCTGATGATTACGAGCCTTATTCAGGAAAGAAACAGGGTATCTGATCAATGTCCCAGCTCAAGCTGGTCTCTTATGAGCCTGTAGTAAGTTCCCCTCACCTGTGTGAGTTCCTCATGGGTTCCGCTTTCAGCAACCGTACCGTGTTCAAGCACCACGATCATGTCAGCGTGCCGTACGGTACTCAGTCGGTGAGCCACAATCACCACTGTTCTGCCAGAATAAAAGCCGGCCAGGTTCTCAACTATCATCCTCTCGTTCGATGCGTCAAGGGCGCTGGTAGCCTCATCAAGAAGCAGCAGTGACGGCTGCTTGTAAACCACCCTGGCTATCAGAATCCTCTGTTTCTGCCCCTGGCTCAGTCCGTGACCTCCCTGACCTACCCGTGTCTTCAGTCCCGAAGGAAGGGTATCGGTTAACGGACTG
The DNA here is from genome assembly GCA_022736275.1 of Rikenella microfusus. Classification (GTDB taxonomy): domain Bacteria; phylum Bacteroidota; class Bacteroidia; order Bacteroidales; family VadinHA17; genus SR-FBR-E99. The sequence goes on along the minus strand of DZBJ01000009.1, from coordinate 47,536 downwards.
AGATGTGCAACACTTACGGCCTGTGCTACTCTTTCCATGTCAGGGGCATCCGTTCCCGGTGCAATGTTGCCGAGAATGGTATCCGGGAAGATATATCCCTCCTGCATCACCGCTCCTGTTGCCTTCCTGAGTGAACCAACGCTTATATCCTCAAGCTTTCTCCCGCCAATCATTATTGATCCTTCAGAAGGCGGGTAGAATCCCATCAGAAGCTTGAGCAAGGTTGTTTTGCCTGAGCCGCTCTCTCCCACCACAGCAGTTATCTTTCCGGCCGGGATCACCAGATTAAGATCCTTGATTACCCATGGTGATCCGGGTCCTTCATATCTGAATGAGAGCTCTTTGCAGGTGATGTCCACCCTGTCCGGCATTACGGATACTTCTGTGGCATCACCCTGTTCCTCACTCTCCATGGCATGCACCTCAGCGAGTCGTTCAAGGCTTATCCTGGCATCCTGCGTTGCTCTCATGAAGTTGACTATCTGCGATACAGGTCCGTTCAGCTGGCCGGTGATGAACTGTACCGCGAGCATCATCCCCAGGGTCATTGATCCATTGATGACAAGAGTTGCCGAGATTACAGTAATAATGATGTTTAATGACTCATGAATGAGTGTCCCTCCCGCTGTCTGAAACTGAAGTATCCTGAGTCCCCTGACCCGGGTTCGGTATATCTCCTTCTGATGGCTCTCCCAATCGCGTCTGTTGGCGGCCTCATTTCCAGCCAGCTTAATCTCCTGCATGCCGTTGACGATATTGATCATCTTGTTGCCTGCCTCGGCCATCTGTATGAACCTTACATTGTCAAGCCGCTCACGTGATGGCATGAAGAGGGTGACATAGAGTATATACAAGGCAGTTCCCGTTATGAAAACAAGGAGGACCTGGAGACTGTAGATGCCCAGCACCACGCCGAATACTGCAAAGTTGAAAAGGGAAAAGAGTATGGCCAGACTTGACGATGTCAGATAGTTTTCAATGCGCGTGTTGTCATCTATTCTCTGCAGTATGTCGCCATTCAGTTTGGTGTCGAAGTATGCTATCGGCAGATCCATCAGACGGGCCAGGAAGTCCGATACTATACTGATATTGAGTTTAGTACCCAGTTGCAGCAGCAGCCAGCCACGTGAGAATTCAACTGCCATGCGGCCAAGGATGAGCGCCATCTGGCCAGCAAGGATCAGGTAGATCAACCTGATGTCACTGCCGGAAATACCCCTGTCGATGATAGCCTGGGTCAGGAACGGAAAAACAAGCTGTATGGCGCTGCCGGCAACCAGGCCGGCAAGGAGAATAATTATCTGCCTGCGGTATGGTTTAAGGTAAGGGAGCAAAAATTCAAATCCCCCCTTCGGCGGGGGTTCGTTCTCCAGTGCAGCGAACCCCGGACCTGGCTCCAGCAACAGTGCCATGCCGGCGGGCTCCCCGCCGGACTCGCCGGGAACCCACCCCTTCATGAACTCTTCATGGGTCATCGTCAACCTTCCGATGGCAGGGTCACTGACGCATACCTTTCCCGCGGTGATCCTGTTGACCACTATGAAGTGGTTCTGCTGCCAATGGACTATGCATGGTAGCGGAGCATCTGCGGCGAGCCTGCTGAAGGGCACCTTCACCCCTGTCGCTCTGAAGCCCATGCTGCCGGCGGCAGTCTTCAATCCCAGGAAAGAGACACCCTCACGCGTAATCCAGGCACGTTTCCTGATTGTCTCAAGAGAGAGGCGCTTCCCGTGCCACAGCGCTATCATACTGATACAAGCCGGGCCACAGTCCATTGCATCATATTGCCTTACAAAAGGATAAGTCATATAGCAACAGTACAATTCGATTAAGTCCGTGCAAATATATCCATATTTTGCCTACTGCAGGAGACAGTACGGCAAAAGCTCCGGCGGGACATTTTTCTGAAAACGGTTCCGGAAATACTATATTTGCCAACTAAAGCGCTTCCTTGGGATTATTCAAGAAGTATTCGGACAGTGACATCATTGATGGGATAAGGAGACAGGACAACCGTATTCTTACCTACCTCTATGATGCTTACTATGAGGTTATCCGGGATCATCTGAGGAAGAACAGCGGGTCTGATGACGATGTTTACGACGTGCTTCAGGAAACGGTTGTAATCCTTTACAAGCAGGTTACCGGTGGTAATCTCACCCTGACAGGCGATCTGAAGGGCTACTTCTTCGGAGTGGCCAGGAATATCTGGAACACCCAGCTCCGTTACCGTTCCCGTCTCACCTCGCTTGACAGTGATCCTGAGGACTTTCCTGATACGGAAGATCTTTCCGGCGCTACCCTTGAGAGGATTGTCACCAGGTCATTCGCACTGCTGAAGGAGGATTGCCAGATGATGCTTACCCTTTACAGCGAGGGACATACCTATGAGGAGATAGCGCGAAGGATGTCGCTGAAGAACGAGTCTTATGCACGGAGGAAGAAGTACCTGTGCAAGGAGGCTCTGATGGAGATCATCAAGACTGATCCTGAGTATCAGGACCTTGGTCGTGTGTAGACCACTGCAATCAGAGCTGCCACCGCTATCAGGAAGAGGAGCAGTGAGCTGTAGAGCCGGATCCGGTTGAACCAGAGCGGGGTATCATCACCATAAATCACCAGGGCCGACCAGTAATATGGATGCGACCGACCCTGGTCGGCTGACCGGAGAAATTTCAGACGGGCATCACGCAGTGCCGAGCTTTTTGTCTGACCGCTTCTCATGTTTTTGTAAAAGGATTGTATAACTGTTGAAGCGGATTTGTCTTCAACTGCCCACATTGACATTACAACAGACCGGCTGCCGGCATAGAGAAAGCCGCGGGCCAGGCTAAGTATTCCCTCCCCGGTTACAAGCTTGCCGACTCCGGTGTTGCATGAACTGAGTACGACCATCATGGCGTTTACAGGCACGCTGTAGACCTCGTAGGTGTTCAGCATGCCATCATCACTGCCATCCCGGGATGCCGAAAAAATCATTTTCGAATATGCCGGATCGTTATCATTGACAAGGGTATGCATCGCCATGTGAATGATCTGATAATGCCGGGCATCCTTCTTGTAAGCTCCCTCAGTGGCTTCTTCAGCAATAAAGGCTTTTCCGCCGCACTGGTCAACGGCATCCTCTGACTCCAGCACTGCATAGGGAAGGCTCCGTATCTCACCCCTCAGAACGGGCCAGGCCATCAGCAGCGAATCATCAATCTCCATTCCTTCATAGTCAGGAGCAAAAGCAACAAGACTGTTGCTGAGACTACGGCTTCGCTGCTGTGTCTCTGAGGAGAGCGTGACACTGTATATGTAGGAAAACCTGTATTCCTTCAGGGCAAAGGGAACCTCACGGTAAAGAAGCTCAGGACTCCTGAATTCCTCTGTCACGAGGGTCTCGAAGGGGAGATATGAAAGGATGTTGTCAGGTGAAATGATGATCTTGTCGCCCTGCAGAAAGGGAACGGCAGGCTCAAGCAATACCCTGTAAAGATCGAATGCCAGATCCATGTAATCATTGAAGGGCTGCCTGACAGTGGTTGTCAGCGGCCTGGAGGAGAGCATGTTTCTGAAACTTATGAGCGAGGAAAAGAATGTGGAATCAATGTCACGCGTAATAACCTCCGTCCCTCTCCGGTTTATTATAAAAATAAACAGCTTATCCTCCGTCAGAACATAACTCAGGAGGTTTGATTTTTTACCTGTCACACCTGTGACATCCCTGAGCCGGGTAACCTCATTCCGGAACTTCAGATTGTAATATGCGGGGTAATTATCCTCAAAGATCTTTACCAGTGAGTCACGCGATCTCAGCAGCCGGAATGTAACGCTCTCCCATGTTGCCAGCCGCAGGCTGTCAGGCAAGGCCCTGGCCAGTTCGCCTTCGATAAGTTCCCGGTATAGCCCTATCTCCTTACATATCTCATTTTCAAGTGTCACCAACTCTTCCGGGAGAGAAAACCTGGTGGCATTAAGCTCACGCATCGTAGCGAGAAATCCTGCCACTTTGCTCCTTTCCGAAAACTCAAATAGGCCCTCAAGCGACTCACGGTCATGGGTCAGGTCATAAAGCTGCTGATAGTTTTCAATCATCCCGGTGTATATCTCCCTTGAGAAGGCGCTGAGATTCGTACGGCTCTCATCTTCACTCATCTCAAGCCTCTGGCGGTCATAAACGGAAACAATCATCCTGCCGGTTGCAACTGCATCCCTCAGAAGTTCAGTGTTGCTGTCGTCGCGGATCAGTGCGTTAAGCGACCTGTAACGTATAAGCAACAGTTGAATATCATCTTCCGAAAAAGAGACTGCGGAGTTCAGGTATAGCGGATCGCTGACTGTTTCAGCGGCAGGAAGAGGCATGTCATTGCTGATCTCCAGAACATTACCGTACATTCCTGCATCAAATAGTGTCTGTGCATACTTGACAATGAAGTATTTCCTCATTGAGACATCCCACGGGTGGTTTTCCACATAGGGGTAACACTCATCGAACATCTCAATCGCACGCTCTGAGTCTTTGGTGGTCTGGGAGACAAACTCACCTGCCGATGCCATCATCATGCAGTACTCGCGGCTTTTGCGCCCATATTCCCTCCTGACATTTATGATGCCGTCGTTCATTACCTTCTCTCCCTCCTTTGTCCGTCCGTTCTCAGCCAGAAAATCAGCATAATTAATATAGAGCAGGTACTTGTCCTGAATTTTCCCCCCGGCCTGAAAGGCAAGCCCTTTCCTGAAAAAATCCTCTGCTTCCAGGGGTTGGTTGAGACGGCGGTATAGTTGGGAAATAGTGTTCATGATCAGGAGCTTTGAGTCTCTGCTTCCGTCCTTGTCAATCTCGTAGAGCCTGAGTGCCTCACGACAGTAGACAAGTGACTTGGTATATTCCGATGTGCGGTAGAGGCTCAGCCCGATGACCTGGTACAGGTCAGCCTTTACTTTGGCCTGAATTCTTTCAGGATATTGCTTTGCAAGGTCAAGTCCGGCTTCTGCCAGAGTAATGACCTTCACCGGATCATTCATCTCAAGGCAGATGCTCGCGAGATTAAGATAATTGGCGGCCAGTGAAGAGGAATCATTCCCGGAGACAGCCCTCCTGGCCTTAAGACCCTTTATACCCTGGGCATATGCCCAGGAATAATCTCCTGCCTGCAGCAGGGCAACTGAGTTATTGCTCAGTCCCAAGGCATACCTGCGGTCTGAAAGCCCTGATTGTTCCCTGTAAGCAACCGATTTTGAAAAATAGTCGGATGCCTGGCTATATCTTTTATTGTTGAGATAGTAGTGCCCCAGTATATAGTATGAATCAGAGATAAGAACCTTTTCAGCTGTCCTGCCCTCAGAGAGCAGAGACTCAATGACGGTCGCAATTTCTTCTGAAGCAGATGATGCCCTGTCATTCTCAAGAAGCCATAAAAGGGAATCATTCAGGTCAGCCAGAACCATCGCAGATGAATCACGAATTGCTTCATCTTCTGAACTCCGGTGATATACTGCCGCTTCCGGGACTGATGTGCCACAAAACAAACCTGAAAACGATAATAAGAGAATGAGTATGTATGAAGTCAGGCTCATCAAAGTGGTTCTTCTTTCTTTCCGGCTGTAAATGTATAAAACAATCCGTTACTCTGCCCGTAATACTTCTGCCATTATACATGACTGAATATCAATTTGTTGCATTTTTTTTTAAAAAATCTTCATTTTTCTGTGTCACAAAACCCACATTTCTGACATGTACGGTATAGAAGTACACACAAACCCTGAATTATCAATAAAACTCAACGAAATGAAAACCCTGACAATTGAAAAATTTGCTGAATTTGTTCTTTCAAATGAAGAGATGATTAACGTACGTGGCGGAAACGGCGGAAAAAGTGATACCGGAACCAATCCCACCAAACCTCCGGTGATCATAGAATTTTAGGAATTGACTGGAGCCGGTCATCCGGCCATAAAATATACCCGATACAGGCGAATCTGCCCATGGCAGGTTTACCTGGAACTTACAGGCAACATGCAAGCATGTTGACGGCAGTGCAGGGGAAGGCATAGCGCAAACTGTAACTAACTATTTGATTAATAGTTTTTTATAAGTGTGAAATAATAATACTTTTAAGATGAAGACAATTAATGTCAACAACACAATTGAGAATTTTCTCGACGGTTCTGCTGGCAGGGCCGAGGCAGAATGGCTTACCGGTCAGATGAAAAAATATCCGGAGCTGGCCAGGGAAGTAAATCTCAGACGAAAAACAGATGCAATCCTGGCAAACAGGGAGATCATTGACCTTAGAGCAAAGCTCGGAGTCATTGAAATGAAGAAGCGTTCATCAGGAACAATTCGCAGAACAGCCATAAAATCAGCAAAGTATGCAGCAGCAATAATCCTGATGGCAATGGTTTCAACAGCATTTTATTTTACCCTCAGGCCAGATGAACCAGCAGGTGAGCTCTTTGGGGCCTATTATACCCGGTATGAATCACCGGGAGCAGTAAGGTCAGCAGTCAGTTCAGGCAATTCCCTGATGGAGAATGCTATTGCGTCATACACCGCCAGGGAATACGATAAAGCCATCAATTTTTTCGAGCAGGTGATCGTAAGTGAAAAGGATAATATGGAATCAGTCTTTATGCATGGCATGGCCAATATGGAGATTAGCAATTATCCTGTGGCCAGCGGATCATTTACCAGGGTGATTGAGCATAATGACAACCTCTATCTTGAAGATGCCGCCTGGTATCTTGGTCTTTGTTACATGATGACTGACAACACGGCAAAGGCAGTAAAACAGTTCGAGGCCATTGCTGCTTCAAAGAGCCGTTACAACAGGCAGGCAGCCAGGCTTGCGCGAAAACTTAGGTAGCAGAATTAATCCAACTTCATGCTGTTCATATGTTCGAGATACTTCGTAATGCCTGCAGTGAGAAAGATCTGACAACGGCGATAGGGCAGAAAAAAATGAACCAGATGATCAATAAACCTAACATACTCGCGGGTGTATCACATGAGGTAAGGACACAGATGAATTCAATCGTGGCCTTCTCATACCTGTTGAACAACGTGCGTTTCAGTGAAAATGAAAAGCGTGAGTTCTCAGAACAGATATTAACCTCCTGCGAACAACTGATAGGACTGTTTGAAAATTTCTTTGACACTGCTGCACTTGAAGCAGGATCAGTTAAGGAAAATCTCAGGGATACAGACGCTACAAGGCTGTTCGAGTCACTGACCTCAGATTTCAGGGTTTTAATGAGGAAAAAGGGCAAGGACAAGGTGGTTCTGATACAGGAGGATAACCTTCCTGACAAACTGATCCTGAAGATTGACACGGCAAGAACGACAAGAATTGTCAACAATCTGTTCCGCAATTCGCTCGAATCTACTTTTTCAGGGTTTATCAAGGTTGGGTGCACATTCAACGATGAAACAATCACATTCTATGTAAAAGATTCTGGCCAGGGTTTCTCAAGAAGCAGTGATCTGCTGCTTTCCGACAATCCTGAGATCCAACATTCCGACAGTCAGGATACCTATTCCGCTATGAATTTAATCCTGGCCAGAAATCTTATTTTGGCATTGGAAGGCAAAATCAGGGTTGAAGCCAACGATGCCGGAGGCACTTCTGTCTTTGTCTCATGGCCGGCAAAAGAAAGTCGAGGTTTGAAAATACTTACCGGCAGTTCTTCAGAGAACAAGATAGCCATATGATTCTCTGAGGTTTTACAATTGTCTGATAAAAGAAGGCCGGGGCCGTCTCTCACGGGGCGGCCTCTTTTTTTCAAGTCGGCAGTCTGCAGTCGGCACTTTCAGTCGGCAGTCCACAGTCCACAGTCGGCAGTTGTTAACTTATTGATTGTCTGAAGACTGAGGACTGGCGACTATTTCTTAACAACAATTCCTTCCGACAGTATGGTTATCTCAGTCCGGCGGTTAAGCCTCTTCCCCGCTGCTGTTATGTTATCAGCCATCGGAGATGTCTCACCGTAACCATGTGAAAACATTCGCTCAGGAGTGATGCCTCTTTTGATCAGGTAATTTCTGACGGCAGCGGCTCGCTTTTCCGACAGTACCTGGTTATGTTCATCACTTCCGTCGGAATCGGTATGACCTCCGATCTCGATCACCACCGTATTGTTAATCCTCAGGAATTCAAGGAGCATTTCGAGTTCAGGAACCGATGCCTCAAGCAACTCCCAGGAGTCAGTGTCGAAGAACACATTGTACATCCTCATGAATTCGCCCTTTCTAACCTTGTTCAGGGCGATTGTTTTCCGGTAAGGCTCGGCAGAGGTATAGCCCTCAACAAAGTCAAAATTCTCCGAAAATATCATATACCCGTCAGCTGTCACATTAAGCCCGTAGCTGTATCCCTGGGGGAGGCAGACGAAGAATCCGCCCTTACTGTCAGTCAATGAAGAGATTATTGAGGTACGGCTGCTCAGGTCGGTCAGCTCATACCTGGCGGATATAGGCGCCCCGGTGGCTTTGTCAATCACCGTTCCCCTGAAGTATGAAACCGGTTCCGGCTGAATTGATTCGGGAAGGTCGAGATAGAAGATATCCTTTCCTCTGCTCTTGTCGCGCACTGATGAGAAGTAGGCTCTTTTACCCGATGACTCTATCACAAGACCTGTCTCATCTGCAGGTGTATTTATAGCCGGACCCAGATTCTCAGGAGGAGTCCACGTGGAATCAGGTTTCATGGTTGTCACGTAGATGTCATGACCGCCAAATGTCTCTCTGCCGTTTGAGGAGAAATAGAGGGTTCTGCTGTTGAAGTAGATGAACGGAGAGAACTCGTCACCAATGGTGTTAATCGCTTTGCCCGGATTGACAGGGCTTCCCCACTTGCCATCACTGCCGCGAACAGAGTACCATATATCCATTCCTCCCTGTCCTCCCGGCCTGTTACTGACAAAGAAAAGCATCCTGCCGTTGGGACTGACAGATGGCTGTGATTCCCAGTATGTGCTGTTCACCGGCGCTCCTGCGTTAACTCCGGGCGACCACCGGTTACCGTCATGGAACGAAAAATAGATATCGCACCGGCCGTAGCCGTCATTGCGGTCGCACGCCGTGAAATACATTGATCGCCCGTCAGAAGAAATAGACTGTGCCCCCTCATTGCCTGCCGTGTTCAGAGGGGCACCGGCATTGCGTCCCGTGCCCCAGTATCCGTCACTCACCCAGCGGCTTATATAGAAATCCTCCTGCTTATCCCTGCCATAGCCTCCGGCTCTCTTCACCTCGCGTGTGAATATCAGCTGCTGGCCATCACCTGTCACTGAGGGCCAGTATTCGTCAAGCGCTGTATTCACGGAGTCACCCGCGTTTACCGGTTCCCTTCCGAAGTAATTGCCAGGAAAAGTGAGGGCGAACCTGCAGCTGGTCAGCATCTTTTCAGTTTCGGCCCGCAGCTTCTCCGTGATTCCGGGCTTACCGAGGAAAGTCTCAAGAGTGGTTCTTGCCTCCGCGTACCTGCCGGTACGCAACTCTGCCCTGCCCAGACCGTAAAGCGCCGGTACAAAAAAGAGTGAATCAATCGCAACAGCCTTCCGGTAATGGGTCACCGCCTTCTCCCAGTCGCCAGTGTCCGAATAAAGTTGCCCCAGAAGTATATGAGCTTCATAAAACCCGTCATCTTCCCTGACAGCCATCTGAAGGCTTGTTTCAGCCCGGGCGTAATATAGAAGGTCGTAATCCCTTTTACCCTGATCATAGTACTTCAATGCCCTGTTTGAACGCGTATGATAGTTCTGTCCGGTGACTGCGCACTGGCTCAGAATGATCATCAGTAAGGCTGATATGCAGAACCGTATCCTCATTCAGGGTATGTGCATGAATTTGTGCGCCTGAAGTGATACCATCCACCTGGTGTTTCTCTTGACATATTCCGTCACAGCTGCTATCATCTCGCTGTATCTGCTCCATTCGGGTTGCAAAAGTAGCCTGCATTTGACACTCACCATGGAGCTGTATGTCTCGGCTGCCGCAAAATCAGTGCCATCACAGACAACGACTTTCAGCTCGTCGGCAAGGGCCCATATCTCCTCAAGTGGCGGCGATCCCTTTTTTGGCGACAGGGTTATCCAGTCCCACCTGCCGGTAAGGCGATAAGCACCCGAGGTCTCAAGATAGGTTTTCAAACCCTTTGCCTTCAGCAAATCGCACAGAGGATCAAGGTTCCACATAAGTGGCTCACCGCCGGTAACCACTACAGAATCTGCTCCTGCAGCCGTGACACGGTCAGCCATTGAGCTGATGTCAACCAGCGGATGCAGATCAGCGTTCCATGAGTATCTTGTGTCACACCAGCTGCAGCAGATGTCGCACCCTCCTATCCTGATGAAGTAGGCTGCCTTCCCAGTGTTGCATCCCTCGCCCTGGATTGAGTAGAACTCCTCAACAATTGGGAGCATCTGACCGTCACTGTTTCCTTTCTCCGTTTTCATTACTTTTTTTCAGGGGGGGGAGAAGCCGGCAAAAATGCATTCATTGAAACGCTCCTCAAAGTTATTGATTATCTCAGTTGTCACCAAAAAGCAGCCTCGTCTCACGGCTGGCTGCAGCCGCTGCCCACTCAACCGGTATAATTTGCCATTCCGAAAGTGGCTCCGGGCTGATGGTCCCCTTCTCCCTTATCCATTCTGTCATATAATGCCTGAGATCACGCTCCGTGGCTGAAATCATCCTCCTTTCAAGCTCTTTCCCGGTAATCCCTGCCGCCGGGAAATGTCCGCCACCGCCGTTTGCCCGGTAAGAGTTGACAGCCACAGTATATGCCGCGCTGTGACTGAAGGGTGATCCGTCACTCAGGGCGGTGATATTCACCCTCGCTCCCTGCGGTTTACTGACGTCAACGGTGTACCGGATACCCATTGCCGACTCAAAATTGTAGGAAGGATTGCGCAGACGGGCTGTTCCATTGACCATCACCGGCGAACCGCCGTCATCAAGACGGTAATTGAGCATATAGTCTTTTTTGTCATTCATGGTTGCAAACCATAATCCTGCCGAATGCTCCAGGTGCCTGTCAATCTCGCCACCGGTCATTTGTACCGTATAAAGGAAATTTTCAAACCGGTAGAGCCTGTACATATCTCTTATTCTCAGCTCACCCTTTTCGATACTCTGATCAAACGAGAGAGGCGCAGCCAGGGATATCTGTGCACCGGTGATGTCAAGCTGCATCCGGTGTATAAGGTCAACGAAGGCCGATGGCCCGAAAAAGGCATCACGGGTAGTTGCAGTGGCATCCGAACTGCCTATTTTTTCAGAGGTGTAGGCCATGAGCGTGTCGGAGACGCCTTTATACCTTTCGATAAAAGCCTGTGACTCCGGGAGGCTATTCATCGGGATGAGCCTTCCAGACAGTTCATTCTTCACGGTACTATCCGGCTGTTTCACTGGTGTGACGGTCACATTCATCAATGCGGAGGCCCTGCTGCCTCCGTCAAGAATGAGAACAGTTTTTCCATCCGTGTTTTCAACCTCTTTGATATCCTCCCTGTGGTCATGACCGCAGAAGATGACGTCAAAGCCCGGAACATTGACTGCCACAGCCAGTGTGCTGTTCTCATCGTCTCCCCTTTCATCCTCGCTACCGATGCCTGAATGGAAGAGACCAACGATAAGATCGGGTTTCGCTTCAAGCATGACAGGCATCCACTTCCTTGCAGTTTCAACCATGCTTTCAAACCTGATACCCCGGTAGAGTGATTCCGGAAGCCACCTGGGTACAGACGGTGTTATCAATCCAAATACAATCACCTTCATTCCACCCCTTTTGACTACCGTAAAAGGCTCGAAATAAGGCTTCCCGGACTGAATGTCAACGGCATTGGCCGCCAGCAGAGGAAAGTCGTACTGGCGTCGCACACGGTCATACACCGGGTGCCCTGCCTCAATGTCATGATTGCCTGCAGTGGCTGCATCATATCCGAGATGATTAAGGATATCTGCGATTACATGTGTGCGCGTGGTATCAACAAAATTGTAATAATAGGCCAGCGGATCGCCCTGTAGTATGTCGCCGTTGTCAAGAAGAATGATGTTGCCATCTCCACCGTCACTGACCAGCGATGCAAGGTTGGCAAGTGAACGGTCAGTGACCTTGCCCTCCGTGTTGTCAAAAGGAAGAAGCATGCCGTGAAGGTCAGTTGTGGCATAGATCTCGATGCTGCCTTTAGGCTCACTGCACGATAAAATCACCAGTGAAAGCAGGAGAGCGACTGCAAATATATGATAGTATTTCATCTGTCAGGATTGCGTTTGCCCGGAGCTACCTTGCATTGTTTAATAAACTGTTACCGTTGTTTTTCTTTTTAAGGGTAAACTGGTCGACAACGGTGCCTGAAGCATCATAAGCCCTGTATTCAAGTTCGTTGCCGTCAACAGCTATTGCCTGCCAGAGCTGCGTATTTGTGAGACCAAGGTCCCACCATGGTTCAGCATCCTGCTGATACTGCTTGGCTCCGCTGACGGATACGACATATATTGTACCCGCACGTTTGCCCTTCTTCTCTTCACCATCAGGCATTATCATACCCCTGGCATAGGTGTGATCATGCCCGTTAAGAACCAGATCAACTCCGTATTTATCAATAAGTGGTTTAAGCGATTCTCTCACAGTTTGGTTGTCCCTTCTTGCCGATGTTGAGAAGAGGGGATGATGAAAAGCCATTACAGTCCATTTGCAGGGATTGTTTTTCAGCAGTTCTTCGACCCAGACCGCTTGTTTCCGGGTAAGATCTTCGCTTCTCAGCATTACATCTGAGTTGACAATTATGAATCTGACCCCCTGGTAGTCCAGAGTATAGGCTGTCTCTTCGAGTCCGGCCGGTCCGTTCTCCGGCAAAGTGAACCCCGGTTTCCAGTACCTGTTAAGTGCCCTGTTTGTCCTGTCACCCGGATTATAGTATTCGTGGTTACCGGGTGTGGGCAAGACTGGTATTTCTGCGTTAATAAATCCGTCCGCTTCATGCCACTCACCCCATTCATCATCCTGAAGTTTCGATCCTGTTCCTCCGTCAACCAGGTCGCCTGGAAAGAGCATGAGCCTGGCATCGGGCACTGCTCTGTATGCCTGCCTTATCACTCTTGAAAACAACGAATTGGTACCCATCTGGGAATCGCCGAAAAACAGAAATGTGTAAGGATCCGCACTGGCTGATGCGGTTTTGAATGTGAACCATTCACTGGCGTCAGCGCCTGAACCCACGCGGTAGGCATAGGTTGTTCCTGGCCTGAGTGACGTAAAATTGACCGAATGGAACCTGCCAACAACACCATCACCCTCAACATCTTCAAATGTTCCCGTCACTACAGATGATGAATCCGCCAGGAATACAGTAGGCAGATTCTGCGAAATCTGTGCAACTGATTCACTTACCGAGGTGTCGGTTCTCCAGGTCACCGCCATTGTAGTGGAAGGATCTCCCTTAATCGTAAGGATTATCCTGTCAGGTGCAGAGGAAGGTATAAAACTGGAAATTCTCTCCTGGGCCACAACTTTGCAGGCCAGAACGATAAAAATAACAAATATTGATAGTAAACTCCTCATTTCTTTTTAATGTTTTTGTAATATAACACCGGCAAGCTGCCTGCGGTTGCAAATATATTGAATTATTTGTATGCCGTACCGGCGCCGGTCTGCTTGTATCGCCGCCACTTTTCATTAATTTTGCTGACGTATGAAAGTATTTACCGGTTTGGATGTTGTTTCATCGCGGATGCCGTCACGGCTGCGGGGAAAGAGAATAGGCATTCTGTGCCATTCATCAAGCATAACTTCAGATTTCAGGTTCATAACCGAGGTCTTCGGCAGTGACAGCGGATGCACCCTTGCTGCTCTTTTCGGTCCGCAACACGGTATCTCGGGCCAGACGCAGGATAATATGATAGAGTGGGAAAGCACCACTGATCCCGTGCTTGGAATACCCGTTCACAGTCTCTATGGGGAACACCGCAAACCCACTCCCCGGATGCTTGACGGACTGGAAGCCCTTGTGGTGGACCTGCAGGATGTGGGAGCCAGGCTTTATACTTATATCTGGACCGTTAAACTGTGCATGGAAGCCTGCGCAGAAGCCGGGATACCTGTATTCATACTCGACAGGCCAAACCCCATCGGCAGGGTGCAAGCTGACGGACCAGTGTTAAGGGACCATTATTTCACATTCGTGGGTGGCGCCTCAATACCGCTCTGCCACCGCATGACCATTGGCGAGATGGCTGTCTGGATCCGGGAAAAGCATATCCCGGGATGCGAGTTGCATGTAATCAGGGCGCGAGGATGGAAACGCCGCCTGCTATACCATCAGACCGGACTGCCATGGGTTCTCCCCTCTCCCAACATGCCAGCACCTCAGACAGCGCTTGTTTATCCGGGCACCGTTCTGGCCGAAGCATTAAACCTCTCGGAGGGAAGAGGAACGGTTATCCCCTTTGAGCTGACAGGAGCGCCATTCATCAACAGCCACAGGCTGCTAAGTGAACTGAGGAGCAGGAAGATTCCGGGCTGCTCATTCCGTATGCATGATTACATTCCAACCTTTCACAAATTTGCAGGTGAATACTGCAGAGGCATCCAGATACATGTGACCGACGCATCAACCTTCAGGCCCGTTGTGACAGCGCTTCACCTCTTTGACTCCATAATAAGAACCTCCGCGGCCGGGTCATTGACATTCAACCCGCCTCCCTATGAATATGAATACCGGCTCATGCCATTCGACATCCTGTCAGGTGACAGCCGTATGCGGGAGGTGCTTGAGAAGGGGTTTTCACTGAGTGATGAGATATCACGCTGGGATGCCTCCATAGAAGAATTCACAGCCGAGTTCCGGCAAATGGCACTTTACAGCGACTAGTATGGTCACTGCCGGCAATATCCTCTTTCTCTCCCTTGTTATCTTCACTGCCTCCGTGGTAAGGGGGTTTACAGGATTCGGACTTGCACTGGTGGCGGTGCCCCTGATACAGTTCATCATGCCCGTCACTGATACTGCGGTCTTTATTGCCATGATTAACGTGATATTTTCAGTGTTGTACTACCGTCGCTCAAAAGAGATAGTGAAAGATCAGCCTCTTGGCGCAATGGCACTCTGGACGGGAATTGGCGTGGCCGCCGGAACAGTGATACTCAAGTTTATTAATCCGGCATACATCCAGCTGGCATGGGGGGTGCTTATCATCTTTATCGTCTTTGCCCTTGTGCGCGGCCTGAACCTGAACATCCGGTCTGACAGGAGTGCCATGAGACTGAGCGGATTGTTCGGAGGAGTACTTGCAGGTGCCACTGGAATAACCGGACCACCCGTGGCAATCATACTCTCATCACTTAATACACCCAAGGAAAAATTCAATGCCGTTATTTCAGTTTTCATTCTCTTTGCCGTATCATATGCACTGGTTTTTTACCTTTTCTCGGGACTTATCAGAACTGAAACCCTTATTCTTGCCCTCTGCTCTGTACCGGCGTTGCTGGCAGGACTGTACACAGGCGACAGGTTAGTGTCACGCTTAAGCCAGAACATCTTTACCCTTGTAGTTTATGTGGTACTCGTACTCATGGGAATATTAACGCTTTTCAAAGGTGCGAAGGGGTTGTTTAATTTATAATATTGGTAGGATTCGGTAAAGGAATGTTGTTTTCAGATACCTATAAAACAATTGACAGTAAGGCAAATGGACTCTTTAAGGATAGAGGCAGCAAGTTTATTGCCCTGGCCATTCCCGTCACGACCCAGGAAGAGATTAAAAACAGGCTGGAGGAGCTGAGAAAAGAGTATCATGATGCCAGGCACCACTGTTATGCGTGGGTGTTGTCTCCTGACAGGCAGGCAAGGCGTGTCAATGATGACGGAGAACCGTCCGGAACAGCCGGAAAACCCATATTGGGACAGATCAATTCACGTGAGCTGACCAATATACTTGTTGTTGTGATCAGGTATTTCGGCGGAACTCTTCTCGGCGTAAGCGGACTGATTAATGCTTACAGGAGTGCAGCCGCAGATGCCCTTGACAAGGCAAGTATTATTGAACGGCACCTTATCGAAAGATGGATTGTGACCTTCCCCTATTCAGCCATGAATGACGTGATGAAGGTTATGAAGGATGATTCATGCAACCAGTCTGCTCACCATTACAGCGGCAACGATGTCACATTAGAGATCTCATTCAGGTCGTCGCTTTCAGAACATGTGAAAGGCAGACTGGGCAAGATCAGCGGACTGACCATGAAATGGGTCGCTACTGTTTAGAGAAGTTATTTTTTAAATACTTTTGAACATCAATATTAATGCACCCGCAGTTGTAATAACTTTGCCAGGTATCAGGCATAAAAATAATAACTTAATGAAATCCAGAAGCTTAGTTTCAATAGATGATCTCTCTACCGATGAGATCATGCAGATACTTAAGCTTGCCGCGGAATTTGAGAAGGATCCCATCCGGGATATCCTGCACGGCAAGGTAGTGGCGACTCTCTTTTTTGAGCCCTCCACGCGCACACGGCTCAGCTTTGAGAGCGCCGTCAACAAGCTTGGCGGAAAGGTGATAGGTTTTACAGATTCATCAAGCTCAAGCGTCACAAAGGGTGAGACACTGAATGACACCATCAGGACGGTAAACAACTATGTTGATCTGATCGTCATGCGGCATCCCATTGAAGGGAGTGCCAGGTATGCGAGCGAGATTTCGACAGTGCCTGTTATCAATGCCGGTGACGGAGCCAACCAGCATCCCACCCAGACACTGCTCGACCTCTATTCTATCCTCAAGACCCAGGGAACTCTTGACGGGCTGAATATCTGCATGGTGGGCGATCTCAAATACGGCCGCACGGTACATTCACTTCTCATCGCCATGTCACAGTGGAAGACAACTTTCAACTTCGTAGCACCGGAAGAGCTTATGATGCCTGAAGAGTACAAGCTGTATCTCAACCACCTCGGTTTGAAATATAATGAGACAACTGATCTTAATGAAGTCCTGAACACGGCAGATATTATCTACATGACACGGGTACAGCGCGAACGTTTCTCAGACCCCATGGAGTACGAGAAGGTTAAGAACGCTTATGTGCTGCATGATCACATGCTCTCCGAGACCAGGCCGGGAATGAAGATCCTGCACCCCCTCCCGCGGGTGAATGAGATAAACCCCGATGTGGATGCCAACGCCAAAGCCTACTATTTCGAACAGGCTCTCAACGGGGTATTCACGAGGCAGGCAATCATATGCACATTATTGGGATTAAAATAAGAGGCCATGCAAAACATAAATGATCCGAAGCAGTTGCTTGTCAGTGCCATTGAGTCCGGTACTGTCATTGACCATATCCCTGCCAGCACGCTCTTCAAGGTAATAAAGATTCTCGGGCTTGACAGAATCAGGAACCAGATCACATTCGGCACAAACCTCGACAGCAAGACAGATGGCAAGAAAGCCATCATCAAGATTGCGAATAAGTTTTTTGAGGATGACGATATCAACAGGATTGCCCTGGTGGCGCCCAATGCCAAGCTGAACATCATCAAGGATTACAAGGTCATCGAGAAGCGCGTGGTGTCAGTGCCTGACCATATCACAGCAATAGCCAAATGCATGAACCCCAAGTGCATCACCAACTTCGAGAAAGTGACCACACGTTTCAGGGTTGTCTCAAAGAAGCCGGTTGCCCTTAAGTGCCATTACTGCGAAAAGATCACTGATCAGGAACGGCTGGAGATCATCTGAGACGGTCGTACGACCTGATCTTCAGGTCGTCCTTCATTATGGACCTGTATGCCAGCCATGCCAGGATCGCCGATATCAGCGGGAATATCGCTTTTAATGTCCACAATATCCTGATGTCTATCTTCTTGTCGAACATGATGACATAAAAGGCTCCGAGGATTATTGTGCCAAGTGAAAGCAGCAACACAAACATCGTAATCCTCATCTGAAGTGCACGCTTTTTATAAAGAAATACGGCCGCAATGCCGAGCAGAGGAACAAGGACCAGGATAACGGTCAGAGGCCATAGCCGCTGAATGATCTCTCCTCCGTTTTCTCCAAGGCCGGCAAAACTGATGCTGAACAACGTCCCCTGTCCGGCAGACATTATTATCAGGTCTCCAGTCAGCATGAGTCCTGAGAGAACAGCAATGGCCAGCAGAAAGATGGTTTGTATCCTTTGTATCATGTTATATAACTTTTATCCGGACTAAAATATCTTCTTGAAATTTTGATAGTCAAGGTAGTATAAAATCTTTATAGAGATGCTGTTTGACTGTGGTTCGTCCAGCATATTCCTGAAGTTCTCACCGGAATTTTCCGTTATATAGTAGGAAATTGCCCTGATTGCATTTTTCCAGACCACTGAGAGCTCGCTTCCTGGAGCAAATCGCCATGTGTGGCCCATGTCGATGTTAAGGAAGTTTGTGTTCATGTCTGATGCCCCGCCATAGGCAGAGGGTTCAAGAGAGCCGTCATCCTGAAGCAGTAGGTCCGGGGCTCATAGTAGTCATTCTCACCCCACGGCGTCACAATAGCATCAAGTGACAACGACCAGTAATTCATAAAGACGATCATGCTGCCGAGTTCAATTGATGAAGAAGTGAATGCCCTGGGTTTGTAAAGCTGATCGTAGGACAAATCGAGCGAATACCGCTGCTGCATCAGATTCCCTTTTGGCTCATAGACATTGTATGAGAAATCGACTGAATGTTCCAGTTCATTGCTTCTCCTTATGTAGCCCATGTCATTCGGATCATAGGTGTCACTCATGAGAGACAGATTATAGTCTGTTCTGAAAACTCCTCCCGTTTTTCCTATGTTGAAAGCAACGGCGTGACCAAGATCAGTGCTGTCAGTATGGTATTTCTGGCTCAGGTTGGCTGTGGCTGCCACTGAATACAGCTGATCCTTTGTCTTGACAAGTGTTTCAACGCTTGTGACATTTGCCGTATAGAAGTTTTCATCTTTGGGAGCATCCCTGATCACGCTGGTGTTTGCAAGGCTGACATACGAATTGTTCTTCAGGTTCTGATCGAACACAATCATATTATAGTTGGTAAGCGGCTCGGTAAGAACCTGCCTGGTCTCACCGGTAACCGTATCTGTCACTTCGGCATAGACATTGTTTGTCACGGCATTGAAAAATCCGATCCCAAGGCCGTGTTTGGTCCTGCCTGAGATTTTCGTTGCGTTAATAAGACCTGCCTCGGCAGGGTTCTCTGAAACATCTTCATTTTCTTCAAGCTGGTCGTAGACGTCACCGGTGAGGTGAGGTACTCCACCTATTCTTCTTGAGTAGAAGATATTCCCTCTCTTGAAAAGCTCTGTTCCTTCCATAAAGAAGGGCCGGTTCTCATTGTACTGAACTTCGTAAGGGGTAAGATTAAGTATGTGGTCATCCGACTGCACCTGCCCGAAATCGGGAATTAGCGTCGCATCAAGCGTGAAGCTTTCGCTGAGGCCCAGCTTGAGGTCAAGTCCGCCGTTATATGATGTGCTTACTCCAGGGTCATCAGAGATCTTCTCAAGATAACCTGACACATACGGAACCAGTGAGAGGCGAAGTGGCGGAGTGATATCCCGCAATCCTCCAAGCTCTCCAAGGTGAGTAATAGTGGCCCCGTATTCCTTGGTAACAAAGCTCCATGATGATGTCTCCCTGTCCCGGCGTACCTCGCGCCAGAAGTTAATCCCCCACATCTGGGTGGCGGCTTTTGAGAACCGCAGGGCAGAATATGGTATCCTTATCTCTGCGCTCCATCCGTTTTCCAGAATGGCTGTACGGCTCTCCCAAACGGCATCCCAGGTATCTTCCCTATGCCATGAATCACCCGTCGAGAGTTTATTGTCAATCTGGACACCGGAAGCTGTCACCTTGAATACTTCTCCGTTCAGGCCGTCGTTGAAGGGCGAAATCTCGACATAGAAATTATCTGAATTGATGTTTTCATCATCCCTCGGGCCCAGCTCAGCGTAGATGCTGTCAGGAGAGTCATCGAACATCATTGCGCCAATATAAAGTGCCTCATCGTCATAAAGGACCCTCACCTCAGTCTTGTATTTCGAGGCAATACCATTATAGGGATTGTACATTACGAAATCTCCTGCAACATCTGAAAGCTGCCATGCTTCTTCATCAAGCAGACCGTCTGCCCTGATACGCTGGTCTGTCCTCACGGCATCCAGCTTTCTTCCGGCGAGGTCAGGATCATTTCCCTGAGCAATGATAACCTGACAGAAAACAAGCAAAACTGGTAACAACGAGGCAAATTTCATTTCAGGGTTTGTCTTTGGAAATGGTCTGTTTCGGGAATTCAGCAAATATAATCAGCTGACTTTAACAGGGAGCATTTTTTTATCAATTAACAATATTTAACAGCCTGTTACCCTGTTGCACCGGGATGTCCGCGGTAATACAATTTTACTAATTTTGCTGTTTCAAACTCTCAAAGATGAAACAAACTGAACTTATAACCAACCCTGACGGATCAATATTCCATCTGCACCTCCTTCCGGGAGAAATAGCTGATCAGGTAATTATTGTGGGAGATCCGGGAAGAGTTGAAATGATTGGCCAGATGCTTGACTCAGTGCGTGTAAGGAAAAGCAACAGGGAATTCAGCACCATTACCGGAAGCTATCGCGATGTGGAAATCACCATAATATCGTCAGGCATCGGGACTGACAACATTGATATTGTCGTCAATGAGCTCGATGCCCTGGTGAATATTGATCTTTCAACGGGAGTTGTCAAAGAAGAACCCAGGACTCTATCGTTTATCAGGCTGGGCACCGCCGGCGGACTGCAGAAGGAAATTCCCGTCGGTTCATTCATTGCGACGGCAAAGGTGGTAGGATTTGACGGCGTACTGCACTTTTATGAAGGTTATGAGTGGTGCCTTGACCACCAGCTGGCCGATGCCCTGGCGAGTCACCTGGAGTGGCCTGATACTCTTGCTTACCCCTATGCTGTGGATGCTGATGCCTGCCTGATGGAAAAGGTTGCCGCCGGTATGAACAGGGGCATAACCATATCATCTCCGGGGTTCTACGGCCCCCAGGGCCGCCGTCTGAGGCTCGAACCATTTGACAGCGAACTGAATGACAACCTCACTTCGTTTCGTTTCAGGGGTGAGAAGGTTACCAACTATGAAATGGAGAGCTCCGCGATTTACGGACTTGCAAAGCTACTGAACCATAAGGCTCTCACAATATGTGTTGTGATCGGAAACAGGGTTACCGGCGAGTTCCTGACCGACTACAAGCCTGCTGTCAGGTCTCTTGCACAACAGGTGCTTGATGCCCTCAGTTCCTGAAGACCTCCAGAACCTCCTTCAAAATTGCCGCGGCAGCCTTGCCGTCGCCGTAGAAGCCGGGATACTGAAGCGTCTCCCTGTTATTCATGAACCATACCCAGGCATCAGTGATCTTCTGAGGGTCGGCATCGGCAAGCTTCACCGTCCCGTTCCTGACAAGTTCAACCCATTCTGTCTCTTTCCTCAGCACAATGCACGGACGGGAGAAGAAATGACTCTCCTTCTGAACGCCGCCGGAATCGGTAATGATCAGGCATGCCTTTTTCTCGAGCAGGATCATCTCAAGGAAAGATACAGGAGGCACGATCCTGATGAGCGGATGGTCTGAAAGACCAGCATAGAGCTCAGGAGCACGGTTACGGAGAGCAATCATGGTCCTGGGATGAAGAGGCATGACCATTGCCATTTTGTTACTCTCTGCAAGATCCTTCAGGGTGCTGAAAATAGATGTAAGTCTTACCGGGTCATCAGTATTGGAATCGCGGTGTATTGTCACCAGCACAAAACTGCTCTCCGTCAGCCCGAGACCGGAGAGAAAGCCCTGTTTCTTCCTCTCAGCCAGCTCTGCATAAAAAAGACTGTTGTCATACATTATGTCACCGGTGAGAAAGACCCTTGGGTTGTTTATGCTGTAAGGGGCAATATTCTCCGGACGAAAACCTTCGGCCATAAGATTCTTGAATGCAGCATTGGTGGGTGCCACGAGCAAAGTAGAGGCGTGGTCAGCCATAATGCGGTTCAGCTCCTCGGGCATTGTCTTGTTGAATGATCTCATGCCCGCCTCAATGTGGACCACCGGAAAGTGCTGTTTGGAGGCAGCCAGGGCTGCTGCAAGCGTTGAGTTGGTGTCACCGTAGATGACAACGCAGTCAGGCTTCTCATTCATGATCACATCCTCAATGCGTTCCATAATCATTCCGGTCTGGCGGCCATGCCTGCCTGATCCCACCTGGAGGTTGTGATCGGGCATCTTTATCTCCAGCTCATCAAAGAATACAGCGGAGAGCTCGCGATCATAGTGCTGGCCGGTATGAACAACGACCTCATCAATCTCGCCGGCAAACTCACCGGCAATGGCACGGCTGATAGCCGAGGCTTTTATTATCTGGGGCCTGGCACCAACGATGTTAAGGATCTTCAGCTTTTTCATTTAGCGTAATTGACAGCTCTGGTCTCCCTGATGACAGTGATTTTTATCTGCCCGGGATATGTCATTTCATTCTGTATTTTACGTGCTATCTCAAAAGAGAGGCTTTCCGTATCCTTGTCAGTTACCTTGTCCGCCCCCACTATCACCCTCAGCTCTCTTCCTGCCTGGATGGCATATGTCTTGGTCACTCCCGGGTATGAGAGTGCGACAGACTCAAGCTCATTGAGCCTCTTGATGTATGATTCGATGACTTCGCGCCGTGCGCCCGGACGTGCACCTGAGATGGCATCACATACCTGCACTATCGGTGCAATGAGGGTGGTCATCTCTGCTTCATCATGGTGTGACCCGATAGCATTTATGACCTCGGGCTTCTCCTTGTACTTTTCAGCCAGCTTCATGCCGAGAACTGCATGCGGCAGTTCGGGCTCGTCATCAGGCACCTTGCCTATGTCATGCAGCAGTCCGGCCCTCTTTGCCAGTTTCGGGTTAAGGCCCAGCTCGGCTGCCATGATGGAGCAGAGGTTGGCCACTTCACGGGAGTGCTGCAGAAGGTTCTGTCCGTAAGAAGAGCGATATTTCATCTTGCCTACAAGCCTGATCAGCTCAGGATGAAGGCCATGTATACCAAGGTCTATTGTTGTACGCTTGCCAATTTCAACAATCTCCTCTTCAACCTGCTTGCGCGTCTTCTCCACAATCTCCTCAATGCGTGCAGGATGGATGCGACCGTCCGTGACCAGCTGGTGCAGGGCCAGGCGTGCAATCTCACGGCGAACGGGATCAAACCCCGACAAAACGATGGCTTCAGGTGTATCATCTACAATTATTTCAACGCCGGTGGCCGCTTCAAGGGCACGTATGTTACGTCCCTCACGGCCGATGATGCGGCCCTTTATCTCATCTGAATCAATGTGGAAGACCGTTACAGCATTTTCTATGGCTGTCTCTGCCGCCACACGCTGTATTGCCATTACAACTACACGCTTAGCTTCTTTGGTGGCAGTCATCTTGGCATCATCCATGATCTCATTGATGTATGACATGGCATCAGTCCGGGCCTCTTCCCTGAGTGATTCAATAAGCTGGTTCCTGGCCTGGTCGGCCGACAGGCCGGAGATGGTCTCAAGCTGTTCAACCTGCTGACGGTGCATCTTCGTGAGTTCTTCCGATCTCTTGTCGAGCATTTCCATCTGCTGTGTCAGACTGTCCCTCAGAGTGTCAGCTTCGTTTTTCCTTCTCTGTGTCTCTTCCAGCTTCTGTGAGAGGGCAAGCTCTTTCTGCTTGATCCTGTTTTCGGCCTGGCTGATGCGGTTGTTCCTCTCATTGATGACCTTCTCATGCTCGGCCTTGAGCTGAAGAAAACGCTCCTTGGCCTGAAGTATCTTCTCTTTCCTGATCACCTCGGCCTCCGTTTCGGCTTCAGAGATGATCTTCTTCTTCCTGTTGCGCAGGAGCAGTTGCCAGAGGTAAAATGACAAAACTGTTCCTGCGATAAAGGCTGCACCGCCAATGGCGATACACAGTCCCGCTGGTATATTCCCTAAGTTCATGGTTTTATAAATATGTATTAAAAAAAACCCGCAAAGTTCCTCCAACTTTTAAAAAACCCCATATCTACATGGTTAGAGCGGCCGTCTTACTTTGAACTTCCACTGTCACGCCTGAGCGCAATCCCGGCGAACCGGGCCGAGGCCTGTCCTTGGCAATCCAAAACCAACTCCAAAGTACAAATTGTTGAGTTTCCAAAATGAATAGAGAAACAATGCGGGCAATATCCTGCTATTTAAAAGAACGCGTATCTACTTTTCAGACAGACAGTGGTTGATCATTCCGGTCAGCTCCTTCAGCCCTTCCTCCAGCGATGAATCTACCTCCTTCTCCTCAATTTCAATGAGCCTGATAACGTACTGGAGGGCAGCCATCGCCAAAAAATCCTGTATATCCTTGTCAACATAGCGCTGCTTGTACTGAAGCACCTTTTCGTTGATCAAGCGGGCTGCTTTCCGGATACGTTCTTCGTTGTCACTTTCCACCTTCAACGGATAATACCTGTCGGCCACATTGACCCTGATCGATAGCTTATCATCCATTGTTATATAATTATCTGTCTAAAAGAGCAATACATTTATCTATCTCCCGCACAAGTTCACTCACTCTCCTCCTTGCTGCAACAGCATCTTCCCCGACACCCAGGATTGTACCTGAGAACTTAGCTCTTTCGTATCTTGCCTGAAGCTCCTTTACTTCTTCATTTTTTTCTGCCAGCTGCCGTTTGACTGCTGACAGTTCATTTCTTAAACCAGCCGACAGCTCAACCAGTTTTTCATGCTCTGAAACCAGGGCTTCAACTGATCTTCTGAGCAAAAGATACTCCTCATATCCCTTTGCATTCATGCCTGTCAACTATACTGCAAAAGTAACATTTCTTTTGCGGTTTTCAAAAAAAGATCTCATTAAGTTTGCGCTTTAAGGGCAGAACTTTAGTTTTGCACATCTGATGAAGTCATGAATAAAAAAACTATACTCTTTTTTGCCGCAATAACATTTGCAGCCAATATTAGTTCACAGATCCCGGACAAGGAGCTGTTCATCTCGCCGCTTCGTGATCAGCCTTCACTTTCTGCCAGCTTCGCAGAGCTCAGGAGTGATCACTTTCACTCCGGCCTCGATTACAAGACGGGCGGTGCTACCGGCAAGGACGTGCTTGCCATTGACGAGGGATATATCTACAGAATAGGTGTCAGTCCGGCGGGATTCGGAAGAGCTCTTTATGTCAGGCATCCCAACGGATATTCCTCAGTTTATGGACACCTTAAAAGCTTCCGGCCTGACATTGAGGAGTTCGTCAGGAAGCGGCAGTATGAACTGAAAAACTTCACTGTCTCTCTCTTTCCGCAGCGTGATCAGTTCCCTGTTGCCCGCGGCGAGGTGATAGCGTGGTCAGGCAATTCCGGAGCGTCGTCAGGTCCTCACCTCCATCTTGAGATACGGGAATCGTCGAGCGAAGACCCGGTCAATCCCCTGATGTTCGACCTGGGTGTAAGTGACCGGATCAGGCCGGTGATAGACAAGGTGATCCTCTACCCTCTCTCGGGAAACTCATCAGTGAACAGCAGCAGAAGCAGCAGAACCCTCAGGGCCGTACCTCTTAACGGATCCTACGGGGTAGCTGAGGGAGATATCCCGGTCGTTTACGGCGAGACAGGCATAGGCATAAAATGCTGGGACAACTTTGACAACAGCACCAACCGTTGCGGAATATATACTCTTGAGCTGCAGGTAGACGGACTGAAGGTCTACGGCTTCACTGCCGACCGTTTTGCTTTCAGTGAGTCGAGATATATAAACAGCCACATTGACTATGCTGCAAAGGCGACCGGCAATGAGTATATTCACAGGCTCTTTATTCAGCCCGGTAACAGGCTCTCGATGTATGACGGACATATCAGGCGCGGTGTTCTGAGGTTCAGCGATGACGAGGTGCATGATATCAAAATCATGGTTACAGACAACCGCGAAAACAAGTCATGGATATCCTTCAAAATAAAATCGGTATCCAAACCTCCCATTCCTCCCGCAGAGGTCATTTGCAGCAAGATACTGCCCTATGGCAAGGCATCGGATTTCACCGCTGACGGCATCAGGATTAACTTTCCCTCAGGAGTTTTATACGACACCCTTTTCTTCGATTATAAAGTGAGGAACCATACGCGAACATTTCTTGCACCCATTCATTCGGTACATAATGAGACAGTGGCTGTACATGAGAGGTTCAGGCTCTCCATCAGGCCTGACACGATACCTGCCGGCAGGGAATCCAAAATGTGCCTCGCGCAGGTAAGCAGCAAAGGTGTTGTTTCTTACTCAGGAGGTGACTTCAAGTATGGCTTTGTCAGTGGTGACGTTAACAGGCTGGGAGACTATACCATAACCATTGATACCGTGCCACCGGTCATAAGGCCATCCTTTGCTCCGGGTGCGAACCTGACCGGCAGGCAATCGTTCACGGTAACCATTACGGACGCCTTCTCCGGCATAAGGAGTTATGAGACGCTGATTGACGGCGATTGGGCCCTGGCAGAGTATGATGCCAAAAACAACCTGCTCATTTACAAGCCTGATAAGCAATATATAGACGAAAACACCCTTCACCTGATGGAGCTCACGGTAACAGATGACCGGGGCAACAGATCAGTGCTGAAGAGTGAATTCAGATGGTAATGAGGGTTCTCAGAACAATTTTTCAGGATAGACCCCGGCATCAACCATCTTTCTGATGCTCTCAACCACAAACGGTTTGTCCTCCCTGTAGGTGACGCCAAACCAGCGGCTGCTGCTCCGGAGTATCTGAATGGTGATCTCGCCCTTCTTGACAAATTTATCAAGTGATGTTGGGATGTCAAGTTCGGCCTTCGGATCAGTAATCCTCTCCCTCAGGAAATTACTGAATTCCAAGTTCAGGTATTTATAGCAGGTGGGCTTGAAACCGAAGAGGTTCATTGATACAATCTCCTCACCGGTGTACTGATTGATTTCCCCTTCCGCGTCAGGGGCAAAAACGCCGTCAGGCCTCTTCTCTATCCCACGAGTCTCAACAATGTTCACAAGGAAGCCGTCATTGCTTACCTTGCAGATACCACGATTGACATGCCCGTGATCAGAGAGAGTGTTCCCCAGCCTGTAACCGACAATGCAGAAATTGGTGTCATCCTTGTCCCTGGTCAGAAAATCGTAGAGCACCTTGAATGAGTCAACACCATAATAATCATCTGCGTTTATCACGCCGAACGGTTCATGTATCTTCGGTTCAGTCACCAGGATTGCATGGCTGGTCCCCCATGGCTTCTGGCGCTCCTCAGGCACCTTAAATCCTTCAGGCAGGTTGCCCATCTCCTGGAAGACATAATCAATCTCAATCACATCCTTGAGTCTTTTAATAAAAGTCTCCTTGAACTGCTCCTCAATATCACGCCTTATCACAAAGACAACCTTGCCAAATCCGGCTCTCTTTGCGTCATAAATTGAATAGTCAATGATTGTTTCTCCCGAAGGTCCGACCTGATCAAGCTGCTTGTTGCCGCCATACCTGCTGCCCATCCCGGCAGCCAGTACCAATAATGTAGGTTGCATATGAATTAATGTTTTAGATCACACAATTATACCTAAATATTATGTACTTTCAAAGCCTCGAAATAAAGATTTGTCGTTTCTTGTTGAAATATGCGTTGACTCTGTTGAGTCTGCCATTGTTGCCGAAGCCGCCGGAGCAGACAGGATTGAACTCTGCTCAGCCCTTTCCGAAGGCGGAGTGACACCAAGCGCCGGCCTGATTGAGTCGGTGCGGCGTAATATCGGTATAAAGGTGAATATGCTTGTAAGGCCGAGGGGTGGCGATTTCCTGTACACCGACAACGATTTCAGCGTAATGAGGCGAGATATCGAGACGGCCGGAGAGCATGGCGCCGACGGCATCGTAATAGGCATGCTCAACAGTGACGGAACGGTAGACGTGGAGCGCACTGCCTTGCTTAATGAATATGCGGCTCCGATGAGCGTAACCTTCCACAGGGCATTTGATATGTGCCGCGATCCGAAAAAAGCTCTTGAAGATATAATCTCAGCCGGCGCGGCACGAATACTGACCTCCGGCCAGGCAAAGACAGCCATCGATGGAGCCGGACTTATACGTACCCTGGTGACCGAAGCAAAAGGCAGGATAGAAATTATGCCCGGGGGTGGCATCGATGAGTATAACATTGCTCTCCTGGCAGGAACCACCGCCGCAAGGGAATATCATCTCTCAGGCCGCCGGCAGAGAGATAGCATGATGACCTTCCGCAGAAAAGGCATCCACATGGGCGACCCACGCCTTCAGTCGGAATACATCATCAAAAGCGCCGATGCCGAACGCATCAGGGCAATAATTATGATTTTAAGGGGTATTGTATTTTAATTAAAGATGTTATTTTTGGAACCTGTTCCGTAGTGAAAGTGATAGTACGGGACCATATAATTGTTTAATATTCATAAACTTAAAATAATTCGACAGGTATGAAAAGGATCAACGCACTGATGCTGACCCTGCTCCTCTCAATCTTTCTTGTTTCAGAGAAAAGTATGGCATGCACTAACTTCCTCGTAACCAAGGGAGCCAGCAAAGACGGCTCCACAATGATCACCTATTCGGCCGACTCACACGTACTTTACGGTGAACTCTACTACTGGCCTGCAATGAAATATAAGCCGGGAACAATGGTTGATGTATACGAATGGGATGCGGGCAAATTCCTTGGCTCAATAGAACAGTCACCCGTCACCTTCTCCGTCGTAGGCAACATCAACCAGTATCAGGTGGCCATAGGAGAGACAACCTACGGAGGGCGCGGCGAGCTGCATAACCCTGACGGTATAATCGACTACGGCAGCCTCATCTATATTGCCCTGCAGCGTTCAAAGAACGCCCGCGAAGCAATTTACAACATGGTAACCCTGACTGAAAAATACGGGTACTGCAGCTCCGGGGAGTCATTTTCAATTTCAGATCCCAACGAGGTGTGGATAATGGAACTGATTGGCAAGGGCCCCGGAAAGAAGGGATTGTCATTTGTTGCCCGCATGATTCCTGACGGTTACATCTCAGGTCATGCAAACCAGGCAAGAATAACCACCTTCCCTGTGGCAAACGGCACTACTTCAATCACCTCAGCCGAGATTGACAAGGTTTTCAACCCTGCAGTCGAGACCGTATATGCCGCTGACGTGGTGGATGTCGCACGCGGCTTCGGATGGTATGACGGTGCAGACGCAGAGTTCAGCTTCAGTGACGTCTATGCACCTGTTGACTTCAGCGCTGCACGCTTCTGCGAGGCTCGCGTATGGTCAGGATTCAACAAGGTCAACAGCACCATGGGTGACTATCTTAATTATGCCATGGGCTATGACCTGCACAACAGGATGCCTCTATGGATCAAGCCTGACAAAAAACTCGGCCTGGATGATGTAATGGGACTGATGAGGGACTATTACCAGAATACACCCATGGACATGACAAAGGATGTAGGAGCAGGTCCGTACCTCAGCACCGTCAGATGGAGGCCAATGAGCTGGAAGGTTGACGGTCAGACATACCTCCATGAGAGAGCCATTGCAACCCAGCAGACCGGCTTCTCTTTCGTAACCCAGTCACGCAGTTGGCTCCCTGACCCGGTAGGCGGAATCATATGGTTCGGGGTTGATGAT
Organism: Rikenella microfusus; assembly: GCA_022736275.1. Taxonomy (GTDB): domain Bacteria; phylum Bacteroidota; class Bacteroidia; order Bacteroidales; family VadinHA17; genus SR-FBR-E99. The sequence continues at coordinate 17,838 of DZBJ01000009.1, read as the reverse complement.
ACCTACTATACAGTGTATACTCCGATGTACTGCGGCATCACTTCCGTGCCTCAGTCATTTGCCGTGGGAAACGGCGACATTATGACCTACAGCGCCGATGCAGCCTTCTGGGTCTTCAATGAGGTCACCAACTTCGTTTACAGCCGAGCCAGCGTCATGACACCTGACCTGCAGGCCAAACAGAATGAACTCGAGCAGAAATACATGAAGGAGACTGCGGAGATAGATGCCAAAGCGGCCGAGCTATTCAGGAGCACTGCCAAAGGCTCAGCAAAAAAGGGATCCGATCTCATCACAAGCTACTCGGTCAATGCGGGAGACAATACGGTCAAAGAGTGGAGAGAGCTTTACAAACACCTCTTTACCAAATATATGGATGGCAATATCAAGACCCGCAGAGCCCTGCCTGAAGGCTATAAGTACATCACTCCCGAGGTAAAACAGCCCGGTTATCCCCAGGAATGGCTGATGAGAATAGTCCTCGACGCCGGAGAGAAACTGAAGGTACCGGCCGGCGCAGGTCACTGATCTGTACTGAAGTTGCAATAATTAATTTGCAGATAATAAAAAATTATTTGTACCTTTGCGACCTGTTTTAAAAGAGTAGAGATCATATAATTTATTTGCGCAATGGACTTAATGAAAGTAGTTGAAAAGGAATATGCTGCCAGCAGTGAGTTCCCGAAATTCAAAGCCGGGGACACCGTTACGGTACACTATAAAATCAAGGAAGGTAACAAGGAGAGGATACAGCAGTATCGGGGAGTGGTCATTCAGAGATCAGGAGGAAAGGGCATGACAGCTACCTTCACCGTCCGAAAGATGTCCGGAAACATTGGTGTGGAGAGAATTTTCCCGGTAGTTTCACCCTTTATTGACAAGATCGAGATAAACAAATACGGGAAAGTACGCAGGGCGCGCATCTTTTACCTCAGGAACCTCACCGGCAAGAAGGCACGCATCAGGGAGAAGATATTCTAGCCATTGTAAAAACATATTAAGAGCCACTGCGAAGTGGCTTTTTTTATTCCTGCCTGGCAATTTATCAACAGAATAAAGAGACCGTACAGAGTCTATTTCCGGAATTATTATTGCGGGTTCGGCGCTATTTCAGTAGCTCGTCAGCTTTTACCTTTGCTCCGGCAAGTATGCTGTCTGCCCTTGCATTGGCCTCCGTTACCAACTGGGTGGCTCTTTTGTCGGCCTCCCTGTTTAGCAGGTCCGCTGCTTTTTTTGCGGTCATGACTGCAATGGTGCCTTTTGGTTCAGCATCCTTTATCAGCTTCTTCCCCTGCAGGTCAGCCTCCTCACAAATGAGACGGGCTGATTTTTCAGCCTCCTTCCGGAGCATGTCAGCCTTCTCTTCTGCCTCCTTTAAAATCCTGTCAGCCTGCTGTCTGGCGGCTTCATTTACCGTTTCAGTGACCTGCTCCGTCACCGCGGTGGTTACGGCACTGACAGGGCTTACATCTCCGCTGCTGCCGCTGCTACCGGCAAATATGGGCGTAATTACCGGGTCAGTGAAAGTGCCTCCAACCTTCAGATTAACCTTGATGATCTCAGGCGGTGCAACATTCAGGCCCAGTGCCGCAAGCTGAGTGGAAAAAACTCCCATGAGAGCCGTTGCCGAAGCCCCGAGATCAGCACTCGGTATCTCCGTTTTAATGAGGTAATTGATCGTCCTGTCAAGCCCCTGGTCCCCGGCTATGTTCAATTTAATGTTGCCAAGCCTGGTATCGAATGGTTTCACAAACAGCCTCCCGTCATTGATAATGAAGGTTGCCCTCATATCTTTAACAATATTGGTATAGGCCTGATCCATTTTCAGAACACTCTTAATCATGTCAAAAGATTTGGATTCCAGTATCTGAACCGATTCAGAAGAGAGCTCCCCGCTGCCTGACATGGTGCCAATCAGAGGCATCATGCTGCTGCTCAGGTGACTTCTGAAATCCATCTTTACAGTCACATTTCCCCCGAGTCCGGCTGCTGCCGGAACAAGGTGCCGAACCGTATTGAATGTATTGAAGGTCTCTTTGATGTTGACTGCGCTGATTGCCATTTTCGCCTCAACCAGTGGCCTGAGGGTGTCACGCGTGTCGTAGGAGGCATTCACCAGCATCGATCCCCCGAGTGCATTCATACCCGTCTCGCTCAGAGTGACAACACCGTCACGGACAACTATTTTGCCTTTCACGTTATCGGCGGAGAGCTTGCCATAAGTCAACCTTTCAACAGCTGCGTCAAAGGTAAAGTCGATGTTCCGCGGGATCAGGATGATTTCCATAGCGGCGGTATCGGCATCCAGTGTATCTGACGGGATAATATCAAATATCTCATTGAGGTCAACCATCTTTGACCTCATTGAAAGATTGCCTCTCATGGTTCCGTCGGAAAAGAGATAAGGGATATAATTCTCAAGCCTGCCGGAGAGAGTGAAGTCGCTCTTCTCTCCCATTGCAGCTGCCATACCGGTCATCTCTGCAAAGGCAGGACTGAAGGCAAATGCGGCGCTGCTGATAATGAACGCCGGCATATCAGTCATTGTCACAGACATGTCAGATATTGTGAGGTTTCCCACGGCTCTGAACTGATCGTACATTTTGTTTTCCAGCATTGACATCCTGCCAGCCAGGTCCAGGGAGACGTCAATCAGTCCGCCGAGGGTGATGCTGTCAAGCGGGACCGCCTGCCGGAGTTTTGCCAGGTCGATGCGTCCTTTTGCCGTAGCCGCTACGGAAGGGTCACTCACCGGGGTTGCCAGTTTCATTGTCAGATCAAAGGGATTACCGGCCAGCTCGAAGTGAAAGCGGCTGACATCAACGGTGGTGTTGTCCATCTCCTTGCCGTCAGTCTGAACCCTGCCGTCAATATTGATGGCGGTGATCTTCTCCGGAAGGTCAGGATAGCTTATCACGCCGTCCATTACCTTCAGTCCTGCAGTCAGATCCGGAAGCGTGCTGTCGGCAGAACTGTAAATCCCTTTAACCGCCCCCTCGAGCGAAAATGTTCCGGAGGCCTTCAGCTCTTCATAGCTTTTCATGTAAAAGGCCGGAACAAGCGACAGCAGACTTTTGAAAGAGGTCTCAGGTGTGCTGAAGACAAGGTCCAGGGCTATATCGTCACCGGGCAGGCTTGCCTTACCGGAGAAATTCAGGGCCACATCGTTTATCTTCAGAAGGTTATCCCTGAGAGTGAACTTCATTGAGTCAGGCAGGGCATCAATGTCTGCCTGGAAACCGATTATGGCGTCGGTCAGATATGGTATCTTATCCATGACGAAATCAACGCCTCCTGCAGCCAGGTCCATCGAAAGGTCACTACTTACGGCGCTCATGTTGCCTGAAAGGTTGAAATCCAGGTCCCTGACAGTAACGGACCTGTCCGACTGCCGGTCGGAATAGTAAATCCGCCCTTCATTGATGCTGAATTTGTGAAGTACAACCTGCAGAGATGATGACTGCAGGGTATCCGGCGTTTCATCCGCGATCTCCTCAGCTGATTCCTTCATAATGTCCCAGTTCGCCTTCCCGTCATCCGGTACCATGGCATTGACGAGCGGCCGGTCAACTGTTATTGACTTGATCTCATATCCGCCATCACCAAAGAGACTCATGAGGTTAAAGACCAATGAGAATGATTTTACTGCAGCAAGGGTGTCACCTTCGAAGTCATCAATCCCGGTCACGCTCAGTTCTTTAAGCGTGAAGGAGACATTGGGAAAGGCCCTGAAGAAGCTCAGCTTATAGCCGCTGAATGAGACCTTAGCATTGACCATCCCGTTGATCTCCGTTTCAACCTTTGTCTTTATTTTATCCCTGAATATCACCGGCACTAAAATGCCCGCTGCGATGATCATCAGCAGCAACGATGCAATCACTGTCCCGGCTATTTTCAATCCTTTTTTCATTTTTACCTCAATTTCGTTGACATACTTCCGCAGAGACGGTGCATGCAGTGTCTCTCCATACGGTTAAACAACGATTAAAATTATGTAAAATTTCGATTTGATTTCATTAAAATAAGACTGCAGGAGGAGGAGGGCTCCCGTTAATTGTTAATTTTGGTATTGAAATTTTATGGTCTTAATGCCTAACAGAAGACGTTATCGTAGAATAAAAATGCCGCCGCCGATGGAGGGGTTCAAACCGTTCGGCGTACCCATGCGGGAGCTTGATTCTGTCTGCATGTCCTACGAGGAGTATGAAGCTTTAAGGCTGGCAGACTATGAAGACCTGAACCAGGAAGAGGCCGCCAGGATGATGAACATATCACGGCCAACCTTTACACGCCTTTATGAAAAAGCCCGTAAAACCATCGCTAAGGCATTTGTGGAAGGAACGGCAATTGTGATCCGGGGAGGCACTTATATTACCGATAATTACTGGTACAGATGTGATGACTGCCATGAGACCATGGTATCTGAACAACCGGCCAGCCAGTGCAGGGAATGTGACTCCGACAATATTACCAGGCTGGATGACCATTTACCGGATGAAATGAAAGCAGTCCGGACTGATGAATAGTATATACTGCAAATGAAAAACACCAACATTCTTCTGTAATGGACAGGTATCTGGTGAAAACTGATTGTATTGACTGCCATGAAAGACCTGAGTGTTTTGTTCAGCGAACAAAAAATGCAGAAGAATTTTACAGGACGCAGAAGAGTCACATAAGTTACAAAAAGGGGGAAACAATAATTAAATTGGGAACTCCCGTCACAAGTATACTGTATATCCTGGACGGACTGGTAAAAGTATATATCGAAGGCCCGGAGAAGAACATCATCATAAAGCTTCTGACACCGCATGATTTCATCGGATTAACATCCCTTTTCGGCGATAATACCTATTATTTCTCCGCGGCTGCCCTGAAGGAAACCCGTGTCTGTTCAATTGACCGGGAGGGAATAAAGGATCTGATTACCCAATGCTGTGAATTCTCCCGCGAGCTCTCTAACTGGTATTGTGAAAACTACAATATCATGCTCACAAAATGCCTGAATCTGGGTCTCAGACAGTTAAACGGAAAAATTGCAAATACACTGTTATATTTAAACAGGGAAAAATTCAGGGAATTTGACGTTTTTTCCTATATCAGCAGAACAGATATTGCAGAGTTATCGGGTATATCAATGGAAAGCGTTGTCCGGATACTTGCAGAATTCAGCAATGATAAAATCATTGAACTGAAAGGCAGGAAAATCGAAATCACGGACCTCGACAGGTTGAAAATTATCAACCAGAAAGGATAAATGCCATCCGGCTATCCTCAATAAAAAAATTGACAAATCTCAATCGTTCATTTGCTCAACCCTGAGCTATATTACTAATATATAGCGACTTTAGATGTTTAACTTTAATTCTGGAGGAAATTTCCGGAACTGATACAGTTATGAACCAAAAAATGAGAAGGGAGACAGGCAATGTACAGACAGAAAAGTAAAATAATCGGGCAGATTCAGTCTTATCATAAACAGGTTGCCGAACTATATTATGGCATTTATGAAAAGATTGAGGATAACGGACTCAAATCGTTGATACATGACCTGTATGAGCATGAGAGGGACCGTGAAGAGTACCTTGAAAGACACAGAAAGATCGCCGAGGCGATGGATTGCTGGCTTGATTTTCCCTGTGAAAAGTTATCTGATCAGATATCCGAATGTTTTAAGAATCTGAACCTTGGGAGTGATCTGAAGATGGAGAATCTTTTAAAAATTGAACTGCATTTTGACGACTGTCTTATTAAATTTTATAATATATTAGCCTCTGAAAATGCACTTAGTGAAACAGTGGCAAATATTTTCTATTACATGCTTAAAAAAACAAGAAAGGAACAAGTGATTCTCACCAGCATGCTCGCCAACTCAGGCACCAGTCTGCATCTAAAACTTTCGGACCAGAGTATATGAATTCTGAGATAGATCTTCTCAGAGATAATATTCTTCAATGTACAAAGTGTGATCTGGCTCAAACCCGGGACCATGTCATCTTTGGTGAGGGCAGAACTGATGCCGGTATAATGATTGTCGGAGAAGCTCCGGGCAGGGATGAAGACATTCAGGGCAGGCCCTTTGTAGGCAGATCCGGACAGTTGCTTGACAAAATTCTCAATGCGTGCGGATTTACACGCAGTGAGCATGTGTTTATAAGCAATATTGTGAAATGCAGACCTCCTGCAAACAGGATGCCAACGCCAGTGGAGGCTGAGATATGCATGCCCTGGCTGCTGAAGCAGATTGAACTGATAGATCCTAAAATAATGATCTTGCTGGGGGCAACGGCCCTGAGATATATGGCAGGTCCTGACCATCGGATTACCAGTGAACGAGGAAGCTGGCTGATACTGAATAACAGGCTTACAATGCCGGTTTACCACCCCGCAGCCCTGCTTCGTGACCCGTTACTGAAACGGGACACATGGGAAGATTTCAAAATAATTGTCCACAAATATCGCGAACTGGTTGATCCTAAGCATTATTGCCGCTATGTGTGATTCATCTAACCATGTAAAATGAGAATATCAGTACTTGCAGAAAACATTGCCGGCCCTCATGCAGCAGCAGAGCATGGGTTGTCATATATGATTGAATTTGACAACAGGAAAGTACTGTTTGACACCGGTCAGAGTGATATTTTCCTGAAAAATGCCGGATCGATGGATATTGACCTTCACGAAATTGATGTTGTGATACTAAGCCATGGCCATTTTGATCATGGCAACGGGCTGGAGCATCTCAACGGAGGCCGCCTGGTCTGCCATCCCGGCTGCTTTGTAAAAAGGTACAGAAAGTCTGATAACTCATATATTGGGCTGAAGAACACTAAGGATGAGCTTGAGCAAAAATTTGCACTGACAACATCTTCAAGACCCTTTCATATCACAGACAAAATCATTTTCCTGTGTGAGATACCAAGGTTAACACTTTTTGAATCACGGGCTACCTCTTTTGTGTTTGAAGACGGCACCCCGGATTTTGTAATGGATGACAGTGCCCTGGCCCTGATACTGCCGGAGGGTTTATTTGTGGTTACAGGCTGTGGCCATGCAGGAATTGTAAATACACTGGAATATGCCGTAAGAATAACCGGTATAGAAACAATCTTCGGTATCATGGGAGGATTCCATCTCAGGGAAGATGACCTTCAAACAGAAGAGACAATAAACTATCTTCAGGGGAAAAATGTGAAAAATGTCCTTCCCTCCCACTGTACCTCAGGCGCCGCACTGACCAGGTTTAATGCAGCCTTCGGTACCCGGCCGGTAAAAGCAGGCAATATATTTGAATACGCACCTTCCTCTGTTAATAGCCTGCTTCTGAAGACAGGAAAGAGATCAGCCGTTTGAACTTATCAATAATAAGGTATTCCTGTTCTCAATTTCGATCCTCTTTCCCTTCATATTAATAATACCCTCCTTGTTAAATTCAGTCAAAACTCTGCTTACACTCTCCCTTGATGCATCTATCAAATTTCCTATTTCAGACTGACTTACCGGTAGGCTGAAGAGCGAGGAGTGATATATCTGATCAGACATCTCCAACAACAAATCAGCTATTTTACCCCTTATCTGCTTCTGGGTACGGTTGGCACATCTGTAAAAGACCTCAAGTTCGTTCCTGCACAATTCTATCATGATCTCGTAGGAAAAAGAGGGATTTATGCTCAGCAGATACCTGAAAATAATCATATCAATAAAACAGACCTCTGCCTTTTCAATAACCGTGACCGAGTACTGATTTATCTTGTCTCCGAATGTTGTTGGCAACGCCAGGTATGATGGCGGCTTGACTATCCTTACAATCTGTTCATAATAGGGACCGGAGATGTGTATTTTGGCCAGACCACTTCGCAGATATACAACATTTGTTGAAAAAGCGCCCTGCTTTATGACCGTATCCCCCTTGTTCAGCTTTACCAGGGCACAGTTGTCAGAGAGCCTGCCAATCTCTCCATCGCTCAGCATCAGTGCAGCCTTAGACTTGAATGAACAAAATTCACATTCGTTTTTCATGGTACCGGCTATATGAATTTGTGACCTATATCACAAATATAAATAATCTACTTCACATTTAAAAGAGCATATATATAAAAATCATTGGTTTCATTTGTTAATTAATTAACAATAAAAAAAGTCTCTCATGGAACAGAAAAAAATGTGTTTGGGTTTATTCTCGGGAAGCGTTGACAAACTGACAGCTGCCGGGATAATACTGAGTGGCGCCGCAGCGCTTGATATGAAAGTTGATATTTATGTCCTTCTCCAGGGGGCACGCGCTTTCAGAAAAGATATCGGCGACGATGCTGGCAAACTTCAGATGGCTGAAAATCCCGCCCTGAAGGATGAATTTCTGGAGTCTCTGAAAAATCTTAAGGTCAAAACATGGGTCGAATTCTTTAAGGAAGCCAAAGAGATCACCGATGTTAAAATACATATCTGTGGTCTGGCCGGAAAGATATGGGGAGCTGAAAAACTGGACGACTTTATTGGTCTTACCGATGATATATGCGGTATCGGCGCCTATATTTCTTCTCTGGAAGAGGCAGATATCAATCTCTTCATCTGATCCATGGTTGCCGGCAGCCGGACTTTCCAGGCCAAACAGCCTGGAAGATCGCTGTTGAAGAATTTTGTGTTCAATTATTAAATCACACAATAAAATATCAAATTATGACACCAGAAGAATTAAGAAGCGTCAGCATCACCAAATCGGTCGATGCAAGGGGAACAGCCTGTCCCGGTCCGCTGCTCGAAGCAAAGAAGGCAATTGGAACGATAAAAGTTGGTGAGATCATGGAAGTTCTGTCGGCTGACGAGGGAACCAAGGTCGATATTCCGAAGTGGTGCGCAAAACAGGGCCATGAATACCTGGGGACCATTGAAGAGAGCGGCTTTTTCAGGATCTTCCTGAAGAAGAAATAGAATATCATTTGCCGTTATGAATAAGAAAAGTGCCAGGATACTGGTCTTCTCAACGGAAAAGATATCTGACCCCGCCATTGATATGGCGGGATTACTAAAGCTACACTACCCTCCCACCGTTTATACAATTTCGGTACCCTGTTCCAGCGGGATAAAGCCGCGATGGATACTGCATGCATACGAAAAGGGATTTGACGGTGTGTTTATTGCAGCGGACGGAAGCGACTGTACGTACGGAGAATCGTGTACCGAAAAGACCGGTCATGTTGTGGGTGTCACACATCAGATGATGAAGGACAAAAACATTGACCCTGCACGTCTCAGGATGGCAGCAATCTGCTCGGTATGCAGCGAATCTTTCGTAAAACAGATCAGAAGTTTTAACCAGTATTTACTTGAATCAACAAAGAGCTGATAATGGCTGAAAACATTGAAACTGCCTCCTATGATGCGCTTGTTATCGGGGCCGGCATCGCAGGCGGAGAAGCAGCACTGAACCTTGCCAATAATGGATTCAAGGTTCTGCTGGTTGAAAAAGATCTCTCAATAGGCGGTAAAATGATCCTCCTGAGCAAGGTATTCCCGACACTTGACTGCTCTGCCTGTATAACTACGCCGAAAGTTTCTGAGATATCGAGGCATCCCGGAATTAAGATATTTACCGGGACTGAGGTAAAGAAGATCCAAAAAAAATCCGAGAACAACTTTGAGGCCATTGTGGTAAAAGCACCCCGCTATGTCATTGAAGAGGACTGCACCGGATGTCAGCTGTGTGAACAGGCCTGTCCTGTTGTAGTCAGGGATCAGTACCAGTATAATCTGGTTGGCAGGAAGGCGGCATTCATTCCTTTCAGCATAGCCAGTCCTAGGGTTGCTGCCATAGATATTGAGAACTGCACCCTGTGCGGCGCCTGTGAAAAAGTATGCCCTACAAAATGCATAGACTTCACCATGGAGGCTGTAGAGCACCATGTCAATATCGGAACAGTGATAGTGGCCACCGGATTCAGGCTGTTTGACCCCCTGAAGATACCCAGATACGGTTACGGGCTGTATAAAAATGTGCTTACCTCCATGGAGATGGAAAGGCAGCTGGCGCCAACCCGCCCATTCAATACGGTACTCAGACCAGGTGACGGTAAGGTGCCGGACAAGCTTGCATATGTACTCTGCACAGGATCACGTGACGCTACTGTCGGCAATCCCATATGCTCACAGATATGCTGCATGTACTCGATCAAGCAGGCCCAGCTCCTGATGGGCGCACTGCCAATGGCCGACGTGACCATATATTATTTAAATATCAGGTCATTCGGCAAGGGATTCGAGGAGTTCTACGAGCAGGCGAAGGGAATGGGAGTCAACTTTGTCAAGGGCAAGATCGGCAAAATCACCGAAAAAGAGAATGGTAATCTAATCCTCCGTTACGAAGACATTAATGAAAGTGTCGTTAAAGAGTCCGAACATGACATGGTCATACTCTCTGTTGGAGTTATGCCTAATCCTGATGCCGGCGGTTTTTTTGGCGAGGGTGAATTGAAACTTGATCCGTTCAGTTTTGTCCATCAGACCGATCTTCTCGGCAGCCCCCCGGAAACGAGCATCAGGGGTGTATTTGTTGCAGGCACGGCATCCGGACCGATGGATATCCCTGATTCAATACTATCAGCAGGTGCCGCATCGTCCGAGGCAATAAGTTATCTAAACCGAAAACAATGAACAAGAAGTTAGGAGTCTATATATGTCATTGCGGCGGGAATATCTCCGACTACGTTGACGTTGAAAAGGTAAGAGAGGCAGTCAGGGACGAAGAGGGCGTCTGCCTTGCCAAAACGACAATGTTTGCCTGCAGCGATGCCAGTCAGAAGGAGATGATCGAAGATATCAGGCAGAACAATCTTGACGGGATGGTAGTAGCCTCTTGCTCTCCAAAGCTTCATCTCGTTACCTTCAGGGCCGTAAGCGAAAGAGCTGAGCTGAACAAGTATAACTATGTCCATGCGAACATCAGGGAACAGGTTTCATGGGCTCACTCCGACGACAAGGCCGGGGCTACTGAAAAGGCAATAGGTATAGTTAAATCAGCCATCGCCAAAGTCCGGCTTGCCGAAGCCCTCAACCCCATTAAAATACATTCGGAAAAAGCCGTGGCTGTGATCGGCGGTGGTGTTGCCGGACTGAGGGCTGCGATTGAGCTGTCAAACATGGGATCTCCGGTGACACTGATTGAGCGGGAACATTTTGTTGGCGGAAGAGTCTCACAGTGGGATGTGATGTTTACCACAAACCAGACAGGAAAGGAGCTCGTCACAAGACTATATAATGATCTTATCAGCCGTGACAATGTCACACTTCTGACCGGTGCAGAGGTTATCTCAAACACAGGCAGCATCGGGGATTTTACCCTTAAAGTGAAGATCACACCCCGGTATATCAGGGCGAGATGTGATGAGGGCTATCTACAGAAAGCAATTGATGTGTGCCCTGTTGTAGTACCAGATGAATTCAATTTTAACATCACAAACCGTAAAGCCATTTACCACAACTTCCCCAGTGAGTACCCTCAGTACCCGGTCATTGATATTAAAAACTGCACCCGCTGCGGTGAATGTGAAAAAGTCTGTGGCATCATAGACTTCAGCCAGAAAGAGGAGATCGTTGAAATCAGAGTTGGTTCCGTTCTTATGGCCACCGGATTTGACCCCTATACTCCTTACCCGGGAGAGTTTGGCTATCATCAGTTTGAGGAGGTAATAACACTTCCTCAGTTCAAAAGACTGACCGAACTCAATTATAAAAAACTGATATATAAGGGAAAGGAAATAAAAAATATAGCTTATATCTATTGCGTGGGAAGCCGCCAGATCGAAGGTGAAGTGCATACCGTCGCATCGGCAGATGACCTCAGCAAAGATACCGGCAGCAACCAGATCGAAGGTGAGAACCGTTATTGCTCACGTTATTGCTGCACCTCAGTTATTCATACCTCCATCGACGCCAAAAGAAAATTCGGTAACATCAGCAATTTTCACTTTACAAGAGGCATACGCACCTATGGCAAGCAGGAACTGCTGTATGCTGAGTCATTAAGGCTCGGGGATATTTATCTGCAGTCTTATGAAAATGATCCTCCCCTGGTTTACAGGGAGAACGGCCGCACACATGTTAAGATCAATGATATTCTGACCGGACGGAGAGAAATATCTGTTACGGCAGATCTCGTGGTCCTTGTGACCGGAATGGTGCCAAGGGCTGATAACTCAGTGGCGACACTCTTCAAATTGCCCAAGGGACGCGATAACTTCTTTAATGAGATCCACATGAAGCTACGCCCGGTTGAAACCGTTATTGACGGAATTACTATCTGCGGTGCATGCCAGGGCCCTAAAAACATCACCGAATCAATGAACTCGGCTCTTTCTGCCGCAACAAAAACATTTTCATATGTCAGCAAGGGCGAAATTGAGCTTGAACCAATCATTGCAGAGGTTGATAAAGAGCTTTGCAAATGGTGCGGCGAATGCCAGAAAGCATGCCCGTTTGATGCTGTTAAAATGGAGACGTCAGAAGGGAAAGAGATTGCAGTAATAAACAACAGCGTATGCAAGGGATGCGGGATGTGCCTGCCGGTTTGCCCTGTCAATGCCATCGATCTGATCGCCTTCTCCGATAATGAAATAGAAAGTATGATCAATGCACTTGTCAGTTAATTTATAAAACAGATCCATGGAAGCTGAAAAAGGTAAAACATATAAATACCTCAGGGAGAAGAGGGAGGTGTCAGAGGCGGCCAAAGAGAACCTTAAGAATTTTACACGGGTCAAAAAATCGATCCTTGAAGCGCTAAAGGAGGGTGACATGACTATCGACCAGCTGGCACAAAAGCTTAATATGCCCAGCAGTGAGGTCGTTTACTTTTTAATGACCCTGATTAAATACGGTTTCGTGCAAACCGGTGCAATTGACGATATGGACGAATATTTTTCCTACAAACTCAAACAATAATGACTGCAATTAATACTGAATTCGGGAAAGAGCTTTCAAAATTCGGAGCATTCGATTTCAATGCATGCTATAACTGCGGTACATGCACAGCCGTATGCTCTCTCTCCACTGAGGAAGATTCTTTCCCTCGGGAGATGATCAGATTCAGCGTGCTGGGCCTTGAGGATGAAATAAAATGCTCGCTTAAGCCCTGGCTCTGCTATTATTGCGGCGAGTGCACAACACACTGCCCTCAGACCGCCGAGCCGGGCGAGCTGATGATGTCTCTCAGGAGATGGCTCACCTCGGTATATGACTGGACCGGGCTTTCAGGACTGCTCTACCGGTCACTGCCTGCAACAATTACAGCAATGACTCTGACAGCCCTGGCAGTGATAGCCTATGCCTTCTACAGTAATCTGGAGCTTGAGAAGATCATGCATACAGGACATATCTTCGAGATGGTTGCTATCGCCTCAGTATTTGCGGTCATACTCCTGCCAAATCTGATTCGCATGTGGTACTTTATCATTCTCAAGCCAGGGATCAGGGTGCCATTTAAAAACTATGCAACCGGGCTGCTAGACCTGATAGTCCATATGTTCACACAGAAGCGAACCCTTGGATGTGACGACAGCCAGGTGAGATGGTTTGAACACCTGATACTTGTGTTCGGATACCTGGGGTTGCTGTTTACCACCATCTTTCTCGACTGGTTCTCAAGCGAAAGCACTTTTATCATAGTTCTCGGATATGTGGTCAGTATAATAATCTTCACTGTAACTGTGATCTTTGCGAGTGAACGCATCTCAAAAAAACGAGAGTCAACCAGGAAATCACAACCATCTGACTGGATGTTTGTTGCCTGGCTCTTTATGATGGGACTGTCGGCCTTTGCAGTCAGACTTTTTATTGACCTGGGAATCCTGCAGTCCAACATCTGGTTATACCTTGCTCACATGATCATCCTGGTGCAGTGGGCTCTTGTCATTGTTCCGTTCGGCAAATGGACACACTTCCTCTATCGCTCTTTCGCAATGTATTTTGATGCGATAAGAAAAGACTGAATTAGTTTTTAAATACGAATCTTAACGTTTGCCGAGACTTTGCATGCAACGTCTTTGCTGTTAAAAATATTATCCATGTGAACATATGTTCATTTAATTAATTATATTTGTATTCTTATACATGATCTATGTTTAACTTAAAAATAAGATGTTATGCCACTAGGAGATCGTACCGGACCTTCGGGAATGGGTCCCGGAACCGGAAGAGCAATGGGTTATTGCTATGGATTTGACTCACCCGGATATACTAAAGGTCAGGGCAGAGGTATGGGCCGTGGAGGCTGGTCAGGCTACGGCAGGGGTATGGGTCGCGGTCGCGGCTTCATGGCCGGAAGAGGCCAGGGATTTTACGGGCAGGTAAATGGTCCGGGGTTCCCTGCAGCAATGCCGGCAATGAACAAAGATGAGGAGATCAAAATGCTGAAATCGCAGATCGAATATCTTGGTAACGAGCAGAAAAATATTGAAAAACGGCTCAGCGAGCTGGGGAAAGAGTAAAAAAAGAGATCTGGCCTAATCGGTCAGAAGACTTTAATGCGATCAGTTTAAGATCAGTACTTTCAGTGCCGGGAGATCAGCATATTCTCAGACATGCAGGATTTTCCGGCACTTTTAGTTTTTTTCCGTTTAGGCCGTCATACTTGGTTTCAGGGTTATATTTGATGCCAAGTTTATCAAGAAGAGGTTCAACGGCTACCTCGTGTGTCTGCAAGCCTATATCCCACGGATCATAGCCCAGAAGCAACCCGGCAAGTTCTTCGTAGGTAAGAACAGGTATTCCGTAACCGTCTGCACCGTAGGTTTTGCCCTCCATTTCTGCGATGACATACTGCCAGCGGTCCATGAAATAGGTACAACCCGGACAATTGGCTATAATCAGGTCAGGCTTGAAGGGCTCCATGGAATCAAACTTCTTTTTGGAGTTGGCGACTGAATATCCCCTGTTCGATTTGATGATATACTGTCTGAATCCAAACCCGCAGCAGTGCCGGCGTTCGGGGTAATCAACCTGGTCTCCTCCCCATGAATCTATCATGCCTGCCAGCACATACGGGAACTCCGCTCCTCCTATCCCCTTCTCCGGAAAGATCTTTGCATAGTGACATCCTATATGATCAACCACCTTCAGCGGCTCACCTGTGGAAGCATTAACCAACCGTTTCCTGATTTTTTCACCCAGTTTATCCCTGTATTTGTAAATCACATCACTGGCATGAACCAGGTTTTCTGGTATCTCAAAGGTTTTTCCGGTTGCATTGAACAGCGCCTCGCGTGCTCTCTTTTCAATATCAGGGTTATGTTTCCATGTTTCAAGAACCTCAACGTAGATGCCAAATGATGTCACACAGGAGACAACAAAATTCTTGTATCCTGCCTCAGTCATCAGGGCAAACTGGCGCGCAACAACGGTCATGATCGTTTCAAATGGCAGAACACCGGAATGATATGCTATACCGGTACATGACGTCTGGCGCGGATCATCGAAAACGTCAAGGCCGAGTTCTTCTGTAAGTATCCGGAGGTATAATCCTTCGGCGGCAGGAAAGAAATTCTGCCTGATGCAGCTGCGTGCAAAATAATAATGATCTTCGGCTATCTCTTTCTGGTAAGCCTCCCATATCTCATTTTTCCTGCTCTTCGCCATTATTCAGCACATTAAAGTATTCATCCCTGTCTCCAATAAACTCCTTGCCTGCCTCAGCTGCTTTTTTTGCTGAGAACTCTTCAATTTTTTTGAAGCGCGCGGTTCCCCCTGTCTCATCAAATATTCTTCTAAGGTCATCAAGCGACTCCTGTGCCGTATTCCTTAATGTTCCGGCCTGATCTTTCCCATAGCTGGTATTGAAACGCGCCAGGGTCTGTTCCCTGTTCTCTCTGAGCCATTCCCATACCGGGCCCTGTTCAGGATACCACTCATTCTGCACCTCATCAATGTAGACACAATAACCATACTTCAGTATATGGTCGCCTACCGTGCGTTTGACCACCAGCTGTTTGCGGCCCTCCTTACTCTCAGCAAAGAGGCCTGTCTCTATTGAAAGTGCCCTGAGCGATTGTATAATATAACAGGGCACATTACCCCTTGGACATCTTGTCTTGCATGAGAGACACTCACCGCATCTCCAGATGGTGTCACTCTTCAAAAGGTCTCTCAGTAGATTTTCATCCTTCTGCTGAACAGTGTCTACCACCATCCTCGGGTCATAGTCGCTCACCTCGGCGGCAGGGCATACCGAGGTGCATATGCCGCAATTAATGCAGGCCTTCAGCCCTTCACGGTACCTTATGTCTTTCTCAAGCTCCTTAAATAAATCTCCCATCCTGTGTGTCTTTGATTACTTTCCCTGTTGATCCCTGAAAATTGTTACTTAACATGGAAGTCGCGCAGATAAAATTTCTTCCCCTGGTAGAGATAGCTTCTGATAAGTCTCTGGCTGAGAAGCGACTCTACTATTCTGAAATCCGCTCCGTTTTTTATGAGAAGCTCCATGAGAGTATCCTCTCTCAGTGGGTGAACAGCGGTGATATTGAGTATGTCCTCGTAGATATTGCCTGTAAAACCGGTGTCAACACCTTCGAAGCCGGTCAGCAGTTCGGTTTCGATGCCTGCCTCCCTGAATATCTGCCAGGCAAGGTTCACCGTCTCCACATCCGGCGGCATAACGCTTTTCTCAGAGGGAGGCCTGATGGGTATGGAGATATAGGCACGGCCGGGGGCCAGGGTGCTGATTATGTTTGCAACATCCCTGAGATTTTCCTGACTGTCGTTTATCCCTTTGCAAAGAAGGGTCTCGGTCCTCAGTTGCCCCCTGTAATCACCTGCAAAGAGTTTTATCCCATCAAGCACAGTCTCAAATTTCAATCCTTCTGCAGGCCGGTTCACCTTCTGCCAGGTGTCAGCATCAGCGGCGTCAACCTTGAGAGAGACCCAGTCAGCCTGCATGAGTTCATGACGAACGTCAGGTTCCGGAAGCATTGATGAGTTGGTTATGACCGCTATAGGTATATCAAGCCTCTTAAGCATCTCAATCGACAGGCCAAGATTTATGTCGAGCGTGGGCTCGCCGTTTGACACGAAGGTCAGGTAATCGGGCCGGTCATCTGCGGTGAGCTTTTCAAGGTGTCCATTTACCTCACACAATATCTGCTCAGGTGTAAAGAACGACTTCCGGGTCAGACTCAGCTGCATTGTTTTTCCAACCTGGCAATATATGCAATTGTATGTGCAGACTTTAGGTCTGATAATATTGTTGATGCCAAGGCTTTTCCCAAGCCGGCGGGAAGGAACCGGACCGAAACTTATCATAATGCTTTATTTATTTCTGATTTCGCTCTGAAGTCATTGTAAACCACGTAGCTGCCCCTCTCAACCCCGAGGTACTCGGCAATGACATCACATTTGACCATCAGGAGGAAGAATATTCTCCGGTCTTGCTCCCCTATCAGTCCTTCAAGATTACCTTGCCCTTTGGAGATGATAAGGTCAGCTTTTTCTATCCTGTTGCCGTAAGATTTCATCAGGCAATATACGCAGCGATAATCAGATATCATAGTTCTCGTAGGTAATATAAATTTACGCGCGGAATTTCACGACAAATATAATGAACATATGCTCATAATAAGGGTAGTATAAAATAGTAAATTTGAGTTAATTCAATACTGGACAGAAACAATGTCAGGATTCTTAATCATTTGGCAGGTCCGATATCCGGATCTATTCATCAGAACCGTGAAATATCTGTTCAATCAAACAAAAATTATTTTATCTTTGCACCCGCAAAAGGTCCCGTAGCTTAACTGAATAGAGCATCTGACTACGGATCAGAAGGTTACAGGTTTGAATCCTGTCGGGATCACT
>DZBJ01000101.1 GCA_022736275.1 Rikenella microfusus | reverse complement strand
TGCGAGACAGCCTGAGTGGTGAAATAAGCAATATCCCGATGTTATTGTGGTTATTTGCGTATTCCGGCTGAATCCGGCCACGATTCCGGCAGGAAAGCGGCCACCGTTCCGTTTGGAATCCGGCCGGCATTCCGATTCGACTCCGGCCACGATTCCGGCGAATTCGGCCAGTATTTCTTGAGAGTATAGCTACGGGGTAACTCACACGGGTATCCTGTCTTCCTTGATTCATTCCAAGGAGGGCACGATGCCACGAGAAAGAGTTGCCATGCGTAAGATACGAGAGATACTTCGCCTTGTCTGGTCATGCGGACAAAGTCGACGTGATGTTGCCAGATCATGCGGTGTCGGCAAGAGTACCGTAGATGACATGATCAACCGTGCCGTGGTTGCCGGCTTGTCTTGGCCGTTTGAGCTTGATGACCAAGCTCTGGAAACCCTTCTTTATCCCCCCGTCACACATTCGTCAGGCCGTAAGCTTTCCCAGCCAGACTGGCAGGCGCTGCACGATGAGCTTGCCACCCACAAATCCCTTACCCTGATGCTGCTCTGGCAGGAATACAAGGCTGTCGAGCCCGACGGTTACCAGTACAGCCAGTTCTGTGAACGTTACCGTCATTGGCGCAAAAAGCTTGATCGCTCCATGCGCCAAGAACACCAAGCTGGAGAGAAGTTCTTTGTAGACTACAGCGGGCAGAAAATGCCGATTGTTGATCCTGCATCCGGTGAAGTACGAGGAGCAGAATTATTTGTCGGTGTCATGGGTGCAAGTAACTTCACCTATGCCGAGGCCACCTGGACCCAATCCCTTGCTGACTGGACCGGTTCCCATGCCCGGGCCTTTGCATTTATGGGAGCAGTACCCCACTGTGTTGTCCCCGATAACTTGAAGAGCGGAGTTAACCAGGCATGCCGTTATGAGCCAGAACTGAACCAAACCTATCTGGAGATGGCCAACCATTACGGCACCGCCATTATCCCAACCCGTGTCCGTCATCCCAAAGATAAGGCCAAGGTAGAAGGAGGCGTTCTTATTGCCCAACGCTTTATCCTGGCAGGGCTCAGAAAGAGAACCCTTTTCAGCTTGGCCGAAGCCAATGCTGCCATCCGAGAGCGTCTCATCCTGTTAAACAATCGACTTTTCAGAAAACTGCCCGGCACCAGACAGAGTCGGCTTGACGAACTTGAC
Source organism: Rikenella microfusus (assembly GCA_022736275.1). Lineage (GTDB taxonomy): Bacteria > Bacteroidota > Bacteroidia > Bacteroidales > VadinHA17 > SR-FBR-E99. The sequence goes on along the minus strand of DZBJ01000101.1, from coordinate 1,167 downwards.
CGGCCAGCCATGCTGCCGTTGCCTGAAATGCCCTACCAGTATGCCCAGTGGAAGCTGGCCCGGGTGCATATCGATTATCATATCGAGCTGGAAGGACACTTCTACAGTGTCCCCCACCGTCTGGTCAGGGAACAGGTGGATGCCCGGTATACCGAAACGACGGTGGAATGTTTCCATAAAGGGAACAGGGTGGCCTCTCACCCACGCTCATATGTTCAAGGTAAACATACTACCACCCCGGATCACATGCCCAAGTCCCATCGGGAGTATGCAGAGTGGACACCCCAGCGGATCACTGCCTGGGCAGCAACTATTGGTACCGCTACGGTACAGGTAGTTGAACAGGTGCTGGCCCGCAGGACGTATCCGGAGCATGGCTTTAGATCATGCATGGGGATCATTTCACTGGCAAAACGCTTTTCCAAAGAGCGTCTGGAGGCGGCCTGTGCCCGGGCGGTTACCATTAAGGGGATCAACTACCGCAGCATAAAGTCGATACTTGAAAACAATCTGGATCAGAAGACCTTACCAAACCAGATGGAACTTCTTCCCATTGCCCATGAGAATATCAGGGGTACGGATTACTACGACGATGAAAGGAAACAGCATGTTGACCCAGCCAACCCTTGAGAAGTTGCAGGCCATGAAACTTGGCGCCATGGCAAAGGCCTTTGCTGACCAGATGCAGAATCCGTCTATGGCCGGACTAAGCTTTGAGGAGCGCTTCGGCCTGATTGTGGATTACCAGTTTACCGATATGGAGAACCGGAGAATGCTGAACCGATTAAGAACAGCAAAGCTCAGGCAGTCAGCCTCCATTGAAGATCTGGACTTCAGGCAGGGACGCGGACTTGACCGTGCCGTTGTTATGTCCCTTGCACAGAATCAGTGGGTAAAAAGTCATCACAATATCCTGATTACCGGACCCACCGGGGCAGGTAAAAGCTATCTGGCCTGTGCGCTTGCACAGAAGGCATGCCGGGATGGTTTCTCTACCTTGTACCAGAGGCTTCCACGCTTGCTGCAGGATATCTCAATTGCACGTCATGACGGCAGGTATCACAAGCTAATGGCAGCAATCGTCAAGTGTGAGGTACTGATTCTTGATGATCTGCTGATCTCTCCACTTACCCGGGATGATCAACGTGAGTTGCTTGAGATTGTTGA
>DZBJ01000100.1 GCA_022736275.1 Rikenella microfusus | reverse complement strand
AGGCTTGTCCCCATGGGGTACTGGCCAGGCCACTGCTGGCTGCAGCCCACAGAAACCTGAGTTTTGACACACCAAATTTTGCCTGAAACATTTTATGCAAGTGTCCGATAAATCTGAGCTTCTGCACATGCTCAAGCCTCTCGATTCTCCTCATAAAATCCAGGAGTTTCTGGATTCAATCCCATATAACGCTACCAAACGTACTCTTTCGCCATTGCTGGTAATGAAGGTAAGGATGGCCCACTGCATGGACGGCGGAATGTTTGCCGCCGCGGCCCTGCGCCAGCTGGGATACCCACCGCTGATTGTTGACCTGTCAGCCGAAAATGATGATGATCACATAATAGCTGTATTCCGTGAAAGCAACTGCTGGGGTGCCATTGCCAAATCAAACACGACAGTCCTCCGGTTCCGCGAACCGGTCTACCGGTCTCTCCGGGAGCTGGCGATGTCATACTTCGAGATGTATTATAACCTCAAGGGTCATAAGTCCCTGAGGAGCTATTCACGCACGATTGACCTGTCGCGCTTCGATGAACGCAACTGGGAGACAACCGACGAAGACCTGGAATTCATAGGAGATTATACTTACACCGTAAGACACTATCCGCTGGTCACAAAAAAGCAGATCCTCTCTTTGAACAATGTCCCGAAATACCTGTATGATGCCGGTTTTGCCGGTGCAGATATTAACGGCCTTTACAAGCCAGTCTGAATTGGCAGTCCGCAGTCTTTTCAGGCAGCAGGCAATAGGCAATAGGCAGTAATCTAGTCAGGTAATTGATTTACTTAAGATTGAAGACTACTGCCTATTGCCCTCCCTTCAATCTGGCACCTCACTAAAAAAATCCACCGGATTTTTTCTATACGCTCGGTCCTCTATTCCCTCCTAAATAATACCTTTGCACAAATCTCAGACCATGACCAATTCCCACCTCAGCGAACAGGAACAGGTTCGCAGACAGTCGCTTGAAGAGATACGCAAGCTTGGCATTGATCCTTACCCGGCAGAGATGTACCCGGTAAATGTATCAGCCGCGGAGATTCTTGCCGGATTCAGCGACGACGAGAACAAGTTCCCGGAGGTATGCCTCGCAGGTCGCATAATGAGCCGCCGCATAATGGGCAACGCCTCATTCGCAGAACTGATGGACTCATCAGGGCGCATTCAGATTTATGTGAGGCGTGATGACCTGTGCCCGGGAGAGGATAAGACCTTATATAATACGCTTTTTAAAAAACTGCTTGATATAGGCGATATAATAGGAGTTAAGGGATTTGCCTTCAGGACGCAGATGGGTGAAATAACCGTTCATGTGAAGGAGCTGACACTGCTGAGCAAATCATTGCGTCCGTTGCCGATTGTAAAGGAAAAGGACGGGGTACTGTATGATGCCGTCACCGACCCTGAGATGCGCTACCGGCAGCGTTACGTTGATCTGATCATTAATCCCGAAGTCAGGGAGGTGTTCCGCAAACGCACACAGATAATGAAATCAATGCGCGAGCTCTTCGATGCGAACGGATACCTCGAGGTGGAAACCCCGGTGCTGCAGCCAATCCCGGGCGGCGCTGCAGCAAGGCCATTCATCACCCATCACAATGCCCTCGATATTCCCCTCTACCTGCGTATAGCGGACGAGCTTTACCTGAAGAGGCTTATCGTAGGCGGATATGACGGCGTCTATGAGTTTGCCAAGGACTTCCGTAATGAAGGCATGGACCGGACACATAATCCTGAGTTTACCGTGATGGAGATCTATGTAGCCTACAAGGACTACAACTGGATGATGGAGTTCACTGAAAAGATACTTGAAAAGGTGGCTATGGACCTCCACGGCACAACAAAAGTACCCCTGGGCGAACTCGTCATCGACTACAAGGCTCCTTACAGGCGCATCTCCATGACCGACGCCATAAAGGAGTATACAGGCATTGACATCACCGATATGACAGAGGATGACCTTCGCCGCGAGTGCGACAGGATGGAGATCGGCCACTCGTCCTCCATGGGCAAGGGGAAGCTTATTGATCAGATCTTCGGAGAGAAGTGCGAGCATCATTTCACTCAGCCGACATTCATAATTGACTACCCGCAGGAGACCTCGCCGCTGACAAAGAAGCATCGCAGCAAGGAGGGTCTGACCGAACGCTTTGAGCTGATGGTCAACGGCAAGGAGCTGGCCAATGCCTATTCGGAGCTCAATGACCCCATTGATCAGCTTGAACGTTTCCAGGAGCAGATGAAACTCTCGGAGAAGGGAGATGATGAGGCTATGTTCATCGACATGGATTTCGTCAGATCGCTGGAATACGGCATGCCTCCCACCTCCGGAATGGGTATGGGTATTGACAGGCTGACGATGTTCATGACCAACCAGCCATCGATTCAGGATGTGCTCTTCTTC
>DZBJ01000099.1 GCA_022736275.1 Rikenella microfusus | reverse complement strand
GACTACCGTGATTATAGAGGTGTCTACAGACCCGTTCAGTTCCCAGCAGTTCCCCATCACTGCTTACAGCTTCCGGAATACCGTCAGTGTACAAAAACAAGGTGTCCCCTGGCAGAAGATCGAGCGAACGCTCTTCAAAAACAACAGATGGCTTGATGCCAAGGATCAACCCTTCTGCATCCAGGTCGAGACATTTCTCTGCACCAATACGGTAGAGTAACGGCTTGTTGTGGCCAGCATTTGCATAGGACAGGCGGCCGGTAGCAGTGCTGTAACGGACGTAAAACATGGTGATAAACTGTTCAGCCCTGGTTAAATCCTCATAGAGCTGGCTGTTCAGGGTAGCCAGAATACTGCTGGGGCTTACTGCGCGCCCAGCATGGGCTCGCAACAAGGTGCGAACTTCAGCCATGATAAGTGCTGCACCAACACTGTGACCAGATACATCGGCGATCAGCAGATCAATGGTATGGTCATCCCGTTTAAAAAAATCATAATAGTCACCACCGACATGGGTTGCAGGATAGCAGCGTCCTGCCAGCTCAATTCCGAAAAGCGTCGGTGGTTCAGCTGGTAATAGTGAAAGCTGAATCTGCTCTGCAATTTCCATATCACGCCTGACCCGCGCGTTGTCAAGTTGTGCCTGCTCTTTTTCGCGACGCTCGCGGTCTTTTGCCTCCATCTCCCCGGCCAATCGAACAGCCTGAGCAAGTTGACCGGTCAGGCTAGTCAAAAGGCTGATGAATTCTTCTGTGAACAAGCCGATAATGGATTTTGAGTAGACGGAGAGGACGCCCAGACTTTCCTCCCCCTCCCTGAAAATAGGAATATGGGCAAAAGAAAGAAACCCCTCTACGGATGTTCTTGAAAGGTCGATGATTTCCTGCAGATTTGTGATGTCATTAACAAAATGGGCCCTTTGGTCAAGGATTGCCATATTTATATAGGGTTCGCTCTCCAGATACCAGTGATCTGCAGTAATCGGATGACGGTCATTTCCCTGATAACTTTGCACCGAGAAGGGCATGTCGGCATTGCTACGGAGTTTGATCAGTGATGCGTCAAACCTGAATTCTTTCAACAGTAGTTGCAGCAGTTCATCCATGATGGTCTGTAAATCAAGAGTCCGGTTAATAATTTCAGAAGCTTTAAGACGCACATACAAGGCTTCGCGGCTCTGGTCGAGAGATGCCCTGACCGTGCTGAAAATGTCGTAGACCGATTCCATCCTGCTGCCCATGTCTGACAGATAGCTATCCATAATGGCACCGGCAGCAGCGGCACCCACTGACCCGGCCAGTGTTCGCTCTACAAAGCGTTTCATTGCAGGTAGTTCAAATTCAGGGACGGTGATCTCTTCGCTGATTTTGCGATCCTTTAAATAGGCGAACATGGCCTGTTTTGCCTCGTCAGAACCTATGAATTTGCCCATAAGACCGATGAATTGCGGAATAGTTACTGGTTTTGAGAGACGTTTGACGGAGCTTTTTACCTGACGTCGTTCCGTTTCAAATTTACCAATAAAACGTCGTACCTGCTCTTTTTCAACATCGCTCTGGTTAAGCAGCAGTGAACAGGCAAGGTAGGCACCAATGTTGAACAACATACTCCAGAACAGTGCATGGCTCCACATATCCATACCGGTTAATCCGAATAGAGCAGTGGGTTTTAGTAATGTCTGCCCCCAAAGTCCATCCCGAATAATCGGTTCGGTAGATGCAGTTCCATAGAAGGAAGGTAACAGCAGGGTGTAGCACCAGACAATAAATCCCAGAGCCATGCCGGTAATAGCGCCGGCCTTGTTGCCTCGCTGCCAGTACAGACCTCCCAGTAATGCAGGGAGAAACTGCATTGCCGCCAGAAAGGAAATCAGCCCCATATTTACCAGCATGAAGGAATCGCCGACAGACCGGTAATAGAAATAGCCAAGGAAAACCACCATAAAAATGGCTACACGTTTAAGATTGATTAACAGGACGGGAAACCACTGTTTTGGGGTAATCCGGACAATGATCGGCATGAACAGGTTGTTCAACAGCATGGTCGATATGGCCACGGACTCAACCATGACCATTCCGGCAGCAGCGGAAAGCCCGCCCAGAAAAGCCAGTAAGGCAATTGTTTTGTTCCCGGCCATGAGAGGAATGCTGATAACAAAATAGTCTGCACCGACAGAACTTCCGGTTTGCAGAATGCCACCCAAGGCGATCGGCATAATAAAAAGGTTGATCACAAAGAGATAGGTTGGAAAAAGCCACATCGCCCGACTGACGTGACGAATATCGGCATTCTCGACTACCATGACATGAAACTGACGTGGTAGCAGAAGAATAGCGCCCATTGACAGGAACAGCATGGTGGATGAGGGAATAACATCGCCTTCACGGGAAGTGTTTAATGTGAACAGCTGTTTAAGCAGT
>DZBJ01000098.1 GCA_022736275.1 Rikenella microfusus | reverse complement strand
TGAAGTCGTAACAAGGTAGCCGTAGGGGAACCTGCGGCTGGATCACCTCCTTTCACGGAGCAGGCTTCGGTTCGCCGGAGTCCCGTGCCATACTCGATACGCGCTCATTGCTAAACAAGTGAGCGCCCCTCGCATCTGCTGACCTGTTCGCTTGTATAAAACATCCGGACGTATCGTCTCTTTCAGGCTCTTGTTTCAACGCTTCAAGAGCGTCTTTGAAAAGTGAATAAGAGTAGCCAAGTCGAATAACGGAATGGCATCGCATTGTATCCTCACCGAGGTACATACCAGTCGTGGTGTGTGCTCAGGTGGTAAAGGGTGCAAAAAGTCGTCGCGGCCTTGAGGCCGAACGATGATGCCGCCGATTCGATTATCTCACAAAACGCGCAATATACTCATAGATAGTGAAGTGAATAAGGGCGTGCGGTGGATGCCCTGGCATCTGCTGGCGATGAAGGACGTAGGAAGCGACGATACGCTTCGGGGAGCTGCTAACCAAGCTATGATCCGAAGATCTCCGAATGGGGAAACCCAATAATCCGCGACTGAATACATAGGTCGTTGGAGGCGAACCTGGGGAATTGAAACATCTTAGTACCCAGAGGAAAGTAAATCAAACGAGACTCCCTCAGTAGCGGCGAGCGAACGGGGATCAGCCCAAACTTATCGAGTGCCAAGCCTACAAGCGTTGCTCGATAGGGGTTGTAGGACCTCTTGTCCGTGGATTGTAGTCCACGGCAGTTTGATGCGTCGAAAGATGAACGGTGTGGAAACCCGACCGAAGAAGGTGATAGTCCTGTAGTCGAATTCCACGCATCAAATTGATAGAGGCACCTGAGTACAATGGGGCACGAGAAACCCTGTTGGAATCTGGGAGGACCATCTTCCAAGGCTAAGTACACGCAGATGACCGATAGTGCACTAGTACCGTAAGGGAAAGGTGAAAAGTACCCCTGGTAGGGGAGTGAAATAGTTCCTGAAACCGCATGCCTACAAGCAGTGGGAGCACTATTCCGCAAGGAAGTGTGACCGCGTACCTTTTGCATAATGAGTCAGCGAGTTATGGCTATGCAGCACGGTTAAGTCGACTAAGACGTAGCCACAGCGAAAGCGAGTCTGAATAGGGCGAATAAGTTGCATGGCATAAACCCGAAGCCGGGTGAGCTACCCATGGCCAGGTTGAAGGTCCGCTAATCCGGACTGGAGGACCGAACTCACGCATGTTGAAAAATGCGGGGATGAGCTGTGGGTAGGGGTGAAAGGCCAATCAAACTCGGCGATAGCTGGTTCTCCCCGAAATATATTGAGGTATAGCCTCGGGTCATTTACTCATGGAGGTAGAGCACTGAATGGACTAGGGGGCCTACCCGCTTACCAAATCCAATCAAACTCCGAATGCCATGAAGTATTATCCCGGGAGTCAGTCTACGGGTGCTAACATCCGTGGTCGAGAGGGCAAGAACCCAGACCGCCAGCTAAGGTCCCCAAATTATCACTAAGTGGGAAAGGATGTGGGAGCACATTGACAACCAGGAGGTTGGCTTAGAAGCAGCCACCCTTGAAAGATAGCGTAACAGCTCACTGGTCAAGTGAACCCGCGCCGAAAATATAACGGGGCTCAAGTGATATACCGAAGCTGCGGATTGCACCGTAAGGTGCAGTGGTAGGGGAGCATTCCAGTCGCCTGCGAAGGAAGACCGTGAGGACTTCTGGAGGTTCTGGAAGAGCGGATGCTGACGTGAGTAACGAGTAGAGAGGTGAGAATCCTCTCCGCCGAATACCCAAGGGTTCCTGGGGCAGGGTCGTCCTCCCAGGGTTAGTCGGGGCCTAAGGCGAGGTCGAAAGACGTAGTCGATGGACAGCAGGTTAATATTCCTGCACCGATTTGTAGACGCTTGAGTGGAAGAAGGGACAGAGGAGGCTAGGTTCGCCTGTCACTGGAAGTACAGGTGCAACCCCGTAGGTTGTCAGGCTAGGAGGCTTCGTGCCATAAACGGCTTGATAAGACTGAGAGGGGATGCAGAGCGGCCATCGCGGCTGCTGAATCAATGAATTGACGCCATGCTCTCAAGAAAAGCTTCGTCCACGAGTCTATAGATCGCCCGTACCGGAAACCGACACAGGTGGGTGGGTAGAGTATACCAAGGCGCGTGAGAGAACTCTGGTTAAGGAACTCGGCAAATTGACACCGTAACTTCGGGAGAAGGTGTGCCGCTTGTATGTGAAGACCCTCGCGGTCGGAGCGGAAAGCGGTTGCAGAGAGCAGGGGGTAGCGACTGTTTACCAAAAACACAGGTCTCTGCGAAATCGATAAGATGACGTATAGGGGCTGACGCCTGCCCGGTGCCGGAAGGTTAAGAGGAGAGGTTAGTCGCAAGGCGAAGCTTCCAATCGAAGCCCCGGTAAACGGCGGCCGTAACTATAACGGTCCTAAGGTAGCGAA
>DZBJ01000097.1 GCA_022736275.1 Rikenella microfusus | reverse complement strand
ATTTTTCGGTCTTGCAATGGGGGGTCTTGAAGAGGTCGTAACACTTCTTGCCCACGACCTCATCCGGGGTCTTGCCAGCCACCGCCGCCCCTGACGGATTCATGAAGGTGACAGTGAACTTGTCATCAATTTCCATAATCGGCGTTGGGATCACATTGAGATCGGTCTCCATCTGGCGAAGACGAGCATGCATCTCCTTCATCAGGGAAATATCAGTCATGGTCACCATGGTGCCCTTGCCATTCAAGGGGGTCGCTTTGGAGTTGAACCAAGAGACGCTCTTCCTGCCCTTGGTGTCCAGGGTATGGACAACTTCACTTTCGGCGACCTTTTTCAAACGCTTTGCCTTGACAACAGAACAGTCTTTCGTGCCGCAAAGTGGTCCTGGGCAAACCTCTTCACAGGTGAGTTTGCCATCGATCTGAGCAGACGTGCGGTTGAACCGCGACAAAAACGCCTCATTGGCCCAGGTGATGACCATATCGTCATTGACCAGATAGCTGGGTTCGTCCAATAAGGAAAAATTGAGTTCTTCGTTTGTCACCTGAGCTGATGCTGTTTGGGCCATGTCTTCCTCCTGTTGTTAATTTTCAGACCATGATGCGTTTTGGGTCGCAGCCGGTACGTCTTGCAGAGATTGCGGTATAATGGATGAGTCTTGACGTAAATGGTTGTTGATCATATTGCGAACGTTGACCACCAATACATGTTCCGTCATGCTTTCTTCGTTGACGAATTCAATGAGCCGGTCCAGGGTATCTTTTTTCGATTGCAGGTGTTGATTGAGGGACGGTGTCGCGTAAAACTGTTCCTGCTTGTAAATAGTGACAATGGTGTCCACCTGCAGGCCGATCACCTGGTCGCCGTCCTGACAGATGATGAGCTTGACGGCTGTCGTTTTCTGATCATTTTCAGGGTATTCATAAAACTGACGGAGGTTGATGACGGGAACTATCTGGCCGCGCAGATTGATAACCTCTGAATCAAAACCAGTCGCCGCGGGAATAGTCATGAGTTTATCCTGCTCGATGATTTCCTGGACATCCTGGAGTTCAATGGCAAATTTCCTGCCTATGGAAAAAATCAGATAGCAGTTCTTGGTAATCAGGTGCCTGGATCGTATGACAACCGCTTTTTCTTCCTCCTCGCCATCGCTGTTGATGCGAGACATGGAGTTGAGCAGCTCCTTTTGCGAGGCAATCAGGTGCTCCACATTGAGGAGCATGATATTTCTTCCTTGAACTGGTTCGCAGATGCCCGCCACGGACAGTTCCCCCTGTAATGGCATGGGCAATATGGTATCATCCGCCACAGTGAGAATTTCCCGTATCTCATCGATAATCATCCCGAAGATCATGGAGTCCGTGGCCATGATCAGGACACGGCACAGTTCCCCGTACACGTCATGTTCGGCGGTGATATTCCTCAATAAAGACGTGGCGTGCATGACGGGAACGGTGCGCCCCCGTAACTGCAGGGCTCCTTCCAGACACCCGGTCTTGAAGGCTTCGTCAATATCGGTAAGAAAGGTGATCTCGCGGGAGTTTTCCACCGGTATGCCATACTCACGGCCATCAGCGGAGAAGACCACATAACGGGAGTAGGTGTGACTGCGAGTGGGATCAGTCTGAGATGTGCTGGCGGATTGGCTGAAGAGCAAGCTGTTTTCGGGGAAAAGTCTTTGCAGATTCAGGACTTCAAGGGTGCGCTGCTTTTTCCCCAAAGTTATCAGATCAGAGATGATGCAATCAGCAGATTGGAGGGCGGGCTGGACAGGGCGAAGGAGAGTATCATCAATGCGCAGAACCTCACGAATGTCATCAAATAAAAGCCCAAAAGACTGATCGCGAATGGCAACCACGGCGATCTTGGCATCCTTGCCGTAGCCGGTGTTTTGCAGACCCAGCCGTTTTTTCAGGTTCAGGATTGGGATCACCGTATCCCGCAGGTGCATGATGCCTTCCAAAAACGGGACACTGGCAGGAAGCGGCTGAATGTTGCCGCTAATGGGAGTCGCCTCAATGACACTCGCAGCCTCAATGGCAAGCTCTAATTCATGGTCGCCATCAAGGATAAATGACGCAAAAAGCTGTTCGGCCATAACATTCTCCTTTCTTTTTTGAAAAAGTTGCAGGAAAAGCTGCTGAAAATATGATTGCTTTTCCCTGAGAAGCAATTTTCGTGCCTTAAAAGAATATCCTGTGATTATAGGCTGAAAGCTGCCGCAAATACCCCTTTGTATCGGTCTGCGAGGTGCTTATTGATCTATATCCGACACCAGCCGTATTGTTTCCCTTGAAGATGAGAGGGGTTTTGCGTTATTTTTGCGTTAATTCAGAGAGATGTCTTGAAGTGTGCAAACAGGAACAACAATGTTCAAAATCTGACAGTAGGCGGGGGGAGGGTTGAGGAGAAGGGTGGATATGCTTATGGTTCCCACGCTCCGGC
>DZBJ01000030.1:22148-34924 GCA_022736275.1 Rikenella microfusus | reverse complement strand
GACGGAACCCAAATGTACTTCAGGTGGGATAACAATGATAACTACCAGAAGGGTAAGTGCTGCAGGGAGTACATCTGGAAGGGTCCTTCATGGAGCGATGAATTTAACGGCTGGTAATAGTCTTCTATCCCGGATTATCCATATTTGAGGTTGTTCACAGCGTTTTGAGCAAGGTTCATAAAATTGTTTAATGTTTGTTAACACTTTCCCCGGGCTTTATGTAAATTAGGGGTCAGTTATAACTGTTTTAACCTTACCCTGATTTCAGATGAAAAGAATTCTTCTATGTGTTGCAGCAGCGGCCGTGAGCCTCTGAATGTCTATTCCTCAGCCGTTCAGGGCTTTGCAGTCAATCTCAGCGAGACCGAGGTTGCCACTCTCGAAAAGAACCCGAATGTCAGGGGCATCTGGCCTGACATGATGTTCATCCTGGCAAAACCCGGGACAAATCCAACCCCTCCTGCTCCTCAGGTTATACCTTGGGGTATTGCACGGGTTGGCGATGTAACTTCTTACACAGGCACGGCTAAGGCCTGGATCATCGACACTGGTATTGACTTTGATCATCCCGATCTCAATGTAAATACAGACCTGGACCGTACCTTTGTTCCAAGAACTACATCCGCCGATGATGACAACGGCCACGGCACTCATTGTGCCGGCATTGTTGCTGCCAAAAACGATCTATATGGAGTTGTCGGGGTTGCCGCCGGTGCACAGGTAGTGCCCGTAAAAGTACTTGACAAGCGTGGTTCAGGAGCATACTCCACAATAATTGCCGGGGTTGACCACGTTGCTGCAAATGCTGGCACTGGTGATGTCGCCAATATGAGCCTTGGTGGAAGTGTCTATGAACCAATAGATGCTGCTGTCATTAATCTGGGCTCGAAGGGTGTCCTCGTAACACTGGCTGCAGGCAATGAAAGTGATGATGCCAACAACCATTCACCGGCAAGGGCAAACGGTCCGAATATTTATACGATATCTGCTTTCGGTTCAGGCGATATCTGGGCTTATTTTTCAAACTATGGCAATCCGCCAATTGAGTTTTGCGCTCCCGGAGTAAGCATATATTCAACATATAAAGGAGGCGGTTATGCAACAATGAGCGGTACCTCCATGGCAGCACCGCACGCCTGCGGGGTGTTACTGATGGGCACTCCCAAAACGGACGGATATGTAAATGGCGATCCAGATGGGGAGCCTGACCTGATTATCCACAAGTAAAATTCTGATATTTCTTCAGGAAAGACCCTCAGCTCTTAGCGGGGGTCTTTTTTCTTAATATGTTGTAGGCGCACAGGTAACCGCCGTAAATGGCGCCTGAAAAACCACCGCCGGTTTTGCCCCAGGCAGAGGCGAGGTGAAGGTTACTGACCGACTTCAGGGTATCGATGATTTTTCGCGACGGGTTCTGGGCAAAGCCGTAAACAGCGCCGCCGGGATTCAGGGTATACCTCTTCACGGTGGCCGGTGTGCCAACCTCATAATACTCCACAGTATCTTTGATTCCCGGAATGATTGCATCAAGCCTGTCTATAAATACCGTTGCAACACGCTCTTTTTTAGCATTATAAGTTTTGTGCTCCAGTCCGCTCCACCCCTCCAGGTAATCGATGCAACATATAGAACCTACACCTTTTCCCGGGGCAGCAAGCCCTGAATCAACCTGGCTATAATCAACAAATATGAAGCTCCGCCTTGAAAAGTCATCCCTCCCGTTATTCAGGATATCTCCCTGGCTCTTCACTGAACTGTCGAACAGGCATGTCGAATAATATTTATGGCCAAGCTCACCCGGAGGCCTGCTGAATCCAAGATAGACCGTCAGCAGTGATGCCCCGGTGTTGAGGCCGGCATACTCCTCCTTCACCCCATCGCCTTCCGGCCCCGCAATCATGCCAGGGAGATTGGGAAGGGCATTATTGGCAATGATATCATCTGCAAAGGCCTCAAGAATCTGAGTTTTTCCCTTTTTCCGGTATGTCACCCCTTCCGACCTGCCATCAATGGTTTTTATACCGGTGACAAAATGCTTGAGCAACACATCACCACCATGCTCCCTGATAAACCCTGCCAGATGGTCGGCCAGTTTCTGTGAGCCTCCCCTGATATAACTGGCTCCGCCGGAATAGTAACTACCCTGGGCAATTGAATAATAGGCCAGTGAGAGTGTATAGGGATCATCATGGAAATACCCGAGATTACCCAGGAGAATCAGCTTGAGGTCATCATTTTTGATTATCGAATCAAGAAACTCTCCCACGCTGATATCAATGGTTTCATTTTCAGCAGGTTTCCTTCTGGTCAGTATCTGTTCAAAATAGGCTTTGATTCCGGCGGTTTCATCCGGGAACAGTGCAGAAAGCCGTTCTGAAGCAAGCATTGGGTCATGCGGTACAGTAACCTCAATGCGGTCATTTATGAACCTGTAAAACTCCGGTACCGGTACAAACTCAACACTTCTGAATACATCAAGATCATTGAATATCCGTGTTTTCATATCCCGCGGAGAAGGGCCGTCCATCTCGTGTAACCCAACCTCCAATGTGAAATCGCCGCGCCTGAAAGTTGTGGCACAGCCTCCCGGCTGGCTGTGCTGTTCAATGAGAAGAACCTTTTTCCCTTCTTTGGCCAGTTTCGCCCCGGCGGTAAGTCCTCCCAGTCCGGCACCGATTACAATAACATCATACTTCATTTTATTTCCGGTATTGGATAACGCTTGAACTCCCTGGTCCTGTCAAAAAGGTACCTGTAAGTGATATAGTTCTTTGCAGGCACACTGCCTACCGAAATGAATATCTTCCGCATCTTCGGATTGAAGTCGGCCACCCATGAGAATTCAATCTCGGTGTAATGCGGTTTTCGCTTGAAAACATCTATCAGCTTATAGATAAATGCCGATTCCAGCCCCAGTCCCTGATAGCGGGGTATAACCCCCATCAGCAGACCTTTAGCCCTTGTCATCGCTTTCCTCTTCTTCAGCCAGACGAATTTCAGCATGGCGGCAGGAGTAAGTTTCCCGTTAAGGTGCTTAAGGATCATGTTAAGATCAGGGAACATCAGATAGATTGCCACAGGCTTTTCTTCGAAATAGGCGATCCAGATGAATTCCTCATCCAGAATAGGCTTTGCTTTTTTCAGCACCTCCTTTATATATGAAGCCTCGAGAGGTTCAAAATTGATTTTGAATGAAGCCCAGGCTTCATTGAATACAGCGGCAAAATCCGCCACAAATTTATCCTGCTCCTTCCAGTTGAAATGCCTGAAGCTGTATCCCGGTTTGTTTGCTACCCACTCCGCAATTTTCAGGAATCTTTCAGGTATTGGGTCGGTAAGGCTAAGGTGAAAGCCCTCCATTTTGTAATAACACCTGAATCCGAAATCATCAAACAGCTTCTGATAGTACGGATGGTTGTACGGTACATCGAATGATGGGTGAGTAAATTCGCCCACAAGCAACCCCCAGTATTTGTCAGTTTCCCCGAAGTTGACGGGTCCGTCCATGGCCTCCATGCCTCTCTCCATGAGCCACTCTCTTGCAGTGGTGAAAAGAAGCGAGGCAGCCTGACAGTCGTCAATACACTCAAAGAAGCCTATCCCTCCTGTCGGCTGATCATAGGTGCCGGCAAGGTTAAAATCTATAAATGCCGCTATCCGGCCAAGCAGTTTCCTGTTCCCGTCAGTGAGAACCCATCTGTCTACCGTACCGTGCTTGAAGTACGGGTTCCTGAGGGGATCGAAAATTGCTTTGATGTCATTGTCAAACGGGCATACCCATACAGTGTCATTTTTATAAATATCCCTTGCCGTATCAAGAAACATCTTCTCTGTCTTACGGTCAGTCACCTTAACTAATTCCATACAGGCTTTCTCTCTTTGTGCCGGGCGTTTTATTTCATGTAGATCTGATCTACAATCGATCTGTATTTTTCATGGACATACTGCCTCCGCAGCTTGAGCGTGGGAGAGAGTTCACCTGTTTCAGGGCTCCATGCATCCTTGACAAGCCTGAACCTGTTAATACCCTCATAGGAGCTGACCCGTTTGTTGAGCTTGCTTATTTCCGATGCGAAAAATGAAAGAACCTCGGGAAGCTGAATAAGCTCCTCGGTGTTTGAAAATGAAATCCTGTTGATTTTCTTCCAGTCATCGAAATATTTGAAGTTTGGCGAAATAAGGGCGCTTGCAAACTTCTCATGTTCGCCTATGACCATTATCTGATCAATTATGGGCGATTCCTTGAAGACATTCTCAATAATCTGCGGCGCTATGAATTTCCCGTTTGAGAGCTTGAAAATTTCCTTCTTCCTGTCAGTTACCATCAGGAACCCATCCTTGTCAATGTGGCCGATATCACCTGTACGAAACCAACCCTCGCTGTCAAAAACGGATTTTGTCAGCTCCAGGTCATTGTAATAACCCATCATCACATTGGGTCCTTTGCATAGGATCTCCCCGTCTTCAGCTATCTTTACCTCCACGCCCTCAATGGGCAGGCCCACCGAGCCAAGCTTCACCCTTCCCTTATCGGTTCTGTTGATCGTAATAATGGGCGAGGTTTCCGTAAGACCGTACATGTTAACGATTTTTATCCCTGCCGCCCAGAAGACTCTTTCGAGGCGTGGCTGCAGGCTTGCGCCTCCGCACCCGACTATCTTTACATTTCCGCCGAGTGCCTGACGCCATTTGCTGAAAATGAGCCTGTCAGCAATTTTATGCTTTCTTTCATAAAGCCCCCCATTCTCACCGAACGGATTATACTTCAATCCCAGGTTCACAGCCCAGAAGAACAGCGATTTCTTAATCCCCCTGAGATCTCTGCCTTTTGAAATTATCACGTCATAAAATTTCTCAAGCACCCGTGGGACTGCATCGAACCCGTCAGGCTGTATCTCCTTCATGTTTGCAGCTATGGTACCCATATTTTCAGCGTAGTAAATGCTGCTTCCGCTGTACTGTGTCTGGTAATTTCCCATGCGGCCGCCAACATGACATAACGGCAGGATACTGAGATATTTGTCGGAAGGCTTCAGGTTGAACACCGAAGCGGCGGAGATGAAGTTGCTCACCAGGTTCCGCTGGCTCAGCATAACACCTTTGGGAGTGCCGGTTGTTCCGGATGTATAGATCAGCGTGGCAAAATCATCGGGAGTAATTCCCTCCTTCTCTTTTGAGATGGCCTGCCTGGTCTGTACAGTGCATTGTTTTCCCTTCTCAACTATCTCATGCCAGTTTGCGGCTCCCTCAATAGCATCAAACGTAAAAAACCTGGCAGTAATGCTGCTGTCTGACAATACCGGGGCAATAGTTTTGTAAAGCTTCCTGTCCGAAATAATTATCATTTTAGCGCCGGAGTTCCTTATGATATAGTCATACTCGGCAGTCGAGAGTGAAGTGAAAACAGGCACATGCACAACACCGATCATCGACATTCCCATATCGACAAAATTCCACTCGGGCCTGTTGGCTGAAACGGTTATGATTTTATCGCCTTTCCTGTACCCGGAATCGTAAAGACCGTAACAGAAATTGTGTGAATACTCTATATACTGGGAGGTGCTGAATTTAATCCAAGCGCCGTTTTGCCTGAAGCACAGGGCGTCATCCTTGGGATGCAATTCCCTGTATCTGTCAAGCAGGTCAAAGGTGCGTGAAACAGTCATGGTGGTATTTTTTATATCTCCGGCGGAGAGATTGTTACTTGGGACAAGGTAAAAAAATATGTTTGGATAGGCGCAGGTAACAGGTTTTTTTTGTCGATTGGAAGGCCTCGGGTTATCAGGATTTATTTGTTGAAGGGATACCCGGGTTCATCCTGCAGAGTTTTTTATAACACAGGTCGTCTTCATAAAATTTACCACAATAAATCATACGCCCATCTCAAATTAGGGAACGATAATCAAAAGAAATCATCCGGTATCAGATAGTTTTTTATCTTTGATAATCACAGGCAGTGAGAAGGGCCCGGGAATTTTGGAGCAGTGCAGGTAATATTCACTGTCAGAACATTCACAAAGTATCGGACCGTTATGAAAACGCTTGTTTCATTTCTCATTTTCCTGCTTTTATCTTCCGTGACTCTTACGCTCAATGCACAGAAAACATACAAGGCTGTGTGTGACAAGAGTGACGGTACTGTAAAGATTGTTGACGGTGATGACCGTTCCCCAAACCTTGTGCCACTGAAAGGTGGCTTTCCCTTCTACCAGGTGGCGCAAAACTGGGTGACAGAGAATTATCCCGGCGGCAAGTGTGACCCTGCTACGGCGGCGCAACATAACCAGGCAGCCGCTGATGCTTTAACCCAACAGGCAAACGTCCAGCAACCCTCAGCCCCCGGCCCGACAAACCCTCCGGGAGATCCGAACGCTTTCTTCGGAATCGCTCCGGGTCAGACGCCTGTTCAGGCGCCAGTTTTCCGCTATCGTAACACCTCATTTTTCATATCGGTGCTGTTTTCTGACCTCGGTAAGGTTTACAGTCTTGATACCCCGATGATTCCCGGTCTGAATTTAGGTTTTGAACATCTGTTTGGCACAAAATTCTATGGCGGCACCGGCATCCATTTCAATACCCTGATCGGACAGACAGACGAGGATGCCGGTGTAACTTCGTTTTATTTTTTCCGGATTCCGCTGTTTGCAGGTTACAGGCAGGTCACAGGGAAGCGCTACTGGGGTGTCGATCTGGGTCTGGCCGCAAACACCATGCTGAAACCTTTGTCAGATGATTCGGACTTTTCAGGGGAATCTCCAGCCGACTATTCCCTGAATTCCATCGTACGAGTCAAATTTGGAAATGAGAGTTCGTCCCTCGAATTTGGAGTAGATGTCTGGCTGAATGAAATACTCTCTTCTTATGATGGCTTCAGGATGACGGTATTATCCCTCGGCTACCGCTATTCCTTCTGAAACATAATATCATGATCCTCATGACACTTCCGATAAAATCTGTCGCTCTGGCCCTTCTGCTGAACATGTCGGCTATCGCCGCAACTATGGCACAGTCAGGCACCGCCGCATATGCGAAACTCACCGATGAGCAAAAGGAGTTACTGAATGACGCCCTTAGTGAATCAAAGACCATGGCATCGGATTCACAGGAGAAGCTGACGGAGATGCTTAATAACTGGCAGATACTGAAAGACAATTTCCAATCGCTGCCACCGAAGTTGCAGGATGCCATCAATGAAGCAGAAGCTGACGGCTTTACAGCCAAAGTCAATTATACTCTCGGGAAGCTTAAGCAGTTTGAGGGGGGATTGAAGGAGGTGATCGATGTTAAGGAGGATATAGAAAAAGCCGTTTTGTTCTATGAACGCTATGCACCTGATGCAGAAAATCCTTTCCGCTCACTTGAAGTCATGGGCAGTTTTTTCAGGGATATTGAAACCCTGCTGCCAAAAGAGCAGAAATATGAAGCCATCAATTCCCCGGTAACATTCATGATCCGCACGGGCATCACTTATTTCAGGGAGGGCATTGACCTGGCATTGGGACGTCTGAAAGACATTCAGAAACAGATCAGGGACCGTGCAGGCAACTGCATCGGTTACATCGGGGGTGATGGCGCTGCCGACCGGTCTGACCCGAAACGAAAGGCTTTCACTGATCTGGGTACCGGTAATGTGGTTTGCTATTCCGGTGTCCGGCCTGCCGGCGGAGAGATATGGACCGATGAGACAGGTAATGGGGTATATATATGGAGTTCAAATAAATGGACAGAACTGAAGGCCGGTTTCGGACTTGTTACAGAGATCTTTTCAAACTGGAAGATGGCAAACGGGACCGTGATAACAGCCGACGAGATGATCCGATGGTGCAACAGCAACCAGAGACTCTATTCCGAAGCACACAACCAGGGCCAGCAGGAGTTTACCCGCCTGGCTGCCATTGATTTCTGCCGCGAAGATATCCTGCATAACAGAAACAGGTACGGAGACTGGATGACCCTGATGGAGTCGGTCAATACTGACCGCAGTCTTTTCATCGCAAAATACATATTCGATAAGGACGGGATCCGGGAAACGACAAAAACCCTTACCGGAATTATGTATGATTATGTTCTTTTCAGGGGTGTCGTGGAAAACCGGGATGGTCAGAGGATCTCAAATGCCTCGGTAACAATTAAGGCTACCGGAGGAGTAAGATCAGACGAGACAACCGGTGGCAGGTTCACAATTGTGATGGAGATGGCTGAGGCAGGCCGCAACGGCTCTTCCATTGAAATAACCGTGATAGCAAGCGGGTATCCTGACCTGAAGGTCACCTCGCGGATATACACCCAGTGCCAGGATCTGGGAGTAATACGGCTCGAAGAGATTGATACAGTGCAAACCCTTAGTTGCGGCCCCAATGAAATCTATGATCCTGTCGCCGAGGTCTGCTATTGCATAGAAGGTTACGTCAGGAATGCACAGGGAGTATGCGTGGAGGAGGATGCTGAGCCTGACATTCAGGAAATACTGAACAACGCGGACTGCTCAACCTATCCAAATACGCACCCGGTATGGGATAACTCGAGGAACGAGGTCTTCTGCGACTGCCTTCCCGGATACTCATGGAAGCCCGATTACTCGGGCTGCGAGGAGACCGGTCAGTTGCTGGCCTCACAGGCTGATTGCTCCGGCTACCCGAATACTCGTCCGGTTTGGGATGATGTCAATAAGATCGTTTTATGCGACTGCCTCCCCGGTTACGCCTGGGACCAGAATTTTACACAATGCTATCCGCAGTCACTGGCTCAGCTTAACAGTATCAACTGTGCAGCATTGCCGAACACCATGGCAGTATGGGATCCGGTCCGGCAAGAGGCTTACTGTGACTGCGTCCCGGGTTATCAGTGGCGCGACGACTTCAGCGGATGTGATCCGATCACTGGAACACAAATTGTCCATGCCGATTGCTCACATATACCAAATTCGCAACAGGTATATGACCCTGCAAGTGACATGATGTACTGCGATTGCATGCCGGGGTTTGTCTGGAACAGTTTGATGACTGCCTGTGTACCTGAGAGAAGAAGGCCAGCTATTGATATGAATACACTGGTAGATTTTATGACAATCATATCAGGTGCCATAACTGGCAATGCGTCCGGCGGAATGCCCCCGGGCAACACTACAACCCCTGCCAGCCAGCAACCCCCGGTTATCCTCCAGAGTCGCTGCAATGACACCCAGAAAGCCGGCGGTGACGCTCCTGAGGTTCACCTGATTGACCTGGGAGTGTCCAGCGGAGTCTTCCGCTTTGATTATCAGACCTTTGATATTAAAGACCAGATCATTATCTCTCAGGGTGGAAGAACAATCTACAATACAGACTGCGTGGGAGAAAGCCGCTCTGTGCAGGTTCAATTCAACGGATACACCTCAATGATCGAAGTCAGGGTCAACCCGAATTGCGCGGGATCAACAAGCACCGCCTGGAACTTTACAGTCCACTGCCCCTCGATGTATTAATTCTTTACATTTGTGAAGGATTGATGCAAAAGTGTTGCTCCCCTCCTTTATATGCATAAAATAGTTTCTCTGCTTCTGTCACTGGCCCTCTTTTCTGGCCTGGCAGCGGGACAGGCCGGGAAAAGTGTTGACAGCGATTCCCTGATTTACAGGATGATAGAACAGATAGTGCTGTTCTCTCAGGAGAAGATTCATCTCCAGACAGATAAGCCGGTCTATATTGCCGGTGAGACAATCTGGCTCAGGGCACATGTCGCAAATGCCGTCCTGCACACCCCGGTGACAAACCAGTACGTGTATGCTGAACTGATCAATCCGCTTGATTCAGTGGTGGAGAGAGCAAAAATAAGGGCAACCGGCGGAGCTTTCAGTGGTTACATCGAACTTGACCAGGCACTGCCGGAGGGTGATTATACATTATGCGCATACACTGAAACCATGATGAATCCCGGCGCCGATTACCTCTTCCGGAAAAATATTCGGGTTGCGGGACCCCTTTCAGCCACAGTGAACACAAAAGTCACCTTCAGGTTCGAAAAGGGAGAGAGGATGAGTGCGGAAGTGATATTCGAGGATATCAAAACAGGTAAAAAGATTATCCCCGATAAACTGAGCATGAGGATCAACACCCAACCCCTCAGCGCGGTTGAGAATGATGCCGACACTGTCTTCAGGTTTGCTTTCCGGCTTCCGGCGGAGAGCGACCGGAGAGTACTGTCTGTTGAGACGACAAAGAGCAAGGCATTCATTCCGGTACCCTATCAGCATGGCGACTTTGATTTAAGCTTCTTCCCGGAGGGCGGTAATCTTCCTGCCGGTACGAGCTGTGCAATTGCATTCAAAGCATTGACCGAGGAGGGTATGCCTGAAAAAGTCAAGGGAGAGATACTTGACAGCCTGGGGAATATCTATGCCCGCCTGGAAACTACTCATGACGGAATGGGCAAGTTCTACCTGGAGGCTGATGAGGGGGTGAAATATTACGCCCTCTGCACAAATGAGCAGGGACTGGAGAAACGTTTCGAACTGCCTCCGGCACACCGGGGCGCATATTCTCTCAAAGCGGAGACTGCCGGCGACTCTGTTTTTATCAGTGTTCTGCATTCCGCAAATATTTCAGACCTCCGCGAGCTCGTCCTCGTGCTTCATACAAGAGGCATTGTTCATTATGCGGAGCCGTGGGACCACAATTACAGCAAGATTTACTTCGACAGGCGCTGTTTCCCCTCAGGCATATTGCAGGCTATCCTTTTTGACGCAGAAATGAATTCCCTGAGTGAAAGACTTGTCTTCTGCCTCAGCAAAGACCAGGCAATGGCCGAATTCAACACTGACAGGCAAGACTATGAGAAACGGCAGCAGGTGAATGCAAATATGCAGATTAAAGGCCCTGACGGATTGCCTCGCGAAGGAAACTTCTCGGTCTCAGTCACCGATGACAATGACATAAAACAGGATTCTTCGCTCAGCATTCTGACAACCCTGCTTCTTACATCTGACCTTAAGGGCTATATCAATAACCCGGGCTATTACTTTGATGCAAGAAACCCGCTGGCAGGGTATGCTATAGACCTGCTCATGATGACCAACGGATGGCGGAGGTATAATATCCCTGAGGTGGCAGCGGGCAAATTCAGAAAAATGGCATTCCCGCCAAAGCTGGGAATGGAGATCAGCGGAAGGGTCAGGACCCTCATCGCGGGCAGGCCTGTTGAAAAAGCTACGGTAGCGGCTTTCTCATGGGAATCGGGCTATTATGAGGAGACGATTACAGACAGCCTCGGCCGTTTTGCGTTCAGGGGGATAGAGTTTCCTGACAGCACCGGGTTCGTCATACAGGCGCTGAACAAGTTGGGAAAACCCGGTGTTGAACTGGTAATTGATAATGAACTGTTCCCGGGGGCGACAAAACTTCCCCTTTCATCCGTTCCGGGTATTGAAGTGGTGAATGATGTGAAGCAAATAAGCGATTACGTGACCAAGGCTGACACAAAGTACACGATGGATAACGGCATGCGCACGATATACATTGAAGAGGTGGTGATAACCGCAAAGGCGCCGGAAAAGAAGGATTACGGCTTTTCCTGGTACATGCCAAAAGTTACCCAGTCATCCAATAATGTGATCGACTATGAACAGATAGAAGAGCTGCACCCGGCTCTTACCTCTGAGCTCATATATCATATTCCCTTTACCAGGGTTGAAGGCGGAAAGGTGATAATAGAAAGAATGAAATACGGGATTAACGGCACTGTTTATGCAGTTCTGATAATCGATGACATGATTATACATGAGTATGATATTGATGATATTGATCCTTACAGCATCGAAAGAATAGCTGTCCTGAAGGGAAGCCAGGCTGCCATGCTTGGAGGTGACGGCGCTGGCGGAGCCATCGTGATCACAACCAGGAAGGGAGCGGATGTTTACAAGGATGTGCCGAAATTCAATATCAGAAGCATCACCCCGCGGGGGTTCCAGAGGCCGGCCGAGTTCTATGCACCACGTTACGATACACAAGCCTCGAGGGAGAGCGGTCCTCCGGACCTGCGAACCACCATTTACTGGAATCCGAATGTGTCAGTTACGGCGGACGGCAAGGCAGTCTTTGACTTCTTTACCGCTGATGAACCGTCAGAATATACGGTTCTTATCGAGGGCATCACTTCGGACGGCCTTATCATCCACAGCAGAAACCCCATCTCACGAAGAGATGCGAATCTCTAATTGACTATGAATTTCACCCTGCGGCCGTCAGATGTGACAACGATGTAGAGACCCGGAGAATAACTGCTTATATCAACAGCCTCCGCCAACTGAATAAAGAAGCGTAACACTCACCGGCAGGGAACTTGCCTCGACGGTAGTGCTTAATGTTATTGGCTGCCCGACCTGCCGGTTATGCCCGACATATTTTATCACCGGCGCCATCGTACCTGGTTCGATCTGAGCTGACATCGAAGATTTTCTGGTCTCCAGGTATGGGTAGAGTCCCCATTTGACATGAGCGCCGATGGCAGATGAATAGCTATTCAGGAAATCATCAAAGTCATATCCGTAATCAAGCGGATAATATGGGTCCATCGCCACATATGGCGATATCATGTTCTTCCTCTCCTCAATGGCCTGTATCATGGAATCTGTATCCAGGGTGCTGGTAATCAGTTGCCCTGCATAACGGCTGAATTGTTTCCTGAATACCGGATTATTGACCAGCCGGTTGTAGAGCGGCCTGACCTCTGATCCGCCCGGCTGCCATCCGTAAATGTTGCGGTTAGCCCAGTCGATGCCGAACCAGTCAATGCCGAAGGTG
>DZBJ01000030.1:0-22048 GCA_022736275.1 Rikenella microfusus | reverse complement strand
TCCGTAAATGTTGCGGTTAGCCCAGTCGATGCCGAACCAGTCAATGCCGAAGGTGAACAGGGCGTCAAGATCGCAGACCAGTTTGTCATCAGCTGAATTTTCAAGCACCCCGATGAAGGCCGCAAGATCTGAGAAGTCGTTCTCCTCCTCGTTGATCATCAGCTCATATACCCATCTGCTGCCTGTCCATATTTTGTAGCTGTCAGGATCAGTGCCCCTGTATGCCAGGTCGGCAGGCCAGAGGCATTTGTACAGGTTGCCGTCATTGTTTCCGAACCGTGAAAGCGCGAACTCCTCGTCTATATGTTCCACATTGATGTAAAGACCGAAGTAGCTGCCATTGATGTATACCCTGACATGGTTGGCCCTGGGTGCCGGAATATTCCATTTGCGAAGGATATCCCACATGACCTTTGACCTCATGACAGTGGGGTCATTATGCTCGCCGTTGAGGTTCATCTTTTCAACGCCGTGGTACTTTCCCCCGAGGGTGAAAGTGTTGAACGAAACCTTGAACGACTTCTTTTTTGACATCCGCGAGGTGTTTCCCCGCAGGCGGAAACCAACAGGGTCCACCGTGTCGCGAACCACACCGTTATCGAAGACAAAAGTGGTATGAAACTCCTTGTCGCTCTAGGGGTTGGCATAGATCCATTCCAGCGTGTCAGGATCGACTTTAATGTCAACGCGAGGCACCACGGTATCAACGAACAGCTGACCGTTGTCCGGAAAGGAGGGCCGGGCCGAAAGGGCGCCGGCAGCCATGAATAACGTCAGCAGGAAAAGCGGGATCCTTTTCATCATGCAATAATACTCAATTTAATACCTTTACTGACTGTAATATCACTGCTCATAAAATGGCAAAAAGAGAACCCGGGCTTACCGACGGCGAAGTAACCCTCCGGAATTTCAGGCGCACCGACAAATACCGCATGGCAGAGATGACGAACAATGAGAAGGTTGCAATCAACCTTCGTGATGCCTTTCCCCACCCCTATGCAGTTGCTGATGCGCAGCAGTTTATAAACACCTTCATAGGCCAGAAGCCCCTCCAGGTCTTTGCCATTGAATACCAGGGAAAATATGTCGGCAACATCGGCCTGCACCGGCAAGATGATGTATACAGCAAATCGGCCGAGCTTGGCTATTTCATCGGCGAGCCCTACTGGGGCAAGGGTATTACCCCGCGTGCCGTGAATCTGATATGTGAGTACGGATTCAGGGAGCTCGATGTGGTCAGTATCTATTCCGGAGTCTTTGAGTATAACCTTCCGTCACAGAGGATACTTGAAAAATGCGGGTTTAAAAGGGAGGCGGTGCTGAAAAGTGCAGTATGCAAGAAGGGAAGGATCTTTGATGAGATCAGGTATGCGAAGGTGATCATGCCTTCTCACGGAATGACAGGATGACCACCGGGGATTTTGAGATGCTTGTTACTGCCTCCGTCGGACAGTAACCTACTGTAACCGGTCAAGTGACTTTTTCAGGTGTTCGGTTACGCTGACGGCCACCTCAGCCAGGATGTCATTGTGAACGGCCATCATGGCTTCCGCCGGGTTGATGGCTGCAATTCCTATTTCATTATCACCCTGTTCGATGACCAGCACGTTGCAGGGAAGCATGACTCCGATTTTATCCTCGGCCTGTAGCGCTTTGTATGAGTAGGCCGGGTTGCAGGCGCCAAGGATACGATATCTCTTGAAATCAACTCCCGGTTTGTCTTTGATTTTTTCGTGCAGGTCAATTTCAGATATCACACCGAATCCCTCTGAGGATAGTGCCTGGGTTACTCTTTCAACTGCATCGCTGAACGATGCTTTAAGGGTTTTGGATAGGTAGTATGCCATAGTTACCGGTCTTTACATTAGTTATGGTTTAATAAATGATAAACAAAACTGCGACGGTTTGGTTCGGGGAGCGTCCGGGACCAATTGCTTTCACGAAGCGTTCACCACAAAATTAGCAATATGAAAATTCTGATCCTTTCAGCACTGACCCTGATGACCCTGAACCTGAAATCACAAACACTTCAGGTTTCAGACCTTGATTCGGCGATAATAATCGCCGACCGACTCATATAGACAAATCCGAGGGTATTCTTTAAAAATGTGGAAAGCTTCATCGTCTGTCATAACGGAAAAATAAGATTTGAAAAGTACTACCACGGGATTCAGAAAGACTCACTGCATCACATCCAGTCTCAGACCAAAAGCATTGTATCCCTGCTGTTGGGCATAGCAATTGACAAAGACTTTGTCCCAGACGAGAATGAGACTGTTAAGACCTATTTTCCAGAATATTTCGATTCACCCGGCAGTTTAAAATCTGAATTGAAGATTAAGGAGATCCTGACAATGACAGCCGGTTTTGAATGGGAGGAGATGATACCGTTTGATGATCCCAAAAATGATAATATAAATATGTTCAACAGTAATGATTACTTGAAATATATATTGTCAAAACCTGTATCGGATTCATTGTATGGCACATTTAATTACAACAGTGGATGCCCGATGATAATTGCAGGGATTATTGAGAAAGCAACAAAAATGCGGTTGGACAAATTTGCTGAATTGTATCTCTTCAAGCCTCTGGGAATAACATCTTACAGATGGATTAAAGATGCTGCAGGATTCTGCCATGGCGGAGGAGGGCTGTATCTTAAACCGGCAGATATGATGAAGATCGGAATTTTAATGTTGAACGGCGGGAAATATGAAACCCGGCAAGTTGTTTCGGGTGAATGGATTGACAGGATGACCAGGCATTACGTGACGACGAATTTCGAAAACAGCCAGTATGGTTACTTCTGGTGGATAAGGAACATAGGCACGGGGCAGGAACAGACTGCACTGGTTATTTCCGCAGAAGGGGCAGGAGGGCAAAAACTTTATATTTTCCCGGCCTACAGGTTGATTGTCTCTTTCACGGAACGAAACTATAACACACTCCAGGTCAGTCCGATTTTCATCAGGGAATCAATTCTGTCTCTCCTGAATTAATTCAAATTCCAAAAGACGATTAATTTGGAGAATCAAGAAATTGTAATAACTTTGTAATTACATTATTTCAAATTTGCCATGGAAGTATCAGTAGTGAAAATAGGTAATTCGAGGGGCATCCGGTTCAGTAAAACAATCATTGAGAAATACAATATCCGCGATAATGTTGAAATGATTCTGGAAGACGGTCATATAATTATCAAGCCTCTGCCCCAGCCCAGAAATGGATGGGATAGTGCATTCAGGGAAATGCATGCAAACGAAGACGATAAACTGACCATGCCGGATATTTTCGATGAAGAGACACCGGAGGAATGGAAATAAAACAATACCAGATTATCCTGGTAAATCTTGAACCTTCCATCGGCAGCGAGATCAAAAAGACGAGACCATGTGTGGTGATCTCCCCTGACGAGATGAACCATCACCTCCGGACACTGGTAATAGCCCCCATGACAACAAGTTCCAAAAATTATCCTACCCGGGTCGAGATCAAACATGAGAACAAAACCGGATGGATAGTGCTTGACCAGATAAGAACCATTGACAAACAACGTATTATCAAGGATCTCGGAAGGCTCTCAAAGCCTGATATCCGGGAGCTAAAAGCCGTTCTTAAGGAGACTTTCGTTGATTGAAAAAAGCCGCGGGATGCGGCTTTTTTATTGTTGACCCACAGGGGGGACCGAGCGTTAAGAAATGATCCGGTGGATCATTTTAGCGAGGGGACAGCCTGCAGCGGGGGCTTCTCACCTCTTCAGCCACCAACATTCACCAACAAAAAACAGCCCGGAGGCTGTTTTTTGTTGACCCACAGGGGGGACCGAGCGTTAAGAAATGATCCGGTGGATCATTTTAGCGAGGGGACAGCCTGCAGCGGGGGCTTCTCACCTCTTCAGCCACCAACATTCACCAACAAAAAACAGCCCGGAGGCTGTTTTTTGTTGACCCACAGGGGTTCGAACCCCGACTCTTCTGAACCAAAATCAGACGTGTTGCCAATTACACCATGGGTCAATCGGCGCCTGATAAGGCGGTGCAAAAATAGCTATTTTTTTGGATTTCAGGTCTGCTCCGTCTCGTAATAGATGAACGGACAGTCTATGAACGAATGGATTATCTGACCCAGCTCGTACAACTCATCATCACCTTTCTCATAGTACCACTCTATAGATACCATCTCGTGAGGATTCGGATAAAGTGCCAACTGCTTGACGATCATATAAATCCATTTCGTGGAAGCAGTATTGATGAAATCAAATGAGAAAATTACCCGCGTCCTTACCTCCGGCAGCTTCACATAGGCTGCCACCCATTCTTCAAGCGGCCTGTAAAAATCGGTTGAATTCTCCGAAATTGATCTGCCCCTGATCTCAAGGTGACCCTCCAGAAAAAGCACGCCAGGCGTAACTTTCGCAGGTTCTATTTTGATGATATCCAATCCCATGCTTGCCGACGATGACTGATCTTCCCCGCTATGTGGTGATACAAAAATAATAAAATATGACTAGGGAATCTCCCTTTTCAGTTATTTTTCGCCTCCTGTGAGAAAAGCGTCAGCTCACCCTGCTCCCACAAAGTGGGATGCTCGCTATCAAACCTGCCGACAATGGCATGCATGATGGTCCTCCTCATGAAGTCTGATTTGCTCCTGACCCTGAACCGCTTGCAGTAGATGCTGAGTGCCCTTGCCTCCCTCTGGTTGAGCCTGAGAGTAAGGGTTGTCGTTCTCTTGATCCTCTCTTCAGTTAACGGTCCGCGTTTCAATACCGCAATGAATTTAATGCTAAAGTAGCCCCCGCCGCCATCTGTTCAGGGGTTCACAACTGTGACTTATCAACAACAAAAAAACAGGCCGGCATTAACTTGCTGTCCTGCTTTATTTTAACTATTTAATAAGTATTAAAGGCGGTTCATGGCATTGAGATCTGCGAAAGCTTCCTTAAGCCTTGCAATGAAGGTCTCCTGTCCCTTGCGAAGCCATACCCTCGGATCATAATACTTCTTGTTTGGCTTGTCGTCACCCTCCGGATTGCCTATCTGACCCTGGAGATAACCTTTCTTCGCTTCATAGTAATCCTTTATGCCTGACCAGAATGCCCACTGCATGTCAGTGTCAATATTCATCTTGACGGCACCGTACTTTATCGCTTCGGCAATAAGATGCTTCTCTGACCCTGAACCCCCGTGGAATACGAAGTTCACCGGATTGGGTCCGGTCTTATATTTCTTCTGAATGTAATCCTGCGAATTCTTCAGTATCTCCGGCCTGAGAGTCACGTTACCCGGCTTGTATACACCATGAACATTGCCGAATGATGCTGCAATGGTGAAATTGGGTGATACCTTCAGGAGCTCCTCCCAGGCGAAGGCAACATCCTCGGGCTGGGTGTAGAGCCGTGAACTCTCCACCCCTGTGTTATCTACACCGTCTTCCTCGCCGCCGGTCACCCCAAGCTCAATCTCAAGGGTCATGCCCATCTTGTCCATGCGCTCAAGATAGCGCTTGCAGGTCTCGATGTTCTCTTTCAGAGGCTCCTCTGACAGGTCAAGCATATGAGAGCTGAAAAGCGGCTTGCCGTTTGTCTCATAGAACTCCTCGCCCGCCTCCAGCAGGGCATCTATCCACGGAAGAAGCTTGCGTGCCGCATGGTCGGTGTGCAGGATGACAGGCACACCGTAATACTCGGCCACATTATGAACATGAAGCGCACCGGAGATTCCTCCTGCAATGGCCCCCGTATGGCCCTCCTTTGTAAGGCCCTGGCCGGCAAAGAAATGTGCTCCGCCATTTGAAAACTGAATAATAACCGGTGAATTGACCTCACGGGCGGTCTCAAGGACTGCATTTACCGAGTCTGTACCAACAACATTTACGGCAGGAATGGCAAAGTCGTTCTTGTTGGCATAGTCAAACAATTTTTTTACATCCTCGCCGCTGATAACACCGGGCTCCAGGTTTAATGCTTTGTTACTCATTATCTTATCTCTTTTATTAATACTCACATTAAGGCAGTGCAAAGATAAACAAAATTGGATGACACTTCTGCCTGCCTGCTGCAGCATCTTATATTCTTTTAAGTCTTTCCAACATACTGATCAATTTTCTATCTTCGTAGCTTCATTTAATGCCACCATTAAGAAACATGAAAAGAAAGATCCTCTCTCTGGGTTTTATCATGCTGCTGAGTCCTCTGATCCTGCTTTCTCAGGAGAAGGTATGGTCACTGGAGGAGTGCATTGGTCATGCCCTTCAGAACAACATTCAGATAAAGCAGCAGGAGATCGTCACCCGGTACCAGGAATCGAGCCTGGAACAGTCAAAGCTCGACCTGCTGCCAACGCTTAATGGCAGTGCTTCACACCGTTATGCTTTTGGCCGGGCGCTTGACCAGACTACCAACCGCTATACGGAGAACGAGACCGTGCAGTCTAACAGTTTTTCGGCAGGCAGCAACCTGTCGCTGTTCAATGGGCTTGTCAACCTCAACACGATACGCAAGTACCAGTATGAGCTTCTTGCCAGTGAACAGGATCTCGCTGGCTTCAGGGATGACATCTCCCTTAATGTAGCCCTTGCCTACCTGCAGATACTGCTGAACAATGAACTTGTAAACACTACTCTCGCACAGGTTGAGCTGACACAGCAGCAGATAGACCGTACACGGAAACTTGTCGAAGCCGGCAGCCTCGCACGCGGCAATCTGCTTGACATTGAAGCTCAGGCCGCGCGCGAAGAGGTACAGCTTATAACTCTCCAGAACCAGCTGGCTATTTCGTACCTGACTCTCGCCCAGCTTCTTGAGCTCCCCTCATCCGAGGGGTTTGCAATACAGGTACCTTCCATCACACTGCCTCAGGTAACGTACGAGGGCAACCCCGACTCAATATTCAAGGTGGCAGAGAAGATCAGGCCTGAGGTACTCAGTGCTGAGTATAAGCTTAAAGGCGCCGAGTATGACCTTGCAATAGCCAGGGGCGGCAGAAGCCCGCAACTTTCGTTCGGCGCATCCCTTGGTACCGCCTATTCTGACAACAGGATTGATCTGACCACCATGGAACCATATGACTTCTGGACCCAGTTAGATATCAACAGGAACACTGCGCTGGGTTTCTCCATTAATATTCCTATCCTGAAC
Source organism: Rikenella microfusus (assembly GCA_022736275.1). Classification (GTDB taxonomy): domain Bacteria; phylum Bacteroidota; class Bacteroidia; order Bacteroidales; family VadinHA17; genus SR-FBR-E99. The sequence goes on along the minus strand of DZBJ01000030.1, from coordinate 14,907 downwards.
GGGTGGATGGTAAATACGCGAATTAAAAACTCAAGGCTTGGCATTGAAAACTCAAAATATTCTCTTGAAAACACAAGGAAACAGCTTTATAAAAATATTCAGCAGGCTTATACCGATGCCCAGGGAGCAATGAAGAAATACTACTCGGCCCAGAAGGCCGTCGCCTCCATGGAAGAGGCTTACCGTTATGCCGAGCAGAAGCTGAATGTGGGCATGCTCACGGCTGTCGATTATATTCTTTCAAAGACACAGCTGCTGAATGCCCAGAGCGAGATGGCACAGGCTAAATATGAATATGTGTTCAAGACCAAGGTTCTTGACTTTTACCGGGGGATACCCCTTACACTTGAGCAAATAACAATGCTGGCCAGATAACCAGACAAATAATCGTACTATGATGGACATTAAGATACTTAAGATCCTGCTACCCGCTGTAATTCTGCTTATCATCATTGCAGTGATCGGCAAAAAGAAAGGCTGGTTCGGCAAAGAGATCACAGTAAAGGTGGCAATTGAAAAGGTGGCGGTCAATCCGATCATCGAGACCGTCACGGCTAACGGCAAGATCCAGCCTGAGACAGAGGTCAAAATTAGCCCGGACGTATCCGGTGAGATAGTGGAGCTGCATGTCAAGGAGGGTGATTTTGTCCAGAAAGGTCTCCTGCTTTTCAAAATCAAACCGGAAATCTACATCTCGGCACGTGAACGCGCTGCTGCCACGCTTAACTCCACAAAGTCAAGGCTGGCACAGGTGGAGGCCCAGCTGATACAGGCTGAGCTGGCATATAACAGAAGCAAAAAACTGTTTGATGAAAATACCATCTCACAATCGGATTTTGAACAGGCCGAGTCCCAGTACAAGGTTGCCAAAGCCGAGAAGGCGAGCGCCGAGTTTTCAGTGAAGAGCTCCGAGGCGTCTCTCAAGGAGGCCAATGAGAACCTTGTAAAGACAACAGTCTATTCACCCATGACAGGTACCATCTCCCGGCTCGCCGTGGAGCTTGGGGAAAGAGTCATCGGGGCGAACATGATGACCGGCACCGAGGTCCTTCGCGTGGCGGATCTTAATCGCATGGAAGTGGTGGTGGATGTCAATGAGAATGACATCATAAGAATCAAGGTGGGCGACACCGCCAAAGTTGAGGTTGACGCATATATTGACCGTGACTTCACAGGGGTGGTGACCGAAATTGCCAACTCCGCCAAAACCCTGGTGGCGACCACCTCCGACCAGGTCACCAACTTTGAAGTCAGGGTGCTTATCCTCAGGGAATCGTATGAAGATCTCATAAGCGAGACAAATTCCAGTCCGTTCAGGCCCGGTATGTCCGCATCCGTGGATATCCTCACCAGCCGCAAGGCAAATACCCTTACTGTTCCGATACAGGCGGTAACCACCCGCACCGACACAACCCTGACTGCGGCAGAGGCGGCCCAGGAGATTCGTACACTGGTATTTGTATCTGACGGCACCCGCGCCCTTGCCCGCGATGTGAAGACAGGCATACAGGATAATGTGAACATTGAGATCCTGAGCGGTCTGACTGAAGGTGAAGATGTAATAACCCAGCCGTTCAGCGCCATCTCGAAGAAACTGGCTGACTCCACACTCATTGAGATAGTTGATAAGGAGGCACTCTTCAGCACCGAGAAGAAAAAGAAGTAAGGTCACCAGAGACTGACACCGTCAATGATCCTTTGCATTGAGACAGCCACCGGAATCTGTTCGGCGGCATTATGCGATGACCTCAGTGTCATCAGTGTGGCTGAAGCGCCACCAGGGATGTCTCACGCCGCTCATCTGACCGTCATTATTCAGGAAATACTTGAGGAAACCGGGATCAAAGCCGCTGACCTCGACGCCGTCGCCGTGAGCAAAGGCCCCGGGTCCTACACGGGTCTCAGGATAGGCGTCTCTGCAGCAAAGGGGATAGCCTACGGCGCCGGAATACCGCTTCTGGGAATAAACACCCTCACCGCGATGTGCCACGGGTATCTCACCCGTCACCCGGCGGACTCCTCCTCCGGAACCCTGCTCTGCCCGATGATCGATGCCAGGCGCATGGAGGTCTACAATGCCGTCTTCAGCATTGACGGCGCCATGATCAGAGAGACATCGGCTGACATCATTGACGGGAGTTCATTCACAGATATTCTTTCGGGACATGAGATTATTTTTTTCGGCAACGGAGCGGAAAAATGCCGGAATGCAATTACCCACCCAAATGCCCGTTTCGCTGACGGATTTGTTCTATCGGCATCATATTTGCACATCCCCTCGGTAAATGCTCTGAGGAGTAAGCAGTTTGAGGATGTTGCATATTTTGAACCCTATTACCTCAAGGAGTTCATGGCCACAATCCCGAGGAAGCTGTTCCCCTGAAAGAGCTGAAAGCGCCATGAGAAGGACAATAACAACGGCTCTGATCATCATAACTGCAGCCCTGCAGTCGCTGGCGGCACAGACTCCTCCATACGGACCCGGGGAAAGGGTAACCTACCAGATAAAATACGGGATGGTGGGCAGCGGCCTGGCAACACTGGAGATGAAGGAGGGTTTCTACCAGGGAAAACCAATCTGGCATGCGGTGGTCACAGGTCAGACAACAGGGTTTGCCGATGCCCTTTACAGGGTCCGTGACACCTATGAGAGCTATATTGACCCGGAAACAGACCTTCCCGTGTTCTCAATCAGGAACATTCAGGAAGGAAGATACCGCATGTATAACGAAGTGGGATTTGATCATGCTTTAAGAACTGATTCCACGCTGGTTTTCAGTGACCTTACAGGGAGTCACACAGGGCCTCAGGGACTGCTCGACATCGTCTCCTGCTTCTACTGGTTCCGCAAATATTACCTGGCTGAGGCTGACAGCCTGATTCCGGGCGACACTTTCAGGATGATGACGTGGTTCGCCGACGAGCTTTACCCGATCGTACTGAGATACATGGGCACGGAGACTGTAAAAACCAGGAAAGGAAAGATCAGATGCCACCGCTTCCACCCAGTGACAGAGGTGGGCAGAGTCTTTAAAACAGAGGAAGATATGGTAATGTGGTTTACCGCTGATGAAAATTTTTTACCGGTTAAGCTGCGTTTTGATATCTTTGTGGGGTCATTTCACGTGGATATGACAAGTTATGAAGGGCTTAGAGCGCCGCTAAAGTATATTGACCAATAAACAGAATTGAAGATTTTTTATGGCTACAACCGCAGATTTCAGAAACGGCATGGTGATCGAATACAACAATGACCTCTATACCATAGTTCAGTTTCAGCATGTTAAGCCGGGCAAGGGTCCGGCATTCGTCCGCACCAGGCTGAAAAACGTAACAACAGGCAAGGTGCTTGAGAATACATTCAACTCAGGAGTGAAGGTTAATGTCGCTCGCGTCGAACGCAGACCCCATCAGTTCCTGTACAGTGATGACATGGGCTATCACCTGATGCACAACGAGACCTTTGAACAGATAACCGTGCCCGAGTCAATGCTTGATAACAGCGATCTCCTTAAAGAGGGCGACACGGTGGAGGTTGTTGTTCATGCTGACACCGAGAATGTCCTCCTCGTCGATCTCCCCATCAACGTTGTTATGGAGGTGACCTATACGGAACCCGGTTTGCGCGGAGATACCGCAACCAACACTCTCAAAGCGGCAACGATTGAGAGCGGGTCCACCATTATGGTACCACTCTTTGTCAATGTGGGTGACAAGATACGCATCGATACACGTGACCGCACCTACATTGAAAGAGTAAAGAGCTGAACACGCTATGATGAGTGAGAGCAGGCTCCCGAAGGACAGGCTTCTGATGTCGAAATTCAAACTCGACGCGCTTCTCGACATTACTCTCTCCATCAACGCCAACCTCTCAACCGCAGAGCTCCTCAGGAAGTATGAATCCATACTCCGTGATGACCTGGGCATCGGAAAGATAATTCTTTACAAATACGGTGAACACTGGGAGGCTCTCCTGAACTCCGGCTTCCCTGACACGCTCCTCAAGACAATTGACGTCGAAAAGGACCTGCTGTGCTTCAGGGAGATACAGACCGAGGTTGCCCAGAAGCCTTTTAAATCGGTCGATTTTATCATTCCTGTCCTGAACAACAATATCCCCTCGGCCTTTGTGGTGATAGGCGACATCGACGAGGAGGGGGAAGGCATGAGCCCGTTGATCAAACACCTCAACTTCATTCAGACGATCTCAGGCATCATTGTGGTAGCCATCGAAAACCAGCGCCTCTTCAGGGAGACCCTGAGGCAGGAGGCCCTGCGGAGGGAGCTCGAGCTGGCATCACGCATGCAGATGATGCTCATCCCTGACAATACCAGGCTGCCTTCCGATGGCAGGATCAGGGCGCATGGCTTCTATTACCCGCATTATGAGGTGGGGGGCGACTACTATGACTTCCTCTCCCTGTCGGATAATGTTGTCGGTTTCTGCATAGCCGACGTATCAGGAAAAGGGATGTCAGCCGCTCTCCTGATGTCGAACTTCCAGGCAAGCCTGAGGGCAATCTTCACTGCTGAAACCAGCCTTGAGGAGATGATAAGGAAACTTAACACCCTGGTTGTGATCAACTCCGCCGGCGAACGCTTCATTACCCTGTTCATCGCCAGATATAACATTGTGACACGCGTGCTTGAATATGTCAATGCGGCACATAACCCTCCGGTGGTGATAGACCTGCAGACAAACCGCTCGTCAGTCCTCAGGCAATCATGTGTGGGCGTTGGCATGCTTGATGAGATGCCTTGGGTAAGAACTGATTATATCACGCTGAAAAGCCCGACGAAGATTGTGTGTTACACTGACGGCCTCACCGAACTGAGAGATGATAATAACAATGAGCTGGGTACAGCTCCTCTGATAAAACATTTTCCGAACAGGAAGCCGGTTGCCGACAACATCGGCGATCTTATAAAAGATTTTAACATAACCACCGGTAACCAGCGTCTCTTTGATGATGTTTCGATCCTGGCGATCGAGATCGAGTAACACCCGGCTCAACTCTCAGGAGACTTTTTCCTTTATTTTCAGATCCATAGCGGTAAGGATGGCGATAAATCCCCACCAGAGTGCGGCTATCTTGTCAGAGTCGAGGAAACTGTTCATTATGCCGTGGATCACATATGTCACCACCCCGGTCAGTATTGCCAGGGCAAAATATGCTGAAGCTCCCCTCTTCTCGCTGTACCATACCCTTATCCCCGTGATGACGGCAGTGACGGTGATGAGAAGGTAGAGAAGGCCACCGGGAAGTCCCGACTCACTCAGGGCACCAAGGTATTCACTGTGGGCGTTACCGGCATCGCCAAAATCGGTACTGATGGCCGTCCTCTCAGATGCCTTCTGGAAGGGCCCGTATTTGAACTGATATGTGCCTGGTCCCCATCCCATTACAGGTTTTTCAGCAAACATCCTGAGCGCGCAGTTCCATCGGTTTATACGCTCCAGGTTCGACTGATCAGTGGATATATTGGAGGCAGAACGCAGATGCTGGCCCAGGTCGGTTGATGAATCCTCAGTAGTGCTGTCCATCCTCTGCCATATCCATCCTGCCGAGAGCACCAGTGCAAGGAGCATGCCCGCGCCGGTGAGGGCGAGTAACCGCACGGGCATCCTGAGCCATAAAATGAAGGCCATGGCAGCAGAAGCCAGAAGACTCACCCAGGCAGCCCTGCTGTATGAAAGGATGAAGCCGGCAAGGAAGAGCATGATCAGTAGAGACAACATCGTTCTGGCCGCCAGTCCGGTCTTCTTCCCGGCAAGCAACGCTGCCAGGGGAGGTATCAAAAAAGCCAGGGAGGCGCCAAACGAGGTGTGATCCTTAAAAAAGGGATAGCATGCCGAGTGGGCGAACTGCTGGTTGAGAAGACCTGCGCCCTGAACCCTTATGATGAAGTATATCACCACTATCGCAAGACCGGATGCACAGGCTATTACATATTTCCGGCTGAACCTGCTGCTGCCGGCCAGCTGTGCCGCAACAAGGTAGAAGCCAGCCGTGAACCACATGCGGTAAGCCAGTGTCTTGAACGAGACACCCGGCATTGTTGAGGTGATCGATGTCACGAGTGTCCAGAGGAGATAAAGACCCGCCATAATGGTCACCGGATGCTTCAGCAGTCTTAACGGGAACTCGCGTGTGACAATGAGTTTGAAGAGGGTTATGAACAGCAGCAGCGCCAGTATCGGTTCAGTCGGAACGGAGATGTCAAAGCCGGTGCCACCGGTGAACCAGCTCAGCTGCAGTGAGAGAGGCGTAAAGAACAGTGTCAGAAGCAGGAGGTGCTCGAGTGAAAACAGCGCCAGCAGCACCACTGCCAGGGCTGTCGGGATAAGCAATATCAGCAGCTCACCGCCTGTCATCAGCAGGGTGCAGCTTCACGCCCTCGGCAACGAACAGTACAAGCACCATCAGAATAAGAACCGATGCTGTGGATACCATGACTATGATGCTGCGGTGCGGATACACTTTCTTCTCGGCCACAACCGCCCGGTCAACGACAAGGGTGTAAGGCATTGTCTGCTGGCTGAGGGCCAGCGCCTCAAGATACCTCCCCCGGATCAGCCCGAGATAGTCATTCTCCGTCTCAAGGGTTGAATAAGTCCTCAGGGCCGCCGCTCCTCCGAGGCTGTTGAGAGTGTCTTCATATTGCCTTACAAGTCGGTCCTGCAACTCATAGCTCCTGCTGATCTCATCAAGCATGACGCGGGCAACATTTCTCTGCAGGTTGTTAAAGATTGTGTCTGCACGCGAGGCCATGTCATTTGCCATTGCACAGGCCATCTCCCTGTCACGGTCCCTTACTTTTATCTCTACTGAACCCATTGAGGTCTTTGAGCACCGGATATACCTGTCCATCTTCTCGGAAATAACAGTGTTGGGATACTTTTCGCCCGGCCTGATATTGTAGTGCGTGGCAAGATCCCAGGTCGCCTTCAGATAATCCCTTACCTGATCGCTGTTGATAACCTGGATCAGTTTTTCCGTGGCATCGTCATCACCAAATAAGGCTGTGTTCGATGTTACTTCACCAAGCAGGGTGCGGGCCTCGGTGATGTTCGATGAAGGATAGAGTGTCACCGTTGATTCATACAGGGGTTTGATCATCAGTGAGATGATGGCCGAGAGTACTGCAGCAGCCAGGCCGGCGATCACCAGCTTCCTGAAATGGATGATGAGAAAATTCATCAGATCAAGTGAGTCGGACTTGAATTCGGCCCTGATTTTTTTCTTCATCGCACCTCTGATTTATTAAACTACCCTAATGAGATAATAACTCTTCTTACCCTTCTGAAGCAGCAGGTACCTCTTGTTCAGCAGCTGGCCGGAGGTGACCATCATATCGGCGTTATCGACCCGCCCCTTGTTAAGGCTGACGCCTCCCCCCTGGATGAGGCGCCTCAGCTCTCCCTTCGACTCCGCAATCTTTGTATGTACTGCGCAGAGGTCGGAGATTGTCACTCCTGATGCCACTATTTCAGAGCTGACGTCGAACATCGGGACTCCCTCGAATACCGCCAGAAAGGTGTTTTCGTCCATGCGCTGCAGCTGTTCGGTGGTCCCCTTGCCAAAAAGTATCTGCGAAGCCTCAACGGCCGCATCATAATCCTCCCTGGAGTGTGCCATTACCATAACCTCTTCAGCCAGGCGTTTCTGCAGGATACGCAGGTGAGGCTCTTCACGGTGTGCCATGACAAGATCGTCGATCTCGCTTCGCGTGAGCATGGTAAAAATCTTTATGAACTTCTCGGCATCAGCATCAGCCACGTTGAGCCAGAACTGGAAGAACTGGTAGGGTGTTGTCTTTGCGGGATCAAGCCATACGTTGCCGCTCTCGGTCTTGCCAAACTTCTGGCCGTCGCTCTTGGTTATCAGAGGGCAGGTCATCGCATAGGCCTCGCCGCCAGCCTTGCGCCTGATGAGTTCGGTGCCGGTGACAATGTTGCCCCATTGATCCGATCCTCCCATCTGAAGCCGGCAGCCATGATTGGTGTAAAGAAACAGGTAGTCAGTGCCCTGAACCAGCTGGTAGGAAAATTCCGTGAATGACATCCCCTGGCCGGTTTCAGAGTCAAGTCTCTTCTTCACCGAGTCTTTGGCCATCATGTAATTGACAGTGATATGCTTGCCAATATCCCTGATGAAGTCCAGGAAAGAGTACTCCTTCATCCAGTCGTAATTGTTGACCATCACTGCCCTGTTTGATGCCGTGGAGTTAAAGTCGAGGAATTTCTCAAACTGCTTTTTCAGGCATTCCTGGTTATGGCGCAAGGTATCCTCGCTCAGCAGGTTCCGCTCTTCCGATTTGCCTGAAGGGTCTCCTATCATGCCTGTTGCGCCTCCTACGAGAACTATGGGTGTATGGCCGGCATTCTGGAAATGCTTCAGCATCATCACCCCAACCAGGTGGCCAATATGCAGCGAGTCAGCCGTGGGGTCAAATCCAACGTAGGCCGAGCTCTTCTCCTTAAGCAGAAACTCCTCTGTTCCGGGCATGATGTCATGTATCATCCCCCGCCATCTCAGCTCTTCAACAAAATTCATCATCAGCAACCTGAGTTTAAGTGTCGCAAAGATATCAAAACAGCTCAGATGGTCACATCGTGCGGCTGCTTTTTATGGCGGTTGAAACTGTCAATAAGATCTCCGCCCTCCACTATCGGGAAGATAGAAGGCACAAGGTCGGCAATCGGATTATAGAGAACTGATCCGGAGATTGTGGCTGAGGGAAGGAAGTGCCTCTTCTGGTCAATGGTATTCAGGAAAACGAAGAACACGCTCAGTATAAGGGCTGTCTTCAGCACTCCGAAGACGGCGCCGAGGCTCTTGACGATGAAGCCCAGCGAAACGGCCTTCATCAGCGAGTCGATAATCTTACCCAGAAGGTAAATGGCAATCACGATCATCGAGAAGGTGATGGCAAAGGCCACGATACCCGTCCATGATGCCTGCATGTCAAACCATCCCGAGAGCTTGTCAGCCGTCCATCCTGAAAAGTGTATGGCTCCCCAGATACCCAGTACCAGGGCGGCCAGCCCGGCAATCTCTACTATCAGGCCATCGATAAAACCCTGTATCAGTCCGAATGCGAGCAGGGCAATTATGACAAAGTCGATCCAGTTCATTGGTCAGTTCGTTTGAGAGGATGAAGGTAGGAAAATGATAGGCAAGAGGCAAGAGGCAAGTCGGCAGTCAGCAGTCGGCAGTCAGCAATCGCGCAAATCATTGATTAACTGTGGACTGCAGACTGCAGACTGAAGACTGTTGACTGTGGACTGCAGACTGCAGACTGTTGACTGAGGACTGAGGACTGCAGACTGTTGACTGAGTTGAACAAGGGAGTGAACCAATTGCTATATTTGAATTGTTATATGAGAAACAGGATTGAATTATGGATGTGATAGCCGTTTTTGACGTGGGAAAGAGCAGCAAGAGGCTCCTCCTTTATGACTTCGGTCTTCATGTGGTGCATCATGAAGAGAAGCTTTTCGCTGAAATCAATGATCCCGCCGGAGGACAATGTCATGATACTGATACAATCATCACCTGGATGAAATCGCGCCTGGCTGAGGTGATCAGTAATGGCGATTACAATATACGCGGCCTGAATTTTACCGGCGCACGCTCATGCCTGATCCATCTGGATGAAAAAGGTAACTGGATAGGGTCGGAAGAGGATGGAAAGGTGAGGGACACTGGCGAACATAAGATTTTTGAGGTTAAAATTGCAGGTCATGTAATAATGGTCGGCTATGGAGTGAGGAACACCTCCGCCTCAATGATACCTTACCTTATGAGCAACGACAAACCCTTCATCCTGGTCTCAACGGGCGCATGGTGCACATTCATGAACCCATTCAACGCCGAACCACCTACAGAGGAGGAGTCTGTCAACGAAAGGATTTCCCTGGTAAAGATAGAAGGCCTGCCGGTGAGAACATCCCGGGCCCTGCTGGGGCGGATACATGATCTGAACGTGGCAAGGCTCGATGAACGATACGGTGTAACCGGCGAACTGTTCAAGACAATAAAGATCAAAAGCAAGAAAATAGCCAAGATGCTTTCAGCCAGACACGAAAGGATTTTTTTCCGCCACGGGATACCCGAAGGCTATGTTGACAACGAAGTCAACCTTTCGCACTTCCTGACCTATGCCGATGCTTACCACCAGATGATGTTTGACCTGGTTGACCTCTGCAAGGACTCATACCGGGCAGTTTTATCCGTGCCTGACAACACTGAGATTGTCTTTATCACCGGCGGCTTCGCCCGGAATGACACCTTTGTCCGGATACTGGCCGGACGGATGCCTGATAAGAGGGTTTTTACCAGCACTGTCGACAATGCAACTGCACTGGGTGCTGCCATGAACATCTATGAAAGCTCATTTGGCACCCCCCTGCCTCCGTCATACCTCGGGCTGAGAGCCATTATCAATAACGACTGATTTTCCACCGGAATTCAATCAACAAGCACTTCAGCCAGGCAGAGCCTCACGGCGAATTGGCTGCAGGGGATCGCCAGGGACAGCAAGACCTTCATAACTCTGACTTTAAAGACTTTACGGACTTTAGACTTTCGACTTTACAGACCCTTTTGCACCGGGTAGCTGGTTCCAGGTACATTCTGAAGAACCTCCGGTGAAGGAGAGACGGCCGGGTCATTTAGTAGAGGCTTATCCATTATCTTATTACCAGTTTTGATTGGCGGGTGAAGCTTTGTCCGGTCAGGATTACAATGTAGATGCCGGACTTAATATTGTCTCCTCCGGGCAACATTAACTCAAGCTTCCCCTCCGGAGGAACAGTGATCATTTCAGTGCCCATGATTTTCCCGGATACAGCAGTGACGGTTATCCGAACCTTTTCTTCAGGAGGCGAGCCGCTGAATGAAAGAGTTACCATTCCTCCGCCCGAGGGGTTTGGGGAAACAGAGAATAGATCGGGATCATTGATCTCCTCAATGGCTGTCTTCAGTGATCCGAAGACTTCAAACTCCAGGATGGAATTTCCATATTGAGAATTCCTTGAGTAGGAATACATCCTCACATATCTTGCCGTGGCCTGAAAGGTGAGATCATCAACGCCTCCGTCACCATTCTGAATGTATAATGCTCTTGTCCATTCAGAGCCGTTCAATGAGACCTGAATTTCGTAGCTTTTTGCAGAAGCCGGATACCAGTAAATCCTTGCCCCTGTAAGTTCATGCACCTGCTGAAGGTCAACCGATAACCACTGAGGATCGGAAAAGGCTGATGACCACCTGGTAGCCGGGTTCCCGTCATTGACTGCCGAGGGAGGGTAGGAGGCACTTTCCGATGATGAAGCAGAAGCCGGTTTGGGCAGTGCTATATTCGGCGGCCCCAGTGTCACAGAGACATCATCATAGTCGGTTTTTCCGGCAGCAGAAACATTCATTCTGAACAGATATTTACCGGGTACCAGTGATGAAACAACCGGATTGACAATGGCAGAATTGCTTATAGCTGCCGTACCGGGCCCGCTCTCCTGGGTCCATGAGATGGTAACAGCATCACCGTTGGCATCATATACGGAACCATTCAGTGTGGTGCCGGCAGCCGGCTGGTTTATGAACTGATCCATCCCGGCCATGGCCACCGGAGGGAGATCTGCCGTCATGCCCTGAAAGGCCATCGCGGCATAGAGCTGACCCACCTTTGTAAGCACACCGTTTTCTGCAAGCAGGCTGATATCAGGATTGCTTCCGACGCGTGTGGCGAACCACGAATATCTGAAGACCAGGGGTTCATTTTCAAGTATTGGTATCGCTTCCAGCATGTATCTCAGCACCCCGTCATGATCGGGTTTCGGGAGGTCCCATGGTGCGAACTCCGTTATCCACAGCGGTTTGTTGTATTTCCTGAATTTTTCGATATAGCTTTTCAGGGCAGCGGAAGAGGGGACATAGCTGTGGATGGCAATATAATCGACCTTGCAGCCCGGACAGGCAGCAAAGAACTTATCGAGCCAATCGGTCGGGTCATTGGTGACACCGTCAACACAATCACCGCACCAGTTTACGGCAGGACTGACAAGTTGCAGACCCTTGTCCGTGGCTATTTTTTCAAGGTTTGGCCACATAGCGGCGGCCTGAGCCGGTGTCAGGTTTGCCTGCGACTTGAAATTGGGCTCGTTGAAACCAAGCAGATATTTGCTTCCTTCCGGGATTCGGGCTATAATACCGGCCACATCACCGGAGGAGATGGCACCCCATATCATCGGCACCCACTCAATGCCCGACAGCTGTCCCTGTGATACAGCCGGCGGTTCAACACTCCAATCATAGTACCACGACTGCGACGGAGCCAGTACGGCCAGGTCCTGGGGAGAGGCATCACCGCAGATACCCCTTTTGGAGCTTTTCTCCTGGCCCTGGGCAAGGGCAGAGAAGCCAAACAGCATAACTGCACATGCTGTTAAGAGTTGCTTAATCATTGCCTTGCTGCAGATTCATTCATCATATCGACACTTCAGGCATTACCCCGGTGAAGCATCTGTCAGTAAGAGGTTATGATACTTCCCGGTAAAACCGATAATTATACTTTCAGTCCCAGCAACCGGAGTTCATCACGGAGCTGAACGGGTGACTGAAAATGAATTGAATGGAATCCCAGTTCACCTGCCGCGTCGGCGTTGGGTTTATTGTCATCGATATAGACAGACTCAGCCGGATTAATCTTATATCTCTCCATCAGCACGCGGTAGATGGCATGGTCAGGCTTAAGAAGCTTTTCATACCCCGAAACCACCAGCCCGTCGAACTCCTTCATGAAATCATACCGCTGATATGCAATCGGGAAAGCTTCATGTGACCAGTTTGAAAGCGCGTAGAGGGGCATTCCGGCCGATTTAAGCTCACGGAAGATCTTTACCGTCCCTTCTATCTCTCCGTCGAGCATCTCCGTCCAGCGGCCGTAATACATGGCAATTTTGTCACTGTATTCCGGATACTTTGCTGACAGTTCAGCAGTGGCAACGCTGAACAGCTTGCCACCGTCCTGCTGAACGTTCCACTCATAAGTGCAGATATTGGCAAGAAACCACTCCATCTCCTCCTCTCGTTCAAAGACCTTCCGGTAAAGGTGCCTGGGGTTCCAGGCAATAAGTACTCCCCCTATGTCAAAGACTACGCTGGTAATTTTTCTCATGTTATAACTTTCCGGCGCAAAATAACTAAAAATCACCTGTCTGACACAGAGCAGTCCTCCCGGAAATCAAATTTTAACCAACTGCCACGCGCCGCCTCACTACTCCTGCTACCTGAGAGTAATCACTCCCGAAGAGCTGAGAGAAGCCGCATCATCTGACCTGAGCTTCCAGTTTGCGTCAAATGTGCCCCTGCTGACCGGGTTATCGGGACTATCACGGAACAGGATAAAATCGCCGAAGTTCTTCAATACCTCTATCCTGGAACCCATGAATGTCAGTCCTCCCTGGCCGGGTGCCGCCGTGGGAGGGGTCCACCACGGGAGTCCTGAATTAATCAGAATATAATGCCGGTTCATCGGGAAAATATAGACAAGACCGTAATCTTCAGCATCAGGTTTCAGGTGTATCGGAAGTTTATCTGAAAAGTGGTCGATGATGGCATTGGTCTCCCTGGTGCCGAAGAGAATGAGGTTTGATGTGACATAGTCGCTTTGCCTGACCTCTTTGTCGGAAACTACGCGCGGGAAGACCATTATCCGTCCGCCGCGGCCTGACCAGTCGGCTGCCAGGGCGGCCTCCGCCCTCCTGGCGGCAAGCTCTTCCTGTGACGGGTTGCCGCCAGTGCCGTAAACGTACAGATGACTGCCCGCAACTGCCTCATAAAGTGGACCCTCTGCTCCCTGCTGCTTGGATGTCAGTCCCGGGGTGAATTTTCTGTTTTCCCATTTGCCCCCCGACCTCGTAAAGGATACTGCATCGGCACTCCTGACTGAAAACGACTGTCCGTCAACTTTTACGGCGACCTTCCTGCCGGCATTGAACTGCTGATGGCCGTCAATATTCAGGGTGAAGGCTTCCACTCCTGATGTCGTCACCTCAACCGTGTTGGCGGCGGTGAACTTTGCATCCACGGTTGCTGTCTTTCCGGGTACGAGGTCGTCTATATTTACCCAGTAAGCCTTGCTGTATTTGAACCACTTCGTGGTGAATCTGACCCTTCCAGGGAAAAGATCACGCCTGAATTGCGAGAACCACTCAAAGATAAAGCCGTCCTTGTAAGCCCATTCCCAGCTGTTGTGACCAACGCCTGGATACTCAACATAATCGAGTCTCTGTGCCGATGGCTCCAGTTTTGCTTTCCACTCCTGTGCCGTCTGATAAAGAAAATCCTTATCTCCTATGGACAGATGAACCGGCAGATTGGCCGCATTGCCCGCCAGCTCAAGGGTGCCTTCAGGCGGTGCAGGACAGACAGGTGCAATGGCTGCCCAGATGTCGGGACGCGTCAGACCGAGCCACAGGGTGCCGCCGCCGCCCATCGAAAGACCTGTAAGATAGATGCGGTCCTCATCAATCAGAAAACGCGACTTCAGGTCATCGATCATATCATAGACATCCTGCTCGGGGATGCCCTGGTAACCGGCAGTGCCCCTGGCAAGGGGTGCGGCAGCAATATAATCAGCAGGCCTGAACTCTGGCCAGTACCTTGTCGCCTCAACATCATTCTCGAATGGCACGTTGCCGGGTTTGATGAAGTCATAGCCCTGTGCATTGCCCACACCGAAAAGTCGCCGCATGCCAAGGCGGTGGTTTGACCATGCGCCGTGAAGGAAAACCACAAGGGGATATCGCTTTGACTCATCGAAATTATCAGGAATATAGATCGAATAGGGCTGGTCCGTATCATCGACCGGTGAGAAGAATGAGATATCCTGCGGTCC
>DZBJ01000096.1 GCA_022736275.1 Rikenella microfusus | reverse complement strand
AGGTGACCCCAGCGATACCAGAGGGGTAGTAGAGATCAGCGCGATAGGAGTCACGGGGTGGCTTTGTGTGTGTGTGTGTGATCATGTATTAGCAACACTCATACAGGTGTGAGTTCACCTTGCTTAGTCAGCTATAGTCTGATGAAAACGGAAGTTAGAGTCAAGTTGAGAGTCAGTTGGCGCCGGGTCGGAGATTTCTTCAAAATGCTTGAAGGCATCTCCATTTTGGCGTTGAATAAGGAGAGAGAGAGAGTTCCAAAACGTCGCGGCGGCCTCATAGAGAGGGATGTTTTGGTGGCGAGAGCGGGAGAAGAAGAGGTGTTGAAGGTAGGGAAGACACTCAGCGCCATGACCCCCCATAGCCCCAAAGGAAGCGGGAATCAGATCGATTTTGTGAGCAGAGAGGGTGGCTTTGAGGAGATTGTTCTTCGCCCTCTCCCCATGCTCAGCAGCAGCAGAACCGGAGCGAATGGAGTAGGGGAGGAGAGAGGGGTTGAACTCGTTGGTGACGGTCACATCAACGGCAGTGCTCTTGAAGGTGACCCCAGCGATACCAGAGGGGTAGTAGAGATCAGCGCGATAGGAGTCACGATGAGGCATGCGAATGAGGGGAATCGTGGTCTCGCAAGATTGGGTCACACTCCCTTCAGAGCCTGTTTTGAGCAGAAAATCTCGAATGCGATTATGGCGGCGAGTAACTCCTCCTCCTGCCTTATCTGAGAGCGCTTTATCTCCAAAGCGATCAAAGATCTCCTCACAAATCTTTCGGGGACCTGGATAGATCGGAAGACGGAGAGATCGACGGGCTGGGTAGAGGAAGAGATTTGCCTCGAGGATGTTGGCCTGAGAGGGGGGTGCAGTTTTCCACAGTCCCGCCTTGGGCTCAGCCTGTGCTCGAATAACAGCAACAAGGCCAAGATCCCCTGAGGCAGTGAGCTCTTTGAGAAGAGCTTCCTGCTGTGCCTGGTGCACCAAGAGACAGAGCTCTCTCTGGGTGTAAGAAGACTTCCCTTCGAGTGATACAGAGCTTAGATTATAAGTAGATTTAAGCAGCTCAACTACGCTATCGAGGGTAGCCTTAAGACGGGGGGCAGAATCAGGGCGGAGGGCAATGATTTGAGGAAGGCAGGTGGAGAGGGAGGCAATGAAGCCAGTGAGATTAATGAGTTTCAAACTCGTAAATCCCCAGCCTCCAAGAGACACAGGAAGTTGGATCAACTTCTTCTGGGCAGGGGAAAGATTCGAGCAGAAAACGCTCCTGGCAAGAGCATTGAAAATGAGCTCATCCGCCCTTTCAAATTCAGGGAGGACGGCTCTGGGATCAGTGGTTCTGGCGGCATGGACGATGCCGAGGCGGAGGCAAGCAATGCGAATAAGATGAAGGCAGATGTGGGGGTGATTGATTATCGCAGACTGCTCGAGAACGGATTTTAGCTTGCTCTCAATTCTATCACTAATCCATTTTGCTTTGAACTGAGGAGAGCCAATAGGGGACCCCAAAAGCCGAGTCCCATTCTTCTCAGGGGTATCTCTCTTCATACAAACAACTCCTTTTGGCATGTCAGGAGGAGTGGGATCTGGGATGAGGGTATCTGATGCAAGGCAGGTGGGGAAAGAGATGGTTTTCTTCTCATTCAAAAAGAAGCGTCCAACTTCAGAGGGAGGAGAAGGGCTGACACTGGCAATGGCCTGGGAAATAGAATTGTTGTCAGACCCGATAGTGATATCATCCACAATAGCTAAGAAGAGCTTGTCACCATCAAAAGAGGCAAGTTTCTCCTCAAGGTGATGCACAAGGGGGGTCATCCCGGCACTGAACATAATGGTGGAGATTCCACATCCTTGAACTGTCCCTTCAGAGGCAATAACCTCTTTTCCGTCATAAAGGACTTTTGTGGGCAGAGAATATTGGCCAAAAGCAAAACGAGAAATCTCTGGAGTGTTCTGCAGGACCTGTTCCAGACACTGAGAGCGACCGATCTCATTAAAAGCATTTGTCTGGTCAAGTAGGGCAACACTGATATCTGTTCTGTCGATATTCGCCAGGATAAAATCATTAACGGCATGAATAACAATCTCTGTTCCCCTTGAAGAGAGACCCTGTTGAGCAGGAAGAAAGGCTGATTGAATCGTATCTTTAGCAGATTGGGTCAGGCAGCGAGAGGTGAGACCCGAGATGGCCTCAGGGATCCCAAGGGGCCTCAGTCCATTGTTGGGTTTGGGAAGAACAACTCCCCTTCCGTAGAGAGAGGTGAGAAACTCAGGGGGGACTTTAGAATCAGCAATTTTCTGCACAAGGGAGAGAAGAGAGAGAGCAGCGCTTTTGTCAGCACGGCAGATCTGGAGATACTCTGCAGCTGAATGGCGGGAAAGCCCCGCAGCTCTCTTTCTCATAAAGGAAAGTTGATCAATCAACGGTATAAAATCTGATTTTTTTAAAAATTCTAAAATCGTAATTTCCTG
>DZBJ01000095.1 GCA_022736275.1 Rikenella microfusus | reverse complement strand
ATAAACTAACCTTTCATTTTAATCAATCCTGATTTTCTTGTTATCTCTTGTTGATCACGTCGAATCCCCATACAGTTTCCTTTGTCATACCGTCGGCATGAGCTGACGGGAATCTATTAACAAAGGAGATTGTATTATGGGAAAACTAAGAGATCAGATGCTTGTAGACCTTCAGTTGTGCGGAGCCAAGCCAAGGACGCAACAGACTTACCTGAGAGAAGCGGAGAACCCGGCAAAATACTTTAACCGGTCACCGGCGGAGTTGGGAGAAGATGAGCTCAAAGAGTATCTGCTTTATCTTATGAAGGAAAGGCATCTGTCGGAGGGAACATTCCGGTTCTATGTTGCCGGCCTCAAGTTTTTATATAGAATAACATTGAAACGTGAATGGCCGGTGGAGAAGATCAAGCATCCCCGAGCCAAGAGCAAACTCCCGATCGTTCTGGATCTCTTGGAGGTGGAATCCATCTTTGCGGTCACCAGGAACCTCAAGCACAAGGCGATGCTGATGATCACGTATTCATCGGGACTTAGAGTAAGTGAGGCAGCAAGGCTTAAGCTAACCGATATTGATAGCAAACGGATGACGGTCAGGATAAGTCAGGGGAAAGGAGGCAAGGACCGCTACTCCATTTTATCCCAGACGACCCTTGAGCATTTGAGACAATACTGGAAAAAGTATCGCCCCAAGGAATGGTTGTTTGAGGGACAAAAGAAGAATGATCATATAAGCTTATCCACGATACAGTCTATCTTTCGCGCTGCAAAAAAACGTGCTCACATAACAAAACCGGCAAGCATTCATACCTTAAGGCACAGCTTTGCGACCCATCTCATCGAAGCGGGAACGAGCCTCCACCATGTTCAGCTTCTTCTGGGGCATAGATCGCCGACAACGACCACCGTCTATCTGCATGTCAGTCGTCTGAACCTGTCCCAGGTGTCAAGTCCTCTCGATAGAACAGCTCAGCAGGCTTCATAATCCGGAAAGCTGATGCGAACATCTCACGGTCTTGAGGTGGCGGACATTTTCCGTCAACACGGCACTGCTTACAGAGAATCCCATCGGTTGGCACGCAATGATTGGCGAGTCATGCACGCCATTGAGGTATGTAGAACCTCTCTCCTTGGCGGCCATAAGGATAAGTGCGACAACTGCGGCCATCTGGAGATATCCTATAACTCCTGCCGGAACAGGCACTGTCCCAAATGCCAGACCTTAAGGAAAGAGAGATGGATTGAGGCTCGCAGCGAGGACCTTCTTCCCATCCAGTATTTCCATGTGGTCTTCACCATCCCCTCGGAACTGAATCCCCTGGTATCGATGAACCGGAAGGTCATGTACGATCTTCTTTTTCGCTCCGTCTCTGAGACGCTCATAGAACTCGCCCATGATCAGAAACATCTTGGGGCCAGAATAGGGGCTATCGGCATTCTGCACACCTGGGGTCAAAACCTCATGGATCATCCCCACATTCACTGTATTGTCACCGGGGGTGGTCTATCCTCTGACGGCAGCCGCTGGGTATCATGCCGCAAGGGGTTCTTTATTCACGTAAAAGTTATGTCGGCGTTGTTCAGCGGTAAGTTCCTTGATCACCTCAAATATTGCTTCAAAAGAGGTGATCTTGTCTTCCCCGGCGGTATCAGCCATCTAAAGAGACCAGATGACTTCGAAACCTTCAGGAAACAGTTCTATAAAAAGAAGTGGATCGTCTATTGCAAACCGCCCTTCGGTGGTCCCAAAGGTGTTCTCCAGTACCTCGGCAGGTATACCCACAGAGTCGCAATCAGCAATAACCGCATCCTCGCCAGCCGGGATGGCAATGTTTCTTTTCTCTGGCGGGATTATGCCGACGATAACCGTCAAAAGACCATGACGCTTAAGGCAGATGAATTTATCAGAAGATTCCTTCTTCACGCATTACCGGAACGCTATGTACGGATACGTCACTTCGGCTTGCCGGCAAATAGAAGCCGCAAGGATAACATTACGGCATGCCGTAAGATTATAGGCGGCGGTAAAACTGCAATAAAAGAAAACGCCGGACAGGAAACTTGGCAGGAGCAATTACTCAGGATCTGCGGGATCGATGTCACTACCTGTCGCATTTGTCAAAAAGGCCGGATGTGCAGAATAGAACAGTTACTCCCCGTCAGATGCAAAAGCCCACCGGAGTTTTTTAGATGAGGACCGTTTGTAATACAAACTTAATATCGCCGGCTTCCTGTGAAAAAATCATCCTTTTTCGCCATGCTATACTATTGCCAAAAATCACTCTTTTCTATACTTCACGGTCATCAATAGACCAATCTATCTCGCTCTTAGACCACATTAATGACCAGTTGCAGCACCAAAGGGGCAGCTTTGTTCCTGACTTACCGCCCCACGATAGACAAAAGATAAAAAAGATATGATTGAATGCCCATAGCCTACGACACGCGGCTTAGTTCTTCAAGCGTCATTCTGCAACTA
>DZBJ01000060.1 GCA_022736275.1 Rikenella microfusus | reverse complement strand
AAAAATGGATCTCAGCCCACGCGGGCGACAAGCATGAGTTCTACAGGAATTATATCGCACCTTACAAGGGTGAGCTGGAGATGTGGTACCAGTCGCACCTTTCGTTCTACGCAGATTTCATGCTGGTGTTCCTGACGGGATGGACGATCCTGTTCACGGAGTCGGAGCTTGTTTATAAAATTTTCAGGGATTTGCCTTCGCGACCGGAATATTTAGACTAATTTTGAACCGGATCTCAAAGGTTTTGTTGTTGCCATAAAGTGAAAAAGCGGACGGGGAAGACTGCTGCCGGGAATTGAAATGAATTTAGGAACTGATTGAAAATATTTTCCTCCGCGATGCCAGAGATAATTATCACAGGTTTACCGGCCATACTGATTGCGTTTTTAAGCGCACTGATCATTACGTGGTATTACATCCCCAAGGTGATAAAGGTGGTCAGGGAACGTCATCTCGAAGACAAACCGGGATTTAACAAGATACACAAGTCCGATGTGCCCACCCTGGGCGGCATAGGCATATTCGGCGGGTTCATCTTCGGATTCCTGATAGGAGTCAACGGCTACCTGCCGGGATTGTCGTACTTCACCGCAGCGGCGGTCTTCCTGCTGTTTGTGGGGATTAAGGATGACCTCGTCTACCTCAACCCGAGAAAGAAGTTTTGGGCCGAGCTGGGAGCAGCCATCGTGATTGCGGTCTTCACAAACATCCATATCACCCATTTCCACGGCTTCATGGGGATCACCGATGTATCCGCTGTCACCTCCTACATTGTCACTCTGATTGTGATAGTGGTCATCATCAACGCGGTCAACCTTATAGACGGTATTGACGGGCTGGCTGCATCGGTCGGGATCATTGCCTCAGTGGTGTTCGGGATATTCTTTTACCTGTCAGGCGACTACGGTTACGCTGTCATGGCAGCTGCCCTGCAGGGGTCACTTATAGCCTTCCTGAGGTACAACATGTCGGAAGGTCCCACAAAAATATTTATGGGTGACTCCGGGTCGCTGGTTATCGGGTTCACCCTGGCGATACTGGCAATCCGTTTCAATGAGCTGGTTGCCAACGGTAAACCTATTTTGCGGCTGGAGTCAGCACCTGCGGTCTCGATTGCCATTCTGATAGTTCCGCTTTATGATACTCTGCGGGTAACCATACTCAGGATTCGTGCGAGGAAGAGCATCTTCATAGGCGACAAGAGGCACATTCATCACATGATGCTTCGTGCCGGGCTGAGTCACCGGCAGGCCACGTTATTCATGTCGCTCTTTAATATCTTCATCATAGGCGTCGCCTTCCTCCTTGACAACCTGGGGATACTGCTTTTGGGGCTGGTGCTGCTTGCGCTGTGTCTTGCGGCTACCGGGATCCTGAATATGATAGTCAAGAGGAGACTTTCCGAAAAGCCAAAACTGGTGAAGATTCCGGACATGGCGAAAGTGTCGGGTCTCAACTGATTCCTTTAGTCATTCGACTTTTAGAATTGTGTGGTCAATGAATTAATTCATGGCCTTCGGTGGCCTTTTCCGGGCCTTATATCAGCTTCCCCCATCATCTTATTTTCCTGTTTCACTCCACTCATTTGCAATGAGATTAAGATTTCCATTAAATGATGTGTCTGTTCGCAGGGTTGAGTCTGTAAGGAGTATTCAGAATCCCATTTATTCCGACAGCTTCTGGCAGATGAATCAGCATGAGTTCTCTATGCGGGTTGAGAAAGTTGGGAGTTTTTACGTAAGGGATGGCAAAGAGGTGGAATATCTTCCTGAAAAGGGAGCTTCCAGGGAGTCACTCGAACTATATCTGAACGGATCTGTTTATGGGGCAATTCTTCATCAGAAAAAGATCCTTCCGATGCATGGAAGCTGTTTTCTGGAGCAGGGGATTGGGATCATGATTTGCGGGGAATCAGGTGCCGGGAAATCATCCCTTACCATGGCCTTTTGCCATAGCGGAAGTGAGTTCCTGACAGATGACGTCACACCAATAACTTTCGGAGACAGGAGGCCGGTTATCAACGCTTTGTCGGACCGAATAAAGCTTTGGAATCACACCCTGGACCAGCTGGGTGTCAGTAAGGCAGGGCTGAAAAGAATTGAGAAGAGAACAGACAAGTTTTACCTGGAGCTTGAGGCCGCCAGGGGCGGACGATACCCACTTCACCTGGTCATTACCCTGGCTGTGGCGGAGCTAGCTCAGCCCGTATGCAGGGAAATTGAAGGAGCTGCAAAGGTGGCTGCGTTGCGAAATGAGGTTTATCGCTGGGAATATCTTCAGGGTATGCCTGAAAATGAAGCAAAGTACTTTTCGGATCTTGTATCAGCAGCAAAGGTTGTAAAGGTGTTTGAAGTGATCAGACCAGACGGGATACCAGTTCGGAGCCTCGTGAAATTCATGAGGGAGGAGATCATTTTTAAAGTTTCCGGGGAAGAATGAAGAGACTCTTCCAGTCACCTGAAATGGCTTTACTGCACCTGGCTGTACGACTTGACGACTTTTCATTGGCTGTCAGTCAGGCGGAAGACATTATCCGGCAGAACCGGATTAACTGGAATGATGTTTACTCCAGGTCTGATTTTCATTCTCTAAGACCCCAGGTATGGAGCCTGCTGAAAAAACTCCCGGAGGATTTGGTTCCTCCTGAAGTGTTGATCTGGTTTGGGGTTGCATGCAAGGAGAACCTTTTTCAGCAGTTGAGGAATGCCGGTGATTTTTTTACAGTAACTGATGTGCTGACTGCCAGGGGGATTACTGCAGTGCCATTCAAGGGATTCTGGCTGGCCTACGATGTTTACGGAGAACTGGGTAACAGGGAGTCGTCTGATGTTGATCTGTTTATTGATATCCGGGATATTTCCCGCATCAAACCCGTAATGAAAGAATTGGGTTTGGTAGTTCAGGATACTTTGACAGAATTAAAGGAGGAGTATATTTTCAGGGAACTGGCAGAGTATAACTTCAATCGCTGGGCAGAAGACGGTTTAAGGCTTTCTCATATAGAATTCCACTGGAGGATGGGTTTAAGGCCATATCGGATGAATGTCAGGATGAAAGATCTTGCCTCACAGATAATTACAGGCAAGTTTCAGGGCAGGGAGTTATATGTTCTGACCCCTGAGGCGAATCTGCTTCTTGCCGTTATGCATCATGGAGGAAAGGACAGGTTTATAAGGCTGAAGAATATTCTTGACATCGCGCGTTTAGTCAATAAGTATGAAGATCTGAACTGGGAGTGGGTTCTTGGGACCGCACGCCGTTTCAGGGTAGAAAAGCTAGTCTTCCTGGGCGTTTGCCTGGCTTCTGTTGTCACAGGGGTAAGGGTTCCACCGGTGATCTCGGCTCAAGTCTCTGCAGTCGGTATCAGGAGGCTCGGGAACAACCGGATAAAGAGAATGGCATTACCCGTCAGCGGGTGGTATACTTTCAGTGATGAGTTGAGAGGATGGTTTTTCAAGATCCGTTCACGTGACGGTTTGGTAATTAAGGTGCAGCTGGCGTACTACACCCTGAGGAAGATTATCATTCCAAAATTGGTTCCGGTTAAGTGGAGACATCATTTCTTCAATAAACGGATACTCACAGTCCCGGAAAATAAAGATTTATGAGCGCCATTTTCGGAATAGTAGATTTTGAGGGGCATCTAATCAAAGATGAGTGGGTCGCATCCATGCAGGCTGACCTGGCGCATCGTGGTCCGGACGGGCAAGGGTTGTACCGGGAGGAATCGGTTGTTCTGGGCCACATGCTTTTGCAGGTCACTCCGGAGTCAGTTTATGACTCGTCGCCCTATGAGGAGGACGGGTTTGTTATCACTGCAAATGCACGGCTTGACGAGCGAGAGGCAATAATGGACAAGCTTGGAATTGAGGGTTCTGATCGGGATAAAATAACTGACCCGTTGCTGCTGCTGCGTTCCTTCCGGAAGTACGGAAAGGATTTTGTTAAAGACATTTACGGTGACTTTGCTTTTGCAATCTGGAATAAGGAGAAGAGAGAATTGTTCTGTGCCAGGGACCAGATAGGTGTAAAACCGTTTCTCTATTGCTTCCGGGATGGGAGATTTGTGTTTTCAACCGAATTGAAAGCAATTGCGCGTCTGGAATTTGTAAAAGCAAGTCCGGACAATGAATATTTGAGGAACCAGGTGTTATATCTGTTTAATAAGCCCGGAGAGACTAATTGGAAGAATATTTACAGGCTGGATGCAGCACATTATCTGTGCCTCGGTAAAAAAACGACCAGATTAGAGAAGTACTGGGCACTTAAATACAGGAGACGTTCTGATCAGGTTATGGCTGAATCATGTGCATTGGAGCTTAAAATGATATTGACTAAGGCGGTGTCTGACCGGATGAGAACCGGGGGGAAAATCGGGGTCCCTTTATCCGGAGGGCTTGACAGCGGATCAATAGCATGCCTTGCAGCAAGAGAAATGGATCGTACCGGGAAGAAGATTTATACTGCATCTACAATTTTGGACCCAAAAGAACGGTCACCTGATGAAACAGACGAATCTGAATACATCCATTCTATCCTGGCTGCAGAGACAAATATTGTCCCTGCCTTCATCCCTCACACTAATCTCAGTTTTATTGATTCTGTTTTTTCAAGGTTCAGCCGCTATTATGCATTGTTCAGCTCTTATAATTATGTTGACGAGGCCTTGTTCTCTGAGTTCCATTCAAAGGGCATAAGAAGGATTCTTCACGGTTACGTGGGGGATCAGACGGCATCTAACAGTACCGTCAGGCCACTGGTACATCTTTTTTTCAGGGGAAGGTTCAGAACATTCATGAAATTAACCTGGCTTATCCAGAAGAAATCAGGTTTAAGCATGTTTATTGTTCTGAAGAAGGAATTTCTGCTCCCGCTCACTCCCCCTTGTCTTTTGTCTGCCTGGGAAAGGCTGAGGGGCAGAGAAAGAATCAAGAATGGGACAAAGGCCTTGAATCTTCCTCTTAATCTTGGTCTCCGGGATTATCGAAGATTAAATAAATTAATGAGGAAGTTCCATAAAACTTTTTACCGGTATAAACTTAATCCGGACAAAAAAGTATGGCCGGATGAAAATAACTACTTCAGGGAGGACTGGGACTGCGGATCATCGTATTACGGGGTTGAGATCACCTATCCGCTTGCAGACAGGAGAGTTCTTGAATTCCTGATGACGGTCCCCGAAGAGTGCTTCAAAGCTGATGGATTGGACAGAGGGTTGATAAGAATGGCCATGAAAGACATCCTGCCAGAGCCGGTAAGGATGAGAAAAGGGAAAGGGTATTATTCACCCGGCTATTACCACATAATTAAGAAAGATCTTCCACAGCTGTCTAAGCTTATTGAGTTCGAGGCGGAAGATCTGGATGCCAGATGTGGACTATTTAATATCTCAAAAATCAGGAATTCACTCAATGATTTGATTAATTCAAAAAGTGTGTGTAGTTTTACACCCCATGACTGGACAATAATTGAGGTCAGCATGTGGTTATTATTTAATAAATGGAATAACTACAGATCTTTAAACACCGGGAGAGATGCATAAGAAGATTAAGCAAAAGTGGTCAAAACCAAGGATCTCTGCGACCATGCCTATACGGAAGACCCTGGCAAATTTGCCCAATGGGATACTCGATGGTGCATCTACAGGCCAGATGAACTCCTGATCAGCGAACCTTTTTTGACTTATTTTGATAGAATCCAGGCAGACGCGGATCTATTGGTCTTCTTTTTTATTTGAACCCTGCTTTCCGGGCGGAGCGTTTTTTGCCGGATAGAGCTTGATACCATTCGATATTATGTTACTGAAGGACAAAATACCGCCTTTGTTTCATTCATTGTGTCCTGATATTATCAGGCTCGAGCTCCCTGAAGAAATTATTGCCGATTGCCAGAACTGTGTTCTTTCCCGCTCACCGCACAGCCCATACATAAATACGAAATGCTGTTCCTATCATCCACAAATGTCAAATTTTATGTGCGGCGCCATTTTGAGTGATCGGAATCAAATGGATGGAAGAGAAATAATACTTGAGAAAATCAGGTTAAAAAGAGGGGTAACACCTTACGGCATTCTTCCTGATGCAGATTACACGGCGCGTAAGCAGGAACTTGACGGTGCGGATTTCTGGTCAAAGCCAAAGGAACTTCTTGAAAAACAGCTTTGCCCATTTTATTCCACAGGAGCCTGTTCAGTGTGGAAGTACAGGGACCATCTTTGTGCAACCTATTTTTGCTCATCCATTGGAGGAGCGTCAGGGAAAAGGCTTTGGAAGGCTGTCGACAGATATCTGAAAATGATGCAGATTATACTGGAACGGCACTCTATGATAAGGGCAGGCTGGCCCGTATATGAAATCTTCCCTGATGACCTTAACGCTGGCGATATTGCCATGGAGGATGAAAACGGCAATGTCTCAGACGCAAACTATAGAAGAATTTGGGGAGACTGGGTCGGGAAAGAGGAAGAGTTCTACTTACTCTGTTATAAATATTTCCGTGAAACTGAACCTGAATCTTTCAGGCAGTTTGCTGGTCTTGGAGGGGAAATTCTTGAATCCTGCGTGATCGAGGCTCATCGTCATTTCCTGAAGAATGTGCTGCCTGACCAGATGAGACTTAGCCCGGATCTGACGACGGAAGAAGCCGGTCCCGGAAGGTTAGTGCTCAGAAGCGACCTGACCTCCTATGAAGTTCCGGTTTTGCTTATGCCCTTAATAAAAGGCTTTGACGGACTGCGTTCCACCAAAGAGGTTTTTAATCTCGGATATGATGTATTGTATAATATGGATCAGTTAGTTGACGGGCTCCTGTCGCATGATCTTTTGATAAAAGTTAACAAAAGCCAGAAATGAAAAAGGTGTGGCAAAAGAAAGCAGAGATCCTGTCGAGCAAGATTGATCAGGAGATCGTTCTCATGAGTATTGAGGCAGGGTTGTATTTATCCCTTGATCCTGTCGGGAGCCGTATTTGGGAAATACTTGCCGAAGAGCCTGCTTCTGCGGAAGATATTACTGATCGTCTGATAGAAGAATATGATGTTGACCGCATGGAGTGTCTGGCGGATGTGAAGGCGTTTATTGAGGATCTGGCATACAGGGGTCTTATAACGGAACACACGAAATAAGATTTTTCCTTCTTGAAATCTTTCTTCCCCGGGCGGAGGTTCACGGTCAAGGAATTCAGCATTATTCCGGAGGCTCTCATTTGGTTAATGATATCGCGTATCCGTGTCAGCTTACTGCACTCCGGACGCTACCTTTCCACGTCAGTCAGGGCTCACCCCGTAAGATTTTCACAAGTTACGGAACATGATTACCTTGTTGTTGCAAAGGTGATCAACGGCCTGGCGTCGAGGACCCCCTGGAGCTCAACATGCCTGGTGAAGGCGCTGGCAGCACATCGCATGCTGGCAATGAGAGGCATAAAATCAAAAATTCACCTGGGGGTGAAAAAGAGCGATTCCAAAGAGCTTGAGGCCCATGCCTGGCTGTCTGTTGACGGCACAGTGATCATAGGTGGTGAGAATATGCACGAATACCGCGAGGTGACATCCCTCTGAACCATGACAGCCACAGATGGCTACATAATGAGCAAGTTACTATTTATCATCAAAACATTCCGCCTCCTGCGCCAGCACCAGCCGGGGAAGCTGCTGCTCATCCTCCTGCTGACTTTATTACAGGGGATTACCGGGGGTTTTTCCATTGTATTGCTTATCCCTCTGCTGCAACTGCTGAGCATTGGTGCCGGCGGTGGCGAGCCTGAAGGCATCGCACTTGCCATCCGCAACTTCGCCGAAGGCGCAGGGATAGAGATAACAATCGGCAGCATACTGGTGGTGTATATGGCGCTGCTGACATTCAGCGCAGTAATACAGTACCTTAAATCGATCCTCGATGCCCGTTACCAGCAGACTTTCATCTACTCGCTTCGCCGGAGGCTGTTCCGCAAGATAATCATGGCCGACTGGCAGATGCTCAACAGTCGCAGCAAAACCAACCACCTCCAGGTGCTGACACGCGAGGTGCCCACCCTGGCCAACTACTACTTCTTCTACCTGCGTCTCCTCACCACGGCCATCATGACCGGCGCATACACCCTCTACGCGCTGCTCATCTCCGCCCGCTTCACGCTGGTGATCATCGGGGTGGGCATACTGCTGTTCTTCGCCCTGCGCAGCTTCCTCTCACGATCATTCCGCCTCGGGCAGGGGTATGTCGACTCCTACAACAGGCTCCTGAAATACATTGACGACTTCTGGCAGACAGTGAAGATAGCCAAGGTGCACAGTTCGGAGGATTACTACTACAACCGCTTCGATGAAGCCAGCACCTCGCTGCTCGACATGGAGTACAGGATGCAGCGAAACTGGTCGCTACCCCAGCTGATACAGCGCATAGCGGGACTGATTGTGCTGGTGGGTGTTGTGTGGTTCGGTTACCGGTCAGGGGCGGTGCCGATGGCATCGTTTGTGATACTGATACTGCTTTTTTCGCGGATCTTCCCGCAACTGATAGCCATGAACACCGACATCAGCATGATTTTGGCGAATGTACCATCGGTGAAACTGGTGATAAATCTTGATGAGGAACTGCCTGACCCGAAGACGCAGGTGCCATCAGCCCCGTTCGTTCAGCAGCCGGGGGTAAGAGCGCAGAGCACAGAGCGCAGAGCGGAGGGCAGTAAGCAGAGATTGGTGAGAGAAAACGCAGGACCTTCACCGGTAATGATGAAGGACGGGATAAGACTAGAGGGAATCAATTTCTCTTACCCGGATGGTTCCAAGCTGTTTGAAGGATTCAGCGCTGTTATCCGAGCGAATTCGATCACGGGAATTATCGGGCAGTCGGGTCGGGGCAAGACAACACTTATAGATCTGATCGCAGGATTGCAGAAGCCGGATGCCGGGCATATTATGATCGACGGCCGGTTGCTTGATGAGGAGTTAATGCCCGGTTGGAAAGCAGGACTGGGCTATCTGCCTCAGGATCCGTTCTTCATCGACGGCACGCTGCGCGAGAACCTGGTATGGGACAGTGCTGGCCGGCGGGATCAGAATCATGGCAGCGGTGGAGAGCACGATGATAATTCGGGCAACAGCGGGGGTGGTATCACTGATGATGAGGTATGGGAGGTGCTTGCACAGGTCAACGCCACTCACCTGGTGAAGCGTTTCAGGAAAGGTCTGGATGCCTTCCTGGTTAATTATCATACATCATTCTCGGGAGGTGAATGCCAGCGGCTGGCTTTGGCCCGGGTGCTGCTGCGAAGACCGTCGGTGCTGCTGCTCGATGAAGCCACTTCGTCGCTTGATGCGGAGAACGAGGCAATCATTATGGAGGTCCTGTCGAAGCTGAAGGAGAAGATTACCATCGTTTTCGTCACCCATCGCGAGACGGTGGCCAGGTGGTTTGACGAGGTGATAAAGATTTGAGCCTTCATCTGTGCAGTCCGCAGATGAGAGCTGAGTGATGTCTGGTCAGATAAAGAAGGTCGCGGTGAAAAATTGAATTACAATGCAACTGCATAAATAATCAAAAAATGGTTATAAATGCAGGTATAATGTATGATTGATGAGGAATACCTGAATTTGCATTACTAATGAGTCATTATCACGAAGTTGAAAACATAATCGTTTTCGATCAACTCCCCAAAAATAGCATAATAAATTGCGATTGCAGCTCGATATAATCTATATTTGTACTTTAAAATAACAGGATATATTAAAGTATAACTTTAAATTGTCATGTTTCTCAGAGAGCAAATATTCATCGGGAAAGATGCTGAGAGTATATTCCTGTGGGGGGCAAGGCAGACCGGGAAGAGCACGCTTCTCAGGATGATGTATCCCGGAGTTCTTTATTTTGATCTCCTGCTGTCAGATGTATTCAATCGTTTTTTAAGCAACCCGGCTCTACTACGTGAAACAGTAGAAGCCGACAACTCCTCATCACTGGTTATCATAGATGAAATTCAGAGAATACCTTCGTTGCTTAATGAGGTACAATGGCTTATTGTCAACAGGAACAGGCAGTTTATTCTCAGCGGGTCAAGTCCCCGTAAGATAGTAAGATCAGGCGGCAATCTGTTAGGGGGTAGGGCGCTGCGGTATGAACTTTATCCGCTTATTTACAGGGAAATACCGGATTTTGATCTATTACGGGCGTTGAACAACGGACTTCTGCCAAGGATGTACCTGTCTGACAGGCCGGCCAGATTGTTGTCTGCCTATGTTGGGAGTTATCTTCGGGATGAAATAATGGCTGAAGCCAGGATCAGGAATATTTCATCGTTTTCCCGGTTTCTGGAGGCTGCGGCATTTTCAAACGGCGAGATAGTAAATTATTCAAATATCGCTTCCGACTGCGGTGTCAGCAGTCCTACGATAAAAGAGTATTTTCAGATCCTGGAGGATACCATGAC
>DZBJ01000094.1 GCA_022736275.1 Rikenella microfusus | reverse complement strand
GATTTATCAAGTTCCGTGAGGTAACAGGCGGTGCTTTTGCATCTGGGGCATTGACTGGCATTGGTGCATCTGCAACAGGTGCCGACGTGTTGAGCTGGATGGAGATTGCTGCGGACGCAGCGGTTAACTTCACCATCCCAAGACTTGGGAAACATACTTCACGGGGTGGTCGGTTCTATCTTGGGGTTACAGACGGGACAGTCGGTCAGCAATTCCAGATTCCGACGAATGGTTCTACGGTGCAGTTTGCGCCTGGAGCGTTTGTGGAAAACTCGTCCGGCTCGGCGGACACGGATGATGATTACACCGCTTGGCCTGCGCTGAATGGGGCTACGAACGGGTGGGCGCATCAACATATTGGCGAGGCTTTCGGGGATACGGACAAGCGTCAGCGATTCCTTAAAGCTATTGCCGGGGGCATTATGCAGATGGGAGAGGCGTATGAGCAGGCTTCTACCTACGCCTCGCTTGCCGCTCAAGCATCAACCTACGCCGGTATCTCTCAGTCGTGTACCTACACTTGGGCAGACAATAAAGTAACGTGTTACATTTCAGCAGGGCATTTTCTTGAAACAGGCCAGCAGACCGGACTTGATTTCACCTCTGGTGGTGCGACGGCTGACGGGATTTACACCGTTACCGTTATCAGTCCATACCATTTTACGGTTGATTTGACTGGTTCTGGAACGGCTGGCAACGTAACATCAAGACCAGGGATAACCATTACCTTTACCGCACATCTTCAAAATATCGGGGAGATGGTCGATTGTAACTTCACTTCGGGTACAGGCGTTGATGGGATGTATGAAGTTTATATTGCCGCTACCACTTACGCCATTAAGTACCCTTCCATAGTAGCGATTACCAGTGGCAATGTTTCGGTGCTTCATTCACTGACAATCACTTTTACGGGCCATGGTTTGGCAGTTGGCAATAAAGTCTATCTTGATTTTACCAGTGGTGCGGGGGACGATGGGCAGTACACGATCAAGACGATTGTCGATGCTAACAACTATCGGGTCAATTTTGCCCATTCGGTAGCAATAGCATCAAGCAATGTGACGATGAAGCGGACTATCGGGCACATTGCTCCTACTGGTTGCAAGGTCTGGATTCCTAATATCATATTGGCTGAGGTTGCCACGTCAGCGAGAGCGACAAATACGGCCCCTAATGCGACATTGACAACTCGTCCTGAGTGGGTAACCTCGTCGGCGGGGGCGATTGATCTTGAATATCTGTACTGCACAAGCGGGTATTTTGGTTTTGGTCAGGCGTATTCATTGCGACTGAAAAACTGTTTTACATTTGATACTACTGTTATCAACGAGACAGCAACAGCTATTGACGTAGAGGGCTTGGCGGTTGGGATGTATGGGGCGGTTGATACTTACGCACTTAATATGAACTCAAACTTTGCTGGAGGGCTGATAAAAAGGAGCAGGTTTGAACGTGGGAATGTGCCTGGTTCGTCAGACCATGCTGTGTATATTGGTTATTGTAAAGACATAACCCTTGATGGCGTCCAGGCCGGAATAATTCAATATGCACGGTCTTCTGGTGCCGCTTACAGTATCAATTACAGTGATAATATAGACCTCAGTAACTGCCTAAATATTAACAGTTTAACTATAGCAACTGCATCGAAGGTAACTGTTACCGATTTAGATCACTGTGACAGATATAATGGGCGGACGAATGTAACGACCGCATATGGGGCGATCTCCATCGGTGCAGGGTGCTATGACTGCGTAGTTGATGGAATAACATTCGGATTTAACGGCACGATACCGGACTGTCACCCTGCGGCTTATGTTGTTGCGGTGACAGCGGCCTCTGACGCGAAAATCAGAAATATAGGGACTTATAACGCCCCGTTATCCGGCGGAACCTGGGCACCAAACGCATACGGGTGTCCCTACGTGTGCAGCACTGGCGGGAATAACCGAGACATAAAGGTACAAAGATGCTTCCTTGATAAATGCCGGACGGCCTCCTACGCATTTACCAACTCTGACAAGGGTATGCTCTATGAGCAGGTGATGGCGGGGATGTATGTTTATTCGTCGAAAACAATCCTTAATGTTGGTCATGCCGTTCTGAACGGCGCTGTCAGAGGGTGTCAGGAAATAAATAGTACCTCTGGCCAAGCGTCTGTGTACGGGACACATTTTATTGACTTCTTTATGGCAACTGATTATGGACGGCTCCTGCTATGTTTCAATGAACCGACTACTGAGACGACCAGCCAGTTCACAATGGTATCAGGGACGGCTAAATTCAACTCTTCGGGTGGGCTGCTAATAGCCGTAGTTGGCGATCAATGTATCTGGGAAATGCCATATTTTGCCAAGGGGCATACGGGGTTTGTTAATACTGCTGCTGTTATGAGTGGCGGAACGATTGGCAATTACTCCCTTGAATTTCAGGCTGATACAGGGGCAGGGTATAGTGGCTCGTGGTTGGCGCTGAACGGGACAAACCTCTCTGCCTTGACGGTTAATCCTATTGTTGGGTTCAAACTCAAAATCAGGATTACCACTACCACAGCCAATACCACGGCGATAACTTACCTGCGGATGGACACCACTACTACAG
>DZBJ01000093.1 GCA_022736275.1 Rikenella microfusus | reverse complement strand
CCCTGTAAATATATTTCTCCTTGTCGTCAAGGTTCGTGAGGATATATCCGGGGAAACCTGGATTGACATCATCGGTGCTGTTGCCATGACCGCGGATATTGAGCCCGAAGCCTATGATGTCATCCCCGTAATTGACGTATGACGGAACGATGGTTGAGCTGTATCCCGGCACCTGCATGACTGCAGGATAACTGCCCGGCCTGACCGGAACCTGGTACCATCCCCTGATAAGGGCATTGCCAAGGGAGCGCATCTCCACGAGGTATACATTCTTCTTATCAGTGCACAGGCTGTCAATGCGAATCATCTTGAACTGCGGGTCCACGGTGGCAAGTTCAGCCTTTGCCCTCTGCCAGAATTCGGCAAAGTCAGGCTGCGGATCAGCAGGTGAAACAATCTGTTCCGGCTCATACCCGAAATTGAAGTTATGCTTCTTGTTGCCCATCTTGCTCTCGAGGGAGAGAACCGCCTTATAAAAGCCCGGTTTCAGGTCCTTTACCCTGAAGGCAAAATGGCCGGTACTTTTCTTTTTTACTGCCACCTCCTGGTACTTTGACACGAACTCCTCTCCGAAGTCAGTTGTAATCGTAAGTGTAAGGGCTCCGCGGTATTTCTTCCTGAATTCACTCTTCAGAGTGACGGGGATCTCAACATCGGGGGAACCCCTGAATATCATATCCGCCTCTTTGAATTCAGTGCTCAGTGCGAGCAGGTCAGGATTACCCCTGTTGGTCAGCTCCACCGGGCCGCCGTAGAGTCCGCCGCCACCCCCGGCGTCATATACCCTGACGGCAATTGTATTCTTTTTGCCCCACTGCACCTGCTCCGGGGGGATGAGGTATGCCCGTGGCACATCCCAGGCACCGGAATAATCAGGAGGCATCTTGCCGGTACTGCCTACTTCGTGCCCGTTGAAATATGTAACGTCGGAGTCATCGATCTTCCCCAGACTCAGCATCAGCCCGTCATACCTGAAGGCATTCCTCTTCATTGAGACCGGCACCACAATTTTCACCCTGTACCACGCAAAGCCGTCATAGCCTGAAAATCCCTGCGCCTCCCACAACTCCAGGGGAGAGATGTCCTTCCACCAGTATTCGTTCATCGCCGAGTCAATGTACTCAGGCTTGTCACCTGTTATGAACTTCCACTCAGCGGGTACAATGCTCTGGGAGAAGGATGAAGTTATGAATATCAAAGCTGCCGAAGCGGCAAGAAATAATTTCCTGATCATGTTTATAGATTCATTTCGTTCTTATAATCTCATAAGCCCCTGATGCTCTTACGGAAGCCTGACCGTAATCTCCTCCCCGGTGTAGTTTATTATGACATCGGGAGCCCCGTTAAAATCGAGTTTCACGGGCTTCTTCTCAGAGACCCTGACTACATTGAAAGTGCGGTTCTGAAACATGCCGGCGAACTCACCCGTCCTGGCGCCTGCGGTCAGGGTGCCGGCGGCCTCATTCCAGGTGAATGATATCAGTGTATAACCACCGCTCTCATAATTATAGTTATCGCCCTCATCTTCATAAAGCACGAAACTGCCGTCACTGCCCCCGTAAACATAGAGCGTGAGGGGATCAGCGGGTTTCTCCGAGGCGTACTGCATCTCAGGACCGAAGGGGATCACCGATCCCTCTTTTACGAATACCGGTATATAATCGTACGGGGCATCAGCATCAACCGTCTCTCCTCCCTCATAGTAGACTCCGGTGCGCATATCATACCAGCCGTAGGCAGCAGGCAGATAGACCTTCCTTGAACGGGCCTTGTATTTGGTAACAGGATTTACCATCAGCGCGGGGCCGAACATGTACTGGTCGGTTATATCGAATACTTTTGTGTCAAGGCTGAAATCCATAGCCAAACCTCTCATCATCGTATAATCATTTAGCCATGAGTGTCCGGCAAGGGAGTAAATATAAGGCATAAGTCTGTATCTCAGTTTATTATATTCAACCATCGACTTATATGCCGGGTGGTTCTCAGGCGAGGTGTTGTAGATTTCCCTGAAGGGGAACTCGCCATGTGATCTGAAGAGTGGTACAAAGGCCCCGTACTGGTGCCAGCGGGTCATAAGCTCGCGCCACTCGTCAAGGTCTGCCGGGGAGGGATTGAAGTAACGGCTCTCAACCGAGAAGCCTCCTATGTCCATTGTCCAGTAGGATATGCCTGACATGCAGAAATTCAGTCCGCACGGTATCTGTGCTGCCATGTCATGCCACCTTGCAGCAATGTCGCCGCTCCAGTTCGCAGCCGAATATCTCTGCAGTCCTGCGAAAGCTGATCTCGTCAGGATAAAGACCCTGTTACCCGGATCTGTTGCACGCTGACCCTCAAAGACACCCTGTGCCTGAACAAGTGAGTAGGCGTTGAAATACCTGTCGGCAGAGCCGAGGGCTGTCGGGTGCATGAGAGCCTTACGCTCATCCATCGGAAGGTTGGAGCAGATGTCAGGCTCGGTGGCATCGAGCCACCATGCATCAACGCCTTTGCTGTAGAGTGAGGTGTTTATCTGATCCCAGAAAGCCTGGCGGGCATCAGGATTGAAGGCATCATAGAAGGTTGAAACATACCCTATCCAGTCCTTCTGCCCCTTTTCCACATTACGCTTGTAAAGCCATCCCTTGCTGTTCATGGCTTCGTAGTTTTCAGTTCCCA
>DZBJ01000059.1 GCA_022736275.1 Rikenella microfusus | reverse complement strand
TTACAAGCTATACTCTTTTATTTTCCTGTACAGGGTGGCCTCAGAAATGTCTAAAATATTTGCCGCCGTACGACGGTTAGCTTTCGCTTCGACCAGGGCATTTTTGATGGCTTCCAGCTCATAGGAGGCCAATGTTCCTGCTTTTAGAGTCGTTTTCTCCACGGGCAGATGAGTTCCAATGTGAGGTGGCAGGTCTTCCGGCGTAATTATACCGTCTTTGGCAAATACAAGGGCACCCAGTAATACATTTTCCAGTTCACGCACATTTCCAGGCCACTCATATTGATTGAGGAGGAGTTGGGCCTGATCGGTTATGCTTGTTTTGTTTTTTGCTCCCTCACGCCGGCAAAGTATATGATTGCTTAACAGTCCAATGTCACCTCTTCGTTCACGCAGCGGCGGCACGGTTAATGTAACAGTACTCAAACGATAATAGAGATCCTGTCGAAACGTCTTCCCGATCATTTCATCTAGTAATTTTCGATGTGTTGCCGCTATAATTCTTATGTCAACCTGCTGGTTTTTCGTAGATCCCACCGGACGGACGGTCTGCTCCTGGATAAGGCGCAGGAGTTTTGCCTGAACACTCAGGGATAACTCACCAATTTCATCAAGGAAAAGGGTGCCTTTATTCGCGGTGCGAACAAGACCCTGTGTGGCTGTTTCAGCGCCGGTAAAAGCACCTTTCTCATGTCCGAATAATTCTGACTCAATGACTGTTTCGTTGATTGAAGCGCAATCAACAACAACAAATGGAGCTTCCCGGCGTTTGGAATGGTGATGAAGCGCCTGCGCGACCAGTTCTTTTCCGGTTCCGCTCTCGCCTTGTATCAGAACTGTTGTGTCAGTGTCAGCCACCCTGACAATCAGGTCCTTTAATTTGAGTATTGGCGGAGACTCGCCCACCAGTTTGTCACAGTCAAAGACATATCCTCTTCTCTCTTTTCCATCCCACTCTTTTTGACTGAGCAACCAGTTTTCATAGATCAGTCCGACCCTGTTCCGCAGTAATTCCGGCGATCCGCCTTTCTCCAGAAAATCGGAGGCTCCATTTCTAATGGCTTCCACTGCTTCGCTTACGCCGCCATGCCCTGTCTGGATGATCACCTTCAGCTCGGGAAGTAAATCTTTAGCCTTCTTCAATACAGTCAGGCCATCCATGCCGGGCATTTTTAAATCAAGCAACAGAAGATCGACACTATTCTTTGCAAGTATCGCCAACCCTTCTTCGCCACTATCAGCCAGTATCACACGATAGTTATCTTTTTTAAAAAAACGTTGAATGGAATTGAGTATTGACTGTTCATCATCCACCACCAGAATTGTGAACTGCTTTTTGTCTGTCATGCTTATTACACCTGTGAATGCTGTAGTGGTTCTATCTGCCTACACGGATTTCATAAAAATCGAGAACAGGTACAGCCTATCGGATATTAAAAATTTTTTCCAGAAAAAGCGTTATTCTCTTTGCAGGTTTGGAGAGAGCAAAAGGCGC
This sequence comes from Rikenella microfusus, assembly GCA_022736275.1. GTDB lineage: Bacteria > Bacteroidota > Bacteroidia > Bacteroidales > VadinHA17 > SR-FBR-E99. Next base: position 9,801 of record DZBJ01000059.1, on the reverse strand, counting down.
TTTTCTCTCAATTTAAGAGCACTGGCTCTTTGGTCTTGGTTGAGATCTGTCAGATATACTACAATTGCAACATGATATGACATTTCATACTGGTTGGCATGCGGGTTGCAAGAACACCTGCAAAACAATACTGCTCCATACAAAAAAAACATTAAAAACCGAATCAACAATGAAGCATTCGCAAAAAGACCGCTCGCCGGAAAGTGGGCTGTATGCCATGGAGAAACGGCTGAAACCAACCAGAAGACATCTGCTCAGCAAAGTTCTCGCCCATGGAAGTTTAAGGCTGACAAGGATACTTTTTCGCATCCTTGAATTGTTATTAACCTTGACCCTGGCTCTCCTTTTTGCACTCCCTTTATCCATGATTCTGCTATTGAGAAAGCTTGTAACGGGAAAATCAGTCACGCTGCCGGCGGCACGAACAATCATTGGTCAGGGAGGGAAAAAACTCAGCCTTACACTCTTCAATACACAATGGCCCACAGCTGCCAACCTGGCGCTTCTTTTTTATGTGCTGACAGGAAAACTCGGCCTGGCAGGAAGCAGCATGGAAGACTTTTCAAACTACCGGTTTGTTCCGGAAAGCAGCTACCTGCACACCGGCAAACCTGGCATTGTCTCCCTGTGGACTGTACGGAAAAATGCTAACATCGGTCATGAGGGAAATGTGGCGGCAGAGTGGGAATATCGCTTTACCCGTACTCCGCTTTCCGATCTGTTTCTCATCCTGCGGGCCATTCCCGCGTATTTCTTTCAAAGCAGTCATACGCCGACAGAAAAGCAGATCAATCTTTTTGACATTCACTTTGTCAATACCACCATGCGTCAGGCTGTTACTCTCATTCATACCATGATTACTGGCGGAGGCGGGACAAAGTCCATCTTTTTTGTCAACCCGGATTGTCTCAATAAAACATTTTCAGACCGTGATTACCATGAAATCCTGCAGAACGCGGATCAAGTTTTTCCAGACGGAATAGGGCTGACCGTTGCCTGTAAAATACTGGGAACGCCTTTACTGGAGAATGTGAACGGCACTGACATGCTGCCCTTTCTCTGCGAAATGGCAGCCGAAAAACAGCACTCTCTTTTCCTGCTGGGTGGTGAACCGGGCGTCGCTGAAAAGATGGCCGAAAATCTGAAAGTGAAATATCAGGTACATATCTCCGGCACCCAACACGGATTCTTTGACCATCAGCAGGACAATGACAAGGTCATACAGGCTATCAATACCTCAGGTGCAGACATTGTCCTGGTGGCATTTGGCGCGCCCCTGCAGGAAAAATGGATCGCAGCAAATGGACATAAACTTGAGTGTGGTGTCGCCATAGGCGTAGGTGGTCTTTTTGATTTTTATTCTGATAAAACCAAGCGGGCCCCCCGCTGGCTGCGGGAGATAGGTCTTGAATGGGTGTACAGAATCCTTCAGGAACCGGGCCGGATGTGGAAACGCTATGTTGTCGGCAACCCGCTTTTTCTACTGCGGGTGGTGATGTGGAAAATCCGTCAGCCTCGAAACGCATAAGGGGAAAACAGGATGCAGGATCAAAAGAACGATCAACGACTGGCAATGGTGCATTCGCTGTCACAGCGATTGTCTTCAAGAAGGTATCGGGCCAAAATCTTTGTCTGGCAACAGACGGTAGCCTGGGCCAAACGGATCAAACGTATTTTTGATTTCCTGGTCTCAGGAATATTATTGCTCCTCTGTTTCCCGATTTTCATTCTGACCGCCCTGTTCATTTGTCTGGAAGACCCGGGTCCGGTTTTCTACAGCCAGATCAGAGTGGGGAAGGATGGCCGCCATTTTCGTTTTTATAAATTTCGCTCCATGGTAATCGGGGCGGACCGCATGAAAGAGAACTTGATCGCTGAAAACGAGTCCGCGGATGGGGTCATTTTTAAGATGAAGGACGATCCCCGGGTGACAAAAACCGGAAAAATCATCCGCAAATTCTCCCTTGATGAACTTCCCCAGTTATTCAATGTGCTGTGCGGGGATATGAGCCTGGTGGGGCCAAGACCCGCATTACCCAAAGAGGTGGCCTTATACAGTCTTGAACAGCGGAAAAGGCTCCATGTCCTGCCGGGGATAACCTGTATATGGCAGGTGAGCGGAAGGAGTGAAATCCCTTTTACCGGGCAGGTTCAACTGGATCTTGAATACATAAAAAGTACAAGTTTCTGCAATGATATAGCTATCCTTTTACGTACAATTCCCGCTGTCCTGGCCGGGAAAGGAGCATACTGACATGAAAATCGACTACTCAACAAACGAAGCTGTCACCATTGCCGTGATCCATGGCCGTCTGGATGGAACAGCCCCGGCTCTGCTCCGCAAAGAACTGCCTTTGCAATTGCAGAAAACACCTTGCCTGGTGCTTGACTGCACTGCTCTTGAATACATGGATTCGGGAGGCCTGGGGGCGCTGCTTGCCTGCCTGCGCATTGCCGTGGGCAATAAAGGTGATATCAGACTGGCGGCAATTAACGCAAAAGTAAAAATGCTCATGGAGTTGACCAGGGCCGACAAGGTTTTTCAGATATATACAACCGTAGCAGATGCCGTGACATCATATACAAATCAGGGGAGCAGACCATGAAGGCTCTTATCGTAATCAGAGAAAAGGACTCCGGCTGGCTGCGTGATTTCTTCCCCGCAATCCACCCCGCAATAACACCGATATGCAACAAGCCGTTGCTCGAATACCATATGGATTTTGCTCTCTTGTCCGGCTGTACAGCGGTGAGAATAGTAATGGATGAAGGAGGAAACAGTATTGAGGAATATTTCCAGCAGGGCGAGCGGTGGGGCGTTGCAATAAGTTATGGTATCAGTAACCCAGACGATTCCATCGATACACTTATTGAAAAAAACGGTGCGTTCTGTGCAGACACCCCACTTCTTATCATGGACGGCTTTTTCTTTGTGCATTACGACAAGGCAGGAGACCTTCGCGCACCATCATTCCCTGCCGACAGCGGCCTGTTAAGCAGCTGCAGCTCCGGGAGCGTTCTCTTTGCAGCCAATGCGGATTGCCTCCACAACATATCAGACTCTTCACTGGAAGCAGATTTTGCCCTCTCTTCATTGACCAGCCTTGATGATATTTTCGGTATAAGCATGCAGATCCTGCAGGCGGAACAGGATCATTATGTGCTGCCCGGCTATGGCGTGGAACAGAATGTGCTTTTAGGGCAGAATGTGACCATAGAGAAAAATACGAAAATCATCCCCCCGGTGATCATTGGGGACAATGTGCGCCTGCACGGGAATACAGTAATCGGCCCCGATGTGGTAATCGGATCTGATGTGATCGTGGACAACGGAACCAGGATCGAAAGGAGCGTGATCCATACAGACAGCTATGTCGGACGGGATCTTTTTGTCAACAACCGGATTGTGCACGGCAAACGAATCATCTCGCCGGCAGATGGAGAAATTCTTGACATCAGCGATGGGTATTTGTGTTCGTCCATGGACATGTACAGCGGAAGTCTCTTTCGCCGGACGGTGAACAGTGTTTCGGCCTTACTGATTTTTGTCGTACAACTGCTCCCCTATTTCCTGCTTGGCGGATTGAGAAAACTGCAGGGCAGCTGGCAGGTTGAAGAACAGAGCGTCCTGCTTGGCAACAGGGGGGAATCCCTGACCATCCCCATACTTTTCAACAGAGGCGATACCATTGCCGACAAACTCTTTGCGGTGCTGGCGCTGGAGAAATTCCCGCTTCTGCACCTGGTGATAAAGGGAAAAATGCAGCTCGTCGGGAACCGTCCGCTCTCAGAGACCCCGGCTCACCAAAAGCTTCTGGCTGATTTTCCGGATTACCTGCCGGGGGTTTTCACCTATGCGGAAGGAGAAGAGATGGAAGAAGGAGGACTGGATGAAGAGATCATCGAACGGTATCACGCGGCAAACCGGAGTTTCAGGCATGATTGCGGCATATTGTTGAAGATTCTCTTTTCAAATGGTTTCACACGAAAAACCGCCCAATAACACCCAATAACACTTGACAGGAGCACAAACATGGAAATTCAAACAAAGCAGAACGATACATGTGTCACCCTCACCCTCTCAGGCCGTTTCGATGCCAGTGTCGCCGGTAGTATCAAGGAGACCATCAGCGAGCTGATAGACCGGGACAACATCCACTATGTCATTGACCTGTCAGATGTCAGCTATATGGACAGCGGCGGTCTCGGCAGTCTGGTGGCCTCTCTTCGCCGCGTCCGTGAAAGAGAGGGCGACATCAAACTCTCCGCTCCAAATTGCAATGTGCGCAAGGTGTTTGAACTCACCAGGACCCATCGGATTTTTGAATTTTATGATAACAGCACTTTAGCTGCCCAAAGTTTTCAGAGCGCATAGAACATAGAGGAGATCAGTATATTATGGAACAGCTGGAACTGAAAATCCCGGCCACCCTGGAACAGGCACAACTGGGAGCCATTGCCGCGGCCAACATTGCCGCGGCATATTACCGCATTGTCACCGGACAGGATCCGGGAAAAGACAACGCATTTATCAACGCCGTTGAACTGGCCGTGGGAGAGGCCTGCACCAACTCTGTGAAACACTGCTGCTCTCAATGCCCTGAAGAATGCAGGCTCACAGTCTGTTTTGAGTTAGAGGATCGAAAACTGATGGTAATGATCAAAGACTGTAACGCCCCTTTTCCTTTTGACCAGGCGCCAGTCCCTGATTTTGAGGCAGTTCCGGAAAGCGGTTACGGTCTTTACCTGATAGAACAGACCATGGATGAGGTGCATTACCTGCATCAGGATGGTCAGAATATACTGACCCTGATTAAAACTATAAAAGACGGTAAAGCAAAATGCTCTCAGTGATTATTGTCAGCTACAATACTGCGTCCCTGCTGGAGAAATGTCTGGAGAAACTGTTTTCCACAGGGAAAGAGCTGGATATGGAGGTCTTTGTGGTGGATAACAACTCCGCTGATGAATCAGTGGAGATGGTTCGCAACAGATTTTCCAGGGTGAAACTGATAGCCAACAGCGACAACCGCGGCTTTGCCGCCGCCAACAACCAGGCCTGGCAGCAATCCCAGGGGGAGTATATTCTCCTGCTGAACCCGGATGCCTATGTCAAACCGGGTGCCCTGTCCAACGTCCTGTCGTTTATGGAGCTGCACCCGGAATGCGGTCTCTGCGGCGGGCGTCTGGTAAAGCCGGACGGAACCCTTGACCCTTCCGCCCGCAAATTCCCGGGATGGCTGAGTAAATTTTTCACCATCTCCGGCCTGCGCAGCCGTTTCCCCAATTCCGCCATCTTTTCAGGGCATGAATTTGGCGGGTTTGACCATAGCTCCATCATGGAGGTGGACTGGGTGCCGGGAACCTTCACCATATACCGAAGAACAATGCTTGAAGAAACCGGACTCTTCGATGAGCGTTTTTATATCTATTATGAAGAAACGGATCTCTGCCTCAAGGCCAAAAAGAAGGGGTGGAAGGTGTTTTTCATTCCCGATGCCGAGGTGGTGCATGTGGGTGGCGCCTGCTCCAAAACCCGCAAGGATCAGCAGTTTGACAGCGGCGCCGGCCAGGTGGTGAAATTCCGCATGCGCAGCGAGTGGCTTTATTTCAGGAAAAACAGCGGTCTGCCCGCGGTACTTGCCAACAGCGGCGTGGAGCTTGGCTGGCATATGCTGCGCTATGGCATCAATCTGTTGCCGGGGAGAAAATACGGCAAGGAAAAGCGGCTGGAATCAAAGGCGATCATGCAAAAGATTATCGGCTCATTGCGGGATACGGGGTTTGGTAAAATCGCCCCTCCCGTACCTTGGTGAACAGTATGCGATTATTCCCATATATCCGGGCCGACCTTGCCGCCTATGAGGGTGACTGGAGCTGCCAGGGCTTCTGGGTGATGCTGGTTTATCGCTTTGGCCGCTGGCGTTATGGGGTGAAACCAGCATGTATCCGGAAAATATTTTCATTGATGTACAAAGTAATGTTCAAATGTATCCAGATAGTTACCGGCATAGAACTGCCCTGTGAGGTACAGATCGGCAAAAATTTCCGTATTGATCATTTTGGCGATATCGTTGTCAGCGGATATGCAAGCTTCGGCGACAACTGCATTATCCGTAACGGAGTAACCGTGGGACTCAAGAATATTGAAGAGAAAGCAGCGCCTGTAATAGGCAACAATGTGAATATTGGAGCAGGAGCAAAAATACTGGGGCCGATAACCATCGGCGACCATGTGGATATCGGCGCCAATGCCGTGGTGATCAGATCGGTACCCGACCACTGCCTGGCCGTTGGCGTTCCTGCGAAAATCATAGAGAAAAAACAATGAAAATCTCCCTGCGAAAACGGATCATGCTGAACGTCGCCCTGGTGGTAACGCTGCTGACCATTATCTATTCCGGCCTGCTTCTCAGGCAACAGCACCAGTTTATCACTGAGCTGGCCATAAGCGAACAGGACAACATCAGTGCTCATTTTACAGCCTTTGCAGAGCATGTCGGAGCGGCATATAACGGCGCTAAGCTTGAGCTTCTGATTTCTGTCTTCTCCCTTCTGATACTGGTATAGTTTATATGGAAACTACCCCGGCAGAGAAAAGCAGAGAGAAACGGCTCCCCGCCATTGATTGTGTTGTCATCGGAGTAAACGCGGCAGCTACTCTTGAACGTTGCCTGGCATCCATCTTCAAATCAGATTATCCTGATAATTTACTGAAAGTAATCTATGTGGATGGCGGCTCCCATGATTCCAGTATCGCAATCGCAAAGCAGATACCCGCTGTCCATATCATTGCTCTGCACCCCGAGTACCCAACCCCCGGACTGGGAAGAAACGGGGGCTGGAAAGCAGGAGATGCGCCCTTTGTTCAGTTCCTCGACTCTGACACCATCCTTGATCCTTCCTGGCTGCGGAAAGGTGTTGCGGCCTTGGAGGATGACATTGCGGCAGTAAAGGGAAATCGTCTGGAAATACATCCTGAACACTCTGTGTTCAACTGGATCGGCAGCCTTGAGTGGAACGGGGAACCGGGTGAATCCGAGAGTTTTGGAGGTGATGTGCTTGTTCGCAGGCAGGCCCTTGAAGAAAGCAGGGGCTATGATGAGGAACTGGTGGGCGGTGAAGATCCGGAGCTCAGCCGCCGGATTCGCTTTGCCGGCTGGCGTATCCTGCATCTCGATACGGATATGACCCGGCACGATCTGGCCATGACCACAATCCGCCAGTACTGGAAACGGGCCTATCGTTCCGGATACGCCTTTGCTGCGGTGATTGATCGTTTCGCTGATACTCCCGCACCATTCTGGAAGAAGGAGTTACGAAGAATTATTGTCCGTGGCGGCGGCTTTGTGATTTGCACCCTGCTCGGACTTATTTGTTCAGGGGTATCTCTTTTCTGGCTGGGCGCCTTGCCCCCGGCACTTATTTTTATGTGCCTGGGATTATTGCTTCTTTTTTTTCCGCGCATATTCAGAGTTAAGTATTTTCAGGAAGATAAAAAAATCAGCCACGATCAGGCAAAAGTTTACGCCTGGCATTGCTCGCTGGTGGTTGTACCTGATATTTTTGGTGTCTGCAGGTTTCATCTCGGCAAACTTCTGAACAGGCCGCTGCGCAACAAACGGAGTAGTCTGGCCACGGCAGGGATGTAGAACCGTGGCAAAGGGAAGGACAACATGGGTTGATACTGCCAGGGGAATCGGTATTATTCTGGTGGTTTATGGGCATGTGATCCGGGGGCTGGAGAATGGAGGCATACTTACGGGTTCAACGCTGTTCCGCTTCCAGGACGACGCCATCTACAGTTTTCATATGCCCCTGTTTTTCTTTCTCTCCGGCATGTTTTTTCTTGGAAGTTACCGGAAGCAGGGGCTTGACCTCTTTGCCACGAAAGCGGCCGTCATTGTTTATCCCTATTTTGTCTGGTCAATTATTCAGGTGGGAATTAAAATTGGACTGGCTGGCTACGCCAATTCCCCGGTTGGTTACAAATCTCTGGTATCCATCTTCTGGCTGCCCGTGGAACAGTTCTGGTTTCTCTATTCGCTGTTTTTGATAACAACCGTCCATCTCGTTTTTTTTGTCATAACAGATCGGCTGCCGCTTTTGCAAAAGTACCGGTTGCAACTGATCCTGAGCCTTGCCCTGCTGCTCTACTTTGCCCGGCCGCTGTTCCCCGGAATTTTTCAGATCCAGACCGTGGCCACCTATATGATCTATTTTTCCCTGGGGCTTGGCTTTTCCGCATTCCACCCCGCCTATCCGGGAGGTAGACCTGTCCTCGCCATACCATTTTGTTTTCTGTTCCTGTGCTATCTCATCCATTTCGAACACTACTGGCCAGGAGACAGCGTCTTTTTACAACTCATGCTGGCGGTATCCGGCCTCGGCTCGGTGCTGGTATTGTCTCCCTGTGCGGGAAAACGGATAACAGCAATACTCTCTTTTTTGGGCCGGTATTCCATGGAAATCTTCTGCATCCATATCATTGCTGGCTCCGGCATCCGTATTCTTCTTCTCCATCTTCTCCAAATCAGCAATCCGGCTGTTCATCTTGCTGCGGGATTCATCGGCAGCCTGTTGTTGCCGGTGGTGTTTGTCAGGCTGCTCAGCAAATTCGCCATGGATAGGTTCTTTTTTGAATCACGCTTTTTCCGGCCACTGTCGTGACTGGTGAAAAACCCGAAGGATTGAAATGATATCAACCGTAACATGATAGATTATGGTGTACGGGGTACTGCTCACCACCAGCTCTCTGGTGTTATGAATACGACCTGGAACCCCTAAGAGTGGCTGTTCCCTTAAAAGCCCGGTACATTCTATTATTCGTTGACCGATTTTCCGGGCTGCTGCAGGGTTATCCATCTGGATATATTCCCGCAAAGCATCAAGATCCTCCAGTGCCTTTGCCTCCCATCTTATTTGCATACCGGGCATTCTGTTTCCCCCGCGCTGCCCCAGGAGGACAACCAGGAAGCAACATCATCATGATCTGCAAATTTTGCTTCGCCGCACTCAAGCTTTTCAAGTGATTTTTTGATAGCTTCAAGTTGCCATGCTTCATGCTCAACGTATTTGATAACTGCTTGAGACATCAGCCAGGCACGGGATCGGTCGGCACTTTTTGCCATCATGTCTATTTTCTTTACTGTTTCATCAGGTAGTCGGATTGATACTGTCTGGCTCATTATTCTCACCTTCTGCTCACCTTCTGTAGTTAAATGTTTACATGAGGTTATTTTAACAAAAATCCAGTGATGAATCCAATATATTTTATAGCATGGGAATCTTCATTTTTCAGGTTGCCCAAAGTCAATGTCATTAACTTAAGCAAGGTTCTGGTTCCCATGCACCGCATGGGAACCAGATAAATCTTCTGCATCCATATCATTGCTGGCTCCGGCATCCGTATTCTTCTTCTCCATCTTCTCCAAATCAGCAATCCGGCTGTTCATCTTGCTGCGGGATTCATCGGCAGCCTGTTGTTGCCGGTGGTGTTTGTCAGGCTGCTCAGCAAATTCGCCATGGATAGGTTCTTTTTTGAATCACGCTTTTTCCGGCCACTGTCGTGACTGGTGAAAAACCCGAAGGATTGAAATGATATCAACCGTAACATGATAGATTATGGTGTACGGGGTACTGCTTACCACCAGTTCTCAGGTGTTATGAATACGGACTGGAGTGTCTAAAAGTGGCTGTTCCCTTAAAAGCCCGATACTATAGTCTGCGCTTACCTGTTTTTTTTATTACACCTAAATCCTGCAATCACTTGGCATTCGCCCGTCTTGACAGTCTCGATGC
>DZBJ01000008.1:15008-100654 GCA_022736275.1 Rikenella microfusus | reverse complement strand
ATTATCAATACTATTTCCGCATTAAAACTGATTAACAAATATTTTGATAAATAAAATGGGACTAATTAAAGAACCAAAAGACATTGATTTCTACGTTGATCCTAGACCCTTGACAGTTAAAGAACAGAAAATGATTAGTGATTTTATAAAAGCTGACAAGATAAAAATTAGGCGTAGAAAGAGAATTAAAACAAACACTAACGCATAACACGGACAATAAAATTAATTAGTCTCCAACGACGTGAGATAATTTGTCACGGTTTTTGCATTGGTTTACTGCTACTTAGACAGTCTGGTAGAACCAGACAAACTTGGAATCCCGACATAACAAGTCGGGACGTCAAGCTCAGCATTATTGCCAGGTCACCAGAATAATATATTAAAATAGGAATTACATTATCACTATTTTGCCCATTCAGGTAACGTAGTTTCTAAGTTTAGCCATGGCATTACAATGAAATACAGAATTATTGTTAGCAATACCAAGGTAATAAACTTAAGCCAAAGTCCGCATTTTGCCATATCTACAATTGAAATTCGTTCACTTGCAAAGATCACAGTATTAGGACCTGTACCAGCAGGCAGCATAAAAGAAAATGAGGCAGCAAGTGTTGCAGGGATCATCAGGAGCAACGGGTTGGTATTGCCTGCAACAGCCAGGCTTGCAAGGACCGGTAAAAAGATATTCGCAGTTGCCGTGTTTGAATTGACCTCTGTTAAGAACATAATAAAAGTGAGAACAATTATCAGAACGATCAGAGATGGAAGCGCATTAATAAATACCAGAGAATTACCAAGCCATTCTGCAAGTCCGGTTACCTTAAACCCTTCTGCAACTGCATAACCGCCTCCGACTATCATAACCACTCCCCATGGAATCTGACTTGCAGATTTCCAATCCATTAATCGTTTGTCTTTATCAGCAGGTAAAATGAAAAGAAGCAATGCACAAACCATGGCGACTGTACTATCATGAACATATTCATTTAACCCGAGTAATGTACCCCATCCCGGAATTACAGTTTCCCCGAAAACAAAGCCTTCTCGGAAAACCCAACCAAAGATGGCCAGTAGGAATACATACATTACACCCTTTTCACCATGAGACATTTTCCCCAATGCTTTTAATTCTTCCTTGATAATGGTTTGATCTTCACTCAGATTACCGGAAATGCGAAAATGTTTAGTAAGAAAATACCAGGTAACCGGAAGGAGAATAATCATTACAGGCAATCCTATCTTCAGCCAGCTGAAAAAGGTGATTGGGGGTGATGCTGGAAACAACTTTTCCATCACACCAAGAAGAATCAGATTGGTAGGCGAACCGATAATTGTACCTACTCCTCCGATTGTTGCTGAATAAGCTACACCAAGCATCAGAGCTTTTGAGAATGAACTTCTCCCGGAGGTCTCTGTTTCCTCTTTCATTATTATCGCAAGGGAAATAGGCAGCATCAGCAAGGCTGCTGTAACATTGGAAATCCACATTGACATGAAGGCTGTTGCCATCATTATACTCAGGATGATTTTCTTCCGGCTTGTACCGAAGGCATTAATAAGGATAAGAGCAATCCTTTTGTGAAGATTCTGAGTTTCGATTGCTTTTGCCAGTATAAAACCGGCAAGCATCATCAAAACGTAGTTATGCCCGTAATTGACCGCAGTTTCACCAGCAGGCAGAACCTTTAATAATGGAAACAGCGCCAGGGGGAGAAAGGCGGTAGCATAGATAGGGATTGCTGCAGTAATCCACCAGATTGTCATCAGCAGCACAACAGCGGCAGCATTTTTTGCTGCGACAGACATCCCGCCGGGTTCAGGTAGCAGCACAACACCCAGAAAAACGATTATTCCGCTAAGTAATCCTATATATTTTTTTGAGAGCATTTGGGGTGGATCTTTTCTATAGTTAACTATAAAACCAAACAATTACCTGTCTGACAGAAATAACTTCAGTCAGCAGGTGGTCTGCTTAAGATCAGAGAATGAAATTAATGCAGTCCATTAAAATAAAATTTCAATAAGAAGAAGTTAACTGACATCAGGTCAGCTAACTTCCTCGGTAAATATTATGAATAATAACAAGCAGATAATCAGTTCATATAATAGAACAGGGGAGTTATCATATTTTATTCATAATAAGTATATGTCCAGACTTCAAGTGTTAAATCAGCAGCAGTTTTTGTAACTGTTGCCGGTCTGTTTTTTGCATCAAACGTGTATGCAAAAGTTGCTTTCTTAATAACAATTGGATTAACTCTCGGATCCCAGTATTCGAAGTAATCAATAAGCTTTGCACTTGCTTTTCCGTAAAAATCACCAACCGGTTTCCAATCGCTGTCTATAACATTAGTCTGTTGGATATTATTAACGTTGGCTCCAGTTGTATATGTAAATGTTTTCACTTGTGTCTGGGTAGTTCCGTCATCGGCAAATTTGGTAATTTTTGTAACATTGCCGTTTGTGATCACTACTTCGCGTTTCAGATGATTTGTGCTTGACCAATATTCATAACCTTTTGTAATGAACCCATTGGCATCATATTCCCATGAAGCATATTCTCCACCACCCCAATCGTCTTTGGTTATGTTTCCCTGGGCGTTGAGATCATATGAAGCATACGCTGATGCATCCTTAGTAAGTGTGAGCTTGTTTGCAACTGTGTAGTTGTAAACAAATGCACCATCTGCCGCTCCATCAAAGGTTCTGTTAAAGTGTGTAACACGTTTGTTAGCATCGTAGAAAAATTCGTATCCCGAGAGACCGCCATTCCATGGTGCTGTGAACGTAATCTTTTTTACCAGAAACGAGGTTGTGAATGAAACATCATCTCCATATCCGGTACCATCAGCATTCGTAGCGTAAGCACGCAGATGGTAAACTGTTCCCGCAGTTAAACCGGTAACGTTGCTGGTAAATGATCCTGGCCCGGTACCATCGGTAGTTTTTGAATCAGCAACTGTAGGATTGGCAACAATGCCCCAGCACACACCCCGGGCGGTTACCGGTGCAGTACCTTCAGCAGTAACATTTCCACCAGAAATTGCAGCGGATGCTGTAACAGATGTGACTGCTGTTGTAGTAACAGCAGGAGCAGAAGTGTCCTCTTTACATGACGTAAATCCAATTGCCAATAGAATAGCGATCAGAAGAAATCCACTTAAATTTTTCATTGTCATAGTTTTTAAAGTTTGGTTAATAAATAATAATTATTGATTTCAAAATTTAGTTTCCACCTGATGATATAATCAGAATCAGTCCGGCTGTAAATAGTAAAAACATGAGAAAAAGCATTTGATTTACACTTTTCCCTGCTCCTTTGAATTCTTTCCAGATAAATACTCCCCAGAAAGCTCCTACCATTGTGGCACCCTGTCCTAATCCGAAAGATATGGCATATCCGGCTTTACCCGCTGCCAGAAGACTTAATGATGTTCCAAGAGCCCAGAACATACCACCAATTATCCCTGAGAAATGGCTGCGCATATTCCCCTGGAAATATTGACTGAAAGTTACCGGCTCGCCCTCTATTGGCTTCTTCATAAGGTATGTATTGAACAGAAAATTGCTGATAACTATACCAATTACAAAGAAGAAAAATGCAGCATACGGAGTCAGTTTTCCGGCCTCTGCCATTCCTGCTGCCGTCTGTTCAGGATCCACAGCAATTGCACTCGCAACAAAACGGAAGAACCATGCCATGAGAAATCCAGCCACTACTGAAAGGACAATCCCTTTTGTTGGTGTCTTTTTTTCACTAAAAGCAAGCTTTTTGTATGCCAATGCATCCAATATGATGGCAATAACCACAATTCCAACACCTATAAATAAAAGGATGGGATCACCTTTGGGTGCAGCAATATAATTGATAAGTACCCCAAGGACCATGCAAAGACCAACACCAACAGGAAATGCAATAGCCATCCCTGCTATTGATATTGCAGCAACAAGAAGGATGTTGGAAAGGTTAAATATTATCCCTCCGATAATAGGGTTGACAATGCTGGAAGTACTTGCCTGGCTTATACTTGCAATAAAGCTCATCCCTTTTGTTCCGGTACTTCCCAGTGTGAGACCAAATATCAAAGAAAAGAGGAGGATTCCAAGAACATAGTCCCAATAAAAAAGTTCGAATCTCCAGTTTTTAGCTGCTATTTTCTGGGTGTTTGCCCACGATCCCCAGCAGAGCATAGTAATGAAACAGAGTATAACTGCCAGCGAGTAACTACCTACGATAAACATGGTTCCTGGTTTTAGTTAATATTATTAATAGTCTACTTATGAAATCTCTTTGATGAATAGCTGAGGATATCAGGTAATCCTGCCATGAACCACTCAAATCCTCCACCGCCTTCCCGTACCCTGTATTCATGTTGTATCTCCTTGTCGCGGAGGATCATGTGTACATTCCCATTAGCTTCAAAATAAGTGCTTTTGTCAGGTGCATCAATAAATAATGATGTGCTTTTCATTTTTTCTGTGTTAATATCCGAAAGCAGTTTTGAGATACTCTCTTTCGGGATGAAGCCATCGGAAAGGATACAGCCGGTAAATTGCTCTTCATTAATTACTGATGAAAGTACTTTAAATGCTTCATTCTGATAACCGGCAAGAACCCGAAAGCGATAACCCTTACGGATCCTCAGTTTCTCCTCAATCTGAGATATTGTTGTTTTTGTTTCTCCGGCGGTTATCTCAGGAATAAAAACAACCAGCATCTGGCATATATTATTCTTCTCTGACTCCCGGTTTACAAATCCTGCAACTGACTGACATTGAGATTTAGTAAATGTACCGACAAAATAAATAACCGGGTATAACCGGGTTGAATTATCATAATCACCAGGAACGTACACAAAAGTCGCTTTATTGTTGATTATGAGGCTTCTGAATTGTTGATCAGTAATATGAGCAGGGGCAGGTTTTGTCACAACATCTCCCCGGTATGGTTTCGACTCAAATGCATCGCTTATAAACCTGAAAGCATTGGGAATGGCTGAACGCCAGTATTGGAATGTATGGCCTCCGTCGCGCACCCTGAATTCATGAGGAAATCCTATGTTGCTTAAAAGAATATGTAACTCTTCATTACTCCGGCAAAGAGTATTCTCATCATCTCCGTTATCAATATAGATATTCAGTTCGCTTAATTCCGACAAGTCTTTCCCCTCAAAAATATAGAAAGGATTGTTTTGCTTGTAATAGTCTGTTATCCTGTCTTTTCCTGTTGTTCCGACTCCTCCAAAAAGTTTTCCCCACTGTTCATCCCACTCTCTGGCATTTTCATTCATATATTGGTCATCTGTCCGGATTGAAATGCTTAACGGAACGCTAACTGCAAATATGTCAGGATTTTTCAGTGGCAATATAAGTGCACCGAATCCGCCCATGGAGTATCCCATCGCAGCGCGGTGCTGCTTATCAGCTATTGTCCGGTAACAGCTGTCGATGTACGGGATAAACTCTTTAACAAACATATCCTGATACATGAATGTGCCTGCATAATCATTCACATAGTAGGTTCTGAATCCCTGCGGCATAACAAAAATCATCGGAACTATTTCCTTTTCTTTTACATATTTATCTGACAGCCGGGTAATAGTCCCATATTCCAGCCAGGATGTTTCATCATCACCCAGGCCATGAAGGAGATAAACAACAGGATAAGAGCGGCTTCCTCTAAAATAATCCGTTGGAAGGGAAATCGAATATTTGATCTCCCGTCCTAGTATTTTGCTGTACATGCTAAGGCTTTCCATAACCCTTACCTCATTATCCATAGAAAATGAATAGATGGAATGAAGCAAAAGCGGGAGTATCAATAAAGACTTTTTCATTCGGTTATTGATTCCTTAGTTTTTTAGATAAATAGCTCATTGATTCGTTGATCCCATTCAGGTTAGATTGTAGAGATGAGGTGCCCTGACGTATCCGGTACTCCCTTTTCAAACCACTACTTTTGAGAGCAAGATAAAGGTTGTAATTTCCCGTGTAATTAATAGACTTGTCAGGTAAATCTACATAATAATATGTGGAGTAAACTGCGTTGGAAGTAAGCTGGGCATCATAAAGAAAACATCCATTAAATACTGTTGTAAAATCAGAAATAAGTGAGCAGACATAAGCCCCGCCAAGGCCATTCCCCATTATAACCCTGCCACTTTTATTTCCAACTATATTATAGTCTGTATTTATCTGGTTTATAATACCGGTCAGAACGGATGATGTGAGTAGATTTGATTGAGGAATTTCAACAATTATAGAATTGGGGATCGCCCCGGTTACCATATTATTATTTAATAGAGAAATAATTTTTAAGGCATTATCGGAGCGGGTATACCCTTCAAAGTCATGAATAAAAAATATGACAGGGTATGTATTTGAAGGGGTATAAGATGCAGGTTTAAAAACTCCAACCTGTATGCCGCTTATGGTCGATAGTATGTATTCCTGAGGTGCAATCAGGGTACCTGTGTTTATCGGAGCAGGATTTTGAGGGTAACTACTACCACTAAACCCATTGCTGATAAAAACTAAAGCTTCATGGAGTGCCCCATGCCAGTAATCCCAATCATGAGCACCATTTCTGACTCTGAATTCGTGAGAGATATTTTTGGTCATCAATAGATTATGCAAAGCTCCGTTGGGTATATCAAGTGATTCTTCATCATCTCCACAATCGATAAAAAATCGTATACCGGAATATTTAGTTAGATCCGTTTGGTTAAATAAATAGAGAGGGTGATGAGCTTTATAGTAATCAGTCAACCTTGCTGTTCCTGAAAGCCCATATCCTCCAAAATATTGCCCCCATTGGTTATTCCAACTACTTTGTGATTCTGAAATATATTGTGCATCTGTGCGCATCGATATGCTCAAGGGGACGCTTATGCCAAAAACAGCAGGATTCATTAATGGAAGAATAATTGCTCCAAATCCTCCCATTGAGTAGCCCATAACGGCACGCTGGTTTTTATCTTTTTTAGTCCGGTATTTAGAATCAATTTCAGAAACAAGTTCAGTGGTGAAAAAATCGTTGTAAGGTAAACTACCATCATACTTATTTATGTAATAGGTCTCAAATCCCTGGGGCATAACGAAAATCATGGGAACAATTTCTGAAGCATATGAATCTGAATACGCCTTTATCATTCCGGTACCATACCATGCTTTTTGATCATCTCCCCAACCATGAAGCAGATACACAACAGGAAAAGAGTCTTTAGAATTGTTATAGTTTTCAGGTAGTAGTACGGCGTAGTTTATTGAGCGATTAAATATTTTGCTCTGAACAGCTTCATTTTCTAAAAGCCGCACAAAGGGCTTATCCTGAACCACTGGTTTTTTGGTACATCCACAGGTACTTGAAAATAGCAAAACTATTGTTATGAGTAACAGGCCTGATAATCTGAATATGTACGAAATATGTTTCATTAAATGAACTTACTAATTTCCCGGATTAAAAGGTTTCTCCGGAGAATCACTGTAAACAACAAATGACTTAAAATATATCCGGTAGTCAGGATTCTGGTTTACCCACTTTATTTCAAGTTTATGGTCCCCGTTCTTCAGCATGTATTTGTAATATATATCATATTTACGGACAGTAAAATCGAATGGCATCTTTACCTGTTCAGAAAGGGACCCATCTAAATAGACGTCTAAAAGTGCAATGTAGTTGCTTGTTGAGATTCCGCACTGGCTTTTCACATTCCCTAAAACCACAATTCCATTCCCGGTAAAATCAATTTTGATACTCTCAGAAAGAATATCCTTTCTTACAAGAAGCTCCTTTGTCGGGTACATCCCTTCAAATGATTGTTCAAGCCGCAGAGTATCAGGTTTCTGAACTTTGATATTTATTATGTCATCATTAATACTGCCACCATTCTGTTCAATCAGTATTACGGCATGTTTATAGCTCAGTTCATAGATCTGGTTTAACGTAAGGTTGGAATATGGAAATTTCAGGTCTGCAACTTTTTCAACTGCCGGTTTCCAGAACTCCGGGATATTTTTATATCCGAGAATGACCCCCAGAATACCCGCCGCAGTTGCAGGGTTGCAGTCTGAATCCTGTCCGCATCTTGTTGCTATATCCATTGTTCTGAAGAAATCTTTATTGCCGTACAGAAGTCCCATTACAACATATGCGGCATTAACACTTGCATCAATATTAAATGCATTGAATACTCCTTCGGGGCAGCCTTTTTCGCTGGTATGTTTCTTTTCAAATTCAAACCAGCATTGTTTCCAGTCATCAGGGTACTGCTTATGCCATTTTATTATATCGATGATAGCCTGATGGAACCTGCTTTTCTCAGGGATAGGTTTAAGTCCATGGGTTACAATAAACTCCACATCATCAGAAATAAATGCGGTTGAATACATGGCTGCCATAAAAACACCGCCATACCATCCGTCACCATAATTCATGATATGTCCGGTCCTGTCGCAGATCTCAGAAGCGGTGTTGATCATCCCGGGTGTCATCATCCCGGCAAAGTCGGCTTCTATCTGAAAATCAATATCATCAGCATGAGGGTTGTTCATCCAGTAACCCGATGCCGGTGGCATAATCCCGTTCAGAATATTGTACCTGGCAGCCTGATTGGCATGCCAGAGCCGGTAATCATCCTTTGCAAATGAAACAGCAAATGAGTCGGCAGGAGCATCGAGGCCCACTCTCTCAAGTACCTCAACGAAAGTAAGGTCCATATAAACATCATCGTACAAACCCGGATCTGATTCAAATATCTCCTTTATGTAATCGTCATACCAGATCATTTGCTGATAATCCTGAATCATAGTTCCTTTAAATTTGAATTCAGTAGGACCGCCAAATGTGCAGCCGATGGTTTGCCCGGCCCAACCTCCTTTAATCTTGTCTTTCAGAACGGCTACCGATAATGTACTTTTTTCAGGAAGTACAGTTAACTGCTTAACATTCTTGTTACACGAATAAAGTAACAAAAACGATGAAAGGAGAATTACAGGGAATACTCTTTTTTTCATAATCCTTGCTGTTTGGGAAGATTACTTTCAGGTTGTTTCTCAGAATAGATCACTATATCATTAATTCTGATTTCATATTCAGAATTTGGATTTATCCACTTAAGCTTAACTTTATGGCTTCCCTCAGGGAGCTGATACTTCCATGCCGGTTCAAGTCTCCGTGAGGTGTTTTTCATTGGCATTTTAATTTTCTCATCCAGTTTACCATCAATATATACCTCAAGTTCAGCAACATAAGGATCATTAAGTTCCGCAAGTCCGAAAGCTTCTGATCCTACTCTTTTTGAAACCCTGTCGATGTAGTCTTTGTCGATTTTGGAATTCTTGACCAGGTTACCATAAAAAATATACCCGTTCCCAACAAGGTCATAAGAAAGTTCATCTGTGAAGGAGCGGTCAAACCTATCGCGAAAAACAGGAAATGAATTTTCAAAATTCTGTTCAAAAGCTACAGGAACGGGTTCTGCCATAGGGATTGTCACCTCATTTTCACTATCTGATCCACCGGCAAGCTTAATCATGCCAAGCGAATGATTAAAGCTTAGTTCGTATGCCCTATCCAGGGACATGTTTGTTCCTTCGAAATTCAGAGGTTCAATTTCCTGAAGAGGCTTTAGCCAGAAATCGGGGATATGTGAATAACCTGCCATAACTCCTAGAACTCCTCCGACAGTTGCAGGGTTGCAGTCTGCATCCTGTCCGCATCGGGCGGCAATATCGATCGATTTTGTAAAGTCGCCATCGCCATACAGAAGTCCGATAGCCACATATGCTGAATTAATTTTAGCATCTATATTGAATGATAGAAAGACTCCTTTTGGGCAACCTACATCATTATTCCATTTTTTCTGGAGTTCAAACCATGTTGCTTTCCAGTCATTTGGATTCTGTTTATGCCATTTTATAACATCAGCTATACAATCATGAAATTTAGTGCCTGCCGGTATAGTCTTAACTGCCTGTTCAACAATGTAATTAACATTATCAGATATAAAAGCAATAGAATAGAGTGCTGAAACGAAGACACCTCCATACCACCCGTCACCGCTGTTCATTATGTGTCCGACCCTGTCGGCAATTTCCGTGGCAGAGTTCACCATTCCCGGTGTCATCAAACCTATAAAATCAGCCTCAATCTGAAAGTCCAGATCATCTGCATGAGGATTATTTTTCCAGTATCCGGAATTCGGAGGCATGATTCCATTGAGGATATTATACCTTGAGGCCTGGTTTGCATGAGCAAGGTGATACTCAGTACTCGCCCAGTGTTGAGCTATAGTATCGCTGGTTACATTTAATCCGAATTTTTCAAAAACATTTACAAAATTTAGGTCGGTGTATATATCATCAAATAAACCGGGCTTTTTGTCCCACCAGTACTTTACATAGCCATCTCTCCACGGAATATTCTGATATTCATCGATAAGGGATCCCTGGTATTTGAATTCTACCGGAGCTCCGTATACCACTCCAATCGTCTGACCGGCCCAACCTCCTTTAATTTTATCCTGCAATACTTCTTTTGAGAGACGAATTAAACCTTTCTTAAGTGGTTCATTTACAGTTTTTTCAGAACATGAGGAAAAGACTGCGAGAACGCAGAAACATATTTGAAGGATTATATAATTTGAAGTTCTCTTCATATTATTTTATTTTTCCTGATTTGATTTATATACACTTAACTCCGTAACAGATGTAAACCCTGAAACATTATTAGTGTATTTATTCCAGTGAGACTGAATTTTTGCATCGCCTATGATCCTGACAGCTTTTGTCTTAACCGGTGAAAACCGGATTATATATTCGACAAAATGAGGCTGATAGAACACTATGTCGATTTTTGGCAGGGGAGGCACAATTGATGTTTCTTCAACCGGCTGCCATTTCCCATTTGCGTCCATAAACTGAACATTGAGCGATGTAAACCAGCCACCGAATTCCTCCATACACCCCGTGAACAGGGCAATCATATCAATATTCTGTTCCGTTTTCCAGGAATAGCCATAGTAATCTACTTTTGGAAGATTGGATTTTTGAGCCAGACTGTAGAATACGGAACCCGGGCCAGAAGTTTTCCCATCCCTAATAACTTCCACATTCTTCGCATATATTGATTTTCCGAAGGTGTACCAGCATGAATCCAGTACCGCTTCATTCAGAGTTCTTATGTTTGCCAGAACAGAATCGGCATCCGGTGCAATGTTATGGTTGCGAACAGTCAAAATAAAATCCTTTGAAATAGCTTTTTTGCCATCATTAAGCTGTAAACTTACCGGATAGTCTCCAGGAGATGTAGGGATGCCTGAAAGATGTCCTTTCTCAATTGTTGTACCATCAGGGGCTTTCCCGGAAATCAGATTAAGGCTGTAGTTCTTGCCGGACTGTCTCTGAAAATCATAATTGACCATCTGTCCGACCTCCATCCGCGGTATGGGTCCTGCGCAGAATTCAAGGGGAGTATTAAAAGTGGCACTACTGTTTATGGAAAGAGTTTCGCTCCCTTTTTTCCCGCTTATTTTTCCACCTTTGGTAACTACAAGACTGATACATTCCTTCAATGTTCTGTCAATAATATTGTTTATCCCTGCATCAGGCAGGTCATAACGGGTTATATTGATATACCTGTCATTGAAGGGCAGTTTCCATCCCTCCACCGGGAGATAAAGTTTTTCAGGAAGCCCCTTCATGCCAGATACTACTCCCAACAGCCCTGCAACTGTAGCAGCCTGATTATCAGCATCAAAGCCCATCGCACATGATAAATCAAGTGTTCTCTGGAAATCACCGTTACCATAGAGCATAGCAAGGATAGCACAAGCACCATTAAGGTTGGCATTCCAGATGGTTTTAGTCATATCCGGTTCATTGACATAATATTTTTCTGCCATTTCTTTCCTTGCAGCCTGCCAGTTATCAGGATATTTATCGTGCAGGGCTATCATATCACGGATGGTCTGTGCATAACGACCCTGCCGGGGAAGTTCATTCAGTCCGATCTCGATAAGTTTCCTGATATCTTTTTCAAAAAAAGCTGCAGAATACATTGCTCCGTAATGGATTGTGGGTTCCACACCCCAGTCGTCGCTTGTAATACGGCCTGCCCACTCAGACTTTGCCGATGCATATTTAATCATTCCGGGAGCGGTAAATGCCCATATCTCGTTGATCAGCTGGGGATCGATCTGATACCAGTGAGGATTAATCTCTTTACTCCCTGTATATGGAGGTGTAAATCCAAAATGCATCAGCCCGAGAGCACCCCTGTTCGCAAGCCAGACCCTGTCGCGGATGTAATACATCCATGCATTCTTTAGTTGCTCGTATGAAGGTTCTGCTCCATATTTCTCCATCTGAAGAAGGTACATATACTCAACATCGGTATCATCATCAGAAAAAGCGCCTCCGTATTTCTGCAGTTTATCGAGGCTTTTGCTATAGCCATAAGGCCATTTCTCCGAACCGGGGGTTGCAATATATTTGTTTTCATGTGGCAACCCGTACATATTGCCAATCATCTGACCAATCCATGCCGCGGCTATCTTATCCCTGAGTTCACCTACAGTAATTTTATAAGTCATAGCTGATGAATTTCCCTGGGGAATAACCTTCACAGATAAGAGAAGAAACAAAACATATAAAGCGGTTATTTTACGCATAATACTTATTAATATCCGGGATTCTGATCCAGATTCGGATTGGCATTCATTACCTGCTGAGGAATAGGGAATAGTTTGTCGGTCGGTTCGGATGGCGGTTTATTCCACCATGAATTATTCCATACTCCGAATCTTATCATGTCCTGTCTGCGATGTCCTTCCCAGGCAAACTCACGGCCAAGCTCATTTAGCAGTTCAGTATTTGTTATGTCTGAAATAATATATGGTGCAACACCAGCCCTTGTTCGTATTTTCCTCAGGTCAGGGTCTGCAAGCATCTCACCAGCGCGTCCAAGCCTGTGAAGAGCCTCCAGTTTTGTAAGTAAAACGTCGGCATATCTGAAAATAACATAGTCATTCTCCATGTCATTTACATAGTACTCAAGATTGGGCTGATATTCGTACTTGCAGCATCTCGCTCCCTCCCACTTTTTTCTAGACATATAGTTATCTATAGTTGTTGTATAGATAAAGGGCTCGGAATCAATAATTATATCATCACCGTTTTTATCCTTTTGCTGTCCGAAGAGGAAAGATTTCTGGCGGATATCATTTGCTGAAAACAAGTTAATGAAAGGGGGTTCAAGTACAAATTCATCCCACATTGCCCCTTTGAATTCAAATGTTGCACGGCTGGCATCATTAAGTGTAAGGGTATACCAGTAAAGGTTATCCTTTGTATAGATTGAATGCATCGGGATTACAAAAATATTTTCAACAGATGTTTCATTATTAACCTTGAAATTAGCAAAGAAATCATTCTCGATGTGGTATGCATTAATACCAATTACTTCATTGCAGGCATCAATCGCTTCCTGCCATTTTGCAGTTCCTGTCCATTCGAGTGCATTCATATATACCTTGGCGAGAAGCGTATAGGCCATACCCTGAGTAACACGTCCATAATATGATGCATCGGGAACCTTTTGAAGCTTATCTAGATTGTTATTAATTTCATCCACCAGGAAATTAAAGATGAAATTTCTGTCTTTCTGTTCCGGGAGGGTTCTGTCGGTAAAATCTATCGAAAACGGGACGTTTCCCCAGTTATCGGTAGCCCAGTAATAGAATAGTGCCCGCAGGATCTTTATTTCGGCAATGATCTTATCTTTTCCTGCAAAACTTATTGAGGTGGCTTCTGTCTCATAAAGTACTTCATTGCAGGCACTAATGCCCTCATATACATATCCATAGGCAAGAGTAAGAATTTTATTGGTTGGACTGACATTATGTTTATGTATCTGATCCCAGCGACCATTATCCCACACCCATCCATCATCGCGTCCGGGAGCAACCATTTCATCTGATGCCATTTCAGTAAGTGTCCATAAGCTAAACTCTTCCGGATATCCCTGAAGTTTGGTATAGGCACGTCCTGCATTCATCAGAACATCTTTTTCTGTCTGGAAAAATTTATCAAGTGGAATGTCAGAATAAACTTCCTCAGTCAGGTCAGTACATGATAATGATCCTATCATTAATATGCCGCTTATCAGTATGATTATTTTTATTTTCATGACTAATCAGTTTATATCTTTTATTAGAAAGTTGCATTAATCCCAAAGGTGAGAGAAGTGGTTCTCGGGTAATAAGACAAACGTTCAATTCCGGGTTCAAGTCCGGAAAGGTTTGCTTCAGGATCCAGCCCCTTATATTTTGTGAAGCAGAATACATCCTGAGCTGTAAATGAAAATTGTATTGCAGAGATATATTTTGATTCAATCTTTAATCTGTAGCTAAGAGAAATATTATCCAGTTTCACAAAAGATGCATCTTCCACATATTTAGAAGAATATGTTGCATTACCGATAAATTCAGGATTTTCAAGTTGTGTATGAACTATGTTCCTGGTACCTATTGTCTGCCAGTTTTCATAATATGCACGATAAAGATTCAGCGTATGCCCTCCGATATTGGATCTTAATGATATATTTAAATTCCATTCTTTATATATAAGGGAGTTACTCCACCCGATTGAACAGAAAGGATATGCATTCCCTATATCTTCATATTTATCAGGACTAACGCCACCTATCGGGTTTTGATTTTTAAATTGGTCATAGCCATTTTCATCAACTTTTATCCAGGAAGGGCCCCAGAATGTTCCCAGGCTCTTCCCTTCTTCAATTCTCTGTGAATACTGGGGAATCGGACCACCGATCCAGCCAACATCCATATATTTATTGGTAAATTCCTCGTCAGAAAACTTTATCAGCTTATTTATATTTTTACTGAAAGTTAAGATGGTTGTCCATTCAAAATTCTGTAATTTGGTTGGTACTGCATTAATTGATAACTCTATTCCCTGATTGGCAATAGTTCCGACATTTGTAAATAGCTCATTATAAATATATGGAGGTACAGAAACAGAATAAGTATATAACAAATCCTTACTTGTCCTGTAATAATAATCCAGAGCCCCACCCAGCCTGTTATTAAGAACTGAAAAATCGATACCTGCATTTATCTCTTCTTTCCTTTCCCACCTAAGATCAGGATTCGGATTTGAAATCGGCTGGTAAGAGTTTATCCATTCACCGTTATAATAAAATTTGCCGGCCCTGTCCATCAGTATCAGTGATTTATAATTGTCGAAATCCTGGTTTCCTGTTACCCCATATCCAACCCGGAGTTTTAGTCCGTTCAGCCAGTTGACATTTTCCATAAACGACTCCTTGTCGATCCTCCAGCCAAGACTCAAGGCAGGGAAGCTTCCCCATTTATTATTTGCTCCGAATCTCGAAGAACCTTCTCTCCTGTATGATAAGGATGCCAGGTATTTGTCACTGAAATTATATATTACCCGACCGAAAAATGCGATAAGTTTATTAGACTCTTTATATGATCCCATACTGGCAAGTCCAGTTGGAAGAGCAAAACCGGCACCTATATTATTTACGCCATAATAATCAGTATCAAACTCTGAATTACCCATATAACTGCTGTTGTTTCCAAATTCCTGATAGGAGTACCCTGCAACAGTCTGGAATGAATGTTTGGTGAATGAAAAAGAATAATCCACTGTACTTTCATACTGGAAGCTATAGGATTTGCCATTGCTAATTTCAGCCTCCCCGTCTCTGCCGATTGAAGGCGGGTAGTATTGGGTCTTGTACGATGTTTCTTCGTATGTAGAACCTTCAAATGAAACAAAATTCACCCAGTTAAGATGATCTGATAACTTAATGGTTGCACGCACATTAGGAGTAAAATCTATTGTCTGACCATTCCGGTTGCGCTCATTCAGCATTGCAACGGGATTGTAATACTCTATCCCGGGTAAATTTGAATATCCGCCATATTCAACATTTGTTGAATCATACACAGGTTGAGTCGGATTCTGAATGAAAGACTGATAAAACAAACTGTAATTAGCCGGTTTGTACTGTCTTATTCCGAGTATCATGTTGTAATCCAGTACCAAATGTTCATCAAAGGCAGATTGCTTCAGATTCGTTTTAAAAATATATCTGTTCGATTCATTATCTTTCAGGAGCCCGTTGTTTTTTTCAATATAGAATGTTGTTCTGTGTGAAAACAGATCAGTTCCGCCAGACAATGCCAGACTATGTTTCTGGCTAACAGGGGTTGAACGGGTAATCTCATCAAACCAGATTGTACTGGCATCATAAATGCTGCCAGTTTTATCAGGAGCATAAGTATTGATTGCATACTTGAATTCTTCAGGGTTTAAAGTTACAACACTTCTCGGGGCTACCTGAAAGCTGATATTGCCGGAATACTCAATTGTAGGCTTGCCGGATTTCGCTCTTTTAGTAGTAATAATTATTACCCCGTTTGTTCCTCTGGTACCATATATGGCTGCGGCAGACCCGTCTTTCAGAATATCAAATGACTGAACATCTTCGAAATTGATATTTTTCAAATCAGCTCCTGCAACTCCGTCAATAATTATAAGCGGACCCTGGCCGGAAGTAAGAGTATTTGTACCCCTGAGAAGAATATTATAACCTGCCATTGGATCAGCCCCATTTGGTTTATTTACAACCAAACCGGCTACTTTCCCCTGAATCAGTCCCATTACATCACTATAAGCACCCTTATTAAACTCCGCAGATTTCACCGTGGCAATTGAACCTGTAATATCTTTTTTTTGCGATGATCCATATCCGATAACAACTACCTCGGAAATATCCACTAATGACTCTTTCAGCTGGAAATTGATAATGGTTTGTTCGCCTACTGCAATTTCAATTGATCCGTATCCTATAAAGGAGCAGGCAAGAGTCGATCCTGCCGGTACTGACAGAGAGTATTTTCCCTGTGAATCAGATACTGTCCCGGTTTGAGTTCCTTTCACCATGATAGTTGTACCAGGGAGGGGACTTTTATCGGCAACATCCGTCACTACCCCTGAAATGAGAATGGTTTTTCCCTGCTGACCATAAATGTTCTTAAAAGAACAAAAGCTGATTATCAGGAAAACAAAGCAAATTAACAGATTGCTCTTACCTGAAAGAATGATTAATCTTTTCATCCGTACAAATTTATTTTTAATAGGTCGGATGGAGCTCGCATGTTGATTTTGATCATTCATGTTTGAGTTTTTAGTTAAACATGCTCGGTTCATAACTTCATCAAATTATAGTGTAACCATAATTGCTAATTCAGAGCGATGGGGTATTGATGACTGAGCACCCATTCTTGCAACAGTAAATGCTGATGCTCTCGTGGCCAGTTTTACTGCTTCAACAACAGAAAGCCCTTCTGATATTCCAACACAAAGTGCTCCGCTAAATGTATCTCCTGCAGCCGTTGTATCAATGGCATTGACTTTCAATGCTTCGATTTTATGATATTGACCATTTTCAAGTATCAGGGCTCCCACTGAACCGAGAGTAATCACAACTATATTGACTCCTTTAGCATGTATTACCTCTGCTGCTTTTTTAGCACTTTCCCAGTCATGGACTTTAATACCCGAAAGTATCTCTGCTTCTCCTTTATTCGGGGTTATTATGTAAAGACTCTTCAGCAGTTTATCTGACAAGGCCCTGGCAGGTGCCGGGTTGAGAATTACTTTAATCCCCTTCCTGTTAGCCATTTCAGAAGCATATTCAACCGTATCAATAGGAATCTCAAGTTGCATAAGTACAAGATTACCTGATTCAATCTCTTCTTTTGCATAGTCAATATCCTGCCGGCAGAGTGATGCATTGGCACCGGAGGCAACAACAATACAATTCTCCCCATGAGAGTCGACGGTGATCAGGGCTATTCCCGAAGGATTCTTAGTATCCGATAGAATATAATCGGTGTTGATATTTTCAGAATTAAACAGCTCAACAGACTGTTTGCCGAAGACATCATTACCTGTTTTCGATATTAAAGTTACCTTGCCGCCAAGTCTGGCAGCAGCCACTGCCTGATTAGCCCCTTTCCCTCCGGGGTTCATGAGAAAAGTACCTCCAATAACAGTTTCGCCGGGCAGTGGAAGTCTGTCAGCTTTAATTACCATGTCCGTATTGGAACTACCAATTACAATAATTTTTTTATCAGACATCTGTTTATATTTATTAGTTCTTAATCCAAATATACGTTATAATACAACCAAAGTATTTCAAAAAAGCATGATATTTGATAATTGTAAAATACTTTTCAGATAGCAAGATAAATAGATAAAAAATTAATATTCAGTAATATAAAGATATGAATATTGGACTTATTATCGTAAAATATGATAATTATAACATTTATTGTTAAATTTTCTGAATATTAACCTTAAATTATTGCCATGTTAAAATCCGATGCACTGATATTTTTAGTCAAATCAATGACCCGGACGGAGTTGAAAGCTTTTCGTATTGCATCACTAAGGCATAAGACGGTTCCAGGTTATCTTATGCTTTTTGATATCATTTCAAAAAACAGAAGCTCTGGTACTGATTCGATTCGGAAGCAGTTCCTCTCTGAAAGCGGAGTAAAATCCTTCAATACCGCGGTAAATTATCTCTCTAAAATATTACTTGATACATTACTTGAGTTACGAAGAGAACAGGATAGCTATTATACTCTCTTTAACCTGATAATGAAGGCTAAGATACTCTTTGAAAAATCGTTAGTTGAAGATAGTTTTGATCTACTGAAAAAGGTGATTGAGGATTCGAAGAAACTTGAAAACTATTATGCCCTTTTGCTGGCATCACGGCTTGAACTTGAATATCTGTTAGCTCTTAATTTCCCTATGGTTGATGAAAAGACGATACTTTACAAGCACCACAGGATAAATGAAATAATCAGTGTAATAAGAAAGATCAATGAACAATCATCACTTTACGAGTTATTGAAATACAGGGTGGCATATTTTGGTAACGCAAGGTCCCAACAACAAATACATCAGCTTAATGATCTGGTAGTTAGTGAAATGAGCATGATGGCTTCTTCTAATCTTGAGAATTTCGAGATTAAGAAATTGCATCAGCTCTTTCAGGCAAATTATCTGATAAGTGTTGGTGACTACAAGTCTGCACTCAGATCATATATTGAATTGAACACTTTATTTGAAAAAAACATGCATTTATGGGACAATCCGCCGATATATTATCTGCTAACCCTGGAAGGAGTGCTTGACAGTCTCCGGTGTATCAAGAATTATGAAGGTATGGTGTATTTCATCGAACAGTTGAGACAGCTGGAAAGTCCATCAGTAAGTTTTAATGCAAATGTTAATTGCCTTATCTTCCTGTACGAACTGTTCCCGAAATTTGACAGGGGAGATTTTTCGGGGTCGGCAGTACATATGGAAGAATTCACGGAAACATTGTATAATAAGCTTCATCTACTTAGTCTGACACGGCAAGCAGAACTTTGTCTTTATGCTTCATTGATTTTTTTCGGAAATAAGGACTTCAAGAGAGCACATAAATACCTCAACCTGATATTTTTTAAGGTAAAGGAGTATTTTAATCTGCCGTTATACCGTACTATCAGGCTGGTTAATCTTATGATACTTATGGAAATAGGCGATCTGAAACTCATAAGCTATGAAACAAGATCTATTAAAAGAGAAATGAAGGGATTTGACAAAGGTTATCAGATTGAGAAGGTAATGCTAAGTTTCCTGAATAAGCAAAATTTACCGGTAAGGAACCGGGAAAGAAACATACTATGGGATGAAGTTTCAGGAGAACTCCAATTGCTTGGACAGAATGTTTTTGAACGGCAGGTTTTAAGAATATTTGACTTTACGGCCTGGATTGAAAGCAGGATAAGGCGGATTCCTCTAAGTGACGTTTTAAGTGCAAAAACAGCTTCAACAGCAGGAGCGCGCTCCTGCTGTTGAAGCAAACACTATGACACAGAAAAAAATAACCGTGGCTTCATAATTTTACAGAAAAATAGTTGCACAACTTACATTAATTCCTCCTGGCTAAAAATTGTCCTTTAATATGAAGGGGGTAAGTTTTAAAAATAAAATAAGACAATTGACAGTCAAATACTTATGAGCGGAAATTAAGAATTTCAAATTCTTAATCGGTTAACAGAGTAAATTTATGATGAAAAATAGGAATATCTTTATCAAATAATTGCAGTAAAAAACGAAATTGAATTATTCATTTTTACCACAACAATTATTGAAGAAGACACTTATGCAAATCATAAAACCCATTATAATAATTTTTTTAACGCTGCTTACTGCGGGAAACATACCTCTTTTCAGCCAGTTAAAGTTGGGCAGCACACAATCAGAAATTAATTTCAGGGAAGGACCCGGACTGGATTCCAAAGTCTTGTTTACGATCAGCAGGTCAAATCTTCTTGTTATACTTCCACGGGAACAGAAAAACGGATTCGTTGAGGTCTTTGACATTGAATCCAACTCATGCGGATACGTTTACGAATCTTTAATTGAAATTACCGATACTCTTAATTTTCAGGAACAGCACTACTTTGAAAGATCGGACTCTGCCAGCATAGATAATATTGATATTGAGCTTATTAACCAGACTGATCATGCATTGTTCGTGTGGATCAACAGAAGCATCTATCACCTCGATCCTCATGAAAAGAAATATCTGCTGCTGACAGATGAAGAAATCACCTTCTTTTCTTCGGCTCCGGGGATGTACCCTGTCTTCGGAAGGGAGATACTGAAAAGGGGATTTGTTTATAAATGGAATTTTACCTTATGAAACATTTTCTTTCATCACATTCGTTTCTGCGTCCCCGTATAATGACCTTAAATTTTTTGAGGCTGTCGTTGCTGATACTATTTATCATGACCTGCAGCGAAGGATTTGCCCAGGTCAGGGATACACTGAAACTTACAATAAAAAGGGAAGATGTAAAGGTTAAAAGAGATACTGTTTTCCTGTTTTCGACACGTATTGACACTATAGCATTGCAACCTGTCAAGACGGACACCAGCAAGGTTGCAAAGGATATCAACCCCCTTGATCTTGCCGGATCAAAGTACCGTCTGAGGTTTATGGGAAGTGTACGGGCAAATGCCTATTATGATTTTACAGGATTGACGAATACTGAAGGATTTATGCCTTATGATATTCCAGTGGGAGAGGACAAAGTCGGAGGCCTGGCAAGTGTTTATACCGGAGCCAGGCAGACGCGGCTGGGGGTTGAAGGAAGCGCAAGTACAAAGGTGGGTAATATTAAGACATACATTGAGGTTGATTTTGCAAGCGCCAATCAATCGCTCCTGCGTTTAAGGCACGCTTATGCCGAATGGAATTTCTTCAAGCTGGGATACAGCTGGAGCACTTTTATGGATAATGCCTCCCTCCCCGTAACTGTAGATTTTGAAGGGCCCAACAGCGCTCTTTCAAAGCGGCTTGGAATTATTAGGTATGAAAGAAAATACGGTCAGAAAAGCATTGCCGGGATTTCGCTTGAATCGCCTGTTACTGATTATTACAATCCTGCCGATTCTCTCACCGCGGACAAAAGCAAGCAAGGGAATTTCGACATTGCCGCAAGGTATAAATATTTCAATAAACCGGGCCATATTCAGGTCGCCGGAATATTCAGAAGAATTCAATATCTCGATCAGACGGAGATGAGTACTTTGTACGGATGGGGTATCTTAATGAGCCTTAATGTGAATATAAACAAGAAGAACATCCTGTTCGGGCAGTATTCATTCGGAAGCGGCATTGCAAACTATTATGTAGGATTTACAGGCCGGCAGCTGGATGCCATTTATGATCCTGTTGCTCAGGAAATGACACTTAAATTCATCAGGGGGGGCTTCGTAACTTACAGTTATGTGCATAATCCTTTTTGGAGGTTTTCCCTTACCAGCGGAACGTCACAACTGATTGCAAAGGATTTTGAGCCGTCTGATACTTTCAAATCGAGTTTTTACCTGGCGGCAAACACCTTTTTTAATCCGATTGAAACAATAATGCTTGGTTTTGAAGTGACTGCCGGCTCAAGGACTAACATCGATTATCAGAAAGGCAGGTCAACGAGGGTCTCGCTGATGGCAAGCTTTGATTTCTGATCCGATGATGAAATACCTGATTACTTCAGATTATTGAGCTTTCAGAAGGGTTTTTCCGGTTTTGCCTTTAATTACAAGTGTAGTTTAAATATCAACAAGAGAAAACTTACCCCTGCAATGTGGGTTATGGTTGCAACTAACCCGTAGGCCAATAAACCAAGGTTCAGATGTGCCATCGAGGCATCATCGGTTTTATGATAGATGGGACGAAGGTCCAGGTCGGTTTTAATTATTCTTAAGGTGTACTCTATCTCTCTGATAATGTTATATATAGCCCAAAATGTACATTCATCAAGCTTCATTAATGAAGTCCTGAGAAAATATATCCCGGCTTGTTTGCCAGGATCTTCACCCTTTTTGTGACGACAACTTATACTTGTCGCCAGACCATTTCCATCATCGCATACAGTAATATCATAGTAGGTCGAGAGGCTCGAAGATTCTGATGTTAAGAGGGTTTGAGGTGGAGCTGATCTCAATACTGAATCCTGTCAGGTTTTTGTAGCTCTCAATCTCTTCTGCTTTCTTAATCTGCCATTCATCGAAAATTTTATCCGAATCCAGCCTGAGCAAACTGATCTCACTTTCGCTAAAAGCTTGCTTTCTGAAGGGCAAATCTATCAGGGAAGCTTCAAGAATCTGCTCCAGATAAAGAGTATCACTGCTGTCAAGCAACTTTTTCCAGTCAGGACTCAACCTGTCAAGTATCATGGCTATCCATCTTCCTTCCCAGTAACCGAGATCCCTGACGCCGGCAGGGGCAATGCCATTTGTCATATTGGAGGCATTCAGCGGATCAACTCCGCGTGCGATTCGTTCTATGTAATCTGACAGACCCTCGGTGTGCTGCATTTCCTTTTCGTAGTTCCCGAACTGTGCCGGAATCATATCCAGTCTCTCCTTTCTGTAGTCCAGTGCCGTCATTGCCCATCCGGTGATCTCCATCCCATCTGTGGCGAGGACAGCCATTTTAAATGCCTCCTTTTCAACTCTTCTGAAGAACAGCGCTTCTTTTGTTTCCTCCGGATAAAAGAGAAGCACGCCGTCGTTCTGCCGCCAATCAGGATGTTTTGTTCTTTGAAAAACATGGAATTGTTCATGGACAATTATCCCGGCAAGGTCCTTTGGCGGGTACCTCTCCCGGGTTCTGCGTGAAATGTTGCTCAAAACACTGGTGGCAGTCCACTCCTCTCCGAAACGAACTACCGAATTGCCCCTGATCAATGGATACTGGCCTTCAAAAACAAAGACTCCGGTATCATCATCTGACGGTCTGAAACCTTCAGGTGGCTGGTCTGAAAAGTAGAGCCATGTATTAACACTGTCGAAAACAGCAACAGGAATTTCTCTGACATTGAAACCCGGCCATAGCTGCATTTCTGCAATAAGGGCATGTTCTCTCATCACCTCCCTGATGTCAGTCACAGGCTTAATGGCAACCTGTTGTGCATCAGCGACAAATGCAAGACTGCTAAGAACGAGCATAGAGATGGTGCCAGATACGGCACGGCGGGGACTTGTTGAAATGGGGAGCATGATAATTGTTGTTTCTGGTGTGGTGTCTGGTTACTTCAGCCCGGCAACAGCCCTTCTTACTGCTTCAAGATGCAGATAAACATCATGATCATAGACCGGTTTCAGACTCCAGGCTTCCTCGAGGATATCCAATGCATCTT
Organism: Rikenella microfusus; assembly: GCA_022736275.1. Classification (GTDB taxonomy): domain Bacteria; phylum Bacteroidota; class Bacteroidia; order Bacteroidales; family VadinHA17; genus SR-FBR-E99. Next base: position 76,826 of record DZBJ01000008.1, on the reverse strand, counting down.
TATATCTGCCCTGCCCGAAAAGTGCCCACCCTTTTGTGTCAAGACAAAGATAATTGTAAGGAGCCAGAGCAATCGCTTTGTTAATGAGTTCTATAGCTTCTTCATTCATTTTGTCAATATCAAACAGCAGGGTGGCAAGACCATTCAATACTGTCGGATTATCCGGTTCCAATGACAATGCCCGCCGATAATTCTGCTCCGCCAGGTCCTTAAACCCGGCCTCCTCATAAATATAAGCCAGCAAGGTAAGTATCCTGGCTTCGGAGAGTGATCTTTCTTCCTGAACCTTGGTGTATTTTTCCATGATCTGGCTGGCTTTGTCTCTTTTGCTTGATGAAAGGGCCAGAACGGCTTCCCTGTACAAAAGTGGCGGATCATCAGGGTATTCGAGGTCGGCTTTATAATATAATTTCTTTTCCTTCCTGTATTTCCCCGTTTTGTAGTAAGCCTCTCCGAGGTAAGTATAATTAAAAACCCACATCGCCTTCATCCCATACCTCTTATGTATCTCCAGCGCTTTAACATATTCCGGAATTGCGTTTTCATACTGCTGGAGATTAAGGTAGCAATTGCCCAGAATAAAATGAGCCCTTGCAGAGAGGTCGTCAACCTCGATAAGTTTTTTTAAGCAGATTATTTCCTCACGTGGAGTTTCAAAATAATTTGCATACAGCCACTCAGTGTAAAGCCTGGTTCTCAGGGGCAGAAATTCTTTTTTTTGATATGCCTTCAGGCACAATTCCTTTGCCTGTTCATACAAACCCCTGTTGCCATAAGACAATGACATGTATACAACTGAAATGATCATGTTGGTATCGATGGCATATGCCTGAGAGAACAGTTTTAACGCGGAAGCATAATCGCGATCGCTGAACAAATTCTCTCCCTGCGCAAAATATCGGTAAGCTTCAGGTGAAAATGTTCTTACGACATTTTGGCTTTCAGGGGAATGACCTCTCTGCAATTTCTGAATTACAAGAAAATCCCTGATGGCGGCGGACAGCGAATCCACCAAGGAGAAAATCTTCTGTTCATCATTTACACCCTCTGTCTGAAATGATTTAAAAACCTCTGCAGATTTGGAATCGATTAACTGGACATAGAGCCTTAATGTCTGACCTGCCGTCTTAATGTTGCCATAAACATAAATGTCTGCTTCAAGTTTCCGCGAAACTGCTCTTGCAGCGGCAGGTGTGATTGAGGCATAATCAGACAGTCCATCATTTTCAATTATTCCCCTGACTGATTCGGGGTCCCTGATCCTTAATTCTTCAGAGCTTGAAAGGAAAGTAATGAGTATATCCTTGATTCCATCCTGCCAGACATTCCAGGTTGTATCGTTTGTCATATTCTGGAAAGGCATTATTGCAACGGATATGTGTTCTCCCGAAGACTCCAGTTTCTCTAACCTGTTCTTATTAATTACCCTGGTATAGGCAATGATCCCTGAAGTCACCAGCAGGCAAGTTATAAATCCAATTATTAACCCTCTTCGCCACGTTGATTTACTTGGGCTCGTGGGCACATGATCCATCAATCCCTCTTTATGTATTTCACCAGGTCTTTCAGACTTGTACTTTTGGAGTTCAGCGACTGAAGAGTTGATCTTCATTCCCTGTATGATCTCGTTAACCGAGTTGGCAACCTTATTGATCTGATTCCTGTACTTTGTTTTATTCAGGTTCCTGTTTTCATCATCATTTGGTGTCAGGGGTCTGTTGACTCCCGGTTCCCTGTAAATGAATTCAATACCCCGCAGCACTCCGCCCAGAACTGATTCACATTCATTGATATCTGCATTGTCCAGGTCATAAATGCGTACCGGTAGGACCCTGTTTGCCACATTGCCATTTGGCAGCTTCACCTTCAATCCATATTGATCATGCGAAGCCTGTTCGACAAATTCTTTAAACTCATGCTCCCAGGCAAATGATTTGGGGTCACAGTAGGTTCGGGAGACAATCGGAATAAAGATCAGGCATTTCAGCTTCTCCTTCAATGATGCATCAACATCATGGGTCTCCAGAAGTCCGTCATGGGGATTAATGTCAAAATAGACACTGATCTCCTCCTTAAATGTTGATTCCAGTTCTCCTTTCAGGTTTTCGACAAATTCCGTCACCCAGCCATCGTGCCTGTTGTCTTTCTGGCGGTAGCTGATAAAGATGTCGTAGTTATATCCTTCAATTATACCTGACATCAGTTGACTATTTGGTTTATTATCAAAGTTAAACCCTTTCAGAGCTAAATGCAAAAATTTCTTCTTTGGCACTCTTCGGGTAATGCAGGCTAATGCCTTAACGAACTGCACACGGCCGGAAGAAAGGATCTTAAATTTTTAAATGATTTTGCACCTTCAGCCGCAGAAAACATTAATATTGTCAAGGCAGCCTGAATGCAACCCACGCTGCTATTTTCTATCGGACTGAGACAATGAGTACCATTAATTTACAGCTGGCCGATGATGAGGACAATGACAGGATCATTGGCCTGGCAGAGCAATGTCCGCAGGAGGGCATGATCACCTATTTCACCAACCGTACCCCCAGGTTCAATACACTGCAGCGACTGCTTGACAAGGATGCCTGGCACCTGGTTGCCTTTAAAGATGAAAGTGTCATCGGACTGGTCGGAGTGGTTCACTTCCCGGCCAGAGTGCTCGGAGATACATACAAGGTGGGGTATATGCTTGACCTGAGGGTTGACAAGGCATACAGGAGCGGGATGACAGCCTTCAAACTTGTCAGGGCGGCAGTTGATCATGTCAGAAAATCAGATGCCGACATGGTCATTGCAAACTTCCTGAAAGACAATAAGAGTCCTCTTGTCTTTACCAGTGGCAGGGGAGGACTGCCGCCGGCCCTTCATTTGGGCACCAACAGGATCTTCAATATTATTCCCGTCCGCTCCATGCGGCTTGACAAACGATACAAAATTGACAAGCCCGGCGATAAGGACATCCCCGAAATAGTAGAGCTGTACCGTAAATATGTCTCGCGATATGCCATTGCACCGGTGCTCACTGAGGATCGGTTCAGAAATTATCTTGACACCATTACCGGACTATCACTCGATAATTTCCTGGTGGCACGGGAAAACGGCAAGATCAGGGCGGTCACGGCACTGTGGGATGAACATCCTTACAAGAGTTACCAGGTACTCAGACTGAATTTCAGTATCAGGGTAGTGACAGGCCTGTTGAATTTTCTGTCGCACTTCATGAAGATGCCGCATCCTGTAAGGCTCAATGAGCCGCTACGGCAGCTCTCCCTGGTACTGTATGCCCATGATGATTGTCCTGAAGCCCTAGACACCCTCTTCAGGCATGCAAACAACATCAGCATGGGATCGGAATATACTCTTATCATGCTGTATGCCCCGGAAAATGATCCTGTTTTCAGATTCATGAATAAATTTACTGGTATCTCGGTCAGAAGCGAGATGTATGTTTTTGCCAAAGATGCCGGACTTATTGAAAGACTGAAAGAGAATCCTGCAGATGTTCTCATGGATATTGTAATGACTATATGAGAGCCATCGATGGTCCGGCAATCAGATGCGTTCCAGGAACCAGGCCGTTAAGATTCCCAGATAGTTGCCTGCAGCCAAACCTATAATAGCTGCTGAGAGTCCGGAAAATATAATCTCACGGTTTCTGAGGGAGGCGGCGACAGCCAGTACAACAGCAGGATTTGTTATCAAAGCTGTGGATGTTATAATGTAAGTGTCGGCGTCAATTTTGAATATCCACGATAACAGGGCCTGGATAATCATTGATCCGAAGACAACGAATGCCACATAACCAGCTATTTTCATTGCAACAAGGTCAATACTCCCCAGGTTCGCCCTCGAGGCAATGACCATGCAGAATACAAGGATCAGATACATTCCCAGTTCAAACGATTTATCCAGCTTCTTTACGGCAGGGATAAGTGAAGCGGCAATGCCCAGTGTTGTAATGATCAGGATAACAACGGCCATCTGTGATGACGCTGGCAACAACAGTGATGCGGCGCCTCCGATGCCAAAAATCAGGAGAGCGATGCCGAAGGACTGAAGGAGGGGAACTACAGTCTCTTTTTTTAGCAGTCCCCAATAGGGATCTTCATCTTCAGCCTTGCCCAGATTGCCTGATGCAGGGTCAATGTAAGAATATGCCGGAAGAAACATCAGCACAAGGCGCTGGGCAATCGTCATTACAAACAGAAGATGAAAGGCTCCGATCACAAGGTCGTAGGTAACAACAGTCATATATGTTGCCTCATCAGACCCGATTGCAGTATGTATTGCTGCGAGGTTTGGCGTGCTGCCGATATACAAGCCCACCAGCATGGCTGATACATCCCAGAGATTCTGGATGCCCTGGTTCCGGAAAATAAAGAACCCGGCAACGACAACTATCATTACAGCTGCTATGGCAAACGCCAGGGAAAGAAATGTTTTGCCTGCAATATGTGACCACTTCTTAATATCCATGGAGAACAACAGCAGAGGTATTGCAATGGGAATTGTCAGCATTGTAAGCAGTTCCTGCACTTTTGCATGACCGTCAATCAGAGGCAACAAGCCCAGGTTGCCAATTACAAACCCGATCACATATGCTACAACAACGGCACCGATTTTACTTAACAGGCTGTATCTGTGACAGAGACGCAATATCAGCAGCGGGGAGAGAAGAAAAAAGAGTACAAGGATCAGAGCTGCCATGTGTTATTTCCGAGGTGCCAAAATAGGAATTACTTTTCACAACATGGTTATTTGTCAGGGAAGTTGATTGATTAAGGCGGAGACATTGTATGCAGCGTCTCTTCACAGGGTATCAGCTTTTCCAGTATAGTGATTAATTACTCTTCTGCCCTGCAACAGCTTTTTCAGCTTCAGCGAGGTGCAGAAAAGCACTGTGATTATAAATCGCATTTTGCATTCTTATGTGCCAGCTCTTTTGCAGGATCTCAAGGGCTTCCTGATATCTTTCCTGTTTATATAATCCCCGGCCTTTGGTATCCAGACAATCATAGTTGTCAGGATGTGAAAGCAACGCCCTGCTTACAATTGCCAAAGCCTCATCTATGTTCGTGTCATTTTCAATATAAAATGCAGCAAGATTATTTATTATTACGGGATTTAAGGAGTCCAGCGATAACGCCAGCAGGTAATATTCCTCTGCCTTTGCGTAATTTTTTGCCTGGCTGTACATTCCGGCCAGGCTGGTTGCGACCTGCAGATCTGTCCATAGCTGATCCTTGCGGATTGATTTATATTTTTCGATAGACCGGTTTGCTGTCATGGTATCTCCAATACTTAAGGCCAGTACAGCCTGCCTGAAACACAGAATGGCATTCTCCGGATAATCCTTTTCTGCCCTCCCGTAAAGTTTCTTTTCCTTTTTAAACAGTCCGGTTTTATGATAGGCAAATCCAAGTGATGTATAAAATCCATATCCGGGTTTAGCACCCCATTTTTTGTACAAATCCAGGGCCTTTTCAAATTCAGGGATTGCCTTATCATATTCCAGAAGGGAGTTATAATGCATCCCTATCAGATAATATGGACCGGGCCGCTGGTCGTCAATTTCAAGACTCTGCCTCAGGCAGGAAATGGCTTTCCTGGGTGATTCAAATACAAAGGCATGTATCCAGTCTGCGTGGTACTTCTGAACCAGAGGCATTTGATCCCGTCCTCTATAAACCTTTTCAGCCAGGTTTCTTGCGTCGGAATATCTTGCAAAATTCAGGTATTGAAGAACCAGTGCCATCATCGCACTGCTGAAGGTAGTGTCTATCTCTATGGCCTTCGAAAACAGCGTTAATGCCGTTGAGAAATCACCTCTCATCATTGCGTTATCTCCGTGGATGTAATACCTGAAGGCATCAGGATGAGGAGATTCGTAGAGTCTTTGGGAAGGTGGGGCATTCATTCCCAGTTTAGATATGACCAGGTAATTCGCCAGCATGCTTCTTAGGGAATCAATAGCTGCAATGAAGTTCCGGGCTCTGTAATGTCCGTCCAGTTCGAAAGTCTTTATTATCTCTTCTGTCTTTGAATCAATTAATTGGGCACTTATCCTTATTGAAGAATCTGCGCGCTGTATACTTCCATATACGAATAGATCCGCATCAAGTTTTCTGGAAATTTCCTTTGCTGCCGATGGCGTAACCGAAGCATAGTTTAGTATTTCTTCATTACCCAGCAACCTGTTTATTGATTCTGTTTGCCTTACTTTCAATTCCTCAGGGTTGTTTGAAAAGGAGTTGATCAGGTTATCCTGTATCAGACCCTGCCATATATTCAGGGAAGTATCACCGGTCAGATTCCTGAATGGCATTACTGCAACAGATATTCTTCCGTCTGGCGATCTCAGAACCTCAAGTGTATTTCCCACTGACCCTGAACGGTATATCATGACTACAACCGTGACGAATATGACCATCATTAACGGCAGCCATGCCTTGAGGAACTTAAATGTCTGGGTAAATAGTCTTTTCTGTTTCCGTTCGGAAACAGGCTGGGGAACTCTGTTTTCAGAAGGAATCCCCGGGTCTCCTTTCTTAACTTTTCCAGGCGGAAAACCGAAAAACTCATGGAAACATTTATTGAAATATGCCGGGCTGCTGAATCCTGTCCTGTATGCAACCTCAGAAGCGTTCAGATCTTCATTTATAAGGAATTCCCTCGCTTTCATCAAGCGTGTTTCATTAATAAACTGGTGCGGGGTTTTTTGTGTCGCCGCAAACAGGCTGCGTCTTAATCTGGAACGGCTTAAGCCTGACTCCTGGACAAGTTTCTTAACCCCGAAGCTTTCATTTTCCAGGTTCGCGAGAATTATTCCTGTTAGTTTTTCAATCAGGACTTGATTTCTATTTAGCTGTTCTGGCATGTAACAGAGATTCAGTTGTTTTCCGGCGACGTGTCTGACACATTATATCAAATATCCTAAACTATTGTCATTCCGGCAAATTATTTTGATGACGTTGTTTCATCGGGTGACGAAAGCTGAAACTCACGGTTGAACATAAAAAAAGCTCCCGGAGGTGATTTCCGGGAGCTGGCTGTAAAATCAGATTTAGGGGGTTAATCTGATACTACCAGGTCAAACAGGAAATTCAGCATTATTGGTCCATCCACCATATTTGCAAGAAATGGCATCTGTCCAGGAACTTCCTGCAAGCCTATAATATGCATATCGGCATATAATCTGTTACCATCGAAATATCCCACGAAATTCAGGGTGCCAGCGTTAATACCAGGCCCGTGAAAAACGCATCCGGTATGCAACCTCATTTCCGGAAGTATACCTACTGTTTTTACAACATAATCGCCTGTTTCAAAATCAAATTCAGTAAATGTCATCGGGTATGAAAACTTCAGCTGGCCGCCTGGGGTTATCTTTCCGTTAAACCATACTTCCCTGTACATAAAATCCGGACCAAAGTATTCCTTTGTGTGCAGCACAAAGCTCTGCTTATCACCAAATATTAATTCTGCCGTACAAGGCAAAGAGTTTACATAGGGATCAGCCAACACTATTTTTTCTTTCTGAGCGAAAAAACCAAAGCCTGAAACACCCTCAAGGGTGACAGTGCCATCTGCAGTTACAAGGCTTTTGAAATTCATGTCGTCAATGACTTCCGGAGCAGCATCCTGTTTTGTACATCCAATAGTGACTGCCAGAAGCAGGAAGGGGATTTGAATTAATAGTCCTCTCCCTCTTAGGAAATAATTAATTGCTTTCATAGATCTACGGTTTAAGTTAATGAAATGGATTACTATTATGCTATAATTCAATTATTTAGCAAGTACAATTTATCGAATGTTCTGTTGACGGAATTATAAATTCGATCACAATTATTATAATAAAGGAAGATTTTGTTATGTTTTTGTAAGTATTAATCAGCCACCTGCTAATCCATGGACTCTTCAGTGCGGGTTTATGGTCAGCATTGCCAAAAATGTGGAGATTATGACCGGATTTGGCCGGTTTTTAGGGGATAAGGCCGGATATTTCAGTAGTTTTTTCGATAAAGTTACCCAGGTGCGGGCGCATGTCAGATAAACCATTTCATTCATTGAAAAAAGGAGGCTGTTTTTTCCCTTAAATCTTAATTTTTTCAAACATTTAACTTAGTTTAGTAGCGAAACATTTCTTTGATGAAGGTTATTATCCTTTACGATCTTGACCCTGCCTGGGATATAAACGAAATCACCTCTACACGTGATTCCAACAAGGTGCTGTGCGAATCACTGCAGGAGGAAGGAATTGAGGCATATATTGAGGAGCTTAGCGATCCGTACCTCGAAAGAATCCTGGCAAAGTATAATCCGGCTGACACCATTCTTTTTAACCTCTGCGAAACCTTGCCGGGCATTCCGAAAAGCGAAATAAGAGTCCTGGAGATCCTTGAAAACAGCGGGTTCACCTATACAGGGAATGTTCCCGGGGTGATAGAAATGAGTTATGATAAAAAGAAGGTGAAGGAGGTTCTCAGGTCGATTGGCATAAGAGTACCTTACGGAGAGGTGCTTACCCCGGAAGAGGCAGCCGGTTGGAACCTTTTTCCTGCCATTGTCAAACCTGCACATGACCACTGCAGTCTTACCATCACCGAAAACTCGGTTGTTTTCGATACCTTTTCCCTTCAGGAGCAGATCAGACTGGTGAACGATGTTCTGAATCAGCCGGCTATGGTTGAAGATTTCATTGACGGGCGTGAATTTCACGTGTCAGTATGGAACAATCAACCACCTGAAGTCTTACCCCCGGTAGAAATGGATTTTTCGGCTTTCTGCGAAGCCCGGAAGAGACTCTGTACATATGATTCCAAGTTCCTCCCCGGCTCGGAGCATTACGAAAAAATCGAAACCCTGATACCTGCCCCTCTGGAAGAAAAACTGCTTGACAGGCTGCACAAGAAAGTCCTTGAGGCATGGAAAGGATTCGGATGTCTCGACTATGCCCGATTCGATTTCCGCCTGCGCGGTGATGAATTCTACCTTCTCGATATCAATCCCAATAATGACATCAGCTTTGACACCACCTTCGCGCTGGCGGCAGAAATGACCAGTTATTCATACAGTCAGATGGCGAAACGGATTGTAATGATGGCGGCCGAAAGACACCCGGAGTTAGGAGGGAAGGGGTAACCTCCCAAACATGCCTTTAAGGTTCACTTCCCAAACCCGCCTTTCAGGTTCACCTCCCGGTTATTGAAAGGATCAAGTGACTTGTCAATGAGAAGAGCAGTCTCACCCCTGAGCACAGGGCGGTCCATCTCATGAGCCGCATTCCTGAAAATCATCAGCAGGGCTTCATCCATACCTGACTCACTGATTTCAATGCTGTTCTGACGGGCAACGAGACGAATGAGGTCAACTGCCTGCTGAACGCTCAGCTCTGTTTCACTGAAGTCATACTCTGTCAGAGGCCAGATATCTTTAATTCCTTCCAGGTCTGACGCCCGGCTGCCTGGCCGATCTGCAGCACCACGGGCCGGAGTCGTGTTGCTCCGTTGACAAGGTTGGTTACCGAGATAGATTTTTCGGCAACGATGAGCCCATCAACCTCTTCAGGTATGAGTGTGCCAAGCGGCAGTCCGAATGAGGGTACAGGATAGAAACTCAGGTCGGGCAGGGTGGCTGGTCCTGTATAGGCTGAGTGATGATGATCAACCGGGTAATCTCCGACAGCAGGGCATGTACGGTACAGTTTGTCAGGCTGATCATACGGTTCCGTGATGTGGTTAAGGGTGAATCTCACCTTACCGTGAATCCTTCTCGATTCGCGATAGTAAGGTATGAACGGGAGGCTGTCAGCAGTAGGGAATTCATCATCAGCAGGAGCGAGGTTTGAATACCCCAGCTCATTCCTTATAAACCACACAAAAGGGAGGGTCCTTTGTTTTGCATCCTTCAGGGCCTTCTCCCTCTCCCTGGTGCCCATCTCTGTCAGATTGACATAATAATCGTTCCCTGACAGAGGCCAGTTTATCATGTACTTGTTGTTCGGGAGCCTGCCGTAATTCAGCATTGCTTCGGATGACCACCTCGCCTTTTCAGTTTCATCGCCGGGGCAGACAGGGTTGATGCAGGAACATGCAAAAAGCGAAGGGTCATAACCTTCCGGTGCGGCCATGGGCACCTCCCTTCCATAATCCTTAAGAACAGCCACGTATGTCAGATCCTGGATGATATTGTTTGCCCTCTCCGGGGCGATCTCCTCTCCCGTGTCATACCGTGAGTCCATTCAGACATCGTATTTCACACCACACATCTTTGAGATATCTCCCAGTTCAGTGGCATCAATAAGGATGGGGGAGGAGTATCTGATCATACCGCCTGTGGTTCTGACCGAGATCAGCCATCTCTCTCCGCGGCGTTTAACTTGTTCAACCCGTGCATTACGCAAAACTGTCAGCCGCGGTTCTGCTGCAGCCATTTCAGAAAAAATCCTGTTGCCTGCCGATGGTTCAAACATGACATTGCTTACCCATCCGGTTTTCAGTCGCGACTCATCTCCGTAATAATATGTCAGGGCGTTTTTGAATTCACCCCAGATACCGCCGGGCATGTTGAGTTCATAAGAAGCGACTGGGATGCAGTTGCCGTCGATTTTTCGGAAAGGTGGAAATATACTGTTGAGGATGCTGCCACCTGCGGACAGAAGTATGTGGTAACGCCATGGCTCGAGGAGAGCATAAGAAGGAACTATGACGATTTCATGACCTTCATGGATGTGTACAATAAATGTGGTGAACTGTGCAACAAACGGGGCATGAAGTTCGGGTACCATAATCACGATTTCGAATTCAGCGAGAAGTTCAACGGTGAGAGCCTGTTTGACATCATGATGCGGAGCATCGATCCGGATCTTGTTGTGGTGCAGCTGGATACCGGAAATTTATTCGGCGGAGGCGCCGTTGCAAGGGAGGTAGCAGACCGTTATCCCGGCAGATTTGGATTTGTTCACCTGAAGGATGTTGTCAGGACAGGTGAGGAAGGCCGGTTTGAGAGCACAATTATTGGTGAAGGGGCGGCAGATGTCAGAGAGGTGCTGGCAATGATAGAAAAAACAGGTGGGGCACAGGTAATAATAACCGAGCAGGAGGCATACCAGGGAAAGACCCCGATGGAGTGTGCCCGCCTGAACCTTGAGATAATGAAGGAGTGGGGTTACAGTTAGGCCCCGGGAAACAACACCGGGGAGAGGCATACCCGTGACTCCGGCATCACTTCCGGCATCATTCAGACTACATTAACCATCCGGTTACTCCGGGTTCTTTATTAAATCTTTGCAACAATTGCGGTGATTTTAACAAACTCTTTATGAAAGCAGGTTCACCTTTGTATCCGGAGGAGCCTGCTCGTCCTGCTTTAATAATGTAAATTTGCATATTGAAAAGCGGTAAGTCATGCAAGAGACCGGCCGGAGACTGAACCTTCCGTTCAAAACTAAATTCTACCAGTACCTGCTGGTCGTGCTGATCATCGGACTTACAACCCTGATCTGCAGTCCCCTTTCAAACCCCCAGAGCTATCACATCGTCTCATTCATACTTCTCTTTGTAGTTGCCTTACTTGCGGTTTTCATGGGAATAGGGCCTGTTCTGCTGGCATCGACAATCAGCGCAATATCATGGAACTATTTTTTCATTCCGCCATTCCATACTTTTCACATTGAGAAGACCGAAGACAGGTTAATGTTTATTTCCTTTTTCATCATCGCTCTCCTGAACGGCATCCTTACAAACCGGATCCGCAGGCAGGAGAGGCTGGTAAGAGACAGGGAAATACAGACCAACGCCCTCTTTCAGCTAACCGAGGAGCTTTCCAAGGCAAGCGGAATTGAGAAAGTGCTGGAAGTGGCGAGGAATGATTTTAAGAAACATTTCAATGCAGACTCCTGGTACATTCTTCAGGACGGCAACAACAGGCTCGGCTTTAGCCCGCGCCCCACGGATGAGAAAGATCTGCCGGTGATTGAAAGGAATATTGTTGAGCATGTATTTGCAAATTCTGAAAGAGCGGGCCGGCATACAGGTTTGTCCGGTGAGGCCGGCCTCACATATCATCCGTTAACCGGAACCAGGCTGAATCCGGGAGTGGTGGCTTTCAGAATTGATGAAGCGGCCTACAAAAACAGGATTGCATTCCGGGATACGTGGTTCACCCAGATCTCAAACGCTCTGGAACGGGAGTTTCTGGGTGAACTGGCAATGAAAGCCCGCCTCCTTGATGAGTCGGACAGACTGTACAACACTCTCTTCAACCTTATTTCCCATGAATTCAGGATACCAATCGCGACGATCATGGGTGCCTCCGATACCTTGCTGATCTCACAGACAACAGACAAAAACAGGGAGGAGTTATACGGCGAAATCTTCAAGGCATCTGCACGGCTTAACCACCTGATTGAAAATCTCCTGAACATGTCGCGGCTTGAGAGTGGAAAAATTTCTCTGAGGCCCGACTGGTGCGACGTCAATGATCTTGTCAACAAGGTAACACAAAACCTGAAACTGGAACTTGAGCAGTTCAGTCTTACCACGGTGATTCCCGAGGATATGCCTCTTGTTAAAATTGATTTTGGCCTGATGGAGCACGTGCTTTATAACCTTCTTCTGAACTCGTGCCAGTACTCTTCAGGTTCAGGGGAGATCAGGCTGGAAGCCTCATACGAGAACGGCAATTTCATTCTTGTTGTCTCTGACAGCGGTCCCGGGTTGCCACCTGAGGTTCTGCCAAATGTGTTTGATAAGTTCTTCAGGGTGGATGGAACGAAGTCGGGGGGGTTGGGGCTGGGATTGTCCATTGTCAGAGGCCTGGTTGAAGCTCATAAGGGGAGCGTCAAAGTTGAAAACGGACTCAATGGCGGGGCTCTGTTTGCAGTTTCAATCCCTTCGGATATGCCTGATATGGAAGAATCAAAACTGGCGGAATGAAAGAGAACAGAAATATTCTGATCATTGATGATGAGGTACAGATACGAAGGCTTCTGGAGATATCACTGTCAGCATATGAGTTTACCACCTTTTTTGCGGAGAATGGCAAACAGGGTCTGGTGGCAGCTGCGACACACCATCCTGAATTGATCCTCCTTGATCTCGGATTGCCTGATATGGATGGCCTGGAGTTGCTGGTCAGACTCAGGGAGTGGTACACCAAACCAATTATCATTTTATCTGTCCGCAATTCGGAGGAAGACATTGTCAGCGCTCTCGATAGGGGAGCAAATGATTACCTGACCAAGCCATTTCGCAGCGGAGAGCTGATTGCCAGGATCCGCGCCGCAATCAGATCTGGTGAAGAGAGAAAGGATACCCCTCTGCTGGAATTCGGTGATCTCAGCATTGATATGATCAGCCATGTAGTCCGTAAAGGAGGGGAAATAGTAAGACTTACCATAACCGAGTTTTCATTGCTGGCCCTGCTGGCTAAAAACAGCGGCCGGGTACTTACTCATCAGTTCATTCTGAAAGAGGTATGGGGATACGGCTATTTGGAGCAGACCCAGTATCTGAGGGTCTTCATTGCCCAGCTCAGGAAAAAGATTGAAGACAAGCCGGCAAATCCAGTTCTCCTGATCACAGAATCAGGAATCGGATACAGATTTGGCAGCTGATCATTGAGACAATAGTCTGCAAGGGGTTCCGGTGCTGATAAAAAGTCAAGCATGATTATCTTTCCTGCACCGTGGTCTTTACAAAATCTTTATATATGCCAGTCTAATCTTTACTTTATGCTTATGGATTAAGCCTCAATTTTGTACCGTATAAAAGTATGGCAAAAATGAGGCTGATTAATCCAGGGAGTATCTCAAGGATTCTTAGCACAATTTTTCTGATTGAAGCAGGCTCCTTCCTTTTATGTCTGCCGGTGGCTCTCATTTATCGAGAGCCTTTGTTTCCGTTTTTGTTGTCATCTGCCGTAATCGGGGCCTTCTCCGGTTTACTACGCATTATTGGCAGGAAATCTGATCCGGGGCAAATCAGCAACAGGGATACTTTTCTGATTGTATCCATTGCCTGGGTTCTGTTCTCGCTTGCCGGCAGCATGCCCTATATTATCAGCGGAGCCATCCCTTCGACAATTAATGCATTTTTCGAATCGACATCAGGTTTTTCCACAACCGGGGCATCAATACTAACTGATGTTGAGAGTCTCCCTTATTCTATACTTTTCTGGAGAAGCCTGACACACTGGATCGGGGGCATCGGGATAATAGTGCTGGTGATACTGATACTACCATCTCTCAGGGTGACCGGACATCAGCTTTTCAGTCTCGAATCGTCAATGAAGGAGAGGATTCACCCAAAGACAAAGGGGATTGTATACCGTATTCTGATCATCTATGCCGGTCTTACCGTAGCCCAGATTTTCTTTCTTGTCGTGGGCGATATGAATCTGTTCGACAGTATATGTACTTCATTCGGTACAGTTGCAACAGGAGGATTTTCAACAAAAAACCTTAGTCTTGCCGGATATTCGGCCTATATACAGTATGTCACAGCTATCTTCATGATTCTCGGGGCCACGAGCTATGTGGTCTATTATTATGTCCTCGTCGGAAACTTCAGAAAGGTGCGCAGAAATGAAGAATTATGGTTCTATATATTCTTTCTTACAGCAAGCGTTGTCATTGTCACACTCACCCTTTATTTTAAAACGGATAGGGACTTTGCCTTATCCTTCAGACATGCCTTTTTCCAGGTCGCATCTCAGATTTCATGTTCCGGATTTGCAACGACTGATTATACTGCGTTCCCTCAGTTCGGAGTGGTTATCATGTTCCTGCTGATGTTCTCCGGGGGCTGCACCGGTTCAACCACCGGCGGAATAAAAATGGCCAGGCATCTTATATCAATTAAAAACCTGAGGAATACCTTTATAAAAATTCAGCACCCGAATGCCGTAATTCCCATAAAACTAAATGACAGAATTGTGCCGGATGGCGTTGTCAACCAGGTTGCCGTTTTCATTTCACTATATATCCTGGTTTTCATTGCAGGCAGTCTGATCATGCAGGTATCAGGCATATCGGCTGTTGAATCTGCAGGCGCCAGTGCGACCAGTCTTGCCGGCATTGGCCCGGGTCTTGGGGCCTCAGGTAACATGGGGAA
Source organism: Rikenella microfusus (assembly GCA_022736275.1). Lineage (GTDB taxonomy): Bacteria > Bacteroidota > Bacteroidia > Bacteroidales > VadinHA17 > SR-FBR-E99. The sequence goes on along the minus strand of DZBJ01000008.1, from coordinate 61,713 downwards.
TTTTGCCCATTTCAATGACACTTCCAAGCTCACGATGGTACTTCTTATGATTATGGGCCGCCTTGAGCTCTTCCCCTTCATCACAATCTTCACCAGGTCATTCAGCAGAAATTAGGGGGTACGGACACAGTCCGCTGAAAATTGTTATCTATATTAATCCTGTGGTGATTCTCATCTCTGCAGAGAATTCTGATCGATGTGACAATCAGCGTATAATTCAAATTCTCCATTTTTTGCTAATCATCACCGTAAAGTTAAAATTAAGGCTGGCATGAAAGAATCAGACAGTTACTGACTTATGACATTAGTATTAATAACGGAGGTATGCACCTGAAATTCAGGAGGGTTGACGATGGTTTTTTTGACAAGACAAAGTTCTGCTGCATTGATCACCGCACTCTTGTATTTCTCCGGAAAATCTGCAGGCAGCTGAATATCAAGGCTTATTCTCCCGGGTACTCTCTTTTCCATATCAAAAATCACCGACTGGATTATTCTAATACCTTCGGCCGGTATCCCGCGCTGGTCACAGAATGATTTGACGTAGATTCCTGCGCAGGTGCCGATTGATGCAAGAAACAGTTCAAAAGGCTCGGGTGCGGTTCCCCCGCCACCGTTCCTGACTGACTGATCTGTCTTTATTGTCTTGCCGTTAATATGAGCAGTGACCACTTTGCCGCCGTCAAGAGTTACCTTCATGTTTGCCATTTATGATCGGATTAATTTATTATTTATATGGTTAATTACTGTGCGTTATGGGCTTGCAGCCGCTGTCTGGGGGGGGATGCCGGAGCTATTCAGGACCCCCGGCTAAATACGTGTTGCAGTCATCAGGAACACATCGAACTTCTTGCTTATGTTCTCTGATATTTTTTTGTCGATGACATAGACCTTTCTATGGCGTATCCCTGTGAATCCGCAATTCGCCAGCAGTGCCGGTAGTTTCACGGGATCAAATCCCAGGTGACCGTTGAAGCCCTCGCCGTGAAATGACCCGTCCTCACTGTACAGGTCGGCAATTGCCAGGTAACCACCCGGTTTGAGGAGGTCATAAAACTTTTTAACAATGGTTTCCAAATCCCCAACGTGATGAAGCACCATCAGGGTATATATGAAATCAAAACGGCCTCCCGGAAAATCCTCATGTTCAAGGTCAGCCTTACAAACTCTGAGGTTCTCGGCTTTTGACGTCATCACCTTTTCCGTAAGAACCTTCACCATTCCTTCCGAGTTGTCGATGAGGGTGATCTCATTTAGATGATCTTTCAGGATGAAGCTGAGGAGCCCGGTGCCTGCCCCGAATTCCATTGCTGTCATGTCGTGGGAGAGAGGTATCTGTTTAACGATCTCGCCTGCAATCGTTTCTGCACGTTCCCTGCGCATGGCGCTCATGTCCCACTCTTTTGCCTTTATGTCAAATCCGTTCATTGTTCACTCCAAAATGATTACTTTACTCACCGAAATAACATCAGTGATTTCATATTGTTTACTACGCCCCGGTTTTACAGGACTACTCAAAAAAACCGCAAAGTAATATGAACTTTGCGGTTCTGAGACTCTTAATCCAATTCTGTTATTTGATTAATCCCGGCATTTCTTTGGCGATCATGTTTTCGATCCTCTCTCCAAAATCCTTTACCTGGCGCGTATAATTATCAAGTGCCCTTATCTGAAGATCAGCAGGTTTACCGGGATATCCGGCAACAGCGCCGTAGATCTCGCCGATGTTCTCGCGAAGCCTCACCTGCCCTGTTATTCCGCCCTCACCTGACTGCGTGGCCGAGATCTTTTCATGCATCTCCTCACAGACTGCAATCAGGCTTTTGGTTTTTTTCAGGGCAGAACCCCTGGCTGTAGCCTCCCTTTTTTTCAGCGTATCCCTGGCATCAAGTATCTTCTGATCAACGGAGGCAAGCTCTTCAAGCAGAGCATAGGCTCTCATTAGTGTCTCCCGCTGAAGCTTCCTGTCGGCTTCCGTATGTTTCCAGTCAGGACTGTCACTAAGGATCAGTTCTGTGGGATAGGTCTCTGTTCCCTTAACCAGTTTTACAGTGTATTTCCCGGCAGGATAATCAGGCCCGAATGCCGCTTCTCCCAGAATATTTGGTGATTTGGGCACCTTCGGCGGATCAATCGAGGTGGCAACACGGACAATATTGATTCCTTTGCGGTTCCCGGCAGGAAGTTTTTTAAGGAATGTTCCCTCACTGTCATAAATCTCCAGGAACATGTCACCGAAGACATGTCTCTTTTTGAGGTAGTAGGCAACAGTGGCCGCCGATGAAGCATTGGTCCCTGTAAATTCAGCATCACCGGGGAAATCCTGCGATCCCATGCCGGACGGGAAATAGTGGGGGCGGACAGGCAGGAAGGCAAACTCCTGATCGAGGACCTCCCTGGTGAGATGCCGCAGGGGTGTGATATCGTCTATTATGATGATGCCGCGACCGTGTGTCGCAAGAACAAGATCACATTCCCTCTTCTGGAATGCGATATCATAAATGCCTGTCTGGGGCACCTTGTTTTTAATCCTTACCCAAATCTTGCCATGATCTGTGCTCACAAATAACCCCATTTCGGTCCCGAGAAAGACCAGGTCAGGATTGACGGGATCCTGTTTGATGACGTGGCAGAATCCCTTTATATCTGCGGTTGCAAGTGAGGTCCAGGTCTTGCCCAGGTCACCGGTATAATAAACGTAAGGGTTCATGTCGCCGTTGCGGTGAGCATCAACAGTCACCCAGGCCCCCTCCTTGTTGAAATTGTCGGCGTCGATATGTGAAATGAATGCATAAGCAGGCAGACCGGGAACGGCATCGTTCAGCCTGGTCCAGTTTTTTCCTCCGTCAGTCGTAAGCTGAATCTTTCCGTCGTCAGTGCCCGCCCAGATAATATTTTCATCAAAGGGTGACTCGGAGACGGTAAAAATGGTTGTATTGTTTTCGGCAGTGCTGTTATCAATTGTAAGTCCGCCGGATTTCTCCTGCTGCTGGCGCGAGGGATCATTTGTGGTCAGATCAGGTGAGATTCTTTCGAAAGAATCTCCCCGGTCCTTTGAACGGAACAGGTACTGTGCCCCGACGTAGAGCCATCCTGTCTTTTTGCCGAAGACCGACGGTGTGTTCCAGTTAAATCTCAGTTCACCGACACCCTCCCCGGGGAAGGGTTTGATATACTTGCTGTCGCCTGTCCTGTAATTGGAGCGGCTGATCCTGCCTCCCTGGTACTGGGAATAGACCACATCGGGTTCCGTCATGTCAGCATAGGTGTAGAAGCCATCGCCGTAACCGATATTTTTCCAGTCGGAGTTGGTAATACCTCCGGGTTTTCTGGAGGGACCCATCCATGAACCGTTATCCTGGAGGCCTCCGTAAACATTGTAGGGAGATTCGTTGTCAACACTTACATGGTAAAACTGGGAGACAGGCAGGCTCTCAACAAATCTCCAGGTATTGCCCTTGTCTTCCGATATGTAAACACCCCCGTCCGTACCCATGTACATGAAACGGTTATTGGCCGGGTTCACCCACAGAGCATGTGTGTCACTGTGGTATCTGCCGCCGGTCACTGACGGACTCTGGAACACTTTCCCGCCGCTGGTGCTTACCCACAGCATCGTTCCGGGTTTGTATATGCGCTCAGGTTCAACCGGATCCGGGACGATCAGACTATAGTAAAATGGTCTGTCACTCATCATGTACTGGTCGCTCATCTTCTCCCATGATGATCCCCTGTCTGACGAGCGGTAGAGAGCTGACTTTTCCGACTCCACCAGGGCATAAAGGTAGTGCGGTTTTACAGGTGATACGGCAATGGCTATTCTCCCAAGTGTTCCTGATGGCAATCCGTTATGGATATTATCCCATGTTGTCCCGCCGTCAGTTGACCTGTAGAGTCCGCTGCCGGGTCCTCCTGACCTGAATGTATGGGCTTCACGCCTGAAGTCCCACATTGAGGCATATATCACCGAGGGATCACCGGGCTCCATCGCTATTTCAGCACAACCGGCTGAGGGATTAACATACAGCAGCCTGGTCCATGATTTGCCTCCGTCGGTGGTTTTATAAACACCTCTCTCTTCGCTGTCTCCCCACAACGCCCCAAGTACGGCGGCATAAACAATATCAGAATTAACCGGATCGATAAGTATACGGCCGATCCGTTCACTTTTGGGAAGGCCCATGAACTCCCATTTCTCACCTCCGTCTGTTGTTTTGTATATACCCGTTCCGACGGAAACGCTGTTGCGGGTCCAGACCTCCCCGGTGCCAACCCAGACTGTATCAGGATGGTTCTGGTCAATGGCGATGGTGCCTGCTGACTGAGGGTATTCATCGAACACGGATTTGAAGGTTGTTCCCCTGTTTATTGATTTCCAGACTCCTCCGCCGGCAGCTCCGACCCAGACGACATCAGGATTTTTTATTTCGGCGTCAATGCACGAGATTCGTCCACTCATCCTTGCAGGTCCGATATGTCTTCCTGCAAAATCTCCGAAAGTTGCTTCAGTGACCTGGCCCCGAAGTCCTGTGATGCAGGCCAGCCAGGTTATACCAATGAAAAGGTGCCTGAGGTTCATGACGACAGATTAGTAGTTTGTGAGATTTGATTATTACTGTTTTGCAACAGGTTTTTCAAAGAGGGAATCATCAAAGTCGATGTTCAATTCAACTTTGTCAACCACGAGAGTCATCACGACCTGACCCTGCATCTTTGTTTCAATCTTTCCGGGAACGGCGATGCCGTCAACCATCATGTAATTGCTGAAATATGTATCACTCTCGCTCTCATTGCCCATCATCATCATTTTGCTGTTTGAGCGCAGCATGATCGAGGTATCGGAGTCGATATAGTATGTAAATGTATCGCCTGTGCCGGTCACGATTTTAATGACATAACAGGGTGTCCCCTCCATATCCTCCTCTCCCACAAGTGTAACGGTATATCCCTTCTCTTTCCAGTTCCATAGCATCCCGTCCATATCCGAGTTGTATTTCATCGACTTGACCTCATCTTCCGACATCGGCTGAGGATCGGTCACGCCGGCAAAGGGATTGATTGTCCATCCCTCCGTGCCGTTGAATGTCTGGATCAGGGTAAGATTCTGCAGTGCAGCTTCGATGCGAACTTTTCCGGGGCGTTTGGTCATCTGGACGAATGGTATTTCAAGACCGCTCTGAACCATTTTGCCGGTTACTTTCTGCGAATTCGTTTTCAGCAGGTTATCCTGACCCGTGGCAGAAAAGTGATCTTTGAGAACGTCATCCAGTGATTGTGCGGTGAGTGAGATTCCTGTACACAGTAACAGAACCGATAAGAGAGTTGTGATTTTTTTCATTTCCGTATCATTGATTGGTTTTCCATATGCAAGTTATTTATTTTATGGGAGTATTAGAGAATGAGGAGAGGAATCGTTGATTACGGTTTTTTAATACCGGCTCTTTTTATATAGATTTAATTTGCGAAATTGCGGTTGTCGCCGGCAGACGAAACCTGGGACATCTGAAGACGAAATACCATGAAAAAAATCATTCTCTCCATCAGTTTATTAAGCCTCTTCATCATGACAGATGCACAGTCATTCAACACCTTCCCCGTCACCACGCAGAAGCCGCCGCTTCACGGCAGGCACTGGATGGCGGTCACGGGCAAGCCACTGGCGGCCACCGCCGGCGCCATGATCTTCGACCGCGGCGGCAACGCCGTCGATGCCGCCTGTGCAATGCTGGCGGCCGCATGCACAATGTGGGACGTGCTCAGCTGGGGAGGTGAGACGCAGGCGCTCATCTATAATCCCAACACCGGGGAAGTCATAGCCATCAACGCCCTGGGTGTGGCACCCACCGGCGCCACAGCCGAGTTCTACAAGTCGAAGGGCTACAAATACCCTCCGGAGTACGGGCCGCTGGCCGCGGTAACACCGGGAACTCCCGGGGGATTAATGGTTATGCTTGCCGAGTACGGCACCATGAGCCTGAAGGAGGTGCTGGCACCTGCCATGCAGATGGCAGAAGGCTATCCGATTGAAGCCCAGACAGCCAACTCGATAGAACGCAATAAGCGCCGCATCAGCGAGTGGCCCTACTCAGCAAAGGTGTTCCTGCCGCATGCCGGCGAGGAGCGTGAGGCTCCCTCTGCCGGAGAGATATTTGTACAGAATGATCTGCTGGCCACGATGACAAAGCTGGTGGAAGCCGAGCAGCAGGCGCTGAAAAAGAAGAAATCGAGGAAGGAGGCCATCTACGCTGCCTATGACCGCTTCTACAAAGGCGACATAGGCGCTGAGTTTTCAAGGGGTTGCCTGGAGCAGGGAGGTCTGATCACTGCTGACGACCTGGCGAAGTGGCAGGTAAAGATCGAGGAGCCGGTGATGACCGAATACAGGGGCATCAAGGTGTACAAGCTGCAGCCGTGGACACAGGGGCCGGTGATGCTTCAGACGCTTAACATCCTTGAAAACTTCAACCTGAAGGAGATGGGATATAATTCCGTAAAGTATATACATACCCTCTACCAGGCGATGAACCTGGCGTATGCTGACCGCGACTTCTATTATGGTGATCCGGCCTTTCCGCCTGAAGAACCGATGGCAGGACTGCTCTCGAAGGAGTATGCCCGCGAACGCGCAAAGCTGATCAACACTGACCGGAATGACCCTGATGTCCGTCCGGGTGATCCCTATCCCTTTGAAGGGAAGAGCAATCCATTTGCCACCCTGCTTAATTCATGGCAGGCTTCGGCGCGGAATATCTATCCGGCCGACAACCCTGACCAGTATGAACGTTTTCTTGGTACTTTTCAGTCGGGAACCACATCAATTGAGGCCGCCGACAAGGAGGGATGGGTAGTCTCCGTCACACCCAGCGGCGGATGGATCCCTGCATGCATCGCCGGCAACACCGGCATAGGCATGAGCCAGCGGATGCAGAGCTTTGTCCTTGATGAGCAGGAGAATCCCTTCAATGTGGTTGAGCCCGGCAAGAGGCCGCGTGTGACCCTTACACCTTCACTGGCTATGAAAGACGGAAAACCTTTCCTGGCTTTCGCCAAGCAGGGCGGAGACGAGCAGGATCAGCTCCTGCTGCAGTTCTTCCTGAACGTGGCTGAGTTCGGCATGACAGTGCAGGAGGCCTGCGAGGCACCCTCATTCAAGACGCTGCAGATGTATTCAAGCTTCGGCGAGCATGAAAAGGTTGCCGGTGGACTGGTTCTCAACAGCAGCATGCCGGCATGGGTGAGGAAGGAGCTGGCAGCGATGGGCTACCGTCTCTCATTCCAGGAGCGCACATCGGGCCCGGTGAATGCCATCGGATTTGATTGGGCTCACGGCACCTTCTGGGGAGGCTCAAGCAACTACGGCGAGGATTACGGCATAGGATGGTGATTCCAGTCGGCAGTTGGCAGTCGGCAGTCGGCAGTCAATCAGATGACTGAAGACTGGTGACTGAAGACTGAGGACTTCGACATAGCAATTCCCAACTTGATTACTATCTTTGTGCCTTCGGATCAGTTTTCAGATGGCTAAGAACGAAAAAAGGAAGGGGACATGGCGCGACAAGTTCAGGTTCGCCATTTTCAATGACACAACCTATGAGGAGGTTTGGCGCATACGTCTTACCAAATCAAACGCGTTGCTGGCAGCAACCCTTCTGTTCCTGTTTATCATAGGCATGAACACCTCGCTGATAGCCTTCACCAACCTGCGCGAATTCATCCCCGGATACCCTGATGTTGCTATGCGGCGTAACATAATCATGAACGCCCTCATGCTCGACTCCCTTGAGCACGAACTGGCCATCAGGGATAAGTACTTCAGTGATCTGAATGATGTCATCTCCGGCAGGCAACCCATCGGGCAGGTGATCATGCGTGACAGCACCCGCGACTACAGCAGCATAGACTTAAGGAGGTCCCCCGAGGACTCACTCTTCAGATCAAGGGTAGAGCAGGAGGAGAAGTACAGTCTCAACTCCGGAACGACCGGTTCGGTGAGGGGCACCAGCCTGGCCAGCATCCATTTCTTCCCTCCCGTAAAAGGAATTGTGTCAAGTAACTTTGACCTTCGCACCCGGCATTACGCCACCGATATTGTCACTCAGCCCAAGGCAGTGGTCTCATCCACCCTTGACGGTACGGTTATTCTGACAGGATGGACCATGGAGACAGGATTTGTGATGATGATCCAGCACAGCAATAATATTGTCTCCGTCTACAAGCACAACGCCAGGCTCCTCAAGGAGATGGGTGACAGGGTCTGGGCCGGTGAGGCCATCTCAATCGTCGGTGACTCAGGCGAGCTTTACACCTCGGGTCCGCATCTCCATTTTGAACTGTGGCATAACGGAGAACCCCTTGACCCGGCACAGTACATTTTCTTCTGACATCACAGCGGCAGATGCATAAGCGACTCGCAATTCTCGGATCAACAGGATCGATCGGCACGCAGACCCTCGGTATCGTGGCCGGTTATCCTGACCTCTTCACTGTCACGGTGCTCACTGCCGGAAGCAATGCGGCGCTGCTTATGGAGCAGGCGAGGCTTTACAGACCGCAGCGGGTTGTCATTGGCGATGAGGCATTCTACAGTGTGGTCAGGGACGGCCTTGCCGGTCTGGGCATTGAGGTTCTTGCCGGCAGGCAGGCTTTTGAGGAGGTGGCATCATCTGACGGCATAGATACGGTTGTTGCAGCCATGGTTGGCTTTGCAGGACTCAGGTCGACGGCTGCCGCGGTAAAGGCCGGACGTGAGGTGGCTCTTGCCAACAAGGAGACCCTCGTGGTGGCAGGGGAGATGATCACCCGCACTGCAGCCACGACCGGAAGCCGTATACTGCCGGTCGACTCTGAGCATTCGGCAATAATGCAGTGCCTCAGCAGTGAGCCGAAGGGCTCTGTTGAAAAAATTATCCTCACCGCCTCCGGAGGGCCCTTCCGCAGCACTCCCGCCGACAGACTGGCAAAGGTCACCCCGCTGGAGGCCCTGCGCCACCCCATCTGGAGCATGGGCAGCAAGATCACCATCGACTCGGCCACACTGATGAACAAGGGTCTCGAGGTGATAGAGGCACACTGGCTCTTCGAAACTGCCCCTGACAAAATAGAGGTGCTCCTCCATCCCCAGTCAATAATCCATTCGCTGGTGCAGTTCACTGACGGATCGATAAAAGCACAACTCAGTGTTCCTGATATGAGACTGCCGATCATTTATGCCCTTACATACCCCGAGAGGGTGATGACGGAGTTGCCACGGCCGTCACTGGCGGAGATCGGCACGCTCACCTTCGAAGAACCTGATACGGAGCGCTTCCGCTGCCTGCAACTGGCACGCACGGCACTTAAGAGCGGAGGAAACATACCATGCGCTATGAACGCTGCCAACGAGGCCGCCGTAGCGGCGTTCCTGCGGGAAAAAATAGGATTCAATGACATCGCAGGAACAGTGGAGCATGTGATGGGAAACACAGTATTCAACAACGAAGCATCCATGGATATTTATGAGGAGACCGACCTGAGAAGCAGGAGCCTCGCCACGGAGTACATAAATAAAATAAGCAGAAAATGACCGTTCTTATAAAAATATTACAGCTTTTGCTGTCGCTTTCAATCCTGGTAATAGTGCATGAATTCGGGCACTTTCTCTTTGCCCGCCTCTTCAAGACCAGGGTTGAGAAGTTCTATCTCTTTTTCGACTGGCCATGGGCAATTTTCAAGCGCAAGTGGGGAGAGACGGAGTATGGCATCGGAATGATACCCCTGGGAGGATATGTGAAGATCTCGGGTATGATTGACGAGTCGATGGACAAGGAGCAGATGAAGCAGCCTCCGCAGCCGCATGAGTTCAGATCGAAGAAGTCATGGCAGCGTCTCATGATTATGCTTGGCGGAGTCTTCTTCAACTTCATTTTTGCCATGCTCATCTATGTTGGGGCGCTGAGTGTCTGGGGTGAGACCTACCTTGCTGCTTCGAATGTCAAATACGGTATCCTTACTGATTCAACGGGTTATGCAATGGGCCTTCGCAACGGAGACAAGATCATTGCTGTTGACGGCATACCGGTTGACAACTTCTACGCCATCGTCCCTGATATCCTTCTGAATGATCGCCAGGAGATAACCCTTGACAGGCAGGGAGAGATAGTAGATCTTCCGATCAACCGAGAATACATCCCTCTGCTGCTGAAAAATCCGGATATTATCGATGCCCGTATTCCATTCGGGCCGTTCGTCGTCACAGGTTTTTCGGATGATTCCCCTGCCAGGAATGCAGGCCTGGCTATGGGCGATGAGATTGTTGCACTTGACAGCATTCCGTTTGAATGGTATGATGAGTTTCAGGTATACCTGGCTGCCCGTAAGGGTGAGCCACTGACAGTCACCGTCAGGCGTGACAATGAGCTTATTGATTTCAGCGTCAGAACAACGGAAGCCGGAATACTGGGTGTGATGAGGGATGTGTCCAACATTCTGGAGATGAGTACCATGCACTATAATTTTGCCCAGGCCATTCCGGCCGGTATCTCAAAGGGCTGGAAGACAACCGGAGACTATCTCAAGCAGTTCAGGCTGATATTCTCAAAAGACACCAAGGCCTATGAATCACTGGGCGGATTTATTACAATTGGGAGCATTTTCCCGGGCAAGTGGAACTGGCAGTCGTTCTGGAACCTTACGGCATTCCTGTCGCTTATACTTGCGGTAATGAATATTCTTCCCATTCCCGCCCTTGACGGAGGGCATGTGATGTTTCTCATTTTCGAGGTTGTCACCGGCAGGAAACCGAGTGACAAGTTCCTGGAATACGCCCAGATAGCAGGTATGGTCATACTTCTTGCACTTCTGATCTTCGCAAACGGGAATGACATACTCAAACTTATCAGAAAATGATTATTGACCGCTTTGCGGTGACGTAAATGAAAGAATTGTTACATTTGCATAAACAAATACTCTGAGAAATGGGAAAGATCGGACCTCTTGAAATTATCCTGATACTGGCAGTAGTGCTTTTGATGTTTGGCGGGCGCAAGATACCGGAGCTGATGAAAGGCATAGGGCAGGGCCTGAAAGAGTTTAAGAAAGCCAAGGACACGGAAAGCCCTGACACCAAGAAGGGCGTAGGAGAAGATAATTAGGGTTTATATATCTTGATTCTGAGCCTGCATGTGAGTGCAGGCTTTTTATTTCAGAAAGGGTGCACTATGAGAACTTCGGCATTTTTCTTATTCCTGGCCATGATCAGCATGGCTTCCTGCGGCGACTCGTCGCTGACACGGACATTGCCCAACGTCACCGGCACCGCCGGTGAGGTCCTGGTTGTAATGGACAAACCTCTATGGAACGGCAGTCCCGGTGCAGCCATCAGGGAACAGGTGGCACCCTTTCTGATCGGGATGCCACAGCCTGAACCGGCCTTTAGCATCCTGCCCGTTAATCCTGCAGGTTTCCGTGATCTCTATGTCGCTCACAGAAACATCATAATAGTTAAAATCGCCCGTGACAAGACTGAACCGGAGGTGGATTATGTCAGTAACAGGTGGGCTGAGACCCAGATTGTAATAACCGTTTCCGGTTCTGATTCAGCTGCTGTTGCCGACTGTATCAGGGTTAACGGAGAAGAGATAAGAAAAAGCATCAACGATGCCGAGCGCGGGAGGCTGACCTCCTGGCTGACGGAGTCCGCAGGAAAGGAGAGAAGCGTTGTCACCTTGGGTGACAAAAAATGGGAGCTGGTCATGCCAGCGGGATACAAGACTGATTTTAACCGTGAGGCTATCATGATGATTTCTGCCGAGACGCCATCAACCACACAGTCGGTGATTGTCTCAGTCACTGAGCGGATGACCTCACGTATCGGGTGCTTTGAGCTTGCCAATCTCACCGAGAAGGTCACCTCGGCAGAGGTAAAGGGGCCCGACGGAGGGTCATTCATGGTCCTTGAGAAGCAGATACCGGTCAGCTGCCGTTCATTCAGCCGTAATGGCACCGACTATATCGAGATGAGAGGCTTATGGACCCTGGAAGGAGGTTTTATGGGAGGGCCCTTTATTTCATATGCCTTCATTGATGAGGAGACATCGCGTGCAGTGGTGGTGACGGGCTTCGTCTATGCTCCCAGGGAAGAGAAGCGGGAGCTGCTCCGCCAGGTTGAGGCGCTGATGTATACCGTAAAAAAGATGGCAGAATAGGTCTCAGAGATCCGGCGTAGTATCGCTGGCGCCTGCCGACTGCCGTCCCGATCCGCCAGCCGGCGGATGCGGGATTGAGCCTTCTCCTGCGTCGCAGACTTAAACTGCCGACTGGCTACTGCTAATTCAGTTGCCCTGTTCCTCCACCGGCAGGTAGCGTTGGTCCCTTCTCACAGGGATGAAGCCCGCATCGGTTATTATCTGTTTCATGGTTTCCGGATCAACCCTGAAGGGGTCTCCTGCGGCGCTGACCACATTTTCTTCAATCATCACCGATCCCAGGTCATTGGCGCCGCCGTGGAGCGAGATCATTGCTGTCTCTTTGCCCACCGTGAGTATTGAGGCCTGAAGATTGGGGATATTGTCGAGCATAAGCCTGCTGATGGCCACGAGCCTGAGATATTCAGCGGCAGTGACCCTGCTCCGTATGCCGTCTTTTTCAGCAAGCTTCGTACCGCGGTCCATGAAGGGCCATGCGATGAAGGTGACAAAGCCGTCATGTCCCCGGGGTTTGGCATCCTGCAGTTTGCGAAGGAGCTCCAGGTGTTCGATCCTCTCCTCCACCGTCTCGGCATGGCCGAACATCATTGTGGCCGAGGTGGGCAGGTTCAGCCGGTGTGCCTCCCGCATCACCCCCAGCCATTCAGCGGTGGTGGCCTTGGCAGGTGAGACGGTTCTCCTGACCCTGTCAGAGAGTATCTCTGCCCCGGCGCCGGGCAGGGAGTCGAGGCCTGCATCACGGAGTGCCGTCAGCACATCATGGTAGCTCATCCTCTCGGCACGTGCGAGCCATGCCACCTCCGGCGGACCCATAGCGTGGAGCTTCAGTCCGGGCCATCGGCTCTTGAGTCTTCTGAAAAGACCGGTATAAAAATCAAGTCCGAGGGAAGGATTCATGCCACCCTGCAGCAGCAGCTGGTCGCCTCCCAGGGCAACAAGCTCACTGATCTTGCTGTCATACTCCTCATCTGTTGTAACATAGGCGTCTTCACTTCCTTCCGTGCGGCAGAAATTGCAGAAACGGCAATGAGAAAAGCAGATGTTGGTTATGTTCACGTTGCGGTCAATCATCCATCCGACCATGTTGCCCGGATGCAGTCTCTTCCGTACGTTATCGGCAAGGTACATAAGCATGGCCAGGGGTGCCTCCTCCCACAGGCTCAGTGCCTCCGCGGCAGTGATCCGCTCACCACCGGCAGTCTTGTTGTACAAATGTTCTGTAACACCCATCATATCACATCCTGAGCATTGTCACAGGATAACTCAAAGGTAATACATTAAAGCTATATCATTCAATAATTTCATTAACTTTACGACGCTGAACAGCCTCCGGGCTGGTTGCAAGACAGGAATTACAATGGAAAGAAAACCAATAATTGCGGGCATCACCCAGGGGGATATCAACGGTATCGGCTATGAGATCATTATCAAGGCACTGTCCGATTCCTCCATCACCGATCTGTGCATCCCCGTGGTCTACGGCTCGCCCAAAGTTGCGGCATACCACCGGAAGGTGCTGAATAATACCACTTTCAACTTCAACAATATCAGGAACGTCTCAGAGGCTCATCCGAAAAAAGTCAACCTTGTCAACTGCCTTGATGATGAGGTGCGTGTTGAGCTTGGCAGGTCGACTCCGGAAGGGGGACAGGCTTCGCTTGCAGCTCTGGAGATTGCCACGGCAGACCTGACAGGAGGCAAGATTGACGTGCTTGTGACCGCTCCCATAGACAAGCACAACATGCAGTCTGACAAGTTCAGGTTTACAGGCCATACTGACTACCTGAAGTCGAAGGTCAACGCCTCCGAGGTGCTGATGCTCATGATCTGCGAGAGCATGAAGATAGGTTTTGTCACCGAACATCTTCCTCTCAAAGATGTTCCCGGAGCCATTACTGTCCAGCATATCCTGGGCAAGCTGAGACTGTTTAACAGGGCGCTGTTACAGGACTTTGCCATACGCGGTCCGCGCATTGCGATCCTTAGCCTTAATCCGCATGCCGGTGACGACGGTCTGCTCGGCAATGAAGAGAGGGACATCATCATCCCTGCCATAACCAAAGCCAATGAGGAGGGGATGCTGGCCTTCGGCCCCTACTCGTCTGACGGATTTTTCGGTTCAGGGGCCTTCAGCCGTTTTGATGCGGTGCTTGCCATGTACCATGATCAGGGCATGAGTGCATTCAAGGCTCTTGCCTTTGATACCGGAGTCAATTTCACTGCCGGACTTTCAGTGATAAGAACCTCGCCGGTGCATGGTACCGCTTTCGATATAACCGGAAAGAATGAAGCCTCAGGCAACTCTATGCGGCACGCCATCTATGCGGCCTGCGACATTTTCCGTAACAGGCAGATGTATGAGGATATGTCGCGCAACCCGCTTCAGCCCCAGAGGATGGAGATCCATGCTGATCATGATCATGTGGACGAGCTTCCTCCCGAGCCGGACAATTATGACCACCCATTATGATCGATTACATTACCGGTAAGGTTACCGTTCTGACCCCAGCCTATGTGGTGGTTGAATGCAACGGCATAGGATACAACATCAATATTTCACTTAACACTTATGCTGCTCTTGAAAAGGCAGTTACCTGCAAGATACTGATCCATGAGTCGATCCGGGAGGATGCCTGGCATCTCTATGGTTTTTTCGCCGAAGATGAGCGTGAACTGTTCAGGCAGCTGATCAGCGTTTCGGGTGTCGGTGCCGGCACTGCACGGATGATGCTTTCATCAGTCAGGCCGGGTGACCTCCGGGAGGCAATTTCAGAGGGAAATGTCGGCATTCTCAAGGCAGTCAAGGGCATAGGATTAAAGACCGCACAAAGGATAATTATTGACCTGAAAGATAAAACCGGAAAACACTCTGTTTCCGGTGAAATTATTGCATTTTCCGACAATACTGCACGTGAAGAATCGTTATCAGCTTTAGTGATGCTTGGATTTGCCAGGAACAGCGCCATTAAGGTTGTTGACAACCTCCTGAAGGAGGACAGAACACTCCAGGTGGAGGAGATAGTGAGGAGGGCGCTGAAACTGTTATAAAACAGAAGTGCCGGATTGCAGTTTTCTTTACAAAATAGGGGTCTGAGGATCAGGATGGGGCTATTTGCAGCCCTGACCCTGATTTCTGTGACCCTTGGTGCACAGAGCGGTGCCGGCGATACCCTCCTTAAACTCAATGCTGATCCCGTCTTTCCATGGGACGCCAAAAGATCATCTCCGCTCTTCCTCAGTAACCCCTCAAACCTTACCACGCAAGTCGAGTACGACGGCCGCAACAATCAGTATATAATCTACCAGAAGGTTGGTGATCTCGATTACCGCAGGCCTGTCTACATGAATGCTGACGAGTACCGGAAGTATGAGTTTGAACAGGCCATGCGTGAATACTGGGATGCAAGCCTCAGGGGAGACGCGTCGGGCTTCAGGTCGTCACTTATACCGCAGATTGAGGTGGGAGGAGAGACCTTTGACAGGATCTTCGGCAGTAACGTTATCAATATCGTGCCGCAGGGTTCTGCGGAGCTCATCTTCGGGATCAACATCTCCCACACCGAGAACCCGACACTGTCGGAGAATCTGCGCACCATCCCCACCTTCGACTTCCAGGAGAAGATCCAGATGAATGTCACCGGCACAATCGGTGACAAGATGGAGCTGGGGATCAACTACAACACTGAAGCAATGTTCGAGTTTGAGAACCGCACCAAGCTGGAATACTCAGGCAAGGAGGATGAGATCATCAAAAAGATTGAGGCCGGCGATGTGACCCTGCCGCTCAACGGCACCCTCATATCAGGGAGCTACAGCCTCTTTGGCCTCAAGACAGAGCTGCAGTTCGGCAAACTGACTATGACCACGGTCTTCTCTCAGCAGAAGGGTGAGTCATCTGTAGTGGAGGTAAAGGGTGGGTCGCAGCTGACTGATTACGAGATCACGGCTGACAAATATGAGGCCAACCGTCACTTCTTCCTGGCACAGCAATTCAAGGACAGCTTTGATGCTTCACTGGCCAATCTTCCTCTTGTCAGCACCGGGCTCAACATTGAGAAGATCGAAGTATGGGTCACCAATAAGACCAGCCGCTTTGAGGATATGAGCAACCGCAATATAGTTGCGTTCCTCGACCTTGCCGAGAATCAGGAGAACATCTACAATTCCGTTCCGGAATTCCAGAGCACCCCGGGAGCACCGTTCAATCCTGCCAACAGCAGCAACGGACTCTACGCAGAACTGAATTCCACATACAGCGCTGTAAGAAACATAGACCAGGTTACCGACGCCTTCGCCTCACTCTATCCCGGTTTTCAGGTAGGCCGCGATTATGAGAAGATCGAGAATGCGAGGCAGCTTACTTCACGCGAGTATACTCTCAACAGCCAGCTGGGATATATCTCACTTAATGTGGCTCTGAACAATGACGAGGTGCTGGCGGTGGCCTACGAATACACCTTCAATGGCCAGGTGTTCAAGGTAGGTGAGTTCTCCACCGACGGTATCACTGCCCCCGACGCCCTCATCCTCAAGCTCATCAAGGGCACCAACCTGAGTCCCCAGCTCCCTACCTGGGGCCTGATGATGAAGAACATCTACAACCTTGGGTCAGGAAGACTGGAGGCAAAGAATTTCGAAGTCAATATCCTGTACCAGGATGACAAGACCGGCAACTCACTCAATTACCTTCCGGGTACTCCACTTGAAAGCCAGGTGCTCCTTCAGGCACTTGGACTTGACCAGCTCAACTCACAGCTTGACAGGGAGCCCGACGGGCTGTTTGACTTTGTCGACGGCATAACCGTCATGGCAGAAAAGGGACGGATAATATTTCCGGTGCTGGAGCCTTTCGGGCGGCACCTGCTGAAATACATCACCGATCCGGAACAAATCAGGAAATTCGTTTTCACGGAGCTGTATGACTCCACGCAGACAGCGGCGAGGCAGATGGCCGAGAAGAACAAGTACGTTCTCAGCGGTCAGTTTACATCAGCTTCCGGGTCGGAGATAAGGCTCAATGTGGCCAATATTCCGGCCGGCTCTGTCAAGGTGACGGCCGGGGGCGTGACACTGACCGAGAATGTTGATTACACCGTTGACTACAATATGGGTTCGGTAAAGATCATCAACACTGCCCTTATTGAGTCACAGACACCCGTTCAGGTCTCACTGGAAAGCAACCAGTTCTTCGGGCTGCAGACCAAGAGCCTGATAGGCACACATCTTAACTACAGGTTCTCCGACAAATTCAACCTCGGAGGTACGGCGCTGCGGCTGACAGAAAGGCCCTATACCCAGAAGGTCACCTACGGCGAGGATCCTATTTCAAACACTATTTACGGGCTTGATGCATCATACCGGTCTGACTCGAAGTTTCTCACCAATGCCATCGACTGGCTGCCGCTGATTGAGACCAATGCTCCTTCATCCGTTGATTTCTTCGGCGAGTTTGCCTATCTGGCACCGGGCCACAGCAAGGCCATTACCAAAGAAGGGGCGGTCTATATTGACGATTTTGAAGCGAGTGAGATATCACTTGACCTCCGTGCATTCAATGCGTGGTCGCATTCGAGCGTACCGCTGGGGCAGGATATGCTTTTCCCGGAGGCAAAACTGAACAATGATTTACGGTCAGGCTTCAACAGGGCCAGACTGGCATGGTATGTTATCGACCCGCTGTTCCTTCGTAACGGCTCAACCACTCCTGATTATATCAAGGCTAATCCTGACCTGCAGTCAAGCCACTATGTCAGGGAGATATATGAAACTGAGATCTTCCCGTACAAGGAGTCGGCCAGCGGCATTCCTACGAATATCTCCGTCCTTAATGTTGCCTTTTATCCGTCAGAGAGGGGTCCTTACAACTTCAACGTGATCCCTGACGGTTACTCTGCAGGCATAGGCGCTGACGGACTGCTGAACTCACCCCGGACCCGGTGGGGAGGAATGATGAGGGAACTGCTCACCAACGACTTTGAGTCTGCAAACATACAGTACATAAAGTTCTGGGTCATGGACCCCTACGCTGAGAGCACCGGTCATGACGGAGGTGATCTTTACTTTAACCTGGGCAATATCTCCGAGGATATCCTGCGTGACTCACGCAAGCAGTTTGAGAACGGGCTGCCTGTCTCACCGCTGGTGGTGAATGTTGATACCACGGTCTGGGGACGTGTGCCAACGGTACAGGCTGTTGTGCAGGCATTTGACAATAACATAGAATCACGCCGGTATCAGGATGTGGGACTCGACGGGCTGGGCAACGATGATGAGAGATCTTTCTTTGACAGCTACCTTCTGTCAGTCGGCGCAGTTGTGAGCCCCGAGGTTCTTGATTCGATCTTTGACGATCCCTCGAACGATGACTTTCATTATTTCAGGGGATCTGACTACGATCTCCTTCAACTGGGGATACTGGAGCGGTACAAGAAGTTCAACGGCACTGACGGCAACTCACCCACCTCTGAGATGTCTACCGAATCATATCCCACCAGCGGAACCACCTTGCCTGACATGGAGGATATCAACCGCGACAACACCCTCAGTGAGACAGAAAGCTATTACCAGTATCATGTGAGCATGAGGCGGGAGGACCTGGTTGTGGGCAGGAATTTCATTGTTGACGAGGTTGAGTACACTGCCACCTTTGCCAACGGCCAGAAGTCGCCGGTCAAATGGTACCAGTTCAAGATACCTGTCACTGACTATGAGAAGGTGGTTGGTTCAATACGCGATTTCAAGTCGATAAGATTCTTCAGGATGTACATGCGCGACTTTGATGAGGAGGTCATCATGCGTTTTGCCCGTCTTGAGCTTGTCAGGTCTGAGTGGCGCAAATACAACATAGCATTTTTCGAAGGCGGTGAACGCATCACCATACCTGAGGAGGATGACGGCACCTTCGAGATAAGTTCGGTGAGTATAGAGGAGAACGCCGGCAAGGAGCCGGTGAACTATGTTCTGCCTCCGGGCTTCGACCGCGTCATTGACCCCGCCAATCCTCAGCTGAGACAGCTCAATGAGCAGTCGATGGTGCTTCGCGTCAGGAACCTGGCTGACGGTGACGCCAGGGCCACGTACAAGAATGTTACCCTTGACATGCGTCAGTACCGCAGGCTGAAGATGGAGGTGCATGCCGAGGCCCTCATCGGTGAGCCCCTGCTTGATGATGAAGTCACCGTCTTTGTAAGGCTCGGATCAGACTACAAGGGCAACTTCTATGAGTATGAGATCCCCCTGAAGCTTACACCTTACGGAAGATATAACAATGACAACGAGGAGCAGAGAGAGATTGTCTGGCCCGAAGAAAACAAGCTGGATATTGACCTGTCACAACTCCTTGATGCAAAGCAGGCCCGTGATGCAGCCATGAAGGAGAGCGGATCAACCCTCAGTGAGGCTGACATATTTACCATCACTATTGGTAACGCCCGCATCTCTGTCAGCGGAAACCCCAACATGAGCAATGTCAGGGTGGTGATGGCCGGGGTCAGGAACCCCATCAGAACACGTAATCCTCAGAGAGATGACGGCGCTCCCAAGTCAGCTGAAGTGTGGATCAACGAGCTTCGCCTGAGTGATTTCCGCGAGGAAGGCGGATGGGCCGCCAACGCCCAGATGCAGGCCCGGCTGGCCGACCTTGGTACATTGAACATGGTAGGGCAGACAAGCACTCCGGGATGGGGGAGCATTGACAAGAAGGTCAATGAACGCAGTATGGTTCAGCTCATACAGTACGACCTGTCGTCAAACCTTGAGCTGGGCAAGTTATTTCCCGAGAAGACCGGAATGCGGATACCGGTATACATGGGATACTCCGAGAACCGCATAAGGCCGCAGTACGACCCCCTGAACCCCGACATCAAGCTTAATGAGTCACTTGACCAGACTGAGACAAAAGCGGAGAGGGATTCGATTCTCAACCTGGCAGAACAATATACACGCCGCCGTACACTGACGGTCAGTAACGCCGGTACTACAAACAGGGGAGAGAAGCCTCATGCCTGGGATCCGGCAAACCTGTCGGTCAGCTATGCCTTCAACGAGCTACATAATTCAGACACCAAAAAGGAAATCGATGTTGAGAAGACATACAGGGGCGGAATAGCTTACGATTTTGATGCGATGCCGAAAAATTACACTCCGTTCCAGAAGGCGGGTCTCATCAACTCTTCGGCATTCAGGCTGATCAAGGATTTCAATATCTATCTCTTCCCGAGGCATATTACGGTGAGAACAGACCTCTACAGGTATTACAATGAGGTGAAGACCCGGAATATAAACAATCCCAATTTTATCATTGATCCTTACTTCACAAAAGATTTCATCTGGACACGCTTCTACGACATCAGGTATGACATCACGAAGCAGCTGAAGCTGGACTTCACTGCCAGTACCATAGCACGTATTGATGAACCGGCGGGCGGGGTTGATCGCGAGCGTTACCCCGACATCTATGATCAGTGGCGTGACTCGGTAATGACCAGCCTCTCGAACTTCGGGCGAACGACGAACTACTACCACCTTCTGAATCTCAATTACAATATACCCGTCAACAAGCTGCCGCTGCTCTCATGGGTGACCTCCAATGCCCGTTACACAGCACGGTATGACTGGCTGGCCGGAACCGTTTTTGCTGATTCCGCGAATATCATCCCGGGTAACACCATAAAGAATTCGAGCAACGCGCAGTTTACCGTCCAGGCCAACCTTACCAACATCTACAGCAAGGTCAAATTTCTGAAGGAGATAGAGGCCACCACCCAGCCCGGTGCCCGGAGCCGCATGAGCCTGGGATACGAGGAGGTGACCCACTCCAGGAGAGGGATACCCCTCAGGGCCGGCAAACCCAGGATCATCAACCACAACCTCAAGACCAGGGATATCACTGTCACTGTCACCGCACCTGACGGCACGGTTGTTACCGGGAAATACGACGTGGTATCCGACATGAGGATAGACTACACGGCTGATGCTGACGTTACCAATGCCAGCATAGACATCAGGGGGAGGGTTGAGAAGAAGCCGGGTATGGCAAATGTTGCAGGACGCTATCTGATACGTGCTCTGATGGCTCTGCGAAACATCTCCGGGACATATCAGCTTGAGCAGGGTCACATTATGCCGGGCTACCTTCCCGGAACCTCTTTCCTGGGACAGCAGAGTTACGATGGCATGTCAGCGCCCGGATGGCGTTTCCTCCTCGGTCTCACCGATGAGCGTTTCTTTGACGAGGCTGTCATTAACGGATGGATCACCACTGACACTCTTCTCAATAATGCCGCCTCCTACAGCCAGCGCGAGCAGATAAACCTGAGGGCCAATATAGAGCCCTTCCCGGGCCTGCGGATAGATCTCACCTCCGACCGGCGTTACTCGGAGACGATGTCGTCTTACCTCAGGGCCGACTATAACGGCAACTTCCCTGACAGCCTCAGGAATCCACGCATCACGGGTTCTTTCACAATATCAGTCGTCTCATGGGGTACCTCCTTTGAGAAGATACCAAAGTCCGGCGACTATGTCTCGCAGACTTTCGAGCAGTTCCGCGATAATACGGTCATCATTTCGCAGCGCCGGGGCGACGAGCGCAGCCAGGTCGACAACACCTATGATCCGGACTATGATCCGGTCACCGGAGAGCAGATTACAGGTCCATACACCAGCGGCTACGGCTTGACCTCGAGTGAGGTTCTTGTGCCTTCCTTCCTGGCAGCATATACAAAAAGGGATGCTGATAAGATATCGCTTGATCCCTTCCCTTCGGCGCTTCAAATGATGCCCAACTGGCGTATCAATTTTGAAGGACTGACGAAATTTGAGGCAGTGAGGAAGGTATTCAACTCGGTTAGTCTCTCTCACCAGTACAGGTCAACATATACCATCGGTTCATTCAACACGAGCCTCTACTATGATCCCGATGAGTCGGGCATAAGCATCATACGCGACCTGAATTCGAACTTCATTCCTCTTTACGAGATCAATTCAGTGACGATCAATGAGCAGTTCAGTCCGTTTATTAATATTGACCTCGGATGGAAGAACTCACTGAGCACCAGGTTCGAGTACCGGAGGTCGCGTACGGTGACCCTGAACCTGACGAGCAACCAGGTGGCTGACATAAGGAATGAAGAGATAACCATTGGTGCTGGATACAGGTTTGACAACGTTGCCATCATCCTGAGGTCGCGCACCGGCCAGCGTGCACTTGAGAGCGATCTCAACCTGAAGCTTGACCTATCGATCAGAGATAACAAAACACTGGCCCGCAAGCTGATAGAGGAGGTGAACCAGCCCGTGGCAGGACAGCGGGTATTTACCATCCGTGGCACGGCCGATTATCTGCTGAGTGACAGGTTCAACCTGCAGATTTACGCTGACCATTCAATGAATGATCCCTTTGTGGCCAACACCTTCCTTACATCCAACACCAACTTCGGTTTCAGCCTCAGGTTTACACTTGCCCAGTGACGGGCCTTTCTTCGCCCATTAAAAATAACAGCAATCAGGGGTTAAAAACTAAAAAAGATGTATTTTTGAAGACTTGATTTCTGAAGATCAAAGTCAAACTAATAAAATATTAAGCGATGAATGTTCCCGCAAATCTGAAGTACACCAAGGATCATGAGTGGGTTCTTGTTAAAGGCAATGAAGCTGTAGTAGGCATTACCGATTTCGCACAGCATGAGCTTGGCGATATAGTATTCATAGAGATCGAAACCGTGGGTGAGAAACTGAGTCATGGAGAGGTCTTTGGAACGGTGGAAGCCGTCAAGACTGTATCGGATCTTTTCATGCCCCTGAGTGGCACCGTGACCGCTAAGAATGAAGATCTTGACACAGCCGCTGAGCTTGTCAACAGTGATCCCTACGGCAAAGGCTGGATGATAAAGGTGGAGATTGATGACCCCTCAGAGATTGATGCACTTCTTGATGCTGAGGCTTACAAGAAGTTGATCGGAGCATAAGCACCAATCAGAATAAATAAAAAAAGCTGCCCGCGAGCAGCTTTTTTTATTGTCGATTGACGATGTGCGTCCCGATCCGCCAGCCGGCGGATACGGGATTGATCCTGCGCCTGCGTCGCCGGCTCAAATTTGCGATTGGGAGATCCTTTAAATCGTTAATCCGCCAGTGGGCGGACATAGGTGCACATCATCAATCGACAATTCTAAAGGGTTCTCTTGGCCTGCACGGTCTGGTAGCCCTCTATTACGTCTCCGACATTGATGTCATTGAAGCCGTCGATGTTCAGACCGCACTCATAACCTGATGTAACCTCCCTGACGTCATCCTTGAACCGTTTCAAAGATCCCAGGTCGCCGGTGTGGATAACAATACCATCGCGGATGACCCTGATCTTTGTGTTACGGTTGATCTTGCCGTCGCGTACGAAGCAACCGGCAACAGTTCCGATCTTGCCGATCCTGAATACCTCGCGCACCTCGATGGTGGCGACAATCTCTTCCTTGATCTCCGGTGAGAGCATCCCCTCCATGGCGGCCCTGATCTCCTCGATGGCATCGTAGATGATTGAATAGAGCCGGATGTCAATTCCCTCCTTCTCTGCAAGCTTACGTGCGCTGACTGACGGCCTCACCTGGAAGCCCACCACTACGGCATTGGAAGCTGCGGCGAGCAGGATGTCAGATTCAGATATCTGTCCTACAGCCTTATGAATGATATTGACCTGTATCTCTTCGGTTGAGAGCTTGATCAGTGAGTCACTGAGAGCTTCAACTGATCCGTCAACGTCACCCTTGACAATGATATTGAGTTCCTGGAAGTTGCCAATGGCTATGCGGCGTCCGATCTCATCGAGGGTGATATGCTTCTGTGTGCGCAGTCCCTGCTCTCTCTGCAGTTGTGCCCGCTTGGTGGCAATCTCCTTGGCCTCCTTGTCTGACTCCATGACGTTGAACTTGTCACCTGCCTGCGGCGCTCCGTTGAGGCCGAGGATAAGCACCGGTATTGACGGGCCTGCCTCAGTTACCTTCTGGTTACGTTCATTGTACATGGCCTTGATATGTCCGTAGCAGCTGCCCGCAATAACAACATCACCAAGCTTCAGTGTTCCTGCCTTGACAAGCACTGTGGCCACAAAGCCCCGTCCCTTGTCAAGTGACGATTCAATTATGGTACCAAGGGCAAGTTTGTCAGGATTGGCTTTCAGCTCGAGCATCTCAGCCTGAAGAAGGATCTTTTCAAGAAGGAGATCGATGTTGGTCCCGCTCTTGGCCGATATCTCCTGCGACTGATATTTCCCTCCCCATTCTTCCACAAGGAAGTTCATGCTGGCGAGCTCTTCGCGTATCCTGTCAGGATTGGCGGTAGGTTTGTCAATTTTGTTTATGGCAAATATTATTGGCACTCCGGCGGCATGGGCGTGGTTGATTGCCTCGCGTGTCTGCGGCATGACGCCGTCATCAGCTGCCACAACAATGATGACGATGTCAGTTATCTGAGCACCTCTTGCACGCATGGCTGTAAATGCCTCGTGACCCGGGGTGTCAAGAAAGGTTATGACCTTCTCATTTTCAAGCATCACCCTGTATGCACCGATGTGCTGGGTTATCCCTCCGGCTTCACCTGCAATGACGTTTGTGTTGCGGATATGGTCGAGGAGTTTCGTTTTTCCGTGGTCAACGTGTCCCATGACCGTGACAATGGGCGGACGCATCTGGAGGTTGGAGTCATCATCCTCCTCTTCCCTCACGGCCTCCTGCAGCTCTGCGCTGACAAACTCAACACCGAAGCCGAACTCTTCGGCAACAAGGGCCATGGTCTCGGCATCAAGCCTCTGGTTGATTGACACTATAAGACCAAGGCTCATACATGTCGAGATGATATCAATCACCGGCACGTCCATCATTGTTGCAAGCTCATTGACAGAGACGAACTCCGTGACTTTGAGGATGCTCTTTTCGAGTTCCTTCTTATCGGTCTCATCCCTCATTCTCTGACTGACGGCATCTCTCTTGTCGCGGCGGTGCTTGGCCACCTTCGACTTGCTCTTGCTCATGAGCAGGTTGACATCCCTGATGTTCTTGTCAACATCATCCCTGTCAACCTCAGGCCTCAGGGCCCGGAATGATTTCTTCCTGTCTCCGCCGCGGTGATCAGTCCTCGGGGGAGCCTTCTTATCCTTCTTCTGATCTGTTGCAGGCGCCGGGGCTGTTGCATCCACCGCAACCTTTTCGCGCTGTTTTGGTTTTATCCGTTCACGCTTTTTCCTGTCATCATGCTTCTGACGCGCTTCGTTAGCCTGATCCCTGCTTTTCTTTACCTCCGGTACGAGAACGATCTTGTCCACGATCTTCGGGCCTGCCAGTTTCTCATAGCCTGGACGGAATATCTCTGTCTCCTTCGGTTCGGGAGCAGCAACCGGAGCTTCGGGAGCTTCCTGTTCAGGAGGAGTCACAGGTGTCTGTGCCACGGGTTGCGGTGTCACCGTTTCCGTATCCGGCCTGGTTTTCTCAGCTTCAGTCTCTTTCTTTTTCGTCTCCTGCTTTTTCGTCGATTTTTCCGGCTTGCGGGTAAGGGTTGTGAGATCGATTGTGCGGAGTACCTTGGGCTGCTTCAGCTCAGTTGACTGCTCAGGAGATGTGACATCTGCTTTCGATTCGGGGGCAGCAGGCCTCTCAACGAGCGATTCGGGTTCCTTCTTCACCGGCTTTGCTGGTGCGGCAGTCTCAACCCTGTCAGCGGCCTTCACCTCTGGCTTTCTTGTCTCAGTGCGGAAGTCGATATGCTTCTTTATACCTGAGATATCGGTAATAAGGAAATCCTCATCAGGTTCGCCAGTATCACCTGTCTTGCCTGTCTCCATATCATCAATGGAAAGCGACTTCTTTGGAGTAACCTTATCCTTGAGAGCAAGCTTCTCGGCATCCTTCTTGACACTGAGGTCGCCACTGTATTCTTTAACTATCAGCGCGTAAGCCTCAGGCGGGATCTTGCAGTTGGGATCAGTACTGATATCTATTCCCTTCCTGTGAAGGAAATCGACAATAGTCTGGATCCCGACATTGAATTCGCGGGCTGCCTTGCTCAAACGTATGGCTTTAATGTCTTCAGTCATATACCTTTATGATAACCTCTTGATCAGTTTTATATCGTTCCTCCCCTTCAGGAAACCGGTTTGTTACTTGTCAAACTCCGACCTGAGTATGTTGACCACCTCCTTGATCGTCTCCTCCTCCAGATCCGTCCTCTTCACAAGGTCATGTATCGTCAGCCGGAGCACACTCCTGGCGGTGTCACATCCAATCGTCTTAAGCTCATCGATGATCCATCCTTCGATCTCGTCAGCGAATTCATCGAGTGATACATCTTCCTCATCCTCATTATCCGGCTCGCGATAGACCTCGATGTCATAACCGGTGAGCTGACCCGCCAGCTTGATGTTCAGTCCGCCCTTGCCGATTGCAAGCGATACCTCGCTGGGCTTGAGATAGATCTCAGCTTTTTTATCGGCTTCAATGAGCTTGATTGATGTGATCTTGGCCGGGTTGAGAGCCCTGGTGATAAAGAGCTGTATGTTCGATGTGTAGTTGATGACGTCTATGTTTTCATTGCGCAGCTCGCGTACGATGCCGTGGATCCTTGATCCCTTCATTCCCACGCATGCGCCTACGGGGTCAATGCGTTCATCATATGACTCTACCGCCACCTTGGCTCTCTCTCCGGGTACCCTGACGATCTTCCTGATTGTGATGAGGCCGTCGAAGATCTCAGGCACCTCAAGCTCGAAGAGCCTCTCGAGGAAGACCGGCGATGTACGGCTGAGGATAATGTTGGGGGTGTTGTTCTTCATCTCCACCCTGATGACCACCGCGCGAATGGTGTCTCCCTTGCGGAAGTGGTCGGATGGTATCTGTTCCGGTTTTGGCAGGATAAGCTCATTGCCGTCATCGTCAAGGACGAGGGTCTCGCGCTTCCACACCTGGTATACCTCTCCGGTGACGATATCTCCGATACGGTCCTTGTATTTCAGATAGATATTGTTTTTCTCGAGGTCAAGGATGCGTGCCACGAGGTTCTGCCTCAGAGCCAGTATCGCCCTGCGCCCGAAATCGAGGAACTTGACCTCATCCGATACCTCTTCACCAACCTCATAATCTTCATCCACCTTATGAGCCTCGGAGAGGGGTATCTGGGTGTTGGGATCGGTAAAGTTTTCGTCCTCAACAACTTCCCGGTTACGCCATATCTCAAAGTCGCCCTTGTCAATATTGACAATGATGTCAAAATTATCAGCCGTACCATATTTTTTGGCAAGCATACCCCTGAATACATCCTCGAGCACGCTCATCATGGTGGGCCTGTCAATATTCTTCAGCTCCTTGAACTCTGAAAAAGTGTCTATTAGATTAACATTTTCCATTGTGGTAATCTGTTCTGTTATTTGAATGATATAATTACTTTAACTGACTTGACGTCCTCAAAATTATATGATCTGATCACGGAGACGATCTCCCTGTTCTTCTGTTTTACGTCGACCTTCAGATCAAAACCTCCGCTGGTGACATTCATCAGGATACCTTTTTCGCGGTCTCCTTCATTGGTCACCACATCAACCATCCTTCCCTCGTTCTTGAGGAACTGCTCCGGCACGAGCAGGGGCATGTCAAGGCCGGGGGATGAGACATTGAGCTCATAATCGCCGCCTTCGTCACCGAGCTCACCGCTAATGAACCTGCTCATTGCGGCACAGTCTTCAATTTTCACCCCTTCAGGCCTGTCAATGAGGATGGTGATGCGTCCGGTGCTGCTGAGCCTTACATCAACGAGGAATATTCCGGTGCCGGTGATGTGACCCTCCGCAAGTTTCCTGATATGATCCTTTGTAATCATTGTCTGTTTTTTGATAATAAAATAGGGGACTTTTGTCCCCTAGGCCGTCCATACCCTTCTATTCGGGTGCAAAGATAATATCATTTTTTCAATAATCAAAAGAAGAAGAGGGGTAAAAAATAAGAATAGCGTTGTATCTGAAGCTTTTCTGAACTAATTTTACAAACAATTGAATAAATTTGCGGGCATAAAATCAGCGCCATTTGACTAATAAAAGAAAGATCATCAACGACCCGGTGTACGGATTTATAAGTATCCCGGGTGATCTTATCTATGACCTGGTTAGCCATTCATGGTTCCAGAGACTTCGCAACATCAGGCAGCTCGGGCTCACCAGTTATGTTTACCCCGGCGCTGTCCACAGCCGTTTCCAGCACAGTCTGGGTGCAATGTATCTTACCGGGCAGGCCATTCACACTCTTCGGAGCAAGGGCATTGAGATATCAGATGCGGAGGAGGAGGCAGTGCTGGCGGCGATACTGCTGCATGACATAGGCCATGGTCCCTTCTCTCACGCTCTGGAGCTCTCACTGATAGAGGAGATGCCCCATGAGATGATGTCTCTGCTGATCATGGAGGAGCTGAACCGCCGGAGTGGAGGCAGGCTGACAGATGCCATCGCCATCTTCCGGGGAGAGTACCCGCGGAGATTTTTTCACGACCTGGTGTCGGGGCAGATGGATATGGACAGGATGGATTACCTGCGTCGCGACAGTTTTTTTACCGGGGTGATTGAGGGGTCGGTAGGGTCAGACAGGATCATCAGGATGCTGAATATCTCGGACGACAGGCTGGTGGTTGATGAGAAGGGCATTTACTCCGTTGAGAAGTTTCTGATAGCCAGGCGCATGATGTACTGGCAGGTATATAACCACCGCACGGTTGTCTCAGCCGAGAAGCTCCTTACCAGCGTGCTGGTCAGAGCCCGCGAGGTGACTGCCGCCGGCATGACTCTCTTTGCCACTCCCGCCCTTGATTACTTCCTTCAGGCACGCCACAGTGCCGGAAACGCCTCGGAAATTGCTGACCTGGTGAGGAATTTCACTGCCCTTGACGAGAGTGACATACTCTCAGCCATCAAGGTCTGGGTGAACTGCGATGACAGGGTGCTGGCAGACCTCTGCAGACGGCTTTCAGACAGGGATCTCCTGGGTATTGAGCTGCAGAGAAGCCCGTTTGACAAAAAGAAGATTACGGAGCTTGAAGGTAAGGCTGAACAGCTGCTTCAACTGACCAGTGATGAAGTTAAGTTTTACGTGAACACCGGCGACGTCTATAACCAGACCTATGCTCCCGGCACACCTGAGGTGCGCATACTTCTGAAAAACGGCACTACAAAAGACATCACAGCTGTCTCGGACCTGTTTGACAGGGAGGCACTTTCAGAGAAGATCACCAAATATTACCTCTGCTATCCGAAAGAGATTTTTTCAAATTAAACAAATTAGAAGATGGAATTTACTGCTGCAATGATAGCCCGTTTACTGAACGGGACAGTCGACGGAGACCCCGAGATCAGGCTCAACACCATAGCCAGGATCGAAGAGGGGCATGCCGGCGCGCTCTCTTTCCTTTCAAACCCCAAATATGAGCCATACATCTACACAACCGGCTCTTCGGCCGTGCTGGTGAAAAACGACTTTGTTGCATCGAAAGAGGTAACCGCTACACTTATAAGAGTGGAGGATCCCTACCAGGCCCTGGCCAGGCTTCTGGCAATGTATGAAGAACAGTCGAGGCCGGTGAAGAAGGGAATACATCCGACAGCCGTGATCGAAGAGAGCGCCGTCACAGGCAAAGAGGTCTTCATAGGTGCGCATGTATACGTGTCGGAGAAGGCAGTCATTGGCGACGGATGCAACCTCTATCCCAATGTGTATATAGGCGACAATGTCAGGATTGGCAGAAACTGTACTTTTCATCCGGGGGTGAAGGTGTACAGGGATTGCCTCATCGGGAATGACTGCATCATTCATGGAGGAGCGGTGATAGGCTCAGACGGATTCGGTTTTGCACCTGCCGGTGACACCAATTATATCAAGATACCCCAGGTGGGCAACGTCATCCTTGAAGACAATGTGGAGATCGGCTCCAATACCTGTATCGACAGGGCAACGATGGGGTCAACCGTCATACGGCGCGGGGTTAAACTTGATAACCTGATACAGGTGGGTCATAATGTTGAGATAGGAGAGAACACCGTAATTGCCGCACAGACCGGGCTGGCCGGTTCGACAAAGATCGGAAGGAATTGCATGTTTGGCGGACAGGTGGGCTTTGCAGGCCATCTGAGCATCGCGGACGGCTGCAGGATAGGAGCCCAGTCTGGCATCATGAGTACCGTCAGCGAAGAGAACTCTGTTCTTTTCGGTTACCCTGCAATGGACAGCAAGATGTACATGAAGAGTTTCGTCTACTTCAGGAAACTGCCTGATATGAGCAGGAAACTTGACGAACTTTCAAAATCGGTGGAATCTTTAAAAAACAGATAGTTCCGCAGTGACGGTCTAAAGGAAATTGTTTGAACATCACACAGATGTGAGGGTTCCTGTTGTGTCGTTCGGAAATTTTTCCTTTTCTTTGCATGACTTTTAAAGCAATCACAGATGAGCGATAAGCAAAGGACGCTGGCTAAGGAGGTGAGTCTCAATGGTAAAGGACTTCATTCCGGAATAGATGTCACGGTGACTTTCAAGCCGGCACCGGCTAACCACGGATATAAATTCTGTCGCACTGACCTGCCCGGTTCTCCGGTGATCGATGCACTTGCCGACAATGTTACGGAGACATCACGGGGCACCACCCTGGTGCAGGGAGAGGCTTCAGTGGCAACCATTGAACATGTCCTGGCTGCCTTTGCAGGTATGCGGATCGACAATGCCCTGATAGATATAAATGGTCCTGAGGCCCCGATAATGGGCGGCAGCTCGCGTATGTTCGTCGAAGCCATCAAGGAGGCAGGCATTGTCGAGCTCAAGGAAGAGCGCAACTACTGGGTGATCAGGGAGAAGGTGACCTTCTCGGATGAAGAGCACGGGGTTGACCTCATAATCTATCCCGACGACCACTTCAGTGCCCATGTCCTGATAGACTACAATTCAAAGATACTGGGCAACCAGTATGCCATCCTTGATCAGATTGACGACTTTGAAAAGGAGATAGCCGGCAACCGTACCTTTGTCTTCTTCCATGAGCTTGAACCCCTGTTCCGCATGGGTCTCATCAAGGGCGGAGACCTTGAGAACGCCGTGGTGATACTTGAGCGCGAGGTGGAGCAGGAGGAGATAGACCGCATTGCCAGGATGTTCAACAAACCCGGTATAACCGAGCACCATGCAGGTGTTCTCAACAGCACCAAACTACGGTCGCCGAATGAGCCTGCGAGGCACAAGCTGCTTGACCTGATCGGTGACCTCGCGCTGGTGGGTCAGCCCATCAGGGGTAAGGTGGTGGCCACCCGTCCGGGCCACTACGCAAACACCAGGCTCGCGAGGCTGATACGGCAGCAGATCAAAAGACAGGCAACAAAAAAGGAAATACCTCTGCTTGACACCACCAAGCCGGCGTTGATGGACATCCAGCAGATAAAGAAACTGCTGCCCCACCGTTTCCCGTTCCTGATGGTGGACCGCATCCTTGAACTGACTGAAAGTTATATCATAGGCATAAAGAATACCACGTATAACGAAGCTTTCTTCCAGGGACACTTTGAGGCGGAGCATGTCTTTCCGGGAGTGTTCCTGATTGAGACAATGGCCCAGGTGGGAGGCATACTGGTGCTCAATAGCGTCGATGAGCCGGAGAAGTATTCGACTTACTTCCTGAAGGTTGACAGGATGAAATTCAAGAATAAGGTCATCCCCGGTGATACCATTGTTGTCAGGTGTGATCTGACCGAACCGATAAGAAGGAGTATAGTGATAATGTATGCGCAGGCTTTTGTTGGTGAGAAGCTGGTTGCTGAGGGCGAGCTGACTGCCCAGGTCATTAAGAACAAATAACGAGATATGATTTCTTCTTTGGCACACATTGATCCCGCTGCCCGGCTGGGCGAGGGGGTAAAGGTTGAACCTTTTGCAGTCATTCACGGTGATGTCACAATAGGTGACGGCACATGGATCGGATCAGGGGCGGTCATCTATGACGGCGCCCGCATTGGCAGGAACTGCCGCATCTTCAACGGCGCATCAATCTCAGCTATTCCGCAGGACCTGAAGTTCAGCGGCGAAGAGACCACCCTGGAGATCGGAGACAACACTACAGTGAGGGAGTTTACTACGTTGAACAGGGGAACCCGCGCCAGGGGCATGACCACTATCGGAAGTAATTGCCTGCTGATGGCCTATGTGCATGTGGCGCACGACTGCAGCGTGGGTGACAATGTGATCATGGTGGCTCATTCAGCCATTGCAGGTGAGGTTGTGCTGGGAGACTGGGTGATAATGGGAGGGGGAGCGATGGCTCATCAGTTCGTGCATATAGGAGCCCACACCATCATCGGAGGCGCCGGGAAGGTGCGTATGGACGTGCCGCCGTATATCAAGGCCGACAGGGATCCGCTGGCCTACATGGGATTGAACACAACAGGACTGGAGAGGAGAGGGTTCACGAAGGAGAAGATGCATGAGCTGCATGAGGTCTATCGCTCTTACTACAATATGGGCATGAACGGCAGCAAGGCGCTGGAATATATTTCGGGAAATTTTGCCTCAACACCTGAGCGCGATCACATACTTGATTTCATAAAGAACTCTTCCAGGGGAGTCATCAGGGGGCGTTGAGCCCCTTTTTTTTACCCTGCCGGCAAATTGAGGCAGGCACCCGGGGGGGTATAAAACACGAATGGGAACAATACTTACGTAAATGTTCCCATTCCGGCGAGTGACAGCCATGACCGTCACAGCCGCCATGCTACTGTTATTGCAGCCGGTTCATCTCTTTAACTTCTCCCTTTCCGCGACCTGTCGATGCCCGCCTTGCGGCGAACTGCCGGCCTTGTTCCGGTGTCTTTTCTGTTTTCTGTCAAGGCCTTGCGGCTTGGCGGAATGCATACCGGGACACGAAGTCATGAACCCCTGAAGCCTGACACTCCCCGAAGGGACAGCTGCTGTCATGCCCGGATCATCTCCATCCTATCCTCGCCGGTTCGGGTGGCATGATGATCCTCTCTCTGCGCGGGCACATATGCTGCCTTATTAGCTTTCAGCGTTGCATTTGTGTTGCTCTCTTCTCGCGGTTGTTACACCGTCTGATGATTGCCCCGTCAGACCGCCAGGATGGGAAGGCTTCTCAGCCTGCACCCGTGACGGACGCTTCCGGACCGTAGTCGTTCAGCGTGAGACTCTGAAGTCTGATGTAATTTCAGAGTGATAATTAAACCATTCGAAAGAACCTTCTTACCTCAGAGCGACTCTTTATCGCTCACATGGTTTTACAAATATAAAGGGTCAGAGGCTCCCTGTCAAGTTTTTCGGGCTAATTCTTCCATGAAGAAAGTAACAGGTAACGCACAGGTTTATTAACAGACTTAAAATATTGATAGAGAGTATTATGTATTAAATAAAACGAGGTTATCAACAGCTGTTGATAACCTCGTTAGTTGGGGAATCGTAAGTGTCTCTTATTCAAGTATCACATTTTCCTTTTTCGGGTATTTCACTGTATAGGTCAGGATGATCTCCAGGTTTTCGCGCGGCCCCACAGTCATATCCCAGGTGATCTCACCGGTGACGCTGTTGAGCTTGCCTCCGCTCAGCTCTGCAGCCTCAACAGTGATGTTGCTGTTCTGCGACAACGGCAGCTGGTCGCGCAGTTTCAGGTTGACAACTTTACTCTTGTTGTTTCTTACCGAAATAAGAAATGAGCGGGTCTCAACCTTATTGGCGCCGATGAGCTTCTGCGACGAGAAGTCAGTTCTGCGCTCACGCCTGACAGTAATGTTGTTGTCGGCTCCGAGCGATACCGGCAGCGTGTCGGTGAGTTCCGCGGTGTTGATATAGCCTTTACCCGTAAACGTATTGCTGAAGTAGATGTTTGACTCGCCGGGCAGCAGGTTGTACTTCTCCCAGTCGGTGATATAGCCCACCAGGTAGGCTGACGGAGCGAGCTTGGGCGTTGCGGCATAACTGTATGTGGCGGGAACGGTCAGCCTCTGCAGTTCAACAACCTCTGCCTCGCCGCCTGACAGTATTGTCTGCGGCACATTCACGTCGAAGCTGAAGCTGATATTCGATTCGCTGACGGTGACAGGCAGCGGGGCGCTCTCTTCCATCATCATCATCTCATCGGCAACCTTTGCATCGCGGGTGGCAGGCTGCGACTTGGTGCCATAGCCCCTGATCATGATCTCGTTGAGCTGCACCTGTGGGTAATAGAAGTCGATGAACCACGGGTCAAGCTGCGGCAGTGCCCCTGCTGTCATGGGAGAAGCGTTTGACAGACTGATTTTCACATCCTTCCAGTCGATTTCGCTGTTCTGCCATATGCCGGCCTTGTATATAATAGATGCCGGATCAGTTATATCATCAACCCTGATATCATATGAGGGCTGCCAGCCTGCATTCATCACAACATATGAGAGCCTGAGCATACCGGTGACGGGCTTTGTTCCTGTCACGGTAACCACAATCTCGCCGGTGGGCATCTTCGACCTGTCAATGTAGCCTGCCAGCTGATTCTCGAGCTGCTGTTTCTCCTTTTCATACTCCACGATAATCCTTTTCTTCTTCAGCAGGGCGGTTTTCACCGACTCCATATTCGTCGAATAGATATCCAGAAGCGCCCTGAGCTGCTCGGGCGTGATGGCTGATTTATTGGTTACGACATCATAATTCGATTTCAGGAAGAGCTCCTTTTCCTTCAGCACATCCACGGCTGTCTTCTCGTCCTCTATTTTCATTTCGAGAGCTTCAATCCTGCTCCGGAGATCTTTTATGGAAGCCGCCTCAACAGGGCTCTCAAGGTAGTTGTTGCGGTGGCTGACACCCATGATCATGAAGTCGCCCTCACCCCTGACCTGGATGCTGTTGGGATCAATATAGGGGGAGAGACCGCCTGCAACAAAATCGACCGTCCCGGCCTGAACGGTAACCGGCAGATTGCCCGTGAGCTGGGCCCCCTGCCTGAAGACGGTAACATGACTGACCGGACTGGCGAGGTACTTTTCCTGGCCGTCAAGAGCGGTTGCCGAAAGCATTACGGCAAAAAGGGTAACAAACAGATACTTTTTCATGATTGTGAATTTTTGATAAAGGTATTTAAAAAGAGTTTTTCTGAAAAGGCAGGCAAAAATCCTGCCGTTAATAAAACAAAGCTGCCGGAAAAATTATTCCCGGCAGCCCGTCCTGTAAACCACTAATCAAACCTAACCGTTATAATCTTTAAGAACACTCATAAGCTTCTGGCGTGCGAAGAATATCCGGCTCTTTACTGTTCCCAGCTTGAGATTGAGATTCTCCGATATCTCTTCATACTTGTAACCCTCAACGTGCATGCGGAAGGGGAGACGGTAATCGTCATGCAAAGCATCTATCGCCTTTTCTATTTCATTCCCGGCGTAGGCCGACTCGGGAGAAATGCTTCCCTTGTCTGACGGAAGGTTAAGGTAATAGAGCTCCTGAGTACCGTCCATCATCGTATTTTCCCGCATCTTGCGGCGGTAGTTGTTGATGAAGGTGTTTTTCAATATCGTGAAGACCCAGGCCTTTAAGTTAGTGGCATCCACAAACTTATCCTGGTTCTGTATTGCTTTGAGGAAGGTATCCTGTACCAGATCAAGCGCGTTGTCGCGATCCATTGTCAGACTGAGGGCGTACTTCTGAAGATTGCCCTTCAGATCTATTATGCTTGTTGTGAATTCCTGAGCAGTCATCTCTGTGAGTTTTCTTTGTTGATACAAAGTTAAACATGTAAATCGGATATCCAAATCCGAATATCTTAATATATCGGCTTTAATGATTTGTTTAGACGTATTCTAAATAATAAAATGCAGATAAACAATAATATAATCAGTATATGTCTAAATTATATCATGAATCTGTTTTTTTACTTGTTTACCCGGAGAAGGCGGCAGATTACTTTAATTATCTTTACAAAAAAGAACAGATGGATAAAAAACAATACCCTTCAGGGAGTACTGCCCTGTACGATTTTCCGGCCTCCGGGACCCCAAAAGCTGTAATTCTCCTGGTACACGGACTTGGAGAACATGCAGGCAGATACATGGACTGGGCAGCCCGGTTCAACGAGAGTGGGGTGGCCCTCCGCGCGTTTGACCTCCCCGGTCACGGTAACTCTGAAGGAAGGAGGGGGGTGATCGCCTTCCCGGAAAAGGTTTATGACACCATTGATCAAATATGTGCAGGCATCTCATCGGAATTTCACGGGGTGCCTCTTTTTATCTACGGTCACAGCCTGGGCGGCGGCATTGTCCTGAACTACCTGATAAGGCGCAAGCCTGAGGTCACCGGCGCCATTGTCACATCACCGTGGGTGCTGCTGTCAGAGACACCCGCAAAGATCAAGGTGCTGCTTGCCAGTGTGGCAAAGAAACTTTTTCCCGGTATGACACAGCCATCGGGATTAAAAACCTGGTACCTGTCACGTGACTCCACTGTGGTTGAAGCGTACAGGAAAGACCCCCTTATTCATGGACAAATTTCGGCGGGATTGTACGGGTGGATGACCGACGCGGCGACTGAGACCCTGAGTCGCGCTTCCGAGATCACAGTCCCGTTGCTGATCGCTCACGGGCGCAATGATATGATAACATCGCCTTCCGGCTCTTTGCAGGTGGCGGGATCAGCGCCGAAGGCAACACTCAAGCTCTGGGAGGGAGGCTATCATGAGCTGCACAATGACCTGCTTAAGGATGAGCATTTCGACTTCATCACGGAGTGGATTGACACCTTAATATAATATTGCATGGAACTCACCACTGAGGTTCCTCTTCCCTCTTCAGCAGACAGGATCACTTTTACCACCCCGGTGATATTTATCGGTTCATGCTTTGCCAGTGAAATCGGCTATCGCATGGCATCAGGCAAGCTGAATGTAATGACCAATCCGCACGGAACGCTCTTCAATCCTTTTTCTGTTGCAGGGGCTCTTGACAGGTTCGTTTCGTCATATAAATATGGTGAGAACGACATCTACCTGCATCAGGACCGCTACATGAGTCTTGATCATCACACCGCCTACTCGTCATATGAGCGCGATGTGCTCATTCAGAGGCTCAATGATGCTAGCCGGACTGCATCCGCATTTATAAGGGGGGCATCCTTCCTTTTTGTCACCTTCGGCACCTCTTATGTTTACACTCTCAGGGAGAGCGGCGCCATCGTCGCCAACTGCCACAAGCTGCCATCGTCGCTCTTCAACCGGCGCCAGGCGACATGGAGGGAGATTGCCGGAAGGTGGAAAGAGACGCTTGATCGCATGGCAGAACTGAATCCGGGACTAAAAGTCTGGTTCACCGTCAGTCCTGTCCGTCACCTTGGCGACGGCGCCCATGCCAACCAGCTGAGCAAGGCTCACCTGCTGCTGGCCATTGAGGAGCTTCTGCCGCACCACTCAGTGGCTGGTTACTTTCCGGCTTATGAGATATTCATGGATGAGCTCCGCGATTACAGGTTTTATGCGTCCGATATGGTACATCCCTCGGAAACGGCGATCGATTATATATGGGGAAAATTCAGCTCGGTCTTTATTGACAGCCCTGTTCTGCGCCTCTGGAGCGAGGCTGCAAGGATAACGCGCGCCATGGCTCACCGCACATCAGGCGGAAAAAAAGAGACAGCCCCCTTTGCCGCCGCGATGCTTGAGAGAATAAATGACCTGAAGGCCAGGGCGCCATTTATCGACCTGACAGCCGAGAAAAATTACTTCAGGGAGCTGATGTAAAAAATTTCCCATCTGTATTGTTTTTTAGTTCAAAATGTGTACAAAATAAAAAGAATATCCTTAATACTATTCCTGACCCTGGTGATCGCCGATATCTTCGGACAGTCGGGGGGAGGGGTCATACGAGGCAAGGTTGTCGATGCCACAAGCAATGAGCCTGTTCCCTTTGCCAGTGTTGTTATATGGAATACCACCAACGGAGCCATGACCGACTTTGACGGTAATTTCCTCTTCACCGGAATAACCCCGGGCTTTGTGGAGGTGAGGGGCTCCTCAGTCGGCTACAAGACTTATGTCAGCGAGGCTGTAATGGTTACAAACAATAATGAGGTCAACCTGACCATACCTCTGGAGACAACGGTGGTGGAGGTGACGGATGTGATCATAAAGGCCTCTCCTTTCCGCAAGAAGATAGAGGGTCCCATTTCGGCAAGGATAATAGGCATCCGGGAGATCGAACTTAATCCGGGTGGTAACCGTGATATATCAAGGGTGATACAGTCGTTTCCGGGAGTGGCTTCCACCCCCGCATTCAGGAATGACATCATTGTCAGGGGGGCGGGCCCAATGAGAACAGGTTCTTTATTGACAACGTTGAGATTCCGTATCTGAATCACTTCTCCACCCAGGGATCATGCGGCGGACCGACAGCCATTATCAATGTAGACTTTGTCAGTTCGGTCGATTTTCTTTCGGGGGCTTTCCCGGCCTCAAGAGGCAATGCGCTCAGTTCGGTGATGAATTTCACCATGATTGACGGCAACCAGGAGAAGAGAGCGCTCAAGGCAACCATGGGTGCATCGGACCTCGGTCTTACATTCAACGGCCCGGTGGGTGAGTGCAGCTCGCTGATAGTATCGGTCCGGAGATCATACCTGCAGTTCCTCTTCGGAGCGCTCGGACTCCCTTTCCATCCCACCTATACCGAACCCGGCGGCTGAAGGGTCTCAATCAGCTTGACATCAGGGTTGACAAACAGTTCTATTTCGACAGATGGTTGCTTATGTTCTATGTTGATGTACAGAATGTCTTCAATTTCAAGGCTGAGCAGCCTGACATCCTTCTGCAGCAGACTGACGAGGCCGGTATCCCCCTCATCGATCCGGAGGATTCCTCGCGTTACCTGCTGAAATACGTCAATGCAGATTCGGGAACTGTTCTCCCTACCCTGGGCATCATTATCGAAATTTAAAACAATGAAAGAGATGAAATACTTAGTTATAGCTTTAACGGTTGTGCTTGCCTCATGTTCGGCCTCACCTTCGGCTTCACAACTGGCTCAGAGGCAGACCTTCACCGATGTTGTAACCAATAGGGCCGGGTCAGGTCCGGAGATAGAGGTCAGATTCTACGGCGGGCCTTCCCTCTATTATCCTCTCATGGCTGTCTGGCTGGAGGATGAGCAGGGCGGATATATTCAGACCCTGTTTGTGCCAAAGGCTATCGCCACGAGGGTTTTCAAATACGGATCGAATGCTAGCGGCAAATGGGTTGAAGCGGCCAAAAGGGCACCTCAAACCCTGCCTTACTGGTCCCACAAGCGTGGCATCAGGGCTCCTGACGGACACTTTATGCCTGATCCGGAGAGTCCGGTTACCGATGCCTACAGCGGTGCCGCACCCACCACGAGCTTTGTGCTGAAGACTCGTGCCGACAAGGCCCTTCCGGGAAAATTCAGGGTGATGTTTGAGGTAAACCAGAACTGGGACTGGAATGAGTACTGGACCAATGACAAGTACCCCGACGACATGAATTACCTGAATAATGCCCAGCCTTCACTGGTCTATGAGGGTTCGGTTGACATGAACGACCTGCGCAGCGGTTATGTATTGCGACCGGCAGGCCATGGCCATCCGACGGGAGCCACCGGCGAACTCTTCACTGATCTGGGCACCATTACAACGGCCCTTCAGATCGCTGACTCGATAGTGGTAAGGGTCAGCAAAAATTAAAGCGGAAATTTTATCTGATCTTTAACAGGCTGTCTGCCCATTCTGTCAGTCCGGCAGGCGAGCAGACAGCTTCTGTTCTGCCATTGCTCCATAACCCGTTTGTGTCGTATCTGCCGAGTACAAGCACCCTCTTCAGATCAAGCTCCTTTGCCAGTAAATTGCAGAAGGCCCTCACCTCCTCGTCCGGTTCTGAAGCCGGGAGGTTTACTGCCAGCACCGAGAAAGGCCTGACTGAGTGTATGCCCCTGATGTCATCGGTTGAGAGTGTTCCCTCTGTGTAGACGACATCAAATCCTCTTTTTCTGAGAAGATACTTAAGGAAAACAAGGTTATTTTCGATCTCGGTGTCGCCGAGGTTGATGACGGCGGCGATGCCTACGCTGAGCTTGTTATTGACGGAAATCTCTTCAGAAATAAGAATAGTTCTTATCACGTGTCTGATAAACTGCTCCTGGGGTTTCGAAATGCAATCGGTGAGCCAGAGCACCCTTGCCTTCTGCATCAGTGGATGCAACACCTGAAGGTAGGCCTCGGTAAGGCCCTTTTCCCTGATAAAATATCCCAGTTTCTCCCTGAACTCCTCTTCGCTGAACCTGAGGGCTGACATTATCAGCTCTCCCGGCCTGAAGGTACCGTCACTTGTCTCATCTCCTGTCCCGTTCTTAAGCACTTCCCTCAACAATTCGCCGTCATTCAGCCTGGCTATCTTTGATATCTTCATTCCGTTGCGGTTGAGAATGGAGACTGTGATGAGCTTTTTCAGCTCCTCTTCGGTATAGTGTCTTATGTTGGAATCGCTTCTTTCGGGCGTAAGGATCCCGTAGCGCTTCTCCCACATCCGTATGGTGTGGGCTTTTATGCCGCAAAAGTTCTCAAGATCCTTTATGGAGTATGTCCTGCTTCCTGCATTCATCTCTCTCAATGTCACTTACTCAATGAGTATAACAAAGAGAGAGTATAAAAGTTTATATCCGTTCTTCCCCGGGCATTTTCTGAGTTGTCTGATACAGTGTTTTGGAGCAACGAGGAGTAACGTGAAGTAATAATCCTGTAAATCGCGTTAGGGGAGTGGTTCTCATGGTTCCAAATTGCCGGAAAACAGCTTTAACATAATCCAAAAAAGTAGTAAATTCGCAGTTCATTGGATTTTGATGAAGGATTTGCAGAGCATAAAACAGCGGTTTGGGATAATCGGCAATCATGACGGCCTGAACAGGGCAATAGATATTGCCGTACAGGTAGCTCCCACGGATCTCTCTGTGCTCATCACCGGTGAGAGCGGCACGGGCAAGGAGGTCTTCCCGCATGTGATACATACGTTCAGTCTCCGCAAGCACGGTCCGTATATTGCTGTTAACTGCGGTGCCATTCCCGAGGGTACAATCGACTCCGAGC
Organism: Rikenella microfusus; assembly: GCA_022736275.1. GTDB lineage: Bacteria > Bacteroidota > Bacteroidia > Bacteroidales > VadinHA17 > SR-FBR-E99. The sequence goes on along the minus strand of DZBJ01000008.1, from coordinate 20,429 downwards.
TTTTCGGGCATGAGAAGGGTGCCTTCACGGGAGCCACCGACAGCCGGAAGGGATATTTTGAGGTTGCCAACGGTGGCACGATATTTCTTGACGAGGTGGCCGAACTGCCACTCTCGACACAGGTGAGGCTGTTGCGGGTGCTGGAGTCGGGAGAGTTCATCAGGGTCGGCTCCTCAAAGGTTCAGAAGACAGACGTCAGGGTCATAACAGCCACGAATGTTGACATAGTGCAGGCTGTCTCCTCCGGCAGATTCCGCGAGGATCTCTTTTACAGGCTCAACACCGTGCCCGTCAGGGTACCCCCTCTTCGTGAAAGAGGCGAAGACATCATACTCCTGTTCCGCAAGTTCGCCGTCGATTTTGCCGAGCGTTACCGGATGCCTGCCATCAGGCCTGACAGCCAGGCGAGGGAGATGCTTCTGAACTATTACTGGCCTGGTAACGTAAGGCAACTGAAGAACATAACCGAGCAGATTTCCGTAATTGAACAGGAGCGCGAGGTAAACGCTGGCATGCTTTCACATTATCTTCCCGATTTTCAGAGCGGACGCCTGCCGGTGCCCGTAAGGCCTGCCGAGGGCAAAGGGTTTAATACTGAGCGAGAGATACTGTACAAGGTGCTCTTTGACATGAAGAGCGACATGCATGACCTGAAGAATCTTGTATTTGACCTTCTGAACGCCGGCGGCGAGCCGGAAAACCTGACGGAGAGCGGTGCCAGGGCGGCACGCAACCTGTTCAATGACAGCGCTGTGCGCAAGGAGGCATTCGAGCCGGCACAGCCTGTGGTGGTTGGCTACGGTGCTGCCAGGGAGAGCAGGGCCATTGAGGATACCGAGGAGGTCATTGAGGAATCATTGTCGCTCACCGACCGCGAAAAGGAGCTGATAAAAAAGGCGCTCGAAAAGAACAACGGTAAAAGGAAGTTCGCCGCTGCCGAACTGGGGATATCGGAGAGAACACTTTACAGGAAAATCAAAGAATACGGACTTGATGGCTAAACTGATACGGATAATCCTGTTGCCGGTTCTGCTTTTCATTGCAGCGAGTTGCGGTGTAAAGGTCAGTTACTCCTTTACAGGGGCATCCATTCCGGTTGAGGCCAAAACAATCAGTATTGCAACATTTCAGAACAGGGCGAGCCTGGTGCAGCCCGGACTGAACCAGCGGGTAACTGATGCGCTCATCGATTTGTGCAGGGCACAGACCAACCTCGGCATAGTATCCTCAGGAGGAGATTTGAGTTTCGAGGGAGACATAACCGATTACAAGACGCAGCCTCTTACCGTAGGAGGCGATGAGCAGGCTGCCATGAACCGCTTCTCTATCTCGCTCAGGGTCAAGTATGTGAACAGTTTCAATGCGGACAACAGTTACGATCTGACCTTCACCCGATCCCAGGATTACGACAGTTCGCTTGATCTGAGTGCTGTTGAAGCCACACTGGTGGAAGAGATAGTGAAGATGCTTATAGAGGATGTTTTTAACAGGGCATTTGTCAACTGGTAAGGGCCGCTGATGAACAGGAATGAATTAAACCGGTTCATTACCGGCATTGACCTTCCGGGCCCCGCGGATCTGGAGGGGTTACGGGAGCTGACGGCCCTCTTTCCGTGGTTCCATTCGGCCCACCTGCTGTTGCTCAGGGGACTGAAGGAGAATTCAGATATAAGGTTTGATTCTCAGCTTAAGGCATCTGCTCTCTCCGTCAATGACAGGGAGGTGCTCTATCATTATCTGTTTTTCCCGACGCCGGAAGCTGCACCGGAGACTGCTGCTGCTTCACCGCCAGTCGCAGAGGCTGCCGGAGTTTCGCCAGCCACCGCAGAGGCTGCCGTTGCAATGTCGCCTGATGCCGCAGAGGCTGCCGTTGCAATGTCGCCTGATGCCGGCGAGGCTGCCGTTGCGCCGGTTGTTGAAGAGGCAGATACTCCTGTGGAGTCAGATATTGCCGCAACACCGGAGGAAATTCCTGTTACAGAGGAGGTGATCTCCGCGGAGACGGAAACAGTGCCGGAGGAGTTGATCTCTGCGGCGACGGAAGAAGAAGTGCCGGAGAAGGTTGTCGTTGAGATGACGGAAGCAATACATGAGGAGGTAGCCCAACATGAGATGGAGGCCGTCATTGAACCAGTGGCTGATGTGGTACCGGAGCCTGGTATGCCGGCCGGTTCAGATGCCGGACTCCGGACGAGGGAGGAGCTTATTGCTGAGATAGAAGCGCGACTGAGAGAGCTGGAGTCAGAGCTCAGCAACACCGGTGCCGGATTGGCATCAGGGGAAAATCTTCCGGAAGAATCGCTTCCGATCTTTGAACCCCGGGAGCAGGATGAGCCTGCAGTAGCAGCTGAAGCAGATTTTAAAGCCGAAGTCGAAGCTGCAGTCATAGTTGCATCAGAAGCATTCTCGGACACAGTGCCCGGATTCGTCGAAGAATCAGATTCAGAAGCCGACATCACAGTCTGGGCAGAGCCGAAAGCCGAGCCCGAGCCCGAGTCCGAATCCGCACCCCAGCCCGAGCCCGAGTCTGAATCCGAACCCGAAAAAGAACCTGTGGAACTGCTGGAACTTATAACCGACACCGTGGAAGAGGAGCCGGAACCTGCACCCAAACTTACCCCGTCGGACCTGATTGACCGGTTTATCAGGGTCAACCCGACCATCGAAAGGATGTCAGCGCTGGAGTTGCATCCGGTCAGAGATATCACAGAACAGAGCCAGGAAGAGCCAGGTAAATTCATAACGGAAACACTGGCAAAGATTTACGTTAACCAGGGCTACTATACGAAGGCAATAAATATTTATGAAAAGCTCTCTTTGCAATATCCGGAAAAAAGTGCTTACTTTGCGAGCCGTATTGAAAAGATTAAAGAGTTAATAAAATAATACAACAATGGGTATTTATATTTTTATTTCAATCCTGGTTATCCTGGCATGTGTCCTGGTTGTGATGGTGGTACTGGTTCAGAACTCCAAGGGAGGCGGTCTGGCAGCCAACTTTACCTCAGCCGGCCAGTCGATGGGCGTACGCAAAACGGCTGACTTCCTTGAGAAATCGACCTGGACCCTCGGAGCAGCAATTTTCATTCTCTGCCTTGCAGCAACAGCCTCGATACCGAGAGGTCAGGGCCAGCAGGAGTCAGTCATCAAGCAGTCTATCGAAAGCGCACAGGACCCCAACGCCATCCCCATGCTGCCAACACAGGCACCTGTGGAAACACCGCAGCCTGACGGCGGGAACAAATAAAAATGACATTAAAGAGAAATTGAAGTGTCAGTTTGTCATGAACTGACACTTTTTTTTGCCACTTTTCATTTGGCACGGATTATGAAATTCAGAAGCAGGAAAAATATTGTTTAACTATAAAACTAATAGAAATGGCACAATTAAAAGGAAAAGTGCTGGCAGGTAAAGTTCTCATACAGCCTCAGGAGGCAGAGGAGAAGACAGCCAGCGGTATTATTATCCCGGATTCGGCAAAGGAAAAACCACGCGCGGGCACTGTGGTGCTGGTCGGCTCTGCGAAGAAAGATGAAGAGATGGAACTCAAAAAGGGAGATGTCGTTCTCTATGGGAAATACTCCGGTCAGGAACTGAATATCGACGGTTCAGACTATCTCCTGCTTTCACAGTCAGATGTCCTCTATATTACGAAATAACCATAAATAATAATAGCAATGTCAAAGGAAATTAAATTCAATATCGAAGCGCGCAACCTCTTGAAGGAAGGCGTTGACCGTCTTGCAGATGCCGTTAAGGTAACACTTGGTCCCAAGGGACGTAATGTAGTTCTCGAGAAGAAATTCGGTGCACCGCAGATCACCAAGGACGGTGTGACTGTTGCCAAGGAGATTGAACTTTCTGATCCCTATCAGAACATGGGCGCTCAGATGGTCAAGGAGGTGGCATCCAAGACTTCAGACACAGCAGGCGACGGTACTACTACCGCCACTGTTCTTGCCCAGAGCATCATCAGCGTTGGACTCAAGAACGTCACCGCCGGCGCCAACCCGATGGACCTCAAGAGAGGTATAGACAAGGCTGTTGCAAAGGTTGTTGAAAGCCTGAAGAGCCAGTCGCAGAGCGTCGGTGACGATCTTAAGAAGATCGAGCAGGTTGCCCGCATCTCCGCTAATAACGACGAAGAGATAGGTAAGCTCATTGCCATGGCAATGGACAAGGTGAAGAAGGAAGGCGTCATCACCGTTGAGGAGGCCAAAGGCACCGAGACCAAGGTTGAAGTTGTTGAAGGGATGCAGTTTGACCGCGGTTACATATCGGCATATTTTGTTACCAATCCTGACAAAATGGAGGCTGAGATGGATAATCCCTACATCCTGATCCATGACAAGAAGATCTCATCAATGAAAGACCTTCTTCCCGTACTGGAAGAGACAGCCCGCAGCGGCCGCGGTCTTATGATCATTGCTGAGGATGTTGAAGGAGAAGCACTTGCAACCCTTGTTGTCAACCGTCTCCGGGGCTCACTGAAGGTGTGTGCCGTCAAGGCTCCGGGCTTTGGCGACAGGCGCAAGGAGATGCTTGAAGACATAGCCATTCTGACAGGCGGAACCGTCATCTCCGAGGAGAGAGGCATGAAGCTTGAGAATGCGACCATGGCTGATCTTGGCGTTGCTGACAAAGTGACCGTTAACAAGGAGAACACCACCATCGTCAACGGTGCAGGCGACAAATCAATGATCCAGGCCCGCGTCAGCCAGATCAAGCAGCAGATTACGACCACCACCTCCGACTACGACAGGGAGAAACTCCAGGAGAGACTTGCCAAACTGGCAGGCGGTGTGGCCGTCCTCTATATCGGTGCCGCATCAGAGGTTGAGATGAAGGAGAAGAAAGACCGCGTTGATGACGCACTGCATGCAACACGTGCTGCAATTGAAGAGGGTATCATCCCCGGCGGCGGTGTGGCATACATCAGGGCTATTCCTTTGCTAGACAAGCTCAGAGGCGATAACGAGGACCAGAACACCGGTATCGAGATCGTGAAGAGAGCCATTGAGGAGCCTCTGCGTCAGATAGTCATTAATGCAGGCCTCGAAGGTGCTGTGATAGTGCAGAAAGTTCGCGAAGGCAAGGGTGACTTTGGTTACAACGCCCAGACTGATAAGTTTGAGCATCTCCTTAAGTCAGGTGTCATCGATCCTGCCAAGGTTGCAAGGATCGCTCTCGAGAACGCAGCTTCCATAGCAGGCATGCTCCTTACCACCGAAGCAGTTGTCGTTGAGGAGAAGGAAGACAACCCGATGCCTAACCCCGGAATGGGTGGCGGCGGCATGCCGGGCATGATGTAGAAAAAAAGCTTATTGAATGAATTGAAAAGAGCTGCTTCAGAGATGGGGCAGCTTTTTTTTAGTCGGCAGTCGCCAGTCGGCAGTCTTCAGTAATGACTGACTGCTGAC
>DZBJ01000008.1:0-14908 GCA_022736275.1 Rikenella microfusus | reverse complement strand
CTGACTGCTGACCGCTGACTGCTGACTGAGCCTGGCTGCTGACTTTCACCTGAAGTATTGAAAACTCAATACTTCAGGTGTCTGATAACTCAATAATTCGTCTCATCTTTGTGAGACCGTTTGAAGACATGGCTGATCCGAGGCAGGTACACGATCTTGAGCACGAGAAGATAGGGAAGCTGATGTGGAGGTACTTCCTTCCCGCCTTCGCCAGCATGATGGCAAGTGCCCTCTATAACATCGTTGACCGCATATATATAGGACAGGGGGTTGATGCTCTTGCCCTGTCGGGCCTGAGTGTGGTCTTCCCCCTTATGATAATTATAATGGCCTTCGGAATGATGGTTGGTATCGGGTCCGGAGTGCGCATTTCACTGAGTCTTGGTGAGAAGGATTACGGCAGGGCGAACAGGATACTGGGCAACGCGCTGTTCCTTTCAGTGATCACGGGATTGGTACTTATGATCATCGGGTATCTTGTAAAAGACAGGGTGCTGATGATCTTCGGCGCCGGGCCTGAAACACTTAAGTATGCCTCGGACTACTTCGATATAATCCTGGCAGGCATACCCTTTGGCATCACAGGATATGCCATGAACAATATCATCAGGGCCGAAGGGAATCCCCGCATCGCCATGTACTCCATGTTCATCAGCGCCGGGCTGAATATTATACTTGACCCCATCTTCATTTTCATCCTCGGCATGGGAGTGAAGGGTGCTGCACTTGCAACCATTATTTCGCAGTTCGTACTGATGGTCTGGGTACTTCTCCACTTCCGAAGCAGGAAAAGCGTTACCAGGCTCTCAATGCCGAATGTTTACCCCGACCCGTATATCATAAAATATATTGTCTCAATCGGGTTTGCCCCGTTTGCGATGAACATGGCTGCCAGCGTCATAATGGCCGTAATGAACACCCTGTTCATCAAATACGGAGGTGACATCTCCGTGGGCGCACTGGGTATTGTCAACAGCACGACCATGATGCTGGTTATCACCATTATATCGATCAATATGGCCACCCAGCCCATCATCGGGTTCAATTACGGTGCAGGGCGTTACTGTCGTGTTAAGGAGGCGGCGCTGAAGGCCATAAAATATGCAACCCTGGTCGCTACGGCGGGGTGGCTTATTTGCATGCTGATGCCGGGTGTGGTAATAAGCATGTTCAACTCTGACAACATGGAACTCAGAGAAGCAGGGGTGCTGGGACTTCGCATATATACGGCAGTGCTTCCCGTGATCGGCTTCCAGATAATCGCATCAACCTACTTTCAGGCCATCGGCAAGGCTAAACTGGCAACATTTCTCTCATTGCTCAGACAGATGATAGTACTCCTGCCCCTGATACTGATTCTTCCTCACTTCTGGGGGGTGGCAGGGGTCTGGATTGCCAACCCTGTTTCCGACATGGTGGCGGCCGTGGTCACCTTCCTCTACTTCCGCCGTGAGATGAACAAGCTGCAATGCGACATGCCCGTGGCAGACCGGATACCTGCAGCGGTTTCCCCTGCAGTGGAGAGTTACTGATCGTGCCCCTTTTTCTTTCTCACAGCTGCAAGGAACAGCGCCATAATGGCAGCCGCTCCTGAAGGCTGTGTCTCCGGAGGTCACCGGGCAGGCCACAACTCCTGTCACGGCGATGACAGCACCTGTTTTACCGAGCCACGGCCTGCATATTACCGTCACAAGCCAGACAGGATCCGGCTTTATGGCCGGATTGGATGCAAGGGGATGGGTGAAGGCATAGTTTAGCCCGTGGACATCGCCCATATAGTTCATCGCCGCCGTGGCGGACTGAAAGCATGCCGCTGAAGTAATCATGCGTGTCTCCCATGAAGATGCATCCGACGACTATCCATATATATACCACCGGGCCGTACATTGCTCCGGGGATAGCGCCGAAGATGGGTCCCAGCCCGGCGATGTTGAGGAACTGGATCATGAAGACACACCATCCCTTCATGGGCACATGGTCAATGCTGTCATTTTTTGTGAATGCGGGTGTCTCCCTTGACGGGTCCATCCCGAAAAAACGTTCGGCCACTCTTCCGTAGACCAGATATCCTGCCACAAGCAGAACGACCGACAGAGCCAGGGTTATCATGGGTTCCTGTTTAAGTAATCTGCTAAATTAACTAAAATGGTGCAGAGCAGAACTGATAAAATGAGAGCAAAAAGAAAGGGTCAAATTGTATATATTTGCAGCTGAATAAATGAACCTGTCCCCGCTGATGGACAACATACGAAACTTCTGCATCATAGCTCACATCGACCACGGCAAGAGCACGCTTGCCGACAGGCTTCTTGAAATGACCAATACCGTTGATGCGCGGGAGTTTCAGAACCAGGTTCTCGATGACATGGATCTTGAGCGGGAGAGGGGCATCACCATTAAGAGCCATGCCATCCAGATGGCATATGAGCATGCGGGCAAAAGCTATTATCTCAACCTGATTGACACCCCGGGGCATGTGGATTTTTCCTACGAGGTATCACGCTCCATTGCTGCCTGCGAGGGGGCGCTGCTTGTTGTCGATGCCACCCAGGGGATACAGGCGCAGACCATCTCCAACCTCTATATGGCTATTGAACACGGCCTTGAGATAATTCCGGTACTGAATAAAATGGATTCGCTGAGCGCCATGCCCGAGGAGGTGAAGGATCAGATAGTGGATCTCATAGGCTGCAGTCGTGATGATATCATTGAGGCAAGCGCCCGCACCGGGATGGGCATTGACCGGATAATGGATGAGATAATCTCGAAGATACCGCCACCGAAGGGAGACCCGGATGCGCCGCTTCAGGCCCTGATCTTCGACTCAGTCTTCAACTCTTTCAGGGGAATCATTGCATATTTCAAGATATCAAACGGCACCGTCAGGACCCATGACATGGTGAAGTTTGTCAATACCGGCAGCGAATATGATGCCGACGAAATAGGTGTGCTGAAGATCAAGCGCGAGCCTCGCAGCGTACTGAGCGCCGGGGATGTGGGATATATCATCTCCGGTATAAAGAATTCGGCCGAGGTCAAGGTGGGTGACACCATCACGCATGTAGCCCGTCCGTGCGAAAAGGCAATTTCGGGATTTGCCGATGTGAAGCCGATGGTCTTTGCAGGCATATATCCGGTTGATGCTGATGACTATGAGGATCTGCGTGCATCGATAGAGAAGCTGCAGCTTAACGACGCCTCCCTCACCTTCGTCCCCGAATCATCTGCCGCCCTCGGCTTCGGCTTCAGGTGCGGATTTCTCGGGCTGCTTCACATGGAGATCATACAGGAGCGACTTGACAGGGAGTTCGACATGGATGTCATTACCACGGTGCCTAACGTCTCGTTCCGCGTACTGACAACCAAAGGCGATCTGATAGATGTTCACAACCCGTCGGGAATGCCTCCCGCCACCACCATTGATGAGATAGAGGAGCCATATATCTACGCGCAGATTATATCGAAGTCGGAATACCTGGGCCCGATACTCAACCTTTGTATTGACAAGCGGGGCACACTGAAAAGCCAGGTATACCTCACCAGCGAGAGGGTGGAGGTGACCTTCGAGATGCCGCTGTCAGAAATAGTTTTCGACTTTTATGACAAGCTGAAGAGCATTTCAAAGGGATATGCCTCTTTTGATTACCATATCACTGACTATAAGAAAGCCGATCTTGTCAGGCTTGACATACTCCTCAACGGCGAGATGGTTGATGCCCTTTCAACGCTCATTCACCGTGGCCATGCATATGACTTCGGCCGCAGGATGTGCGAGAAGCTGCGTGAGCTTATTCCGAGGCAGCAGTTTGACATTGCCATACAGGCAGCCATCGGAGCCAAGATCATTGCCCGTGAGACAGTCAAGGCTGTCCGCAAGGATGTCACGGCAAAATGCTACGGCGGTGATATAACCCGCAAGAGAAAACTGCTTGAGAAACAGAAGAAAGGCAAGAAGAGGATGCGCCAGATCGGGAACGTGGAGGTGCCGCAGCAGGCATTCCTGGCGGTATTGAAGCTTGACTGACGTTAAAAAAAGGGGCCGGATTGTTGGAAATGAATAAAATATTTTAACTTAGCGCATCATTGGGCTTTGACATGAAGAATATCAGAATAGTCTAAGACCCTGAAACTAACCTGAACTGATACCCCGCGCAAAGGAATTTGCGCGGGGTATTTTTTCAGCATAACAGCTTGTAGCCCTTTCCGTGGATATTGAGGATCTCTACCTTCTCATCCCTGCTCAGATACTTGCGAAGCTTCGTGATGTAAACATCCATGCTCCTTGCATTGAAGTAGTTATCGTCAATCCATATTGATTTCAGGGCGAAGTTGCGCTCGAGCACCTCATTGCGGTGGCGGCAGAGCAGCTCAAGCAGCTCCGATTCCTTGGTGGTGAGCTTGCGCGACTGGTCCTGCCAGGTGAGAAGCTGCTTTGCCACGTCAAAGGTGAACTTCCCGATTGTGTACGTGTCCGCCGGCGTGTCGGTGGTGCGCTTTGATGACCTCCTCAGTATTGCCTCGATGCGGTAGACAAGCTCCTCCATTGAGAAAGGCTTGGTCAGATAGTCATCGGCCCCGGATTTGAATCCCTCAATGACATCCTGCTTGAGGTTCTTTGCAGTCAGAAAAATAACCGGGATGTGAGGGTCTATGGCCCTGATCTCCTTTGCAACAGTGAAGCCGTCGACCTCAGGCATCATCACGTCAAGAAGGCAGAGATGGAACTTCTCTTTCCTGAAGATATTCACAGCCTGTGCTCCGTCAGTTACAAGGATGGTTTCATATTCCTTGGCGCTGAGGTAGTTCTTTAACAGCATCCCCAGGTTGGGATCGTCCTCTGCAAGTAAGATGCTTACTTTTTTCATTCGTGCATAAATTTATATTTCGTTGGTCAAATAGACCCTGCATGAAATGTATTCTTCAGGTCGCTGTTGAGATATTGCTCCTTCAGGGTTCATTTCGACTGTTCTTTCGGAAGGTGAATGACAATCCTGGTGCCTTTGCCGATCTGGCTTTCCACTTTGATGGTCCCGTTATGCTCCTCGACTATCTTTTTCACATAGCTCAGGCCTAGGCCGAATCCCTTGATATTATGAGTATTGCCTACCGGCACACGGTAAAATTTCTCAAAAATGTGTCTCAGGTGTTCCCTGGGGATGCCAATGCCGTTATCAGAAACGGTGATGACGATTCCTTTATGGTAACCTGCGGTTGTGACAGTGATCTCGGGTGTGCGGGTGGTGTATTTTAGCGCATTGTCAATGAGGTTGAGGAGCACATTGAAGAGGTTGGGACCGTCTGCAGTAACCATGGAGTCGGGTGCATCGAGAAAGGTTGAAATGACCCCGCCGCGACTGTTTACCTGCAGCTTGAAGGCATCGACTGCCCTGAGGATGATGGCATGGATGTCGGTCTTCTGCTTGTCAAGCTCTAGTTTGGCTTTCTCAAAGATGGCTGTCTGCAGCACCTTTTCGACAAGCACCTTCAGGCGGTTGCTCTCTTCGTTGATTACACCGGTGAGTCCCTGAGTGTTGCGGACCTCCTCAGGTATGGTTGTGTCGGCGAGCATCTGAGAGGCAAGCGATATTGTGGCGATGGGTGTCTTCAGCTCATGTGTCATGTTGTCAATGAAGTCGCTCCTTATCTCAGATAACCTCTTCTGGCGGAAGATGACAATGAAGGTGCCCGTTGAGAGAATTATGAGCAGCAGTATTATCAGCATGGAGGAGATGGCCATGAAGGCTATCCGGTTGAACTTATACTGCTCTTCATCAGGGAAATATATTGATAGAATATTGTTTCCAGGAACGGGGTCATTGGGGAAGAGTTGCCGCAGGTATTTGTTTGCCCCGGTGCTCTCGGTGTAGTTTGGTGTGCGGTAAATTATGCCGCCATAGTCGCCGCGCACGGCACACTCGTATCCGAGATGGATGCCGACGGCATCAAGTGACTTTCTGATGAGGGTGTTGATTTCATCAGAGGAGAGCCGGTCTCTAAGGGGCGGAGTCTCATGAAGAATACGGCTGACGATATTCTCAATGGAGATGATCTTGTTGGTCATCCGGCCTGCAGCCCCGGCAGTCAGACTTTGCTCTCCCGGCTCGGTGGTCTCAAAGTAGGATTCAGACTCAAGGCTATCTGAATTAAGCAGGTAGGTGCGTCCCGCCCTGTTGATTACCACGGACCTGATGCTGGGATCGAAACCGTACTTTTCAAGGAGCCTTGACTCATCGGTCTGCTGCGAGGTGACACTCTCAAGGTCATCGGGAGTGCCGGTCACGGGCTCAGGGTTGATCTCACTGATGATGCGTTTGTATGTTTCGGCCCTCTCCAGCTCATTCACCACCTCTTTCAGCGCTTCGTTGACCCCGAACCTGAACTGCTGGTCCTCGGCGCTGACAACGCTGTTGATCCACCTGACCTGGATGATCACCAGTGCCGAGATGGCCAGAAAAAAGAATACGGCCAGCAGGACTATGTACGAACGCTTCATATTTTAACAAAAGTAATCTGTTAAAACCGTAATCGACAGGTTTAACGAATTTTAACAGGATTACAGAAAAATTATGGGATAAATAAAATTAAAAAAATGTTACAAGTCAACAATTTAACATATCCTTAAGAGAGATGTCCGGAAATTAATTTGATATTTGCATCAGTTATGGCACGATAATTGTTATAACTTAAATGGAGTTTTTTTCATAGGTTAGGTTAGTTTTAGGGTTAACACTGAAGAGGAGGCAAGAGATTGTCTCCTCTTTCTCATGTATAGTACAGTGAGCGGGAGTTCCCTGCCCCGGCAATTCCTCTCTAAAGTGTCAGAAGGGGCAGGTTTCTGTCGGTGATCTTGCTGCTCTCGAGGACAAACACTGCAGTGATTTCAGGTATCTCTCTCAGGGTTGCAGCGAGCTGGTCGGCCTTTTCCCTTCCGGACTCTCCGCAGATAATCAGGAAGAAGTCGATTTTATTCAGTTTACGAAGAAGAATCTGTCCCTCACTCCGGTTTGAGACCAGCGATAATTCCGGTGGCACGGTGGTGAATCTTGAAAAGCAGGCTCTGCCTGAATCGGTATGAACCGCGATTTCCTCATCGCACTTGCGGAGGTCAGCGCCGAGGTGCCGGTTGATCAGGACCGAGAGCCGGTAGTCGGGTTCGGCCGACACAACACCGAGGAAGGAGAACTCAGGGCTCTCCTCTTCTGCAATGGTGTGTACTGTTTTTTTCGTTCCCGTGGTCATTTTTTAATTTTGAGAACTGTGTTCCATGCGATCAGGGACGCTTCCTGTTCCGCCTCTTTCTTCGTTGTACCCTCGCCCTGCGCAACCGTTTCATTATTGATCTGCAGGGTAACGGTAAACAGGGGGTGGATTCTGTTATTGTGCGTCTTTTCCTGTGAGGTGAAGTTAATCTTTTGTTTGTTCTTCTGGCAGTATTCCATGATGAGGCTCTTGTAATCAGTCTCGGCTGCCAGGACGGCCTCCAGGTCGAGGTGTTTCTTCAGCACCCTCTCCATGAAGAAGCGGCGCGTGCGGTCATAGCCCTTGTCGATGAACAGGGCGCCTGCCAGCGCCTCGACGGCGTTGCCGTACAGGTTGCGGGGTGAATCCGAAGCTGAGAGGTTCGATACGATAAGCTTGTCAAGCCCCATGGATAGACCCAGCTGGTTCAGCGTCTCCCTGTTGACAATGCGGGCCCTGGTCTTGGTCAGAAAGCCCTCCGGGGCTTCGGGATAGTGGCTGAAGAGGTATTCTGAAATGACGCTGTCTATGATAGCGTCACCTAGGTATTCGAGTCGTTCGTTGTTGATCCTGGTTCCGTCAGGAAGGGTAAATGTCGCCGAACGGTGAATGAAGGCTTTCTCGTAAAGCCTGAGATTGAAGGGGCGGAAACCCAGCAGATGCTTCAGGCCGGAGCGAAACTCCCGCCTGTCGTGAATGAGGGAGTGATTCTTCTTCCTGTTAAGCAGGAACACTACTCTGAGAATTTCCTGATCAGAATAGAGGCATTGTGCCCTCCGAAACCGAAGGTGTTGCTGAGGGCAACATTTACGGTTCTGTGCTGTGCCTTGTTAAGTGTCAGGTTCAGGTTCTGGTCAATGGCAGGATCAGGGTTCCTGAAGTTGATGGTTGGCGGGATGATACCATGCACCACTGTCATGACGGTTGCAATGGCTTCCACCGCTCCTGCAGCTCCGAGGAGGTGGCCGGTCATCGACTTGGTGGCACTGATATTCAGCTTGTAGGCATGTTCGCCGAAGAGGGTAAGGATAGCCCTGGTCTCGGCTATGTCACCGAGCGGGGTGGCAGTGCCGTGCACATTGATGTAATCAACATCGGACGGGGTCAGCCGTGCCTCGGCAATAGCCTGTTTCATCACGTTGACGGCGCCCATGCCGTCGGGGTGTGGTGCCGTGATATGATAGGCGTCAGCGGTGAGGCCGGTGCCAATGACCTCAGCGTAGATTTTTGCTCCCCTGGCTTTTGCATGCCCCAGCTCTTCAAGAATAAGGGCTCCACCACCCTCGCCAATGACAAACCCGTCGCGGGTGACGTCAAATGGACGGGAGGCAGTGGCATACTCCTCATTATTGGTTGACATGGCCTGCATGGCATTGAAACCGCCAATGCCGATTGGATTGACTGATGCCTCAGAACCTCCCGAAATGAAGAGGTCAGCTTTACCGAGAAGGATGTAGAAGTAGGCGTCGATGAGGGCATTGGTTGAAGAGGCGCAGGCTGACACTGTTGCGAAATTGGGTCCGCGGAAACCATACTTGATCGAGAGCAGTCCGGCGGCGATGTCACTTATCATTTTTGGAATGAAGAAAGGGCTGAAACGGGGAGTTCCGTCACCCGTGACAAACCCTTTTACCTCTTCCATGAAAGTTTCAATTCCCCCTATGCCTGACGCCCAGATGACTCCGGAACGGTCTTTGTCAGTTGCCTCCGGATCAAGACCGGCGTCTTTTACCGCCTCCTCAGCCGCAATAAGGGCGTACTGGGCGTAACGGTCCATCTTACGCGACTCCTTCCTGTCAAAATATTGAGCAGGATCGTAATTCTTGATCTCACAGGCAAACTTGGTCTTGAACTTCGTGGTGTCAAAATGGGTTATAAGCCCTGCCCCGCTGACACCTTCAACAAGACCTTTCCAGTAATCCTGCAGAGTGTTGCCGATAGGGGTTAATGCCCCCATTCCGGTAACTACTACACGCCTCATGTCAGGTTATCGGAGAAAACTACTTTGCGTTTTCCTCAATATACTTAATGGCTTCGCCTACAGTGCTGATGCTTTCTGCCTGATCATCAGGAATTCCGATATTGAATTCCTTTTCGAATTCCATAATCAGCTCGACAGTGTCAAGAGAATCCGCACCAAGGTCATTTGTGAAGTGTGCTTCGGGTGTAACCTCTGCCTCATCAACGCCAAGCTTTTCAACGATGATCTTCTTTACTCTTGTAGAAATGTCAGACATACAAATCAATTTTACGTTAATACTCGTTTTAAAAACTCTGCAAAGAAATATATTTGTACCATATATTTCAAGCAATTTAGCGGAAATTTACATCTGTGCAAATATAAAATAAAGCAGATCAGTTTTTTAAGCCTCTCTTGCAGCACCGGTGCCCGGTGTTGTAAATTAGCTTAAGTATCAGAAAATGAAACATATATCTATACTTGCATCAGGTGCCGGGACGAATGCTGAAAACATAATAAGATACTTTTCGAACGAAAAAAAAGCGAAAGTAACACTTGTTTTGTCAAACAAGCCTCAGGCTAAGGTTTTGGAGAGGGCTGCCGCTCTTGGGGTCGACTCATTTTTTTTCGACCGTACTCAGTTTTATGAGACGGGAGAGGTTCTGATGATGCTGCGGAGGAGGGAGACTGATCTGGTGGTTCTGGCGGGGTTTCTCTGGCTGGTTCCGGGGCAGGTCATTGAGGCTTTCAGAGGGAGAATCATTAATATTCATCCTGCCCTTCTGCCGCGGTTCGGGGGGAAGGGGATGTACGGTTGCAGGGTTCACAGGGCGGTGCTCGATGCCGGGTGCAGTGAGAGCGGGATCACAATCCATCTGGTGAACGAGCATTATGATGCCGGAGATATTCTCTTTCAGGCAAGGTGTCCGGTGCTGCCGGATGATGATGTGCACAGCCTGGCAGCCCGGGTGCATGAGCTGGAATACCGGCACTATCCGGAGGCTATCAGCAGGTTTATTGAAGGGCTTAAGTAGCGCACTCTTCAGTCAGCAGTCTTCAGTCAGCAGTCGGCAACAGTGAAAATTTGCGCGCAGCGCATAAAGTATTGTAGATCAGGAATCTGGTTAATATTAATTGTTCGTAGAACATTGAGTATTGTAGCCGGTTGGCACCCCCCCGCCCAATTGTTTGTAGAACATATAGTATTGTAGACACCATATGCCCCCTAACCCATTTGCAATCTGCAGACCGCAAATTTGAGCCGGCGCCACAAGCGCAGGATCAATCCCGTATCCGCCGGCTGGCGGATCGGGAGGTCAATCGCAAATTAATCAGTAGCTTATTGTTGACAACAGGCTGATGTATCCCTCCGCGATCTTTCTGAACTCCTCCATCGCCTCCGGCGCCACCGGGTTGACCGGGGGTGCATCAACCTTGAGCGGGTCAATGGCGGAACCGTTACGGTAGAACCGGAAATCGAGATGAGGCCCTGTCGAGAGTCCTGAGCTGCCCACATATCCTATCACCTGCCCCTGTTTGACATATACTCCAGGCGCGATGCCCGGGCCGTAGCGCGACAGATGGAGGTATGCCGTTGAATAGACGCTGTTATGGGTTATCCGTACCATCCTTCCTGCCCCGCCCTCATAAGCGGTGCTGGTCACCCTGCCATCGCCGATAGCCACTACCGGGGTGCCGATGGGAGCTGCATAGTCAACACCGTGGTGAGGCCGCACAACCTTAAGTACAGGATGCATCCTTCCGCCGGAGAAACGTGAACTGATGCGCGAGTAACGCAGCGGCGCCTTGAGGAACGCCTTCCTGAGGCTGGCGCCGGTGGTGTCAAAGAATGACATGGTGCTGTCCTGGATAAACGGGATGGCAAAGATCGGATTACCTGCATGTTCGAAGAGAGCGGCGTGAACCCTCCTGATTCCGACCGACTCTTCACTGATGAACTCTTCCTCATAGATCACCTTGAACCTGTCTCCCTTCTGCAGCCCGAAGAAGTCAATTGTCCATGCATAGATCTCAGAGAGTTCGGCTGAGAGGTTGGGATTGAGGTTATTCTCCGTTGCCGCTTCCCACAGCGAGGTGCTGATTGTGCCGGATGAGTACCTCAGCACCCGCTTTATCTCGGCGTCATACCTGTATATCGCCAGGGTGTCCTTCAGGGAGAAGACGTAAGATACCTTGGGGTCATGCTGATAGATGAGGTAGTCAGGTTTGCTTATGGTGTCTTTTGACAACAGAACCGAGTATGCACTTCCTGAACGCACCCTGCGGGGGTCAAAGGTCTCCCTGTTCTCCCGGAGGAGCTTCTCTATGTCCTCCCATGGCACGCCGTGCGCCTGCAGGATTGAGGATATGAACTGGTTTCGCTTCACCTTTCCCGTAACTATAGTATATGAGTCAAGGGGAATGCCGAAGAGCATTCCCGCACTGTCATCATCTGAGTTTGCAGCGGACGAAGTGCCTGTAATTGTCGCGAATCCGGCTGCCGTGTCAGATCCTGATGTGGCTCCCGAGTCTTGTCCTGAGGCAGCGGCAGTGTTTGATCCCGGGGCAGTGACGGTGTCCGACCCTGCAGCAGCGGCAAGAGAGTCAGCCTGCACTGCCGGTGCCGATGAAGTATCAGTGGCGGCAATGGATGAAGCAGCTGTACCTGCCGATGAATCTTTTGCAGGCTTTTCCGATGAAGTATTGCCTGTGCAGGAGACTGCAGTGATTATTATGGCTGCTGTGAATGCAAGTCCGGTAACCGATAATCTCATACAACAATATTTACAATACGGTTAGGCACAACGATAACTTTCGGGGTGGCAGTGCCGATCCACTTCTGGGCCCGCTCATCGGCAAGAACGGTCTTTATCACCTCTTCCTTCGGCAGGTTAACGGGTATATCTATCTTGAACCTCATCTTGCCGTTGACCGATACCGGGCACTCGAAGAGCTCCTCATTCAGGTACTGTTCCTCAGCGACAGGCCACGGTTCATATGTTATTGTGTCGTGATGGCCTGTAAGCTGCCAGAGTTCCTCGCCCAGGTGGGGCGCAAAGGGAGAGAGCAGTTTGATGAAGTTGCCGGCGGTGTTAAGTGTGATCTTCTCCTTCTTCAATGCCGTGTTCAGGAAGATCATCATGGCCGAGATGGCGGTGTTGAACCGCAGTCCCTCAATATCTTCGGTGACCTTCTTTATTATCTTGTGGAGGACTCTCAGAATCTCAGGATCCTCTTCGCCTTCAGTAATATTTTCGCGGTTTGCTATCAGGCGATAGGCCCTTGCCAGGAAGTTATGGGGTCCCCTGATGCCCTTCTCATCCCAGGGCTTGGTGGCCTCAAGCGGACCGAGGAACATCTCGAAGAGACGCAGTGTGTCGGCCCCGTAGTTTTTTACCACGTCATCAGGATTGACCACGTTCTTGAGGCTCTTTGACATTTTGGCAACTATCTGCCTTACTTCTTCATCCGTTCCGGTGATATAGAAGCGGCCATCCTTCTCGGTGATCTGGTCTGATGACACCCTGGCGCCTGTCTCAGTCTGATAGGCAAAGGCCAGTATCATACCCTGGTTGAAGAGTTTCATGAAGGGTTCGTCGGTTGAGACTATCCCAAGATCAAAGAGCACCTTGTGCCAGAAGCGGGCATAGAGGAGGTGCAGCACGGCATGTTCGGCACCGCCGATATAGAGATCAACGGGCATCCAGTATTTTTCCAAGACCTTGTTGAAAATCTCACTTTCGTTTTTCGGGTCGATGAATCTCAGGTAGTACCAGCATGATCCTGCCCACTGTGGCATGGTGTTGGTCTCCCTCTTTCCGCGGCGGCCTTCGCTGTCTGTCACCCATAGCCAGTCGGTGGCGTTTGACAGGGGCGATTCGCCGTTGTCTCCCGGCTCGAACACCTCGAGCTCGGGAAGCGTCAGCGGCAGCTCCTTTTCATCGAGGAGTGTTATGCGCCCGTCTTCCCAGTGTATTACGGGGAATGGTTCACCCCAGTAACGCTGCCTGCTGAAAAGCCAGTCGCGGAGCTTGTAGTTGACCCGGTGAATCCCGATGTTTTTGCTTTCAATCCATCTTGTGATGGTTGCTATCCCTTCCTCAACGTTCAGTCCGTCAAGTGTTATTTTCAGTTCGCTGTTCGAGGAGTTGATATAGATGCCGTCGCCGCTCCAGCACTCCCTGCCGGCGATGATCCGCTTCTTCTGTTCCGGGTCTGCTACGGCAGGGGAGAGGATGCAGACGATATCGATCCCGAACTTCTGTGCAAACTCGAAATCGCGCTCATCATGCGCCGGGACAGCCATGATTGCACCAGTACCGTACCCCATGAGGACATAATCTGCCACCCAGACGGGAATCCTCTTGCCCGTGACCGGGTTAATGGCATAGGTGCCGGTGAACACTCCGGTCTTGTCCTTTGCCAGGTCGGTGCGGTCGAGGTCCGACTTCACGGAGGCGGCGCTGATGTACTCCTCAACCTGCTTCGCCTGTTCGGGGCTGGTGATGGTACCAACCAGCGGATGTTCGGGCGAGAGCACCATGTAGGTGGCACCGAACAGTGTGTCGGGGCGTGTGGTATATACCGTGATTATCTCCTTGTGTCCGTCAACTTTGAAATCGACCTCGGCTCCGGTGGAGCGGCCAATCCAGTTGCGTTGCATCTCCTTTAAACCCTCCGACCAGTCAAGTTTGTCAAGGCCGGTGAGGAGCCGTTCGGCATACTGGGGTATGCGCAGCATCCACTGCTTAAGGTTTCTCCTCACCACCCTGTTGCCGCACTTCTCGTGCGATCCGTCGGTCAGCACCTCTTCGTTTGCGCATACGATGCGGCATGACGGACAGTACCATATCTGGGCATCGTCATAATAGGCAAGCCTTTTGGAGTCGATATATTTCCGTCTGGCCTCATCTCCTGCCTTGAGGACGTCAAGGGGTATCGGGAGTTCGCTGATGTCGCGTCCGCGGTCACTCTTGTGGTCATACCATGTACTGTACAGCTTGATGAATATCCACTGTGTCCACCGGAAGTAGCCCGGGTCGGTTGTGTTGATTTCACGGTCCCAGTCGTAGCTGAGGCCCAGCTCTTTGATCTGGCGCCGGAAGGTATCACAGTTTTTGTTTGTTGTCACGGCGGGGTGTGTGCCGGTCTGGATGGCATACTGTTCCGCAGGCAGTCCGAAGGCGTCCCAACCCATCGGATGAAGGACGTTAAAGCCCTTCATGCGCTTATACCGGGCAATAATGTCGGTGGCTGTGTATCCTTCGGGGTGGCCTACGTGAAGACCTGCGCCGGAAGGGTAGGGGAACATGTCAAGGATATAGTACTTGTTGGGGTTGGAGAAGTCATCTTCGGTTTTGAAGGTCTTGTTCGTCTCCCAGTACTCCTGCCACTTTTTTTCTATCCCGCTAAAATTATACTCCTTCATGTTCGCCTTTCGTTTTGCGCTTATGGGTTGCGAAATTAGAAAAACTTTGGTAAAAATCACTTCCCGAGGCATATGTCCGGCTCTAATTTGCATAAGAAATGCGGTGAATCGACACCGCGAGGCCTCCAGATCACGGCAGAGCCAAAGAGAGGTGTCACACGGAGATCTCCAATTTTCGTCAGAAGTTTTGAAAATCGGCTTTGTCACTGTACTTTTGCACCCTGACCGGTCCCGTAGTTCAATGGATAGAATGACAGATTCCGGTTCTGTTGGTTGGGCGT
>DZBJ01000058.1:4065-11533 GCA_022736275.1 Rikenella microfusus | reverse complement strand
ATATCATCCGTAAAAACAGTGATGGTTTCCTGGTGGAGATTGAGATTGAAAAAGGTTTGGCAATCATAGCCGAGTGTCCGATGAATCGTGTTGGGGTGCATGAACAACATACATTGGCCGTTGGCCAAAGACGGGCATTTCATCTGCGACGGGTTGATTCTGTAAAAATGCACGGGAGCACACGGGTCAAGGTGATCGTTGATCGTGTATCAAAGAATCTGGTGACTGCTTTGCTGAGAGAACAGCTTGGCACTGCCACAGAGATAACACTGTATTGCACCAAACGGTATGTCGGCCATAAGAGTTTTGTTCAAGCCGGCGGATTTTTACCAAAACAGGTAATCTTGACCGTATCAAAGGAATTGCGGGAGCATATTCAGGTTACGGTAGGAAAGATCGTAGTGGGTAAGAGATTTTGATCTGGAGAAAACAGTCCAAAAAGCCAAATGCTGAACCATATACCCAAATAGGCGACGGCTTTCATCTGGATCATCCAGACAAGATAATACCGCTTGGCTTCCCTGATGATGACCGCAAAGGACATTTCTGGTGCTTCGGGACAACCAGGGTGGGGAAAACCCGCACTATGGAAGGAATTATCGAGCAGGATATTCGCAAGGGATATTCGGTGGTCGTCATCGACCCCAAGGGTGACAACGAACTTTTCTCGAAAATTGTCCAGGTGGCTTTCGATACCGGCAGACAGGAGGATTTGATACTGCTCACCCCTGTCTTTCCACAATACAGTGCGGTTTTTAATCCGCTCTCGCATTACTATATGGTCGAGGAAATAGTGGCCCATATTACCGCCGGTGTTGCGGTAGGCAGGGAGCCTTATTTCTTCTCTGTTGCCTACGAAATCAGCCTGGTGGTGGTCCAGGCCCTTATCCTGCTGGCTAGAGCCAATAATAGAAAGCCGGATTTCAATCTCAACGATGTCAAAAACAATATCAGTCATGCGGATCTGGAGAAGCTCAAGGAAAAAATCGAAGGTATTAACTCTCCACAGGCCAGGCAGCTTGCACTGAACCTACGAAGGATCATCGCTTCGACCGCCGACTACCATTCCAAGGTTGCCTCCTCGCTGCGGGTGGCACTGACGGAATTAACCAGTGGCAATGTCGGACAGATTCTTGGTCAGGCGAGCGAAAACCGTTTCATTAAACGCCTGGAGCAAGACAAAGGTGTTATTCTTATTGTCCAGCTTGGCTCCTTGCTCACCAAAAGGGCGGCTTATACCGCCGGAAAGGTCATTGCCTCGAACATCCAGGCGTTTGTCGGTCGCAGGTTTTCCAGTGATAAAAAGATATCTCCGTCTCTGGCCCTGCATATCGACGAGGCTCAATCCGTCCTCTATGACGGGATTGAGGAGCTCTTTGCCAAGGCCGGTGGCGCAGGTGTCTATATCCACGGCTATTGCCAGTCGGTGAGCCAGCTCTATGCCGAGATTGGCCAGGATCGAGCCAATACCATCCTCGATAACTGCAATACCAAATTGTTTATGCGGGTGCCGGATGCCAAGACCGCCACCTATATCTCAGATCATCTTGGAGAAAAACGGGTCTTCAGTCCGGTTATCTCTGTTGGTGGTGGGCTGGCTATCAGAGAGACCGAGGATGTACGGGTTAAGCACACCGAAGTGTTGAACCTGGCTCCCCGTCAGTTCTTCATGACTACCTATTCAGGAATTTATCGGGGAATCACCGCGGATGTTCCCACGGCTGACCTCAAGGTGATCTTTCCCGAAATCAGACCACAATGGGATGATTATCAGGAAGACCGGTCAGGCGAAGAGGGGAGGGGAGTGGGATGACTGCCACAGAGATCAATACCATACTTGGCCTTGGAATTTCGTTCTTTGCCGGCACAATATGGCTGCTTCTTGGTAGGTCAGAGAAAAAACCTGCTGTAGCCAAAAAGGAAGTGCTGTTACAGGACCTGTCTCAGTTGTGGAATAAAAACGGTGAGGTCGATATCGCTGATCTGGCGCCACTCTGGCGGGATGATCCGGTAGTACAGGCAATCGATGAGGTATGCATCGATTTCCAGAGTGCACGGATACAGGAGTTCTACAAAAAGCATATTCTGCCATTACACCATGCCGCCCAGCAACAGGTGGTTTGCCGTGATCTTTTGTCTTTACTGGATACGGAAGGGGGGTGTCCATCCGTCGTCAATGTCAGTCGTGATGTAGAAGCCACCTGGGATTCCAACACCTACACCCTGCTTGGTCAAACAAACTTGGTTGATCATTCACTGAATGTGGCGGAACAGGTGGTCCGGCTGCTGCGGGAAGCTGATACCGCTTATCTTATGCCGGATACCATCATTGCCGCCTTGTCCCATGATCTGGGGAAACTGCCCTCCATCCGGGGGCATTTGTACAGCCTGGGCGAACATCCCTTAGCCGCCGGCCGGATTCTGGTCGGTCTTCAATCGTTTAAAGAACTTCACCAGAAAGAGGAAATCCTCCAGGCAGTAAAACTCCACCACAAACAGCCTCAAGATTTGCTTGGCAAGACTTTGAAACGGGCGGATCAACTTGCCCGGCAACAAGAGCTGGAACAGGCTCAGGAGCGACTCCAGCCATTAGAAAAGCCTCCCCAGTGGCACAACGAAGCACAGGAGCAAGACGGTATATTTGAAGAAAAACCAGAGACAAAAAAGAAAATGCCGCCCCCAAGGCTCATCAACCTGCCATGGCTGAACACCCATGACTTACTGCAAGACATGCGGCCCTATATCAATAAATTGGAGGGGCGAAGGTTCCGGGCATTTTCCATGCCGAATGGTGTCGTCTATTTTATGCCAAAGATACTGGAGCTGGTTGCCAAGAAACAGGCGGAAAAAGCGGGAGTGCTGGAGGTAGTCTCTATGGATGATAAAGCAATGCGCGAGGTATTGTTGTCTATCGTCCATCAACTGCGGCAGGAGAATGTCATTGCCGATGGCCTGTTGCAAGACCAATATTTTGGAGCATATTTCACTGTAACCATGAAATCAGGCGCAACCATGAACGGCTACTACACGCCTTGTCATGCCGAGGCGTTTGATTCTATTGCCGCTATGGAAGATGCTAAATCCGGTATCCTCCTGGACCTGGTATCTGTAGCAGCGGTGCACGGAGATAAACAGGCATGAGTAACAGCATAAACAGCAGTGGCTTTAGCGGCTATAAGGGCGGCAGTCCCGGCAGTAGTAACAGCGGCGGCAGCGGTGGCGGTGGTAGGGGCGGCTCATATAGCCCGAATGCCACATTTATCAATACAGACAATCGTCAATATGTAAAGCCAAGGAGTATCATTAATGTCATCTCGGATATTCAGCATTATTGCATGGCTGAAAAATTGGGTAATGCCTTACCCGCAGAGTATTTGACACTGGAAAACTCTCTGGGTTTTTTCAGTGTCGGGGCGAAAAGTGGTCTGACGGAAGGACTCTTCCTCCTCTTGCTTCTACCGGCGGTTGAATTTTATCTACTGCCTTTTGTCTTGAAATCACCAAGTTTGTTGTTGAAAACCATGTTCGGCTCTTTTCCTTTTCTGCCGGTCATCGCCAACACCTTCCTTTGCGCCTATATCAGTCAATACTTTGTTGGTGTAGTTACCCGCAAGGCCATCAATGCTTTTTTCACCGGCAGGATGCTCGTACTGGTCGCTAAAAGTTTCATGATCTGTGTTTTCTACACCTTGCTTATCGGCTTGAGCACCCCGGAAAGGGTCTGGCAAGTGGCTCAATATTCCAGCAAAAATGCTGAGGCAATCTATTATGGCTATATGACTATGCTGCCTAATATCATGCCGATAG
Organism: Rikenella microfusus; assembly: GCA_022736275.1. GTDB lineage: Bacteria > Bacteroidota > Bacteroidia > Bacteroidales > VadinHA17 > SR-FBR-E99. The sequence continues at coordinate 7,726 of DZBJ01000058.1, read as the reverse complement.
CCACTCGTTGTTCTCTGTTTGTCCTGATAGCCGCCATTCTGCCTTACGGGACTGTCTTTATAATGGATATGTGGCGGAGAAGTAAAATTAAACGCAACCATGCCAAGATTACTGGTAAATCTTAAAAATCCATCAATCAAAGCTAATAACCTAAATTTATCAATCTATAGGGAGAGGAAATTGGAGAAAGAAATGAAGGAAACATCGAATGAAAAAAGGAGATTTACCAAGGAAGAGATTCTGGAGAAGAAAATCTCCATGGTCAAGGAGCGTGGCTCAAGAGTCATGAAAATCAACTCACCAATGGGCAGCATCATGTTCAATGTTCTGCGGCAATTCGACCAGGCGTATGCTCATTTCAAGGGGCAGTTGGGAGAACCGGGGGGGATTTCCCATGAAGCAGGAGCTGCTCTCATGGATGAGGCACGGAAGATAACCGTGGCTTTCTCAGAGTTTACTGGTCAGTTGAGCAAGCAGGTCAGGTTCAAGTATTATGTGCCTCAAGAGCTACAGGAGATGCGGCAAGTTACAGACAGAAAGAAAGATGAATCTTCGACGAAATGAGCCGAACTACACAGATTTCTTTTACTTTTTCCATTATTAGAATATGATCGTCGAGGGTTTTTTAAAAAAATATCTCAGCAATTTAAAGAGGAATCAATGACACTTACCAAAGCAGATCTAGTTGAGCAGATTTATCAAAAGCACGATAATTTGACCAAAGCTCAGGCAGCCAAAGCGGTAGAATCGTTTCTTCGTTTGTCCAAAGGCGCTCTTATCAGTGGATCAGATCTCCTCTTGAGCGGATTCGGAAAGTTTAATGTCAGGGATAAAAAGCCTCGCCGGGGACGTAATCCCCAGACCGGTGATGACCTCATGCTTGATGCTAGACGGGTCGTAACCTTTAAACCATCCGGCACGTTAAGGGATAAGGTAAACGGTTCCTGAAATCACAAAAATACCTATTGAATTTATGGCCATTTTAAAATTGTTCCGAAATCATGAATAGGAGCGAAGTGGACTCCGGTCCGCTGTTAAGGTCGAATATAGCTATCTTGACTTTTGAGATCTGGGTTGGCAGCATCTATCGGGAAAAATTATTCTCCCCTCTATCGAAGAAATTCTAAAACAATCTGGGGTTTGAGGATGTCTTTATTGTGTCAGGGAAAACGTGCTTTTCGAAAGCTCAAAATGACCTTCTGGTGTTGCTAGGCATTCGAGTCAGCTTCTTGTTTCCCGATACAGTAGAAACATCAAGTTGAGCGACCTGCCAAATTGGTTGAGATTCGGCCTGGCAATCTTTGGACGGTCGGTGAATTTTCTCTCCGAACGCTGGAGGTTTGGGACTTGTAAATCATTTTGTCTAAATGCCTTTGAATCCTCTCCTGTTCAATAAGCCGGCATTCTTCTTTACCTTTTCTGTATAACCAGTGGTCCCTTCACTGCCTCCATGATGTACGAAGCTGGCAAACCGTTTTCAAGCAATTGTGTCATAGCCCGCAGGTATTTACGGATGTGAAAAAGGAATTTCTCATATCCCGGACAGAGATAGTGCAGACCCGGCTGATCGTCCCAGGTCTTGCCAAAACGATGCTTGGGGCAGCCACCCCTGCAGGCGACAAGGACCTCGCATTCCCTGCAGCGGGAGGGCAAGGCCGTCTCCTTTTCGACGCCGAAGCCATTCAATCGGGACTGTCTGACAAGTGTAGGAAGCGTGTCTGTAAGTATATTGCCGAGGCGGTACTGCGGGTAGACGAAGTGATCACATGCATAAATGTCACCATTATGTTCCATCACCAGTGAACCACCGCATTGTTGCGCATGGACACAGACCGGTGATGGGTTGCCGATCCAGGCATTGAGTGCCCATTCGAAGTTCATGACAAAAACCTTCCCCACATCGCGACGCACCCACTCTTCATAGACAGCAATCAGGAAATCACCGTATTCCTCGGGAATCACTGTCCAGGGTGTAACTTTGGTCTGCATTTCTAATGTGTCCAGCGATGCAGGTCCAGAAAGCTGCAGGCCATGCTGCCTGCTGCAGGCGTCAGGCAGGCGTTCGACAATAGGCGCAAACTGGATAAATTCGACTCCGCTATCCCGCAAGAATCGGTATACATCAAGGGGGCTGCTCACAGTCTCCCGGGCAACGCTCGCCAGCACGTTGTACTCAACTCCATGCTCCTGGAGTAGTCTCAATCCCCTCATTACTCTGTCAAAAGAGCCACTTCCGGCACGATCACGGCGATATCGGTCATGAATATCCTGCGGACCATCGAGGCTGATGCCAACCATGAAGCTATGGTTGCGCAAAAACACGCACCATTCGTCGGTCAGCAACGTCCCGTTTGTCTGGAGGGAGTTGTTGATAATTTTCCCTCCGGCAAACAACTTCTGCAGTTCGATAACTCGCCTGAAAAAATCAATGCCCAGCAAGGTGGGCTCACCGCCCTGCCAGACAAACTCGACAACAGGGGTTGGCTGGGATGAAATGTAGCTGGAAATAAATGAACGAAGTACCTCATCGTTCATCCGGCAGTTCTCGTTCGCGCCGAAAAGGGCCTTTTTTTCCAGGTAAAAACAGTATTCGCAGTTAAGGTTGCAGGACGGCCCAACAGGCTTGGCCACAACGTGAATGCCCTGTGAGCAGGTTTTAGGAGACGTATCCTCCTTTGTCGGTTCAGTTACCATAACTTTACATTGCTAAAGAATGGAAGATCTGCGTCAGATAGAGCAGATCTTCCACCAAGATGCGGCTGTTTCGATCCTGCCCGATGATATTCCGGGCTGTTGACGATTATCAATTCGCTATCGCCATCTTATATGCGGTTTCCTTGCCGGCAGCATCGGCTGCCGCCTTGACCGCCTCACCGATCGGCTTCACGTCGACGACAACCTTCTGGATCTTGCCGGTAAAGGAGTTGTCGCGTTCCTTGTAGTCGGCCGTAACCGGTGTGGCGTCATCCTTGCCAACCCCAGCCGTCTCGTCAGCCGAAAAGATCATCGCCTGCGTCCGTTCGATCCGGCCGCTGGCGACTTTCTCGCCGTTGACCAGAATTGTCGCCGTGCCACCCTTGCCGATCCCACCGCCGTCATAGTCAAAGTTCAAACGGATGGTGGCTTTACCTGGTTTTATCGGCTTGGAAGCTGCGACCTTATATTCCTCTAGGCCGATGAAGTTGTAGCTATACGTCGGTTTGCCATCTTTAAGATAGAGACTCCAGCCGCCAAACCGTCCGCCCTGCGCGAGGATAACGCCATTGGCGCCACCTTCGGGGATCTCAACATCGGCGGTGATCGACAGCGACCGGTTTTTGATATTGATAAAGACGTTTTCGCTCATCGAGTCCATGCCCTCGGAAAGCGTAAGTGAGGTGCGGTTGCCCATCAGATCCGGCCGTCCGGCCATTGCCGCATTGACGCGCTCAACAACGCGGTCATCAATCGGCAAGGCGCGGTGCTTGATTGCTTCCTGGATGAAGAGATCCTGCATCTCCTTGAGTTTTGCCGGATTGGCCGCGGCCATGTCGTTCACCAGGCTGAAGTCGTTGCGGGTATCATAGAGTTCCCATTTGTCATCCAGCAGTTTCCTCCGCGGCTTCATTTCCCAGGGTGCCCGGTGCAGGGTGCCGGCAAACCAGCCGTCGCTGTAGATGGC
>DZBJ01000058.1:0-3965 GCA_022736275.1 Rikenella microfusus | reverse complement strand
GCGACAGCCCAGCCCGCGGCCATGTGCGGATAGGTGTTCGGGCCGCCCCAGTCGTCGTAGTGCTTGAGCATGTCCTGAACTGTCTCTTGGACGCCATTGAAATAGGTCATCTCACTGAACATGCCGCTCATGCCGCCCTCGGCACTCGTCCCGTTGTCGCCAAGGATATAGACGATCATTGTATTCTCAAGTTGACCAGTCTCGCCGACGGCCGCAAACAACCGGCCGATCTCGTGGTCGCAGTATTCGCCAAAACCGGCATACACTTCCATTTGCCGGGCGAAGAGCTTTTGCTCGTCTGGGGTCAGCTTGTCCCAATCCTTGATGGCCTCGGGTTTGTCGGCCAATTTGGTGCCAGGCGGGACCACGCCCATGGCGATCTGTTTTGCATGTGTTTCTTCGCGCAGTTTATCCCAGCCCTTGTCGAACTTGCCTTTATACTTGGATATCCACTCCTTGGGCACATGATGCGGCGCATGGGTTGCGCCGGGGGCGAAATACATGAAGAACGGCTTTTCAGGAGTCAGTGCTTTCTGGAACTTCATCCAGGAAATGGCCTGGTTGGTCATGTCGGTCATGAAATTGTAGCCTTCATAATGCGGCGTGGGGATCCGGGTCATCCCGTCGTAGATTGTGGGATTCCACTGGTCGGTCTCGCCGCCATAAAAGCCGTAAAACTTGTCAAATCCCGAACGCGTTGGCCAGCGATCGGTCGGTCCGGAGACGCTTACCTCCCAGGGTGCGGTCTCGTGGTTCTTGCCGAAGAAGCCGGTGCTGTAGCCGTTCAGACGCAGCATCTCAGCCATTGGTGCGACGCTGTTCGGTCGCTGTCCCGTATTACCCGGGAAGGCCGTGGCGGTTTCGGTGATGCCGCCCATATTGTTCATATGATGGTTGCGGCCTGAAAGGAGAGCCGTCCTGGTCGGTGAACTGACCGCGGTGGTATGGAACTGGTTGTAGCGCAGCCCGTTGGCGGCGAGGCCTTCTGCTGCCGGCATTTTCACCGGCCCGCCGAAGGCACTGGGCATACCAAAGCCCATGTCGTCAACAAGGACGATGATCACGTTCGGTGCCCCCTCGGGCACCTTTACCTCGAAGCGCGGTGGCGGTGTGGCATCACGGGCATCGAGTACAGTGCTCTTCGGGTAGTTTGGTTCGGGGAGAGGCAGTACCGTTCGATCGAGTGAATTCTCTGTTGCTGCGAAAGCCCCCATCCCGCTCATCAGCATGGCACCTGCCGATGCACATAAAGATAATGACAGCAGTTGTTGTCTTTTCTTTTTCATCATTCCTCCTTTTTTATTTTAATGCCGTATGCCTGCGACTCTATGGACAAACACCAGTTAATGCGATTTTGTGGCTATTTTGTTCTTAAAAGTGATAACCGTAATTGACGGAGATAAAATACATTTCTGGGTCGTTGTAGCTGCCAGCGAGCAAAGCCGGTGCCGGCACAGTTGCATCCTCACTCATCAGATATTCAAATGCCACACCAAAGGATGACTTTTCGCTCAGTTGATGTTGTACCCCGGTACCAAAGCGCCAGGTAGCTCCGGATGGCATGGTCAGCGAGGTGTTATCCTGATCTTCGTACATACTGGAATCGTAGGCGATACCGAAGTTAAAGCGAGTCGCCTTGGTCAGCTGATACTGGGTCCCAAGAGCGCCATGCCAGGTATCCTGAAGCTCCAGGGAAGAGGATTGGGAAACAGGACCGATACTGACAGACAGGTCACTGAATGAACTCCAATCCTGCCAACCGACGTTGCCGAGCAGTGACCATTTATCATTGAGCATCAGCACACCACTGAACATGAACTGCTGCGGTGCACCGACTGAGGCATCGATCGGAAGTGTCCAGGGCACGCCGCTCGGTAGATTACCGCTGGCATCGATATCGAAATCATATTCAACCTCACTGCTCCAGGTCAAACCGAGACGGGCATATTGACAGGGCTGAAACATTAAGCCGAATTTGCCATTAGGTGCCAAATCGCTGTCGTCAAGGGTGACTTCTTCACCTGTCAGCTGTTTGTCGCGGGACAGCGAAAAATATCCTAAATTGATCCCCAACCCTGCACCGACAGACCACATTTTGTTGATCCGATACGCCATGGATGGCTGCAGGGTCAGACCCATCATCGTGGCCTCTTTCACGAGATTATGGCCAGCCCAGTCATCGTCAAAATTTAGGCTGAGGCCGAAATTACCGTACAGGGCAACCCCGATCTTGAAGTCATCGCTGATGCTATGACTGTAAAATGCACTCATTGCTGGTAGCCAGCCAACGACATTGCCAGGTTCTTCCAGGTAGTTACGATCCATTTCATAAGTGAGGTCTCCATACAGGACCTGGGCTCCAAGAGTCAGCTGCTTACCTTCGAGACGAGTCATGCCAGCTGGATTGCTGGCAACAGTGGACGCATCCTGTGCACGGGCGGCAGTTCCTGCACTGGCCAGTCCAAGATCCTCAGTGCCTATCTCGTAGAGATACAATCCTCCAGCTTTGGCCTGGCTGGCGATTACCAAAATAATCAGACTGACAATTGGTATGAGTGATTTGTTTGCCATGCTTCATCTCCGTGGTGAATTGAGCCATTCGGCTCATTACAGAAAATCCGGATGTGTGAGTGTAGCCGGAGGTCCAGATCTCCATCGTTCAACCAACCCGTAGCTTTCATCTTGTTGTTCTTCAGTGTCACTTCTCCGGTCGCGATTTCTCATGGCTACTCGATCTGTGGTGTGAGCATGAGGAGGCGCTTTCCCTGTCTGGTGTCGGTTGTCAATAGGGACCCGTAACACCCTCAACACTATCATATTAGTTTGTTCAATGCCCGTGAATAAGCTGCTCAAGGGATCTACTCCTGAACACCTTTGCTTTGTGCAATACCGGGAAAACAATTCTTGGAGTGAAGGAGAAAGAGAAACAAAGAACCAGAGGAAATGACTCAGAACCCTAAAAAATTGCCATGTTGAGCATTTTTGAAGGTCTGCGCCGGTTGAAAAAAATCAGAGGAATGAAACTCAAATCCTTTATCAGTTACTTGCATTGGTTATGGCAAGCTCAACAACTTCCTCAAGGAGATTTGTTAAGACTCTTCCTGATGCCCATCACCGCCAGCGAACTCCATTCCTGCATTATTATGTTATAGTACTTGCATCTTTCTATGTCTTCATGATCAACACGGGTCTACCCGCACGTGACAATCTGTGTTACGGTTTATTTTTTTCAGCTGTAAAGTCTCAAAACTCATTTATCTGGAGGGAAGAATGAAGATCCTCGGAATATCAGGCAGTCCACGCAAAGAAAGTCAATCCGGTGTATATAAGCTGGTCGAAACTGTTCTTGAAAATTGCGGTTGTGAATACGAACTTATTTCACTGCGTGGCAAAAAAATATCCGGCTGCATAGCCTGTTTGGGTTGCGTGAAGGACAATATATGCAAGGTGGATGACGATCTGACCGAGTTGCGACAGAAAATAGTCGAGGCTGACGCCTATGTATTCGGATCTCCCAATTATTACTCAACAATTAACGCAATGTTTCATGCGTTTATTGAACGTTGGTTTCAATTCCGCCATCAGACGGGAAATACACTTTGGGGAAAGGTTGCCGTCGCCGTTGGTGTAGGTGGTACCGCTGGACAAGCTCCTGCTGATACAATCGAGAAGTTTCTGCTCTACAACTTTGTAGAAACTGTCGCTAAAGTATCGGGTCAGGGCGCAGCCTCCTGCTACAGCTGCGGTTATGGTGAAACCTGTCAAGTGGGTATCCCTGTGATGCTGCATGGACCGGGAGTGAAAATAAGTGAAGACATGATTCCAAATGTCAGCCAACAGCCGGAATTGATGAAAGCTGCCACGATCGCAGGTGAGCTTTTGGGACAACGACTTCGGGAGGGAAACGACCGCCAAAAAACAACCCAGGCCATGCAGGCAAAACTCATGGCGATGTTTGGTGAAAC
>DZBJ01000007.1:75915-102615 GCA_022736275.1 Rikenella microfusus | reverse complement strand
CGGCAGTCGGAATTAAGAATTAGGAATTGATTATCAGGCTCTTGGTGTGAGGACTGAAGACTGAAGACTGGAGACTGGAGACTTCATTTGCGCCGCAGGCGGGCGATAAGTTCGTCTCCCAGCTCCGACTTGATCTTTATATGATCGAGTATGGCAAGCACAACGCTGTTCTTTTCGAAATCGCCCCTCACCTGCTCGAAATCGCGCTTCTTGACCTCATCATCACCGTCAATGCCGAAGCCTGTCATTGATGAGAGGGCAAATTCCTTGCGGGCATCTTCATAGAGCATCCGGTCGAGGTCAACCACGCTCTTCTTCCACCTCTCAACAATGTCAATTATGTCCCTGGCCGTAAGCTTTCCATTGGGCTTGCCGGTCTCCCGGGGAAGCCTTTCATATATCCAGGCCCACTCCAGGTCATAATAATGCTTGTGTATATGCTCAAAGCTCCGGTTGATGGTGTCGGCACTTTTCATCTCCTTCTTTTCAATCGAGATAAGCAACTCCTCGATAGATCTCAGCGGAGCAATGAGTCCCGCCATATCAATCCAGTCGCCCGTGCCCTTGTCGGACTCCGGGTTCAGCCTTTTCCTGATATCAGCATCAGTCTTTAAATCAAGACCCTCCAGCCTTTTGATTACGGAGTTGCCGATGAACTTGTCTATGCCCATCTGGTAGAGGGTTATGCCCCTCTCGGCGGCAGAGCTCTTCATCCTCATCCTGTCAAATGAGATAAAAGCCTGGTCAGGATTCTCCTTCAGCAGTTTCTGAAGCAGCTCCCGGCCCTTCATCATCTTGCCCACGGTGAACGGACTCAGGAGGTTATAGTTTATCTGGTCAAGCTTCTTCGGATCTTTGCGCATGTCGCGCTTCGGCCATTTCTGGGCATCGCGTATCGTTCCCACGCTGCGGAGGTTGATTCCCGGAATCAGCTGTGATTCATAGTTCACCTCGGTAAGGTACGAGAATGGGAACTGTGTGGTGTCAACGTTATGGTAATGCCTGCCCACAACGAGTGTAAAGGGGCCGATGCGTGAGGGCCACAGCACGTACGAGTCAGAGGTGGTCTTGGATCCGCGCTCCATGATACCCTGGTGTATCGGGCCCAGCTTGTACATGTGGTTGCTCTGGTTCGATCCGCTGCCGGCGTTCATGAATGAGAATATCCCGGCAATAAGAAGAGTCGATTTATGATGTGTGACCGTATAGGGGCCGGCGAAAATTGAGCATGCCTCTCCGTGATAGCCACCGCAGTTTGAGAAGAAGAGCGAGTTCTCAGCCGAATACTGCTTTGACAGGGTGCATCCCTGCCCGATGAAGCATTTGTCAATGACGGCGGCGTCATTAACCTTTGAGCCTGAACAGATGATGAAATGATCCATGATCACGTCATTGCCTATATAGACCGGATCCCTGAACGAGCTGTTCACCGAACCTTCCGCCAGCCTTGAAATATCCTCTATCACCGCGCCGTATCCTATCTTCACGTTTTTGATGGTGCCGCAACCGGCGATATATGAACCCGAACCTATCTCTCCGCGGTCTGACATCACGCTTTCGGTATAGTCGTGTATCAGCTTCTCTATCACCTCAATTGCAGCAGGTCTGTGCCTGTAAAGGGTGATGATATAGGCCATGTGTGATGTCAGACGGTCCCAAATGGGTACCTCTCTTCCTCCTGTCTCGTTGAGGACAGCCACGCGGGTTCCGTTACCGAATGATGTCCGTCCCTCTGTTGAGATGTGGCCGCAGTTTCTGATAACCACACCTTCCCCGATGTCATAATTGGCGATGAAGCCTGTTATGTCAGTTATTGTGACATTGTCAGCTATGGTGCAGTTATGTATATGCGCATTCCTGATCCCGTGCAGCAGCGGCAGTCCGCATCTCTCGCGCGCCACCCCGTTGAAATGGCCCATTCTGACAATGCCCGAGAAAGTGACATTCTGGATTCTTTCGGCATTGAACGGGTCTTTGACAAAGACACTCTCCCATGAATTGCTCCGGCAGCCTGCAGCTTCAAGGCCGCGGATCTCTCCGATACTAAGACTTCTGTGACCGTCAGCCATAATTCTCAGATTTTCATTATTCCACAGTGACTGATTTTGCCAGGTTGCGCGGCTGGTCCACGTCGCATCCGCGCAGAACGGCAATGTGATATGAGAGAAGCTGCAGCGGTATCACAGCAAGCACGGGGGCGAAGACCGAAATGGTATCAGGCACCTCCATCACATAATCAGCCATCTGACCAATGACCTGGTCTCCCTCCGTTACAATAGCTATAATCTTCCCCTTGCGTGCCTTGACCTCCTGTATGTTGCTCACTATCTTGTCATAGGAGTTTTCCTTTGTTGCCACCACCACCACCGGCATATGCTCATCTATCAGGGCTATGGGGCCATGCTTCATTTCGGCAGCCGGATAGCCCTCGGCATGGATGTATGATATCTCCTTGAGTTTCAGAGCTCCCTCCATCGCCACCGGGTACAGCAGGCCCCTGCCGAGATAAAGGGCATTCGTCGAGTCTTTATAGATATGCGCCAGGGCAAGAGCCTGGTCGTTCATCTTCAGTGCCGTTTCAATCTTGCCGGGGAGGCTTGTAAGCTCCGTGATGAGCTCACGGTAGCGGGTCTCGTCAAGCAGTCCCTTGCGGTAACCGATCTCGAATGAGATCATCGCCAGGGTCACCACCTGGGTGGTGAATGCCTTTGTTGAGGCGACGCCTATTTCAGGGCCGGCATGAGTGAAGACGCCGGCATTTGTCTCACGTGATATTGATGAGCCAACAACGTTGCATATGCCCAGGACCATCGCACCTCTTTCCTTTGCAAGCCTTATAGCCGCCAGCGTATCTGCAGTCTCGCCGCTCTGGCTGATGGCAAGCACTATGTCGCCCTTCTTGATCACAGGGTTACGGTATCTGAACTCGGAGGCATATTCAACCTCAACCGGTATGCGGCAGTACTCCTCAATGATGTACTCTCCCACCAGTCCTGCATGCCACGATGTGCCGCATGCAACAATCAGTATCCTGTCAGCTGTGGCCATGGTGTCAAACACATTATGCAGGCCTCCCAGCATCAGCCCCGACTGGTTGGGCAGTATCCTGCCCCTGAATGTATCATGAATGGCGCGCGGCTGTTCAAATATCTCCTTGAGCATGAAATGAGGATAACCCTCCTTGTCTATCTCACCGATCTTCAGGTCTACCTCCCTGACCTCAGGCTCAACACTCTTGTTCCTGATGGCCTTGAGCACCATCTCATCCTTTTTGATGACTGCGAGGTCGTCATCATTGAGATAGATGACGCGCTGGGTATGCTCTACAATGGGTGTGGCATCAGATGCGATGAAGTTCTCGCCGTCGCCCACGCCAATGACCAGCGGTGAGCCCAGCCTGGCAGCAAAGAGCTTTCCGGGTTCGTCGCGGCAGTAAACGGCAATGCCATAAGTCCCCTCCACCTTGTTCAGAGCCATGATTATGGCCTGCTCGGCAGAGAGGTCGCCCTCAAGATATAAATGCTCCATGAGATTGGCCAGCACCTCGGTGTCAGTCTGACTCGTGAACTTCACGTCGCGGCCCTCAAGATGCTTCTTGATCCGGGAATAGTTCTCAATGATTCCGTTGTGCACCACAATGAAATGGCCCCTGCATGAGACCTGCGGGTGAGCGTTTATCTCGTTGGGCTCGCCGTGAGTGGCCCACCGGGTATGGCCCATGGCAACAGAGCCGTCGAAATCCTTGCCCGCCACCATCTCCTCCAGATCGCGTACCCTGCCGGCACACTTGAAGATCTCAGTCCTCCCGCCATCGCTGATGGCAATTCCTGCAGAGTCATATCCTCTGTACTCCAGCCTCTTCAGCCCGTTAATGACTATATCACGGGCAGGGCGGGAACCGATGTATCCAACAATTCCGCACATAATGAAATATTAACTGAATGTTAATTAATATATTGTGTAGGCAAGCTCGAACCTGAAGGTAGGATCATTCATGTTTGACTTGAAGATGACGTTCTGTTTTGCTGACAAGGGGAAGAAGAGTTCTACAGAGGGATTGTCAATGTCTCCCTCAAGATATTGCTGTACGAATGATGTTATGTTGAAGATATAGTAGTCTTTGTCAACATAATAGGAACCGTCCATATATGACAGGCTGTGAACCAGGTCGGGTATTGGCTGTTCCACACCTTCGCTGTCACGGTATCTGACCAGTATCTGTCGTGGCATGTCCTTCTCAAGATAGGTCTCTCCGTCAATCTGCACCGGCGCGTAAATCCTTGCCTTGTTGACCGCCAGCCTGTCGATGCCCCTGAATGCTTCAAGTGACGGCAGGTCAAGCCTGACATAAACGCCGTGGTATGTCTGAAGGAAGGCGGCCGTATCAAGGACGAAGTCATTCACATGGTTAATCTGCTTGCCGGCCTCGGCAGTAGTGCGGTCATGCGTAAAACGGTTGTAGTTCACTGCCCTGTTGGTGGCAACAAAGGAGTAGGAATACTTCACATCGGCGGGAGTGTGATAGAATATTGTAAGGCCAAGCGGATCATCAGCAGCAGTCATCTCGATGAGAACCGGGTTTGTAAGGCTTCTTATTCCGAAATAGAGCCCCTTGAAGTAAGTCTTGTAGAAATTCGACGCCGGCAGGAACTGTGTGGTATCCCGTAGGAGATACTCTCCCACGGAGTTTGACAGCCTGACAGAGTAGGTTGAGTCAGCCTTCAGCACAGGCATAAGGTATTCACCAAGGAACTTAATTGTGTCAGGATCCTGGTCCGAGTAAAAATCAGTTGTATCCGTAAGGAGCGTACCGGTCTCGTAAAGACTTATGTAATGCACAGTTGCGGTGTCTCCCGACACATAGGAAGGCTGGAATGTGAGAAATACCGAATCAATCTCGTACTCAAAACCGGGCCACGGGCTGATCAGCCTGAGCTGGGTAACGAAATCACAGTAGGTATTCCCGAAATACTTGTCGTAGATGCCGCCGGTGATCATGCGGGTACTGTCAGACGAAAGAGAGTTCTCTTCGTACATGGTGTAGGCCCTGATCTTCACGGTATCAGTCGAAAAAACATCGATGAAATCGTCATCAGGCAGCAACCCAATCCCGATATTTACCGGATCCTGCTCGCACGAGGTCAGCATCACAGTGAGCATGATGAACGGGAAAATTATGGATTTCAATAATCCGGTCCGGTGACCGGTATGGTTCTTATCTCTTTTGTTCAAGTAGGAGCTTGTCATAAAAATCATTGTATGCATCAATATAATTTCCCTCATCCTGGTATTCCAGAAGAGGCTTCCCCATGCCGGCGAACTGTTTCTTAACCTGTTCGTCTATTTTGTCGCAGCCGAGGATAATGCCATCAGAATTCTCGGCAGCCAGTTTTGTAAGGCTTGTAAAATCAACGCCGCCCTTTATCGCCTTCAGGGCACCGCTGTCAATACCGTCAGCCACGAGCTTATCGGAGAGCGAGGCATTCAGAGGCTTTTTAAAACCGTTATTGTAAACTGAATAGACCGTTTTCAGCCTGATGAACACAGGATCATCAGAATAGAGCTTCCGCAGGTATAGCGGAACAAGGGAGGTGAGCCACCCGTGGCAGTGAACTATGTCAGGACTCCATCTGAGTTTCCTGACAGTTTCAATCACGCCCCGGGCAAAGAAAATGGCCCTCTCGTCATTATCTTCATATTCATTGCCTGAAGCGTCAGCAACAGTATGCTTGCGCTGAAAATAATCATCATTGTCGATGAAATAAACCTGCATGCGGGCTGATTGTATCGATGCCACCTTGATTATGAGAGGATGATCGGTGTCATCAATGATAAGGTTCATTCCTGAGAGGCGGATGACTTCGTGAAGCTGATTCCTCCTCTCATTGATTGAACCATATCGGGGCATGAATGTCCGGATCTCCTTCCCCCTTTCCTGTATGCCCTGCGGCAGATCACGGCTGATCTTTGAAAGCTTTGTCTCACCAAGATAAGGCATGATCTCCTGTGAAACAAACAAAACCCTTCTGCTCTCCATTAAAACCTCCCGAAATACCTTAATTAGATCAATGTGCAAAGATAATAAAAAAAATACAATTAATTTCCAAGCTTAAATACAACGGGTTACTGACAAAATGGTGTTATTTTGTATTGCCGGACCGGATGCAACTCCGTTATCCGGTCCGCCATGTCAATAAACAGTCAGAGCGATGAAGGTATTTACAACTGCCAAAGAGGTAAGGGAGCATTACAGGATAAGCGTTCTCCGGCACCCGGGTTTTGTACCTACTATGGGAGCACTGCATGAAGGCCATCTTTCACTGGTGGAGCAGGCAGTAAACAGCTGCCGCATGGTTGCCGTGAGCATCTTCGTCAACCCCACCCAGTTCAATGATCCGGATGACCTCCTGAAGTATCCCCGGACACTTGATGCTGACCTGCAGATGCTCTCAGGAGTACTCAGGGAAAACGATTTTGTCTTTACCCCTTCCGTTGAGGAGATCTACCCTGAACCTGACACACGGCGGTTCGACTTCGGTGATCTTGAGCATGTGATGGAGGGGCTGCACAGACCGGGCCACTTCAACGGCGTGGCACAGGTAGTCTCCAGGCTCTTTGACCTGATAAGACCATCTGTCGCCTTCTTCGGACAGAAAGACTTCCAGCAGCTGGCAATAATAAAGGAACTGGCCCGCCGCGACTTTCCAAAGATCGAAATTGTCGCATGCCCCATTGTAAGAGAGAAGGACGGACTGGCAATGAGCAGCCGTAACCGCCGCCTGCTGCCTCAGCACCGCGAAAGAGCAGGCGAGATATTCAGAACGCTCGTCGCTGCAGCCGCCATGGCCTCGGACTATGAAACGTCTGAGATAAAGGAATTTGTCGACGACCGCATAAACATGATCCCCGACTTCAGGCTTGATTACTTTGAAATTGTTGAAGCTGAGACTCTTGTTCCGGTCAGGGCAGCCATAGAGATGGCTCCTGAGAAAACATACTGCGGCTGCGTCGCTCTCTTTGCCGGAGCCGTCAGGCTCATCGACAATATTGAGATCAGGTTGCACTGAAAAAAAGGATACTTATCTTTGCAGCATCAAAACGGATTCATTCCTGCAAGAAAATGATGATAGAGGTACTTAAATCGAAGATACATAACGTCACTGTCACCGGTGCTGACCTGAATTACGTGGGCAGCGTGACCATTGACGAGGACCTCATGGACGCAGCCAACCTGGTTGAGCATGAGAAGGTCCATGTGCTTAACAGGAACACCGGCGACAGGCTTGAGACATATGTCATCAAGGGCTCGAGAGGAACCGGGGAGATCTGTCTCAACGGACCGGCAGCAAGAAGGGTAGCCATCGGTGATGTGGTCATCATTATGTCATATGCCCTGGTCGACTTCGCGGAAGCGCGGACCTTCAAAGCGCGTATCATAATTCCCGATACAGCCACCAACAAACTTGTCTGAGATTGAAAAAGGGGCTTAAGCAAACCATACAGGCCACAGTCTTCCTTGCCCTGGCCGCTCTGCTTCTGTGGCTCTCATTCAAGGGCATTGACCTGACTGAGCTCGGGGCCGTGCTTCGTGAGGCACAGTACTGGTGGCTGTTGCCCGCAATAATATTCTCCGTCATGAGCTTTTTCATCAGGGCCCGCCGCTGGAATCTGCTCATTGAACCGCTTGGCTACAAACCCGGCCTCATCAATGCCTTCCATGCAGTTGTGGCCGGTTACTTCGCAAACATGATTTTCCCGCGGCTGGGAGAGGTATCCAAGTGTGCGGCGCTGGGCAAAAAAGAAAACATACCCTTTGACAGGCTTGTGGGAACAATGCTGGTTGAACGCACCATTGATGTCCTTACGGTGCTGGCTATTCTGGGCCTGACACTGCTTGCCGGAAGCACAACAACAGGAAGCTTCCTTACCGAGAACGTCTTTGCTCCCGCAGAAGAGAAACTCTCGTCCTCATTCGGGTCGGCCACCCTTATCTCAGTAATCGTGTTGCTTCTTGCCGTTACGGGGGTGGTGATGTTCTTCATGCTCCGGAGGCGTCTGTCGGCATACCCTTTGATCAGCAGGATATACTCCTTCTCCGACGGCCTCCTGGCAGGCCTCAAATCAATCGGAAAACTCAGGCGGAAGGGGGAGTTCATTTTGCTGACAGTACTGCTCTGGATTTCATACTTCTTCATGTCTTACTTCCCGCTTCTCTGCCTCGATTCCACGGCAGGTCTCGGCGTTGGCGCAACGATGTTCATACTGGTCATCGGCAGCTTCGGCATGGCTGCGCCGGTGCAGAGCGGCCTGGGGGCTTACCACTGGATTGTCTCGCGCGGCCTGCTGGTTGCTTACGGCATACCGCTTGAAGACGGCCTGGCCTATGCCACACTCGAGCATCAGTCACAGATGATACTCATCGCAATCATGGGCGCCTTCTCCATCTATGCACTCTTCGGAAAGAGGGGCGCCAGGGTTCTGGTGTCTGCCGTGAATGAAAAAAAGGCCTGATGGCATGCTTTTGCTAAATTTGCTTGTTGCATAATCATTTTCCCATGGCAAAAAACAAGACTGTTTACGTGTGCCAGAACTGCGGCGCCGAGTCACCCAAATGGATAGGCCATTGTCCTGCCTGCAAGGAGTGGAACACCTACCGTGAAGAGCTGATCACCCTCTCATCCTCCCCGGGCCTCGCAAAGGATACGCCGCGGAGAAAGCCCGAGCTGCTCTCGGGTATAGAGGTTAATGAGAGTGACCGCATCCCGACCGGTATCAGCGAGGCGGACCGTATCCTGGGAGGAGGCATGGTAAAGGGCTCACTGATACTCATGGGAGGTGAGCCGGGCATAGGAAAATCAACTCTGGCCCTCCAGATAGCCCTTGCCGTCAGCGGCAGGAGAGTGCTCTATGTTTCCGGTGAGGAGAGCGAGGGTCAGGTCAAACTGCGGGCAAAGAGACTGGAAGGGAAGAATGATGCCTGCTTCATCTACAACGAGACTGAGCTTGAAAACGTCATAGCCCAGGCAGGAGCGATAAACCCCGAACTGCTGATCATCGACTCAGTCCAGACACTCAGCTCCTCAGTGCTTGAGTCATCCGCGGGGTCAGTATCGCAGGTCAGGGAGTGCGCCGCCATGATGCTCCGCTATGCCAAGGAGTCGGGAGTGCCGGTGATACTCATTGGTCACATCACAAAGGACGGTTCCATCGCCGGACCCAAAGTGCTTGAACATATCGTTGACGTGGTCCTGCAGTTTGAGGGCGACGGCAATTATGTGTTCCGCATCCTGAGACCCGTCAAGAACCGCTTCGGGTCAACCGCAGAGATTGGTATTTTCGAGATGGCCTCCAACGGTCTGCGCGAAGTCACAGACCCGTCGGAGCTTTTCATACGCCGCGACCGCGATCCCGCAAGCGGTGTGAGCATAGCTGCCACGGTAGACGGACTGAGACCCTTCATGATAGAGACACAGGCACTGGTGAGCAGCGCCGTCTACGGAACACCCCAGAGAAGCTCAACAGGATTTGACACAAGGAGGCTGAACATGCTGCTGGCAGTGCTTGAAAAGAGAGCCGGCTTCCGGCTTGGAGTAAAGGATGTCTTCCTGAATATTGCCGGCGGACTGAAAGTCAATGACCCGGCCATCGATCTTGCAGTGGTCAGCGCGGTGCTCTCATCAAACCTCGATGCACCCGTAGACCAGCATACAACCTTCGCCGGCGAGGTGGGACTGTCAGGAGAGATAAGGCCTGTGGCAAGGCTGGAACAGCGAATCATGGAAGCCGCCAGGATGGGCTTTGAACAGATAGTGGTCTCGGGATATCACAGAAGCATCAGGGAACAGAACGGGATAAAAATATCAAAGGTCTACAAGGTTGAGGGGCTGGTCAGGCTGCTCTTCTCCTGATACCTGCCGGCCCACAACACAAGTCCTTCATACGGGTTCAGGCAGTAGACAGTAGTGCAGTCAGCAGTCCAAATCTGTCGGCAGTCGGCAGTCAAAAATGACTGTAGACTGAAGACTGTGGACTGTAGCCTGAATATCAGACCTTCCGACCTTTCGACTTTATAAACTTCATGGACTCTTCTAGTACTCGCGCTGCCGGTAGGGGCTTACCTGCTGCTGACTCTTCACATTCTCGCAGTCAAGCTCCACGTTGAAGTTGGCAGGCGCCTCGAACTGTGACCCCGCAAGCGGGGCAAACTCGCTGTCGGCAAAGAGCTTCTGAAGGAACAGACCGAAGACCGGCAGGGCCATGTTGGAGCCCTGTCCGAGTGAGAGATCCTCAAAATGAATGGCCTGATCCTCCCATCCTGTCCACACCCCGGCCACCAGGTCAGGCATGACGCCCATATACCAACCGTTGGAGTGGTTCTGCGTGGTGCCCGTTTTGCCTCCCATCTGGTTGGTGAGCTTGTAGGTGCCTCTCAGCCTGAGCCCCGTTCCCGTGTTGACAACACCCTGAAGAAGTGAGGTCATCAGGTAGGCATCATCCTCGCTGATCACCTCGTCAATGAAGGGTGTAAAGGTTGAGATCACGTTGCCGTTGCGGTCCTCGATGCGGGTCACATAGAGCGGACGGGTATAGACTCCCTTATTGGTAAAGGTACCGTAGGCTGCCACCATCTCCTCGAGACAGAGGTCGGAGGTGCCAAGAAATATTGAGAATACCGGATCGACAAAGCTCCTTATGCCCATCCTGTGCATCAGGTCAACAACCGTCTGAGGTGAAAACTGCTTCATCAGCCAGGCTGATATGTAGTTTTCCGACTGTGCCAGCCCCCACTTGAGCGTCACCATCTTGCCATGATACTCCTCCGGGCCTGAACTTCTCGGGATCCATGGAACGGTATCACCCGGAATGTCAAACGAACGCTGAATGTTCTCAACCTCAAAACATGGAGAATAGCCGTCCTGCATGGCCAGGGTGTAAAGAAACGGCTTGATGGTTGAGCCTACCTGCTTCTTCTGCTGCGTCACGGCGTCGTATTTGAAATACCTGAAGTCGGGGCCGCCCACATAGGCTTTTACATAACCTGTATGCGGATCCATAGCCATGAATGATGACCTCACAAAAAACTTGTAATACCTTAAAGAATCAAGTGGTGTCATAATGGTATCCCTCTCGCCGTTCCATGAAAAGAGCTTCATCGGGATGGGAGTGTTGAAGGCAAGGGTTATCGAGTCTTCAGGTATCCCGGCACGCCTCATGCTCTGATACCTGTCGCTCTGTCTCACCGATCTGTCCATTATCTGTTTTATTTCGGCAGTATTGAGGTCATTGGAATAGGGAGGATTCCTGTAGGTCTTTGCCCTTTTGTTGAACACCGGCTGAAGGTTCTGCGAGAGATGATGAACAAGGGCCTCTTCAGCATAGGACTGCATCTTTGAGTTAAGAGTGGTATAGATCCTCAGGCCATCGCGGTACAGGTTATAGTTTGTTCCGTCAGGTTTGTTGTTCTTCCTGCACCATCCGTAAAGCGGGTCATTCTGCCAGCGCCACATGGCATCTTCAAACTGATCCTGTGAGTAAAACCAGGCTCTCTCAGGCTCACGGCTGTTCATCGTTGACCGGAGATACTCCCTGAAATAGGTCGCAAGGCCGGTGATGTGACTGTCCTCACGCAGGTCAAGAGCCAGAGGAAGCATCTTTACGGAGTCTGCGACATCACGCTTCAGGTATCCGTAACGTTCCATCTGGGAGATCACCACATTGCGCCTCCTGAGAGCGCTCTCCTCATTCCGCAGCGGATTATATGCCACGGAATTCTTGAGCATGCCGACCAGCAGGGCCGACTGTTCGATATTCAGTGAGTCAGGTGTGGTGTTGAAGTAAATACGGGCGGCCGAGTTTATGCCAACGGCATTATATATGAAGTCGAAGACGTTCAGATACATCGTTATGATCTCTTCCTTGGTGTAACTCTTTTCAAGTTTCACCGCCGTCTGCCACTCCTTGAACTTGGTGATGGCCAGTTTGACGGCACGAACAATGGCCGGGTCATTCGAGAGATCCCTGGGCAGAAACAGGTTCTTCGCAAGCTGCTGCGTGATGGTGCTCCCGCCACCGGTCTCCTGGCCTAAAATAATTGTCTTGACCAGAACCCTGGCCAGACCCCTGAAATCAATGCCCGAATGCCTGTAAAACCTGATGTCCTCAGTGGCAATAAGAGCATCAATCACATAGGGAGAAATATCTTCATATTCCGTCCATGTGCGGTTCTGAATGTAGAACTTCCCCAACAGTACATTATCTTCAGAGTAAACCTCCGCGGCAAGGCTGCTGGCCGGGTTCTCCAGCTCCTCGAAGGAGGGGATGGTCCCCAGCTTGTTTGCTGATATAAGGATGAACAGCGTCAACACCAGAACGGCCGGCAGAGATATTATCACCCAGAACCATAATATGTTTTTCCGGAATTTTTTATCCCTCATGATACCCTCATATTATGGGCGCTAATTTAATGATTTGGACAGAATATTACTTAATAATTTTGAAGTTAGTGCCCATAATCGTTTACTTTGCCATGTTTTTAAAAAATCACGGATGACAGAAAATCTTGTAATAGTTGAATCACCTGCAAAAGCAAAAACGATAGAAAAATTCCTCGGAAAGGATTTCACCGTTGTCTCAAGTTTCGGGCACATACGTGATCTCGAAAAGAAAGGACTCGGAGTGGAGGTTGATAAGGGTTTTACCCCGGTGTATGAGGTGCCTGAAGAGAAGAAGAAGGTGGTGAATGAGCTTCGCAAGCTGGCTTCACAGGCAAAGACCGTGTGGATTGCCTCCGATGAGGACCGTGAGGGAGAGGCCATTGCATGGCACCTCATCTCCGTTCTGGGACTTGACCCCTCCTCAACCCGGAGGATTGTTTTCCATGAGATAACGAAGGAGGCTATAACCAATGCTGTGGAATCACCACGCCAGGTTGACATGAACCTCGTCAACGCCCAGCAGGCGCGAAGGATACTTGACCGTCTGGTTGGCTTCGAGATCTCTCCCGTGCTCTGGAAGAAAGTGCAGCCCTCCCTCTCGGCAGGCAGGGTGCAGTCTGTTGCCGTCCGCCTCCTGGTAGACCGTGAACGTGAGATAATCAGCTTTGTCTCTGACTCCGCCTTCAGGGTGACGGGTTCATTCAGCGGACAGAACAGCGAGGGTACAGAGGTTCTCCTCAAGGCTGAATGTCCTAAAAAATTCAGCAGCGAGGCTGAAGCTAAAAATTTCCTGGTGAAATGTGACACATCATCGTTCACCGTTGAGAACGTGGTTGTAAAACCCGGCACCCGCTCACCGGCCCCGCCCTTCACCACCTCAACACTGCAGCAGGAGGCCTACCGGAAGCTCGGCTTCTCGGTGGCCCAGACAATGTCAGTGGCACAGAAGCTGTACGAGGCCGGGAAGATCACCTATATGAGGACTGACTCCACCAACCTGTCGTCACTGGCGCTCAACACCGCCAGGGAGGCCGTCACCGGGGAATACGGAGCAGAATATTCGCGCACACGGCAGTTCAAGACTCATTCCAAGGGGGCACAGGAGGCTCATGAAGCCATCAGGCCAACCTATTTTGACAGGAAGGACACAACAGGCACCGCCAACGAGAGGAAGCTCTACGAACTTATCTGGCGCAGGGCCATAGCCTCACAGATGGCTGACGCCAGGATGGAGAAGACAACCATCACCATTGGCATGTCAGCTTCACCCTATAATTTTACCGCAACAGGGGAGGTAATCCTCTTCGACGGTTTCCTGAAAGTCTATACAGAGTCATATGACAGCAATGCCGGCGAGGATGACAAATCGATTCTCCCGCGCGTTGACAAAGGAATGGCGCTGACTGCAGGTATCATTAACGCCGTGCAGCGTTTCACCTCGCCCCCTCCGCGCTACACCGAGGCCAGCCTGGTGAAGAAGCTCGAGGAGCTGGGTATTGGCAGGCCCTCCACCTATGCACCTACAATATCGACCATACAGTCGCGCGGGTATGTTGCCCGCGAGGACAGACCCGGCGAGAAGCGGACCATTGCGCAGCTTACCCTCTCCAGGGGAAAGATAACCCGAACCGAAAAGGTTGAAATAGCCGGGAAGGAGAAGTCCAAACTCTTCCCCAGGGACATAGGGATTATCGTCAACGACTTCCTCATTGCCAACTTCCCTGATATACTCGACTACAATTTCACCGCAGGAGTGGAGAAGGAGTTCGATGAGATTGCCTCCGGAGAGCTTGAGTGGGACAGCATGATATCAGGTTTCTACCGCCCGTTCCATAAGACGGTTGACGAGTCGCTCTCAAACAAGGCTCGCATGACCGGGGCGCGACAGCTCGGCAATGATCCGGCAACTGGACTGCCCGTGATGGTTAAGATGAGCCGGTTCGGACCGGTGGTACAGGTGGGTGAGGCCTCTCCCGAAAACAAACCCCGCTTTGCAAATCTCAGGCGCGATCAGCTTCTTGAGACCATAACCCTTGATGAGGCCATGGCTCTATTTGCACTGCCACGGGTTGTCGGAACATTTGAGGAGAGCGAGATGACAGTAGGCCTGGGCAAGTTCGGACCCTATGTGAAACACGACGGCAAGTTCTACTCCCTGAAAAAAGGAGTGGATGACCCGTATACAATTACAGTGGAGAGAGCAGCAGAACTGATCAGGGAAAAGAGAGAGGGAGACAAACAGAAGGTTATCAGCGAGTTCGGAGATATAAGAGTGCTGAACGGAAGGTATGGCCCCTACATAGTGCATGACAAGACCAATTATCGCATCCCGAAAGGCTCCGACCCGCAGAAGCTGACAAGGGAAGATTGCCTGGCAATAATTGAAAAAGGGAGCAAAACAAAAAGCACCAGGGGTGGAAAGAAGAAGTGACCTTATAATATGATTGACCTGAACCAGTATTTTGATCCTGTTTGTCTTGACAAGCCTGAGGCGGAGCCGCTGAAAGGATCGGCAGCTTTTTCCCACAACGTGGCTGTCAACACCGGCAATGCGCCCATAGGAGACCTCAGTGCTTTCGCCATTGCAATTATTGGCGTGCCTGATGACCGGTCGTCATTGAACAAAGGGGCGACCCTTGCACCTGACGCCATCCGTAAGAGCCTCTACTCCTTCTCGCGCCTGCCGGGAAAGATGAAGATCACCGACCTGGGTAACCTCACACCCGGCACATCATTTGAAGACACCCTGGCCGGACTGCGCGACGTGCTCATACAGCTGCTGGCACAGGATATCGTTCCGGTGGTCATCGGCGGCACCAGCGCCCTGATGCCTGCGATAGACCGTTGTCTCTCTTCCCTGAAACAGGGCTGGTCGCTGGTATCTGTTGATTCGCGGCTCGATTTTACCGCGGAAAAAAGAGCGGCAGACTCACTGAACTGGATGAATGACCTGATCTACCGCAGCGGCAGTTACCTGTCTCACCTGTCGGCTATCGGCCACCAGACCTATCTCACTGATCAGCAGGTGGTGAACCGTTTCAACCGCAGGCATTATGACATGATGCGCATAGGAGAGGTACGGGCCGCGGTCCATGAGACGGAGCCTCTCTTCCGTGACGCCACGGCAGCGGTTTTTGACATTGGCTCGGTACGCCATTCTGACGCCCCCGGCACCTTCCTCCCCTCAGCCAACGGCTTCTACGGTGAGGAGATATGCCTCCTGGCAAGATATGCCGGGCTCTCCGATAACCTTAAGATAATGTCCGTCATGGAGGTCAACCCCGTGCCTGACACCCGGTCACAGACCTCCCACCTTGCAGCCCAGTTAATATGGTTCTTCCTTGAGGGCTTCTCCCAGAAGCAGTATGAGATATCATACCTGGGTGACCAGGCGAACAACCGCTTCACCCGTTACCATGTGACACTCAATGATCTGGAAGGCGCAGCCATCTTCATCAAGAGCATGATCACGGAACGCTGGTGGATAGAGATCCGCGACTCAGGAGGAGAACCACACCATCTCGCCTGCTCCTATGAGGACTATCTCATGGCCAACCGTGACCAGGTCCCGGAACGCTGGACAAGAGCCATGCTCAGGTTCGGCCACTAAAATGTGCCTTAATTTGGCACCTTGCATATTTTTTATTTATTTTACTCGTTATATTTGAGGGCGTACATACGCTCCTTGAACATGAAGAAAGTCAGGGCAGTCATCTTCGCATTTATTATCCCGGCATGCGTGGTTTTTGGTCAACAGGACCCCGTGCTGAGTCATTACATGCTCAATACCCAGACTTATAATCCGGGGTATTCAGGCATGACAGGAATGATTACGGCCACGGCCCTGACACGGCAGCAGTGGGTCGGATTTCCCGGTGCACCCTCCACGATGATATTCAACGTCAACACCCCCTTCAGCCTCTTCGGCCTGAGGAGTGGTGCAGGCCTCCTGGTTGAGGCTGACAGGTACGGCTTCAGCAATGATATCAATTTAGCCCTCTCCTATTCATACCTCTTCTCTCTCGGCAGCGGAACCCTCGGAGCAGGTTTCAGCGCAGGCATGCTCAACAAAGCGCTCGCACCCGAGTGGTTCATTCCGTCGGGGCCAACCCATACACCACCCTCCGGGGACCCCCTTATACCGGAAAATGACGAGTCTTTTGTTGCACTGGACTTCTCAGCCGGCCTCTATTACCAGGGAGTCAACTATTATGCGGGCTTCTCCGTGACCCATATCAACGAGCCAAAAATAAAATATTCAGAAACAGCCACTTACGTAAGCCGCCAATATTACCTGACCGCCGGATATTTTTTCCAGCTTCCCAATCCCTCACTTGAGCTTATACCATCTGTCTTTATTGTCAATGACGGTGCTACAACACAATATTTAGCAACTGCCATGATCAGATACAATAAAAAGATATGGGGTGGCGTTTCTTACAGGATAAGTGACGCAATTACAGGATTTGCAGGAGTAGAATTGTATAACGGTCTGAAGATTGGATATGGATATGACTTCCCGATATCGGAGATCAGAAAAGGAACCAGCGGCTCTCATGAATTCGTTGTTTCATACAGTTTTGACCTCGGCCTTGGAAAGAGCGTCACTAAATACAAGAGCATCCGATTCCTGTAAGAGGCAGGAGAAATTAAATTTACTCGCATTCTAAAATTTATTAGTATATGAAACCCACATGTTTTTCAGACACGAACAATAATGACAATACCTATCGAGACATGAGAGTTCCATGTGATCTTAAAAATAAAAATCGTTTACACATGAAAAAGGTAACCCTTTTAGCTCTTACACTGACCATTATTCTGGGAAGCTGCTCCTCCTACGACTCAGGCGAGTTGACCGGCGTCCAGGGAAGGAAGAAGTTCTATGAGCCGGAGCCGTTTGAGATGGCGTTTATCCCTGCCGGTTCCTATCAGATGGGGCCAAGTGATCAGGATCCTCTGCGTGCCATGAACAGCCTCTCCAAGACAGTTACGGTAGAAGCTTTCTGGATGGACCAGACAGAGATAACCAATAATAAATACCGTCAGTTTACCTACTGGGTGCGTGACTCTCTCCTCCGGACCAAACTGGGCGAGGAAGGCATTGAGGGATACGAGTACTTCAGAACGGATGAGGAGGGCAATGTCCTCGAGCCCAATGTCCTGAACTGGGAGGAAGAGATCGATTACAGGGATGAGAATGTCCAGGCTGTACTCGAGACCCTCTATTATCCTCCCGAAGAGCGATTCAATGCCAACAAGCAGTGGGACACCCGTCTTCTCAATTACTCATATTTCTGGGTTGACTACAAGCAGGCAGCCAAGGCGCGGTATAATTATAAGGAGCAGAAGTACGAAGGTGCCGTCACTGACCTGGAGGGTAACACCACCGATGTGGTCGACCGTTCATCGTTCATCATGCACCATGTTGTCAATATCTATCCTGATACCCTTGCATGGATCAGGGACTTCACCTATTCATTCAATGAGCCCTGGGCCACCCTCTATTTCTGGCATCCGGGTTATGATGACTATCCCGTTGTGGGCGTTTCATGGGTGCAGGCCCGTGCCTTCAGCGTTTGGCGTACCAACTTCATGAATGAAAACCTGCGTGCCCAGGGTATTGCCGATGTGCACAACTACCGCCTCCCGCTTGAGACTGAATGGGAATATGCCGCACGCGGTGGTCTCGATCTCTCAATGTATCCGTGGGGAGGCCCCTACACACGCAACTACCAGGGCTGCTTCCTGGCTAATTTCAAGCCTCTGCGCGGCAACTACATCGACGATGGAGCAGTATACACCATTAAGGTTGCTTCGTTCGAACCAAATGAATACGGACTGTTTGACATGGCAGGCAACGTGGCCGAATGGACCTCGTGCGCATACCACCCGTCAGCCTATGTCTTCACCCACGACCTGAACCCCGACTATGAATACAACGCACGTCCCGAGGATCCCCCGGTGCTCAAGCGCAAAGTCATCAGAGGAGGCTCATGGAAGGATATCTCATACTTTATGCAGACATCGTCAAGGGATTATGAATACCAGGACTCAACAAAGTCATTTGTCGGGTTCCGCAATGTGAGAACTTATATCGGAGTAAATAACTAATACTGTTTAAACTAAAAATTTAATTATATGGGCCTTTCGGAATTTGTTCATACCAGTAAGTGGAAAGCTTTCATGTCCAAACTGTACGGCTGGGGTGCTTCGGTCGTAATCATCGGTGCTCTCTTTAAGATCCAACACTATTCCTACGCAGGATTACTCCTCGCTGTCGGTCTTATCACAGAGGCTGTCATCTTCTTCTTCTCTGCCTTTGAGCCGCTGAAGGAGGAACCAGACTGGAAACTCGTCTATCCGCAGCTTGACCCCAACTACTCAGGTGAGGAGATTGGCTTCGCTGCAGTTGGCGGCGGCGGTGGCGGCTACGGTGGCGGCGGCGGTGCCGGACTTTCACAGTTCGACAAGATGCTTGCCGACGCAGGAATCACTCCCGACGTATTTGACAGGCTCAGTTCAGGACTGAAAAAGCTCACTGAGACAACAGCCAACTTCAATGCCATGGGCGACCTGGCTGCTACCACCAATGAGTATACCAGCACTATCAGGAAAGCAAACGAGTCACTCGCGAACCTCTCCGAGTCTGCTAAACAGACCGCCAGATCAATGACTGACTCCAATCCTGTCTACCATGCTCTCGGTGAAACATCAAAGACCATAGAGACAGGTGGGAAAAGTTATCATGAGAAGCTGGAAGCCCTCAACAAGAACCTCTCGGCTCTCAATGCCGCGTATGAGCTTCAGCTCAGAGGCACCAGTGACCATGTCAGGAGCACGGAGGTCATCTACAAGGGAATGGAAGGGCTGATGAAGGACCTTACCGGCTCAGCCGATGACACGAAGAAATACCGCGAACAGGTTGCCAAACTGAATGAAAATCTCAGCTCACTGAACAATGTCTATGGCAACATGCTTGCAGCCATGAACGTGAAGTAATGTCAAGTACATCAATATATCCGTTAACACTTAAACTATCCGCAAATGTCTAAGGGAAAAGAAACCCCGCGGCAAAAGATGATCGGTATGATGTACCTCATACTGACAGCAATGCTTGCGCTTAACGTTTCAAAGGAGGCCGTAGAAGCTTTTAAGAAAGTTGACCTAAGCTTGACGAAGACTACCGCCAACTATATCAAAAAGAATGATATTACCTATGCAGCATTTGATGTGGCGGCGGCTGAGAACCCTGAGAAGGCGGGAGCGTGGAAGACAAAAGCCTATGATGTCAAGGCCCGCACCGATGAAATTTACAATTATATCCAGGATCTTAAAATAGAGATCATCACTACGGCTGAAGGCACGGAATCGGAAGCACTGCTTGCAGACAACCAGATAGACGTTACCAAGGTCAAGAGGATTGACGATAACAACATCCCTTCGGAAATACTCATCGGAGCCAACCAGGATGGCAAGGGAAATGACCTGAAGGCGCTCATTGAAGATTATCGCGGTTTCCTTGTGGAGACCATTGATGGCAAAGATATCTCTGCCGAGCAGTCAATACTTGATATACTCAATACTGATGACCCGCAGAACCTGGAAGGAACCGGTACTGAGAACTGGGTAAATGCAAATTTCCAGACACTGCCGCTGGTAGCAGTAATAACAATACTGTCAAAGATGCAGGTAGACGTCAGGAACGCCGAGACCGATGTGCTCAACGTTCTTTATACTCAGATCGACGCCGGCTCGTTGAGATTCAACAAGATCATCCCGACAGTCATCCCCAACTCAACCTATGTCATGCAGGGTAACGAATATGAGGCCCGTGTATTCGTTGCAGCAACCGACACAACCCAGGATATGGAAATATTCGTGGGACCCTATACCTCAAAGACCAATGCTGACGGCACCGTGACATACGAGCCGGGCAGCCAGGCCACAAAACTTCCCATCGACGAATCAGGTGTGGGTATATACAGGGTGAGACCCGGTTCAACAGGCGAGAAATCATGGGGCGGCGTCATCAGGATGAAGGCTCCCAACGGTACCATCCGTACATACGGTTTCGATTCGAAATACTCCGTAGGCATGCCCAACGTGGTTGTGTCACCAACGGCAATGAACGTCTTCTACCAGGGTATCCAGAACCCGGTTGACATATCAGTGCCGGGCGTGGGATCAGACAAGCTGACCGTACGCATGACCAACGGCGATATCAAGAGAGGTAAATACAAGGATTACCGCGGTGAATATATTGCTGAGCCAAGAACGGTCGGGCAGAATGCCCAGGTGATTGTTTCGGCTAACATCAACGGCAAGGTGCAGACCTTCCCGCCAGTGGAGTTCAGGGTAAGGAGACTTCCCGACCCCGAGGCAAGATTCGCCAACATGAAAGAGGGTAACGTGCTCAGAAGCGTAGCAGCCGCACAGCAGGTTGTGACCGCAGTACTTGAGAACTTCGAGTTCGACCTTACCTATACAGTCACTGGCTTCACCGTCTCTGTCAACGACAAGGGCTTTGAGATCACAGCTGAATCAAACAACAACAGGCTTACCGATAAGCAGAAGGGCCTCATTGCCAACCTGCGCGCCGGACAGAAATTAATAATAGAAAAGATAAAGGCAGTTGGACCCGACGGAAGAACGAGGGATCTCAACCCTATTATTCTTAAGATTAACTAATACTAGAGATACACACCATGAACAGGAGAATTCTGGCAGGCCTTACCGGCCTCCTGATCTGTACAGCCTCAATGGCCCAGTCGTTCGGAGACATCTATACCAAGCAGATGCCCGAGAACCAGAAGATCAATTATACATACCTGGGAGAATCAGATGTTATCTGGTCAAAAAGACTATACAGGATTATTGACCTGAGGGAGAAGATGAACCTGAACCTCTTCTACCCGTCACTCAGATATGACGCTGCCAACAACCGCTTCGTGTCGGAGATGTCAGACGGAAGGATGAATTTCTCGGGGATCCTCCTCAATGAGATCCTCTCAGGCAGGGTAGTGGCAACAGACGGCGATGCAATGACGGTTCCCACAACATACAATGATATCGCTGCGAAGATGAACCGTGATACGCTGACCATAACCGTGATCAATGCCGAAGGCCGTGAGCAGGACTCCACCGTGACGAACATGGAGAACCCCGCTGACATCAAACAGCTCATGCTGCTCGAGGAGTGGTTCTTTGACAAGAAGCATTCACGGCTTGACGTGCGAATAATTGGCATATGCCCGATCTACATGGGATATGACCAGATCACCTCCAGGCTGGTGAAGAGACGCCTCTTCTGGATCAGGTATGAAGACGTAAGGCAGGCGCTGGCCAGCAGTGAGGCGTTCAACTCGTTCAACGATGCACAGCGTATCTCCTTTGAGGACCTGATGCTTCAGCGCAGGTTTGACGGATACATCGTTGCCGAATCAAACGTCTATGATGACAGATCAATCAACCAGTACAAGATGGGCCCTGCCCAGATCTTCGAGGCTGAAAGGATCAAGAACGAGATATTCAACTTTGAACAGGATCTCTGGGAATACTAGAAGAATAACTGATAAAAAAAGTGCTCCGCAAAACGGGGCGCTTTTTTTTTACAGGTACTTATCGCCGGCTGTCTTCCCCACATCGTCAAGGTAAAGCTTGATATTCTGCTCCTGTTCTCGTGAGACAATGAGCAGCACATCACCGCTGTCAATGATGATGTAGTCGTCAAGCCCCTGTATCACAGCTATCTTGCCCTGGGGCAGGCTTATAATGTTTCCTTCGGAATTGTATGTCAGCGCCTGCGAACTGAGCAGCGCGTTGTCATTCCTGTCATGCCCGGAATGAAGATAGAGCGAACTCCAGGTCCCGAGATCAGACCATCCAAGGTCAGTGCAGATGACATAAACGTTGTCAGCCTTCTCCATTATCCCGTAATCGACCGAGATACTGCTGCACTGTGCATAGGCAAGCCTGATGAATTCCTTCTCTTCCGGAGTATTGAACTTATCTTTCCCCTCGATGAATGAATGATACATGTCGGGAAGATGCCTTTCAAAGGCGGCCAGTATTGAACTGGCCCTCCAGATGAAGATACCGCTGTTCCAGTAGAAATCCCCGCTCTCAAGGAAGAGCCTTGCCATCTTAAGCTCCGGCTTCTCGGTAAAGGCTTTTACCTTGTGGAGGCTGCTGAACCCGTTCACCGGCTGATTAAAATTGGCCTGGATATATCCGTACCCCGTCTCCGGCCTGTCAGGCTTGATCCCGAGGGTGAGAAGGGCATCATTCTCCGTGGCAAACCTGAATGCCTCATTCATGACCTCCATAAACTCATCCTCCTTTTTTATCAGGTGATCTGCCGGGGTCACCGCAATCACTGCTTCCGGATTCTCAGCCATTATCCTGAAGAGGCCGTACGCAATACAGGGCGCCGTGTTTCTCCTCAGGGGTTCAGACAACACATGACTGCTGTCAATCCCAAGCTGTTCAATTACCGTATCGCTGCTGTCTTCACTGGTTACCACATAAATATTTTCGGCAGGGCATATCTGACTGAATCGCCGGTATGTCATCTGTATCAGAGTTTCACCTGTTCCCAGTATATCAAGGAACTGCTTTGCCCTCTCCTTCCTGCTCAGCGGCCAGAAACGGCTTCCGACACCCCCGGCCATGATCAGCAGATAGCGGTTTTTCATGATTACCTGATTTTATTATGCACTCTTACAAATATATAAATTCCCTGCCATGAAAACCGGCACGGTTCCTGGTGAGGTGAATTATTGTTAAATTTGACAAAACTTTCAAGACATGTTCAGGTTCCTGGCAGGCTTCGGTTCTTACTGGATGTTACTCGGCAGGGTCTTTGCCAGGCCCGAGAAACATTCCATATACTACAGGCAGACCGTGAAGGAGCTTATAAGCCTCGGGCTGCGATCAATGGGCATAGTGATTATCATCTCCTTCTTTATGGGAGCGGTCATCACCCTCCAGACCGCCTATAATACCGAAAACCCCATCTATCCCACCTACCTGATCGGGCTCGGAGCAAGAGACTCCATCCTCCTCGAATTCTCCTCAACAATAGTGGCGCTTATCCTTGCTGGCAAGGTGGGTTCTAACATAGCATCCGAGATAGGAACCATGAGAGTAACCGAACAGATTGACGCCCTCGAGCTTATGGGGATCAACTCCGCCTCTTACATCATCCTCCCGAAGGTTGTGGCCACCGTCCTCTTCAACCCGTTCCTCACCCTGATCAGCATCATTACCGGTATAGTGGGCGGATGGATCGCCGGTACCGCGGCCGGGGTGATAACCTCCCAGGATTACATCTACGGCATCCAGTATGCATTCATACCTTATTATATCACCTATGCACTGATCAAGACCGTCGTCTTTGCATTCATAATAACTACTGTATCAGCATACCAGGGATATATTGTCGAGGGAGGCTCACTCGAAGTGGGGCGAGCCAGTACAAAAGCCGTGGTTTACAGCAGTATTGCCATACTCCTTTTCAATGTCATCCTCACACAGCTGTTACTCTCATGATCAGGGCTGAACATATAACCAAGTCCTTTGCCGGCCGCGAGGTAATCAGGGATATTTCCGCAGTGTTTGAACCGGGACAGACTAACCTTATAATAGGCAGGAGCGGATCGGGCAAGACCGTCTTCCTCAAATGCCTGGTGGGTCTCCTGGAGGTGGATGAAGGCAAGGTATTTTATAATGATGTGCTCTTCACCGGCCTCGACTTCAAGGCAAGGAAAGAGATCAGGAAGGAGATGGGAATGCTCTTCCAGGGAGCTGCCCTCTTTGACTCGATGACGGTGGAGGAGAATGTCAGGTTCCCTCTTGATATGTTCACCGATATGTCACGGGAGGAGAAGAGTGACCGCGTCAACTTCTGCCTCGAACGGGTAAACATCGTCAACTCAAACCACCTCTCGCCGGCAGAGCTTTCGGGAGGGATGAGAAAAAGGGTGGCCATCGCCAGGGCCATTGTCCTGAAACCTCGCTTCCTCTTCTGCGATGAGCCCAACTCCGGCCTTGACCCCAAAACATCTATTGTCATCGATGAGCTGATAAGAGAGATAACCGTTGAGCTCAACATGACCACCATCGTCAATACTCATGACATGAACTCCGTGATGGAGAACGGAGAGAAGATCATCTTCATCGAGGAGGGCGAAAAGTGCTGGGAGGGTAACAAAGATGAGATCCTGAAATCAGACTGCAGGCTGCTCAATGATTTTGTCTTTGCCAACGCCCTCGCGAAGCAGCTCAAGGAGTCATCAAAATAATCATTACATCGCCGGGAGTATCTCCTCCTTTTCCCTGTAACCGAAAATGAAGTTCACCCCCAGCCTGGCATGGACCAAATTCATGTTCACGGGAAGTGCGTAGCTCTTTTCCCCATCCGTCACCCTGGACCACTTAAGCGGCATATTGTCAACGAGGGCATAAAACTGGAAGAATCCTCCCCTGACGGCTAAGCCGAATCCCAGGTTGTCATATCTTCTGTTGGCAAGGGTGTAGGCCAGGGTGGTTGAGAAGACGCTGCCGAAGTTGAAGTTACCAGAGAGAGTGAGCGCTTCATGAACCTGTTGCCCGACGAACCGTGTCTGCGACAGCACACCGGCAGTGAAATAGTTCACCGGGGTGAAGCTGAAGCCGGAGGTGAGGCAGAAGGGCAGGTAGGTGGTGTATGTGCCGGGTGATTCATCCAGGTCAATTGAATTCTGTATCGAATCTGCCGCCCAGTTAAGAAGCTCGTCAAACGTCACGCTCTCATCGTGAACATCCTGGATGGTCAGTCCGTTAAACTCTATGGAGGTGGTGGTGTAGATCTCAGACCTGTCTCTCTTCCATTTGATGAAGCCTAGATCGTTAATGGCGGCGGAGACCGAAAACATGTCATTGAACCTGTACTCGGCGCCTGCCTCGAAGCCAAGGCCGGGGTTCGACATGGCGCTGACATAGGCAACCCAGTCATCCCGACCCTCAAAACGCCCTTCATCCAGCCGGATGTGGTCGATGACCCCCTCGTACTCATCCCTGAGAAAAGTAACGGGTGCGCTCACGTTGAGAGACAGGTCGGCATCAACAGTGTGGGTCAGATCATCATTGACGGTAAGGGTGATGCCGTTGTTGGTAAGATAGAATGATGCCACTCCTGACAGTATCAGCATCCTGGCACCTACCCTCAGCTTCTCGGTGATGTTCTTCGATGCGCCGAGCCCTATCTCATGATACCAGGTAAGGTCAGCCCTGAGCGATGAGAAGTCGATCTCCTGCCCAATACTGTAATTATTGCCACTAACTCCAATCCTTATTGCATCTCCGGGTATAACGAAGTTGGCGTCAGCCCGTTCTGTAACGTCAAGCGTGATCTTCAGGTCATCACCGACAGTGAAGCCGAGCCCGAAAAGCTGGACGCTGGCCTGCGGCTCAAGTGAGTTGTTATTGCCCAGCCCTGCAAGGAAATTGTCAAGATCCTCTCCGGGCTCAAGGAAAGCAAAAGTAGAGTCTGAAATGACCCCGTTCATGAACAGGTCGGAAAAGCTCAGGAAGTTATTGTCAACCCTCAGGGAAATATCGGATATCCCCGGCAGCCCGGCATAAACCCTTCCGGGTGTGCGGAGGGCGGGATTAAGGGTGTTTCTCTGCTGCAGGTTCATGTAATAGAGAGCCTGGCTGGTCTGGGCCATGACAGTGCCTGACGCAATAAACTGGGTCAGCAGCAAAAGCAGCAGCACAAATCTGATTTTCATGCCCGGTAACTATTTTGACGAGGAACTGAGTTCGTAATTGTAAAGGTAAAGGTCATTTCCATTAATAACGAGGTTCCAGGCGCTTTTGTTTGATACTCTGCCGATATTATAGTACTGACCTGCCCTGAGTGGGAAGCCCGGAAGTGCCCCTCCGCTCCTTCCGATGAGATGAATCATCTGCCTGCTGCTCTCATAGACGGCTGTTCTCTTCTCTGACGGACCCGTGCTGAAGATGACCGGACCGCTCAGCTGGTCAGTCTCAAAGGTGTGTGAGTACATCTCGCTGCCGCTGCTGCCATAGGTGCGGAGCATCCCCTTGTCAAGATAAAGGAGGTCAATGCTTTCGTCGCCGTCAAGATCGGCAAAATCACTACTGTGCCCGGCAGAGAAGGTGCCTGCAGTGTCTCTCTTCACAGTTCCGTCAAAATAGAGACGCACAGTTACCCCGTCAGGAGCTGAAAAGATAATGGCAGGCTCATCTCCGGCGGCAA
>DZBJ01000007.1:49039-75905 GCA_022736275.1 Rikenella microfusus | reverse complement strand
TCTCGCCGGTCACGCATCTCGACGGCAAGGCCATCTCCGGCGGCAAGCCGGGCCGTTGATCCCGCCGCCATTTTCAGCGGCTCCTGGTGTGCTACCCTTATATTGCCCGTCCGGTCAAGAACATATACCGCCTGATCATCAGCCGCAAAGAGATAGTCCTTGCCCCTGACCCTGAAGAAGGAGACCGGATTGGATACCCTGCCACGGGTGGTGAATAGGTTCCACCCCCTTACAGGCGAACCTGACCGGTCATAAACATATATCCTGTTATCTTCACCCGCTATGCA
The DNA here is from genome assembly GCA_022736275.1 of Rikenella microfusus. Lineage (GTDB taxonomy): Bacteria > Bacteroidota > Bacteroidia > Bacteroidales > VadinHA17 > SR-FBR-E99. Next base: position 75,618 of record DZBJ01000007.1, on the reverse strand, counting down.
CAGACGGTAATCCTTATTATTCTCGTAATCGAACACGGCAAGTGAATTTGATGCGGGTGACCTCAGCCTGACCGGGTATTTGTCAACGTAATTGCCGTTACGGTCAATGAGATGCATATAGTCCTTCCCGTTGAAGAGAAGCTGGTATTTGCCGTTCCTGTAATAGTCGATCATGAAGATGTCACCGGAGATCCTCTCCCTGATCGCTGCCTTCCACAGTATCTTGCCCGATGCGCTTATAAGGTATATGTTGTTCTTCTGATCCTGGATGAATATCTCCGTTGCTCCGCTGTTATGATTCAGGAAAAAGAAGGGCCTGATGGAAGGCTCAGCATCAAGTTTCACCTTCCACATGAGCTTCATTGGTCCTGAAGTTCCCGCACCGGCAGCGGCGGTGGTGGTTGCAGTGCCTGTGTCCGTAGCCGTGGCCGTGGCCGCATCCACCTGCGTAGTGCCGCCCCTCTGCCCCTCTCCCTCACTGTACCTCACCGAGAGACTCGTGTAGATCATGCCATTACTTGGTGTGAGGCTGAGCCCTATTCCGCCTATCCCCGAGAGTGATTCCGCCGGGAATGCAGCCTTCGCTTCGGGTGTAAGGATACCGTTCAGCAGTGACCTGAGCACCCTTCCCGAAGAGTAGAAGAGATACGAGCTTTTCGTCGGCATTGTCTTTTCCATCTCCCTGAATTCAGGGTCATTGATCAGGGTGTTTTCATTATCCGACTCTCTCTTAACTGATGCCAGGGCTTCCGGCAATCCGGAAAAAATCATATACGACCTGGCGAACGTCACCCATTCGTCATCTGCACTGTTGCCGCTCTCTCCCGAAAGTATCGACGCCACGCCTGTGAAGGGCATTTTGTAAAGAACCACCTCTTCACCGTCGGCGGCGCGGGCTGATGCCACAAAATGACTCTCCCTCAGTCCCATTGACCGGTATTTGGCCGTGAGCCTCTCCCTGAGAACATCCTCGGCCGACTGCCGGTCGAGCATCCTGAAGATCCTCACTCTCGCCTCCTTTCCACCGGCAGGCATAAGTGCATCGGTCACCTCTGATCCGGTAAAGGGGCTCAGTATCAGGGCAAGGTCAGTGGCATTTATTGATGCGGGGTCGGCTGCCGTCTCGCCAGAGAGCGACGCCCTTTGCATAACGGTTGTGTAACTCATCGTACCGCGGGGCAGCAACTCATGAACGCCGCACTCCGCAGAAGCGGCATTCCTCAGGCGGTCAGCGCCGGTTCCTGCTCCGGTGGTTGTGAGAAACCCGCTGATGAACAGTCCCTCCTCGGCAGCCTGCAGATCGCCTCCTCCGGCAATGGCAACAGAAGATATTGATGCTATTTTACCGGCATCAGTAAATGGCTTAAGAAAGTCGGGCAAATTCCTGAATAGAATATAAACATTGTCAGCCTGCTTTCCCGAGGCATTGACCACCGGGGCGAATCCCTGCTGATGGCGTATGTCTGATCCGGCACTCTTGTTGTCAAGGGCTGCGGTGACAAGACTCTCTGATGTTGAGATTATCAGAATACCAGAGGTGAGTGCCATGTATACCGGCATCTGCCTGTTGCCCTTTCCGTATGTTACGGTGAAGGTCCTTGTCCCTCCCAGCTCCCTGAAATCCGTCACTTCGGCTCCTGACTGGGCGCACAGTCCCGCCAGGCGGCGTGGTGTGAAGGAGGCGCCGCTGTTCAGCACCGCCAGCGGTGTGACGCGGCCCTGGCCAGCGACATGAAATGATATGATGACCCTCCTGCTGCTGATCATCTCGCGTACCTCGCGGCCCCCTGTGACACTGTCAATGGCCGAGGCTGTCCTGATCAGCGAGGCAGCCCATTTCATCCCCGAGAGCCTCGATATCATGCCTGCCGGATCGGCTGTGCGGGTCAGAAGCTCGGGGAGGTCGTTCGTCTCAACCATGAAAAAGGCGTCTGAGGGCACCGCCTCCCATGGATCAACAACAACCAGCTGCTTATCTTTCCGTATTAACATGGCAGCCACGGCCAGCAGCACAGCAAACAAACCCACCAGAATGATCCCGGTTCTCCTTTTCACAATTTTCCGCCTGATATTCAATCCCAAAAATATAAAATATTAATTTGCCCCGACAAACAGAAATGCCAATGCCGGCATAGGATATGTCAAGAAACATGCCTCTGCATTATATTTGTGGAATGCTTTTTGTGCACCAGTCACCGTTCATAGCTGTTTACTTATGAGGAAATTCCTGTTTCTGCTCCTTTTTCTTTTGCCTGTACTGACCTTAGAGGCTCAGACTGTCACCGTGCTGGCTGCCGAGGATGGCAAGCCTGTCTCTGACGTGTCTGTTTACAATGAATCACGCACCCAGTTTTGTTATACCAACCCTGCAGGCAAGGCCAGTCTCTCGGGGTTCAGAGCAGGACAGCCGGTTTATTTTCAGCACTTCTCATTTGAGAGGGTCTCATTCACTCCGGAGGAGCTGAAGGAAGCCGGGTGGGTGGTAAAACTCGAGACAAAGACCTTTGAGGTTGAGGAGTTTATTATCTCGGCGAACTGCTGGGAGCAGAAATCCGATGAAGTGCCGAACTACATAAGCACCGTCGCCCTTCCCTCAATAAGGATCCAGAATCCCCAGACCGCGGCTGACCTGGTTTCGCTCAGTGGTGATGTGTTCGTACAGAAGAGCCAGCTTGGCGGTGGCAGCCCCTCACTGAGGGGATTTGCCACAAACAGGGTACTGATCAACATTGACGGCGTCAGACTGAATAATGCCATCTACCGCGAAGGCAACATCCAGAACATCATCTCACTTGACCCCAACGTGATAGAGCGCACTGAGATCATCTTCGGACCCGGAGCCACGATGTACGGCAGTGACGCACTGGGAGGGGTAATGGATTTTCATACCAGGAGGGCGCTCTTCTCGACAGGTGATTCCGTATACTACAAGGCAGAGGCGATGGCACGTTATTCGACCGCCGCCAGTGAACAGACATACCACGTCGATCTCAACGCCGGCGGTCGCAAGGTGGCATTCCTTACCTCAGTGACATGGTCCGACTTCGGAGACCTGGTAATGGGATCAAGAACACAGACCGATTACCTCCGCAATGAATATCAGACCCGCATTAACGGCCGGGATACCGTGGTAATCAATGAAAACCCTGAGCGACAGGTGGCTTCCGGATACTCACAGCTCAACACCATGAACAAGCTGCGCTTCAAGGCCGGAAAGAATTTCGACATAAACATTGTCCACCATTACTCCCGATTGTCAGACGTACCGCGTTATGACAGACTGATACAGGTCAAAAACGGCACCCTCAGATACGGCGACTGGTATTACGGACCGCAGATATGGATGATGCTGAACTCGACGGTCAGCTATAATAAGCCGACGGCTGCCTTTGACGAGGCCCGTCTGACTGTTGCCCGCCAGGATTACCAGGAGAGCCGGCATGACAGGAAGATAAATGACGTGAGCCTTAACGAACAGACGGAAAAGGTCGGGATATGGTCAGTGAACCTCGACTTCGACAAAACTTCAGAAAAAAACAACAGCCTTATCTACTACGGGGCTGAATATGTAAGGAACAATATCATCAGCACCGCTGATGTGATGGACATATCCACCGGAGAGACTGTCCCTGCAGGTTCACGGTATCCCAACGGCGACAACATCTATAACAGCTTCTCACTCTACGGATTCTATAAATTCAATCTCGGCAGCAAATTCACCGTCAGCACCGGAGCGAGGTATAACTTCGTCTCTCTCAATTCTGAAATAGCTGACAACTCATTCTATAATTTCCCGTTCACCACCATTAAGTCGGCCAACAGTGCAGTGACCGGCGCTGCCGGTGCCGTCTACAGGCCTGACGCGAGGACGGAGCTGACGCTGAACCTCTCTACGGGGTTCAGAGCTCCGAACCTTGATGACCTGGGCAAAGTGTTTGAATCTGCTCCCGGAGACCTGGTGGTGCCTAACCCTGACCTCAATCCTGAATACCTCTATAATGCCAATATAGGAGCCAGAAGAGAGATAGGAAATATGCTCATGGCGGAGGCATCTCTTTTCTACTCTTATCTTGACAATGCCATGGTGCGCCGCGAGTTCCTCTTCAACGGAGAGTCAACCATTGAATACCAGGGAGAGGAGAGTACGGTCTATGCCATTGTCAACGCCGGCTATGCAATAGTATACGGCACCCAGATAAAGGCAGAGCTGAGACCTTCATCCTACATAAGGGTAAAAACAGCCCTGACACTCACGGGAGGACAAGACAATGAGAAGGAACCGCTGCGGCATGTACCCCCGGTCTTCGGCGCCACACACATGATCTTTGAAAGATCATTCATCAAGACCGACCTGTATGCCCTGTATAACGGAAGCATACCTTATGACAGGCTCGCATCAAGTGAAATAGACAAGGCCTACATGTACGCTTCCGACGCCAACGGCAACCCCTGGGCGCCGGGCTGGTTCACACTGAACTTCAAGGTAACATTCAACATTGGCAACAGGCTTGACCTGACCACAGGCGTGGAAAACATTCTTGATCTTCGATACAGACCCTACTCATCAGGCATAGCTGCCCCGGGAAGAAACTTCATTTTCTCGGCAAGGATCAGTATCTGACAGACCGGCAATCAACCTGGCGGAAACCTGAAACTCTGCGAAGATCTGCCACCCACCTCAGAATGTATGACCGCGAAGATCAGTCACACTGGCCTGACTGTCTCCATTCAAACCCCGGCCAGACAACCTATCTTCGAATCCCGGTCACCCTGCCTGAACCAATCACTCCGCTGACTATTGCTTTTCCAAAATGATTGACTAAATTTCAACCATATTTGGATATTGTCAGGGTAATGGCCAGTGGTTTTCAACTTGCTGAGGTAAAAAGCAAAAAGGACATCAGGGAATTTCATGATCTTCCCGTATTTATCAACAGAAACGACAAGAACTGGATAAAACCGCTCTACAGGGATGTTGAGTCGGTTTTCAACCCCTCTTTGAACAACCTTTTCCGCAGCGGTGATGCCATCAGGTGGCTTCTCCGTGATGCATCCGGAAAAACAGTCGGCAGGGTGGCGGCATTCTACAGCAGGAAGATCGCAAACGCCAGTCAGAATTATGTGGGAGGCATGGGCTTCTTTGAATGCATCAACAACCATGATGCTGCAACCCTGCTGTTCAATGCATGCCGTGAATGGCTGGCGGAGAATGGCATGGGGGCAATGGAAGGCCCTGAGAATTTTGGCGACCGCGACCGCTGGTGGGGACTGCTCGTCGACGGCTTCCTGCCTCCTAACTACTGCATGCCCTATAACCCTCCTTACTACAGGGATCTGTTTGAGAAATACGGCTTCAGAAACTACTTCGAGCAGTATACCTATTACAGCCCTGTCACCGATAAAAATCTTGATGAGGTTATAAATATCAAAGCTGAAAGAATCTTCAGCAATCCCGACTACTCATTCAGGTACATGAGAACATCCAAGGCGAAGGATATAGCCCGTAACTTCATGATTGTCTATAACAAGGGATGGGCACGCTTCCCGGGTATCAAGACAATAAGCGAACGGCATGCCAGGCTGATCTTTAAAAGCTTCAGGCAGATACATGACGAAAAGCTGCTCTGGTTCGGATTCTACAAGGATGAACCCGTATGCTTCTTCATCATGCTACCCGAGGTAAACCAGATTGTGAGACACCTGAATGGCAAGCTTAATCATGTAGGCAGGCTCAAATTCCTCTGGTACAGGTACGTCAGGGGTGGGCTGACGAAAGCATTCGGCCTCATCTTCGGAATAGTGCCCGAACATCAGCGCAAGGGAGTGGAGGGAGCCCTGATAATCTCCTTCGCAAAGCTTGCCCTGTCTGAGAAATTTCCTTATAAAGAACTTGAATTCAACTGGATAGGTGATTTCAACCCCTCAATGATGCACCTTCTTGACCAGATAGGCGCCAGGATCATCAAGACACATATAACATACCGGTATCTCTTTGACAGAAACGCTCCCTTCGAGCGTGCTCCCGTGGTAAACGCCAGCTGATAGCCTGATCAGAACGACCCGTAGTCAGTTATTTCCCTCAAATCCGTGACAGCTTGGTCAGAACGGCCGGTAACCAATTATCTCCCTCACGTCCCTGATGGTGGCCGATGCGCTTGCTCTGGCCTTTTCTGCACCTTCAGCCACTACCCTGCCAAGGTAAACGGGGTCATTGATGATCTCATTGATCCGTAGCCTGATGGGCTCCGTGACCTTGATGATGTCTTCGGCAAGCTGCTTCTTCATGTCTCCGTACCTTATCTGACACTGGGCATGCTGCTCGCGGAAGTATTTGACTGTTGACGGCTCGGAGACCACCTCCATGATGGTAAAGAGATTCTTTACCGGCTCCGATGGCTCCGTATTTGGTCTTTCGGGGCCGGTATCGGTCACCGCCCTCATAACCTTCTTGCGTATCTCTGCCGGGGTATCCGCAAGGAATATGCCGTTGCCCTCGCTCTTGCCCATCTTGCCCGAACCGTCAAGGCCAGGGATCTTAATCAGCTGTTTGCCAAAGTTATAGGCATCGGGCTCGGGGAAATAGCTGACATTGTACATTGTATTGAAACGGCGTGCAAAACGGCGGGTCATCTCAAGATGCTGCTCCTGGTCCTTGCCTACGGGGACCTTTTGGGCCTTGTGGATGATGATGTCAGCAGCCATGAGTACCGGGTAGGTAAGCAATCCTGCGTTGATGTTGTCAGGATGCTGCCGTATTTTTTCCTTGAAGGAGGTTGTGCGCTCCAGCTCACCTACATAGGCATTCATGTTCATCAGCAGGTAGAGCTCGGCAACCTCCGGAACATCGCTCTGGACATATATGGTGGCCTTCGCAGGGTCAATGCCCGCGGCAAGATACTCGGCCAGCACCTGCCTGATGTTCGCGTGAATGTCGTCAGGATGGGGGTGAGTGGTGAGTGAATGATAATCTGCCACAAAAAAATAACAGTTGTTCTCATCCTGCATCCTGAGGAAATTTTTCAGTGCCCCGAAATAGTTTCCAAGATGAAGATTGCCCGTTGACCTTATGCCGCTTACTACTGTATCCATGAAAAATTTATATCCGCGGCAAAAATAGGGATAAAAAACGAAATTGGTCAGGTTATTCCTGCAATCAGGTCGCCGGCACAGCACAGCAGACCGGTTGCCTCGGGGTGGCCGGGGTTTACGGATGGCGGTCAATCCATCCTCCGGCGGCCGGGGTACCCTCATGGTTTACAACCACTCCACCGGAGACTGAGGTTCCCGCATCGAAGACAATCTCTCTTCCCTGACCATCAATAGCCCCAGAAGCCCCGTGCTGCAACAATTTTTGTATTTTTGCCGGGTAAATAATCCATGATGGAATCAACCCGGCAGAAGAAAGTTGCAAGACTGGTGCAGAAGGAGCTTGCAGAGATAATAATGCATCTTGGCGGCGAGCTGGCCCACGGTAAGATGATCTCAGTGACAACCGTGCGCGTCAGTCCTGACCTCTCACTTGCAAAGACATGGGTAAGCATCTTCCCGTCTGAGGGGTCTGCCCTGGTGCTTGAAGGATTGCGCAACAGCGTCCCGAGACTGAGATACGAGCTCGGACAGAAGGTCCGCAACCAGCTGCGCATTGTCCCGGAAATTGCCTTTTTCATCGATGACAGCAATGACTATATTGACAAGATCACTAACCTGTTAAAAGAGTAAGGCTGATGCACTATGATCCGATAAAAGAGCTCCTCGGGAGACAGTTCAACCGTCACCCCCTGCTCCGCAAGCTCTTTTACCATCTCCTGAATATCCTGCTCCTCCGCTCATGGCACGTCAGAAAGGCGCTGAGGAGGATCGGTTCCTCAATTCCCCGCGAAGCAGAGGTGCTTGATGCGGGGATGGGCTTCGGACAGTACTCATGGTGGATGGCCCGGGCTTTCCCCCAATGGAAGATCACCGCTGCCGATCTCAAGAGAGAACAGGTGACTGACTGCAACACTTTTTTCCGCCGAACGGGTATGGCAGATAGGGTGCATGTCGTTGAGGCCGACCTGGTCACATGGAGCAGCGGGCAGCTCCATGACCTGATACTGTGCGTTGACGTGATGGAACATATTGCCGAAGACCGTACGGTATTCTCCAACTTCCGCCGGATGACCGCGAAGAACGGATATCTTGTGATATCAACGCCATCAGACATGGGCGGATCAGATGTGCATTCAGAGGGTGACGCCTCCTTCATCGGGGAACATGTGCGCGACGGCTACGGCATGACGGAGATAACGGAAAAACTGCATACCGCAGGTTATAACGATATTACGGCACTCTACACCTACGGCCTGCCTGGCAGCATTGCATGGCAACTCTCCATGAAATACCCGGTCATGATGCTCTCGGCATCAAAACTTTTCTTTATTATCCTGCCTTTCTACTATCTTGCCGTTATGCCTTTCGTGCTGGCCCTGAACTTCAGCGACCTGCACGGAACCCACGAAAAAGGAACCGGACTGCTGGTAATAGCCCGGATCAACAGATGAAGCTCTCTCTTTTCATAGCAAAAAGATATCTGTTCGCGAAGAAATCGCGCAACGCAATCAATGTCATTTCTGCCATCTCGGTGGCCGGCGTGATGGTGGGAACCATGGCGCTGATAACTATCCTGTCTGTCTTCAACGGACTTGAGGAGATGGTAAAGGGGATCTTCAGCACCTCTGACCCGGAGATAAAAATATCACCCCTGAAGGGTAAGGTGTTCACGCCTGACAGCCTGATGCTTAAGCGGCTGGCAGCCATTGAAGGCGTGGAGGTGTACGCCGAGACCCTCGAGGAGAATGCCCTGCTGAGGTATGATGAACAGCAGTTCATCGCTACCATCAAGGGCGTCTCACTCAATTATACCGATGTCACTGATCTTGACACCGCAATGTGGGACGGCGACTTCACCCTGCAGGCTGAGAACGGAAGACCCTATGCCGTTGCGGGACTGGGCGTTGCAAACCACCTGGGACTGAGGCTTAACTTCGTCTCTCCCCTGGCAATCTATATCCCTGACCGTAAAGCCGCCATCAGCGCCAGCCCGGAAAATGATTTCACCAGGAGATACATCTATCTCTCCGGGATCTTTGCGGTTGAACAGGAGTTTGACTCCAAATATGTCTTCCTGCCGCTCGACTTCGCCAGGGAGCTGCTCGACTATCCCACTGAGATAAGCTCTGTCGAGGTGAAGATGAGAGCCGGCGCAGACGCCGTAAAGACACAGAAAGCCATCAGGGAGGTGATGGGCAGTGAGTTCCTGGTGCAGAACAGGTATGAGCAACAGGAGATGTTCTATAAGGTGATGAAGGCGGAACGACTTGCCATCTTCGTTATCCTGACCTTTATCCTTATCATCGCATCCTTCAATATAATAGGGTCTCTGACGATGCTGATCATAGAAAAGGAGAGGGATATTGAGATCCTGAAGAGCCTGGGTGCCGACAACAGGCTCATCAAACGCGTCTTTATCTACGAGGGATGGATGATCTCGATCATAGGGACGACCCTCGGCCTGGCATTGGGATTACTGCTCGGGGCCGCCCAGCAGCACTTCGGCCTTGTCAAGCTGGCGGGCGAATCACTGCTGATCGACGCCTATCCCGTAAAGTTGAAGCTCGTTGACTTTTTCGTTGTGGCGGCAACTGTCATTACCATTGGCTACGGCGCCGCATGGTACCCGGTCAGCTATCTTTCACGAAGATATCTAAACAAGGATAACAGAGATAAGAAATGAGCCTGAAGCCATTAATGTCATTCGTTGGAGCAATACTTATTATGTCATCCTGCAGCAGTCATGGGGGCAGCAAACCTTCACGGAAGATGCTCATTCCCGATGATAAGCTGGTGGCCATCCTCACCGACACATACCTTACGACAGGCATGATGGACCTGCCCTACATGAGGGGGACATGGGCCCAGCGCGACTCTGTCATTAACTACACGGATGTCATCCGAAGCCACGGTTATACCTATGAGCAGTTTGACGCAACCATCAGATACTATTTTACCGATAAGCCAAAGAAACTGTCAAAGATTTATGACAGGGTCACTGGCAACCTCCTGGAGCTTGAAACCATGGTGATGACCGGGAGCGGAGCCGATGAAGATGCGCCGGCTGAAAATCTGTGGCCCGGGAAGGCAAGCTACAGCTTCCCGGAAGATTTCGACCATGACCCGATCTGGTTTGACATTCCTCTCGACATGCCGGGAGAATATATCCTGCAGGCCGACATACGTCTCTTGGAAGATGACAAAAGCATGAACCCGAGAGTGACGGTATATTTCAGCCATACAGACAGTGCGGGGGTTGAAAAACGGGATTACTGGGATGAGGTCAGCCTGTTTAAAGACGACCAGTTTCAGCAGGTGGTGCTAAGACATACTCTCGATACTGTGGCGGGAGCACGCCTCAAGGGCTGGCTGCTTAACCACGACAATCATGCGGGCCGGTGGGAAAAGCACGCGCGCATTGCAAATATAAGCCTGAGGCTTGACTCCGCTGCAGTTGCAAAACAGGAATGAGAAGAATCTCGGCTCAATATGTTTTTACCTCAGCCGGTAACCCTCTCAAGAGAGGCGTTGTCACCGCCGGTGACGATGGCACAGTAATCAGCGTTGAAGATACCGGAGGTGATCTGACCGAGAGTGCCGGCACGGAGTTCTACAACGGCATCATCATCCCCGGCCTGGTTAACTGCCATTCGCACCTTGAGCTGTCGCACATGCATGACGCCATCACTGCCGGCGGCGGACTTCGGAGTTTTATCTCGTCAGTCCGTGACCGTCGTGAGGCGCAGGGTGAGATTGTGACCGCCGCGGCCGAAAGAGCCGACCGCGAAATGCATGATGGCGGTGTTGTGGCCTGCGGTGACATAAGCAATGACACTGTTTCATTTGACATTAAGAAGAAGAGTCCTGTCCGCTACCTGACCTTTATCGAGGCTTTCGGCTCAGATCCCCTGCTGGCCGGAGCCAGAATGAGCAGGGCATTGGTTGTGGCTGCCGATGCCAGGAAATCAGGCCTGCCCGGAGACGTCACTCCTCATGCCGTCTATTCAGTTTCAGGTGATCTCTTCACCCTCATACGGGAGCATATAACCTCTGAATCAGTAATATCCCTTCACTTCCTGGAGTCGGACGATGAGCGTGTGATGGCAAGTGATCATGTAGAGAAAGCCCTTGAGCTGTCGTGCCTTGTCTCGCGTCTCATTCTTGTCCACAACACCGTGATCAGGCCGGATGAGGTTGAAATCCTGGCGCGAGAAGGAAACATATGGTTCTGCCTCTGCCCTTCATCGAACATGCACATCTCTGGTATGATGCCGCCTGTCTCGCTCCTCAGGGAGGTCACTGACCGCATTGTGGCAGGTACTGACAGCCTCGCCTCAAATGACCGCCTTGACATGCTCACCGAGCTCATGATGCTGCACGATGCTGCACCCCTGATCCCGCTTCATGAGATCATCAGGTGGGGGACCATCAACGGGGCCCGTGCATTGAAGATGTCAGATACCCTCGGCTCAATTGAGCCGGGTAAAAAACCTGGACTCCTTCTTGTCGAGCCTGCCGACCTGGTCAACCTGCGGCTGCTTCCCGGAAGCCGCATCCGCAGATTATTGTAAATTTGAACTCTTAAAAGCACCGTTTAATGCCTACATTCCTGTTTGACAGCATAGTGTTCGGACCGGTACGCAGCCGAAGGCTGGGAGTATCACTTGGAATCAACCTTTTGCCTGTCGATCGGAAGGTGTGCTCTTACAACTGCATCTACTGCGAGTGCGGCTGGACTTCCGGTGCGGGCGGTATCCGGTCTTCGGCACTGCCGTCACGTGCCTCAGTTCATGAGGCCCTGCGGATAAAACTGGCTGAAATGAAGGAGCTGGGTACAGCTCCTGATGTCATAACCTACGCCGGCAACGGCGAACCTACCCTGCACCCTGACTTCGCTGCCATCATCGATGACTCCGTCGCACTGCGCAATGAGTACTTCCCGCAGGCAAGGATATCAGTGCTCTCCAACGGATCAACCCTCCATCGCAGGACTGTCCGTGAAGCCCTGAAGAAGGTCGATATGAATATCCTTAAGCTTGATTCAGCCATACCATCAACAGTTCAGAGCCTGAACCAGCCGCGCCGCACCACAGATCTTGCCAGGTTTGAACGGTATGTGAAGGACTTCGAAGGAGGTTTCATCATACAGACACTCTTTGTAAGAGGTGAATGCAACGGTGAGACTGTTGACAACACAACTGAGGATGAACTCAACGCCTGGCTTGAGGCTGTCGGAAGAATAAGGCCGCAGTCGGTGATGATATATACCATCGACCGCGATACTCCCATGGGCAACAGCCTGAAGAAGGTGCCGGTGGCAGAGCTCAATGCAATTGCTGCCCGTGTCAGGGAGCTCGGTATCAGCACATCAGTGTCAGGATAACCGTCATGAGCGGCATGACGATACTCATGAGCCCGCTGAACTGGGGCTTCGGCCATGCCGGACGGATGATACCACTGGCCCTGGAGCTGAAGAGGAGAGGGCACAGGGTTATATTCGGAGCAGATCCACATCTCGTGAGGCTTATTGAAAATGAGCTGCCGGGTATCAGACTGATTGATATTCCGGGATTGCGCATAAGGTATTCACGCTGGCTGCCACAGTACCTGAGTATCTTCCTTCAGCTGCCGCTGGTGGTCTTCCATGCAGTCCGTGAGCATTTCATCCTCCGTCACCTTGCGCAACAGTATAAGCCCTCAGTCATCATATCCGATAACCGTTTTGGTTTTTTTCACAGGAAGATATTTTCAGTTTACGTGACCCACCAGGTACGCATTCCGTTTCCGCGGCCCCTGAGGTTTATGGAACCTGTTGCAGCATGGCTCCACAGGATTATCATCCCCAGGTACGACCTGTGCCTGGTACCTGATTATCCCGGTGTGGTCAACCTTTCAGGGAGGCTCTCTCATGACCTGAAGCCTTCCGGCAACATCCACTATATGGGGCCTTTGTCAAGGTTCAGGGTTCCGGCGCCATCAGGAGACAATATCACACTTCTCCACCCCTGCTGCTGTCTTATCCTCTCCGGTCCGGAGCCGCAGCATTCCCTGCTGTATGAAAAAGTCCGTGCAGCGCTGTGCGGCATGAATCTTTATGTGCTGAGCGCGACACCTGTCCGGAGGGCACGTGATACTGATCCCGGAATCACATTTCTTATAAAGCCTGACACGGGAACGATGCGTCATATTATAACCGGCAGTACGCTGATCATCACCAGAGCGGGGTACACCTCCGTCATGGAACTGTCATCCCTTGGCAGGGGAGCCGTGCTGATCCCCACCCCCGGGCAGCCGGAGCAGGAGTACCTGGGTGATTACCTCAACGGACGTCATGGGTTCATAACCCTGAATCAGAAAAATATCACGGGCCTGAGATCTCTGGCTGAAAGGTTAATGGCAGGCACTGGGTTGACTGAAACACATTCCCTGCAGGTGACAGATAACACTGCACCTTCGCTGCCTGACAATGGCTCGCCGCTCTTGAATTCCGCAGGGCAGCTGCCTGGCAGTGGTTTGCCGGCCATGAATCCCACAGGGCCGTTGCCTGACATTGCTTCGCCTGAGCTGCCTGACAGCGCAACCCTGTTTGAGAAGGCAACTGATCTCTTACTTGAGCAGAATAATCAGTGAGAGCGCCATCACGGCTGCCCCGGCTGCCAGTCCGGTCCACACCTCTGACGGAGTGTGATCGTCAAGGTAAATTCGTGATGACATCACTACCCCGCCAACCACAAGCACGGCAGTCAGTTGCCAGGCAGTGGTAATATCATAGAAAACAATCATGAAAATAATAAGTACAAGCAGGCCTCCGATACCGGCAGCATGCAGTGACAGCCTGTAGAACGTGGTGATAAGCAGTGTGATGAGCGTGACAACGGCAATAGATATGAAGTATGCCCTGAACAGATTGGGCACCTGCATCCTCAGAAGCAGATAGGCCGTGAGAGTATACATCATGAGTGCGAAGGCCAGCAGTATGACCCTCTCATTGCGGTCGCGGGCATTGAAAGTGGTTATTGCTCCCCTGGCATACAGAATGGCCGCCAGTGCCAGGGGGAGAATGACGTTGTTCGTAACCACCAGAATAAATATCAGGCTCTTCAGTCGTGCCGGAATGAATGAGAGCAGTGTCGGAGAGCTGTAAATGATCAGCAATCCGTACAGGGGTATGAAGAGCGGATGGAATATCACCGAGAGCACCTCTGCCGCAGTCGTCAGCCGGCTCTTTTCACCGGGTTTCATTTCATCTCCTTCCTCATCCTGGCAACAGGAATATTTAATTGTTCACGATACTTGGCGACAGTGCGTCTCGCTATCTGATACCCCTTCTCCTGGAGTATCTCGGTAAGCTTTTCATCGGTCAGCGGTCGGCGCTTGTCCTCATTGCTGAGACACTCCTGCAGAATCCTCTTGATTTCACGTGTAGAAACCTCATCTCCCCCATCGGTCTGCATCCCCTCGGAGAAGAAGAACTTAAGCGGATAGATGCCGAAGTGCGTCTGTATGTACTTGCTGTTGGCGACTCGTGACACGGTGGAGATGTCAAGCCCCGTCATCTCCGCCACATCCTTGAGGATCATCGGTCTGAGCCTGGTGTCATCACCCTCCGCAAAATACTCCTTCTGGTATGTCAGGATGGCATTCATGGTCAGCAGAAGGGTGTTCTGCCGCTGTTTCATTGCATCAATGAACCATTTTGCGGAGTCAAGCTTCTGCTTCACAAACATTATGGCATCACGGTTCTGCTTGCCTGCCGCTTTGTCACGACTGTATGACTCCAGCATCTGGCTGTAATCGCGGTTGACCTTCAGCTCGGGCACATTGCGGTTGTTAAGGCTCAGCTCCAGACCGCTGTCAGACTGATCGAGGATGAAGTCTGGGATGATCTGCTGGGCAGATCTGCTGTATGGATCACTGACGGTACCTCCCGGCTTGGGGTTGAGCTTCAGCACCTCGTCAATGACACTCTTCATATCCTCCTCACTGATCATCAGCTTCGCCATTATCTTCTCATAATGCCTGCGCGAGAACTCTTCAAAGTAATCACTCAGGACACTCCTTGCAAGGGCAACCGGCCGCACAGACTGATCCTTTCTCTCAATCTGCAGCAGCAGGCACTCGCGCAGGTCACGCGCCCCCACACCTGCAGGCTCAAGATCCTGTATGATCTTCAGAATGGCATGCAGCTCATCGACGGCTGTTGTGATGTTCTGCAGGAAAGCAAGATCGTCGACCATGTTCTCAACCTCGCGGCGCAGGTATCCGTCGTCATCTATGTTGCCAATAATATACTCGCCAAGTATGTCCTCTCTCTCAGTGTCGCTTCTGAGTGCGAATTGAGCTGTCAGGTTCTCGTGGAATGAAGATCCCGAAGCATAGGGAATCTCGTCCCTCCTGTCATCGTCCCTGGAGGTATTGTTCACCTGGAGGCGGTAATCCGGGATATCCTCATCATTGAGATAATCGTCCAGGGCAAATTCCTCCTGATCACGCTCCTCCTGTTCGGCATCGACCTCCTCCTCTTCCTCACCCTGGACCTCATCCTCCTCAGGACCCTCCTCCAGGGCGGGATTCTCCTCCAGCTCCTTTTTTATCCGTTGCTCGAGCTGCATGGCAGGCACCTCCAGCAGCTTGATCATCTGGATCTGTTGCGGAGAGAGCTTCTGAAGCAGTTTCTGTTGTAACCTCTGGTCGAGCATACAGCCTGTTGTTCTGTACTCTAAAACTCGGCATTCCTTGGCGTGCGCGGGAATGGTATCACATCACGTATATTTGACATGCCTGTCATAAACAATATCAGACGCTCAAACCCCAGGCCGAACCCTGAGTGGGGCGCCGTGCCGAACCGCCTGGTGTCAAGATACCACCACAGGTCCTTCACGGGGAGGTTCAGCTCCACAATCCTGCCAGTCAGCCTGGCAAGATCCTCCTCCCTCTGTGAGCCGCCAATGATCTCTCCTATCCCGGGGAAAAGGACATCCATAGCCCTCACCGTAAGGCCGTCGTCATTCTGTTTCATGTAGAAGGCCTTGATGCTCTTCGGATAATCAGTCAGTATTACAGGACGCTTGAAATGCGTCTCAACGAGATAGCGCTCGTGCTCGGCCTGCAGGTCACGCCCCCAGCCCACGGCATACTCCCACTTGCGGCCGGCAGCCTCGAGAATCTTTATTGCCTCAGTGTAGGTCAGCCTGACAAAATCATTGGCAACCACGAACTCCAGTCTCTCGATGAGGCCGGTATCTATCATCTTGTTAAGGAACTCAAGGTCCTCACGGCAGTTGTCAAGAGCATATTTTATAAGGTACTTGAGGAAATCCTCCGCCAGGTCCATGTTGTCATTCAGATCCCAGAATGCCATCTCCGGCTCGATCATCCAGAACTCGGCAAGGTGGCGGGGTGTGTTTGAGTTCTCGGCACGGAATGTGGGGCCGAAGGTGTATATCTCACCCAGGGCCAGTGCGCCGAGTTCGCCCTCGAGCTGCCCGCTCACGGTAAGGTTGGTGGGCTTGCCGAAGAAGTCAGCTTCATAGTCAATGGCTCCCTCCTTTGTGCGTGGCGGATCATTCAGGTCGAAGGTGGTGACGTGGAACATCTCTCCCGCTCCCTCGGCATCGCTGCCGGTGATGATGGGGGTATGCAGGTAGAAGAATCCCCTGTCATTATAATACTTGTGTATGGCAAAAGCCATGGCATGCCTTATCCGCATGACTGCCCCAAAAGTATTGGTGCGGAAACGGAGATGTGCTATCTCCCTAAGGAACTCCATCGAATGCCCCTTCTTCTGCAGCGGATAGCTGTCAGGATCGCACTTGCCGTAGAGAGTGAGATCCGAGGCCTGTATCTCAACGCTCTGACCCTTGCCCTGTGACAGCTCAAGTGTGCCCGTCACCCCGATGCTGGCGCCTGTGGTAATATCCTTCAGGAGTTCGGCCGGGAAAGCATTCAGATCAATGACTATCTGTATGTTGTTAATGGTTGAACCGTCATTAAGGGCCACAAATGCCACATTCTTGATCTCTCTCTTTGTCCTGACCCATCCCTTTACAAGCACCTTCTCTCCGTTCGCCGTGCCGGCAAGCAGCTCCTTTACTCTTTTCCTCTTCATCTCTGATTGAACCATTATGCACACAAAAATAGCATTTTGTTCCTCTTGCCGTATTGAACTGTTAACAAATGGCACTGTTTTTGTACACAAAGGCAATTTTTCAGCCGGTTGCAGCGTTTTCCAAAGGAGAATCAGGTTTTTGTTTAATCACCGAAAAAGGGTAATTTTACCTTTCAAACTGAAAACGCGTACATTATGGAAGTCGACAGCAAGATAATTGTAGTACCATGGGATTTTACTCCGGTAACGGATTATGCATTGCAGCATGCCATCAAAATATCACGCATGACTCACAATGACATATGCCTGCTTCACATTGTAGACAAGATCACCAGCGAGGGTGGCATCAAGGTAAAGCAGGGTTCGATGAACAACAAGGGAGCAGAGGTGGAGCGCAAGTTCGGCGTCAAGGTAAAGACGCATGTGCAGCGCGGCACCATCTTCAAGAGCATCCCTGAGTTCGTCAATGACCGCGGAGCGTCACTGGTGGTGATGGGAACGCACGGCATGAGCGGCATGCAGAAGATCACCGGCAGCTGGGCGCTGAAGGTGATAGCCAAATCAAAGGTCCCCTATATCGTGGTGCAGGCACCCCCGGATGACCATGAGAGGTATCACAACATCGTATGCCCCATTGACTGGCGTGCAGAGGAGAAGGAAAAGCTCTCCATGGCTATCTTCATGGGCAAATACTTTGATTCAAAGGTTCATATTCTGAAGGCTACAAGGAAAGATGAGTCGCTCGCCAAAAAGGCCAACCTGAATCTCAATTATACCGTAAGGATGCTCATACAGAACAATATAGAGTATGATATCAAGGAGGTTCCCTCAGACAAGCTGGCCGAGAAGACCATCGAGGCAGCCCAGGAGCTGAAGGCTGACCTCATCCTCATCATGACAACCAAGGACATCACATTTGCAGATTATGTCATAGGTGCGAAAGAGCAGGAGATCATTGCCAACAGTTCAAAGATTCCGGTCTGTTGTGTGAACCCGGCCTCGGCCTTTGCCAACCTCGGGCAGTTCATGTATGGGTAGTCTTCAGTCCTCAGTCGGCAGTCGGCAATAGTCAGTAGTGAAAAATTAAGAATGAAGAATTAAGAATTGACAGCCAAGCTTTCAGACCGCAAGTTGAGTATCCGCCAACTGGCGGGGACGAAATCCCGATCGCGCAGCGCATCGGGAACCGCAGGATCGCAAGACGTAGCGAAGCGACAGACCTTCAGACTTCAGATTTCAATCCTAAGTCAAAATCGACAATCTGTAAATGTCCATAACAGTTAGTAACGTAACGAAGAGCTACGGTCACCAGAAAGCGCTGGACGACGTTTCATTTACAATTCCTGCCGGTGAGATAGTCGGTTTCATCGGTCCCAACGGTGCCGGCAAGTCGACCATGATGAAGATCATCACCGGTTTTTTCTCCGCCGATTCGGGCAACGTCTCTGTATGCGGCCTCCCTGCCGGACCGGGAGCCGTGGAGATGAAGCGGCTCATCGGCTACCTGCCTGAGAACAATCCTCTTTATACTGACATGTATGTCCGGGAGTACCTCGGGTACGTTGCTGACATATACCGTATGGGTAATAAGAGCCGTGAAGCGGTGAACTCGGTCATAGAACGCACAGGACTGACCCCCGAGCAGGGGAAGAAGATAGGGGCGCTGTCAAAGGGATACCGCCAGCGGGTGGGACTGGCGCAGGCGCTGATCCATGACCCGCAGGTGCTGATACTCGACGAGGCCACCACCGGCCTCGATCCTAACCAGATCGTGGAGATACGCAATCTTATCTCCGAGGCCGGCCGTGAGAAGACGGTCATGCTCTCAACCCATATCATGCAGGAGGTTGAAGCCATCTGCAGCCGCGTTATCATCATTGACCACGGCCGCATTGTGGCCGACGGCCCCATAGATGAGATATCCTCCCTCGCCGGCGCCCGCCTCGAGGAGACCTTCCGGCAACTCACCGGAAAATAGTCAGCAGTTGGCAGTCGCCAGTCAGCAGTCCGTTCTGCCGACTGAGGACTGAAGACTGCCGACTTCACTCTTGTCACTATTGCCTATTCCCTATTGCCTAATCCCTATCTTTAATTACCTTTGTGCCGTTATACGACAGGTGGACAAATTTGTGCTGATTGCAACCACGGAAAAAAATGCTAAAACGGTTTCCCCGCTGCCTTCCAACAATCCGTCCCTGCCATTGTTAAACTTAAAAAATTAACAGATGAGCTACTTATTTACTTCTGAATCCGTATCCGAAGGCCACCCTGACAAGGTAGCCGACCAGATCTCCGACGCACTCCTCGACAACTTCCTTGCATGGGACCCCGAATCAAAAGTCGCTTGCGAGACACTCGTCACAACCGGCCAGGTAGTGGTGGCAGGCGAGGTAAGAACCAAAACCTACATTGACGTACAGACCATAATCCGCGATGTTATCAACAGGATCGGCTATACCAAAGCCGAGTATATGTTCGACGGCAACTCATGCGGTATCTTCTCGGCCATCCATGAGCAGTCTCCCGACATCAACCAGGGTGTCGTCCGCAAGAAGAAAGAGGACCAGGGCGCCGGCGACCAGGGAATGATGTTCGGCTATGCCATCGACGAGACCGAAAACCTCCTCCCCCTTTCACTTGACCTGGCTCACGAGTTTGTCTACCAGATGGCACAGATACGCCGCGAGGGCAAGCAGATGAAGTATCTCAGGCCCGACTCCAAGTCGCAGGTTACCATTGAATATAACGACAACGGCACGCCGAAGAGAGTACATACCATAGTTGTCTCCACCCAGCATGACGATTTTGACAGGGATGAGAAGAAGATGCTGGAGACAATTAAAAATGACGTCATCAGCATCCTCGTTCCAAGGGTGAAGGCTCAGTTCGGCAAGGAGGTGCAGAAACTCTTTGACGGGAAGATAAAATACCATGTCAACCCCACCGGCAAGTTCGTCATCGGCGGGCCTCACGGCGACAGCGGCCTCACCGGACGCAAGATCATAGTAGACACCTACGGAGGCCGCGGCGCTCACGGCGGCGGTGCCTTCTCGGGCAAGGACCCCTCTAAGGTGGACCGCTCGGCAGCATACGCCGTACGCCACATAGCCAAGAACATGGTCGCCGCCGGCGTCGCACGCGAGATGCTGGTGCAGGTATCATACGCCATCGGCGTGGCCCAGCCGGTAGGCATCTTTGTGAACACCTTCGGCACATCGAAGGTGAAACAGACCGACGGCGAGATCGCAAAAATGATCGACAAGATGTTCGACCTGCGCCCTGCCATAATAGAGAAGGAGTTCGGACTGCGCAAGCCTATATACAGCGAGACTGCTGCTTACGGACACATGGGCCGTAAACCGGTGACCGTCGAAAAGACCTTCAGATCATTCAATGAGAAACCTGACAAAAAGATAACCGTCAGCCTCTTCAAGTGGGAGGAGCTGAACAAGGTTAATGCCATCAAAAAGGCTTTCGGCCTGTAGAAAAAGTAGTCCCCGGATGCTTGACAGTCACCTGAAAGAGTCTCTGCCGGTTTGCGCCGGGCGGGTCTTTAGCCTCTAGTACGAGGCCTTGACGATACGCGCAATGTTATCCGATCTGCCGAGGGTATAGTAATGTATCCCCGGCACTTCGTTTTCAAGCAGGTCACGGCTCTGCACCGCGGACCACTCTATACCTACCTCCCTTGCCTCGTCGTCAGTGCGGCACTTTGATAGCTCATGCACCAGCTCCTCTGGCATGTCAATATGAAACGTCTGCGGCAGGAGGTTGACATCTGTCATCGCCGATACCGGCTTGATGCCCGGTATCAACGGTACTGTTACGCCCATGGCCCGCAACGCATCGCGGAATTCATAAAACTTCCGGTTATCGAAAAACATCTGCGTCACAACATAACATGCTCCTGCATCGATCTTGCGCTTCAGGTTGACCATGTCACTCTTCAGGTTCGGAGCCTCGAAATGCTTCTCGGGATAACCGGCAACACCTATGCAGAATGATGTGGGAGCGGTGTTCTTCAGCTCCGGGTCCAAATAGTGCCCGCGGTTCATGTCGGTGATCTGCTGAACAAGCTCGTTGGTGTTCCTGTGTCCGCCCGGGTCGGGGATGAAGATGCGACTGCCCTTCGGGGGATCACCCCTGAGTGCCAGCACATCATTGATACCCAGGAAGTTCATCTCAATAAGAGCATTCTCAGTCTCCTCCTTCGAAAACCCTCCGCAGAGAATGTGTGGTACCACATTCACATTATACTTGTACTTCACCGCAGCTGCAAGGGCAATGGTGCCCGGACGCTTTCTGGTGGTGCGCTTCTCCAGCAGCCCGTCGGGTCTCTCCGTCAGAACTACCTCATTGCGGTGGGAGGTGAAGTTGATGTATGCCGGTGAGTATTCAAGCAACCCCTCGATAGTGTGGTAGATGCGGTCAATGCTGTGCCCCTTCAGCGGCGGCAGCAGCTCAAAAGTGAAAAGCGGTTTCTTCGAACCGTTAATAAGATCAATTACTGTAGCTCCGTTCATATTGCAATTCTAAAGATTCGGGGCCAGCCATTTCGCTGTCTCTTCAACGGTTATTCCGCACCGTGCCGCATAATCCTCCAGCTGATCACGTCCTATCGTGCCAACATTGAAATATGATGAATCCGGTGAAGCAAAAATATACCCGCATACCGATGATACCGGCACCATCACAAAACTCTCTGTCAGTATGACCCCTATCGTCTCCGGCACCCTCAGCAGGTCAAATATCACCTGTTTGCCGGTGTGGTCGGGACATGCAGGATAGCCCGGCGCAGGCCTGATACCCCAGTATTTCAGCTTGAAAAGCTCTGCCGCCGTAAGTGCCTCTCCTGCAGCATATCCCCAGTGCTTCACCCTTATCTCGCGGTGCAGCCATTCGGCGGCAGACTCGGCAAAACGGTCGGCAAGGATCCTGAACATAATGGTGTGGTAATCGTCACCGGCGATTCCCTCAGGCAGCTGCGCCACCGGCCTGACCGTCACCACAAACGCCCCGGCATGATCACCTTTTTCGGCCACAAAATCGGACAGGCAGAGGTTCCGGTGTCCCGGCTCCTTCTCCTCCTGGTTGCGTAGAAAGCGGAACCATGCCTCTTCACTGCCGTTTCCGGGAAACAGCTTTACATCATCACCGTGACGCTCGGCGGGGAAAATGCCCGAGAGCGCCTCGGCAACCATAAGCCTCTCATCAATGATCCTTTCAATCATGGCCAGTGCATCATCATAGAGCTTCCTGGCCTCGGTGCCCTTGACCGGGTCATTGAATATGTCAGGATATTTGCCGTTGACCTTCCAGGCAAAGAAGAAGAAGGTCCAGTCGATGTAATCAACCAGCTCCCTGATGCTTACCGGACCTGAGTTGATCACCCCCTTCAGCATGGGTGCCGGCGAAGGTGCCTCGGTTCTTAAACCGTTCTTCCTGGCAGTGTCAAGCGTAACAAGTTTTTTCTCTCTCCTTGAGGCTTCATGCTCCCTCCGGAGCTTCTCATACTTATCCTTCAGTGTCACCGCCAGCGATCCGCCGTCGGCCATCAATCCTGACATTACAGGAACGGCCCTGGAGGCATCCTTCACATAAACTGCACTGTATGAATAGACCGGCGCTATCCTTACAGCTGTGTGTATCTCCGAAGTCGTCGCCCCTCCGATCAGCAGGGGAGTCTTCATGCCTCTTTCCTCCATCAGTGAGGCGATATGCACCATCTCTTCCAGCGAAGGGGTTATCAGTCCCGACAGGCCGATGAAGTCAACCTTCTCCCTCACCGCTGTGTCAAGGATGGTGGCGGCGGGAACCATCACCCCCAGGTCTATCAACTCATAGTTATTGCATGAAAGAATAACTCCCACAATATTCTTTCCGATGTCATGCACATCGCCCTTGACGGTTGCCAGCAGCACCTTGCCAGCTGACGATGCCTCGCCCGTCTTCATCTCAGCCTCAATGTGCGGTGTAAGGCGTGCCACGGCCTTCTTCATCACCCTGGCGCTCTTCACCACCTGCGGCAGGAACATGCGTCCCGACCCGAACAGGTCGCCCACCTCGTTCATGCCGTCCATCAGCGGCCCTTCTATGACTCTCAGGGCCCTGTCGTACTGTGGCCTCGCCTCCTCGACATCATCCTCAATGAAGGTGTCAATGCCGTTCACCAGGGCGTGCTTTATTCGGCTGACAACGTCGCCGTCACGCCATTCAAGGTGTTTCCCAATCTCCTCCTGCTTCCCGACCTTCATTCCCGAAGCATACTGAAGGAGCCTGTCAGTGGCATCCTTCCTCCTGTTCATTACCACATCCTCCGTCAGGCGGAGCAGGTCCGGCTCGATGGAGGTGTAGACCTTCAGCAGGCCGGGATTAACTATCCCCATGTCCATGCCACTTTTAATGGCGTGGTAGAGGAACACCGCATGCATTGCCTCCCTGACGGGGTCATTGCCCCGGAAAGAGAATGAAAGGTTGCTCACCCCTCCGCTCACTCTTGCGTATGGCAGGTTAGCCTTGATATACTCTGTGGCCTTAATGTAATCAACAGCATAGTTGTTATGCTCCTCTATGCCGGTGGCGATAGCCAGTACGTTCGGGTCAATGAAAATATCTTCCGGCGCGAAGCCGGCCTTTTCCGTCAGCAGCCTGTAGGAGCGGTCAGCCACCTCTTTTCTTCTCTCAAACGTGTCAGCCTGCCCGCGCTCATCGAAGAGCATCACCACCGCTGCTGCTCCGTAACGCCGTACCAGCCGGGCCTTTTTCAGGAAATCCTCCTCCCCCTCCTTCAGGCTTATTGAGTTGACCACCGGCTTGCCCTGTATGCATCTGAGGCCGGCCTCCAGCACCTCCCACTTCGAGGAGTCCACCATGATGGGAAGCTTTGCTATGTCAGGCTCGCTCATCATCAGGTTGATAAACCTCGTCATGGCAGCCGCGCCGTCGATCATGGCATCGTCCATGCATATATCTATCACCTGCGCACCGCCCTCCACCTGGTCACGTGCCACGTCGAGGGCCGCAGCGAAGTTACCCTCGCGTATCAGCCTTGCGAACTTTATCGAGCCGGCGACGTTGGTGCGCTCGCCTATGTTGACGAAGTTCGTGTCAGGTCTTAACACGAGCGGCTCAAGCCCTGCCAGCGCCGTGATATGCTTTCTTTCGGGAAGTGCCCGCGGAGCCCGGCCCTTCGCCAGCCCGGCAATTACCTTTATATGATCGGGGGTTGTGCCACAGCATCCGCCGATGATGTTCACCCAGCCGTTCTGCAGAATTCCCCTGATGATATTGCCCATAAAGCCGGCCGACTGGTCATACTCTGCGAACTGGTTCGGCAGGCCTGCATTCGGGTGCGCCGATACAAAGAAGGGCGCCTTTGCCGACAACTCCTCAATGAAGGGTCTCAGCTGCTCCGCCCCCAGAGCACAGTTCAGTCCGATGCTGAGCAGCGGGAAATGTGACATGGTGATGAGGAAGGCCTCGAGGGTCTGGCCCGTGAGTGTTCGTCCGCTGGCATCGGTGATCGTACCAGATACCATGACGGGCAGCTCAATCCCCTTCTCTTCGAAGACACCGCTGATGGCAAAGAGTGCCGCCTTGGCATTCAGTCCGTCAAAGACCGTCTCAACAAGAAGAATATCAGCGCCGCCATCTATCAGTCCGCGCACCTGCTCTCCGTAAGCCTCTGCCAGTCCGGCGAAGGTGACGGTGCGCGCTCCCGGGTCGCTCACATCAGGCGACATCGACGCGGTGCGGTTGGTGGGACCCACCGAGCCTGCCACCCATGCATCACGGCCGGTCTCTGCGTGATAAGCCTCAACTGCTTCACGCGCAAGCTTCGCGGCAGCAACATTAATATCACGGGAATGTGACTCCATGGCATAGTCAGCCATCGAGATCCTGTTGGCATTGAAGGTGTTGGTGCTGATGATGTCAGCTCCCGCTCTCAGGTAATCGAGATGGATACTGCGGATAATCTCCGGCTGCGTCAGTGACAAAAGGTCGTTGTTTCCCTTCAGCGACTGCGGGTGGGCAGCGAACAGGGTGCCGCGGTACTGCTCCTCGGTCAGCCTGTGGCGCTGTATCATGGTGCCCATGGCGCCGTCAAGGACCAGTATTCTTTCACTGAGGATTCTCCTGATATCTTGTTTCAACTCTTTCATATTTTGATCTGCAAAAGTACTTCAGGAACCCTGAATATCAAAACGTCTCAGGGAAGATCAGAATCTCCTCCTGATGCCGCTCCATAATTGTATAAGGGCTGCGGCAATTCCACCCATGAAATATGGCATGCGCCGTGGTCTGATCATCTCTGTATTATTGTCTTCCGTCACCCTCTTCACCACGCCGGCTACATCTCCTGCTGATATCCAGGAATCATATATTAACACTGTGTCACCGCGTGTCCGGATGAAATTCATGAACTTCCCTCTCCGGTAGTCGGTGACGCGGTGAACGACGAACCCGCCGTCACGTCTGAGCGCCACCACCATCTCTTTTGCCAGGGGAATCTGAGGATTGTACGGTGTTATTACAATACGGTCGCCCGGTCTGATAGCCGGCCACATACTGTAGCCTCCGGCGGTGATTGTCACTGGCCTGTTTTCTGCAAGTATTGACGCTGCGGCCTCAGCAGCCGTTACTGCTCCGTCTGACTCCCGGGCAATGAGATAATCACGTATAAGATTATCCGGCACGAACGACAGCCGGCTCACCCTGACCGATGATACCAGCTCCTCAACAGCTTCCGCCAGTCGTGACGCAGCCTCCCTGTCACGGTTCTGCTGTACGCAGTTTGACAGCACCATCGCAACCGCTTCGGCCCCGGTGACAGGTGTTGATACATTTGAGCGGCCATGAGTGATGCCCCACAGGTGACTGACGGCGGCGCTGCGCGGTTCATCATTGCGGTAGACCGGGGTGCTGTGCATCACCCATCCGCCGGCATCCCTTCTCAGGATAAGCCTGTCGTCATGTATCACCCTGTCTCCGGCGTGGTCAAAGATCCCTGCCATGGTGGTCTTTCCGCTTCCCGACCTCCCGGTGAAAATCCATCCCCGGCCGCCGCATATGACGCCCGAGCCGTGTATCATAATGTCTCCCATGGCTGATGAGAGGAAATAGAGCAGGAGGCCGTCAAGAGGGTAGGGCAAGGGATTTATCCCGGCCGCTTCGTTGCCGGGACGGTTCTGGTTTGTCATTCCGGTGTCAGGAATAATCTGCCCTGTCATTTCGCTGTCAGAAAAGAGCTGACCGGTCATTTCGCTGTCAGAAAAGAGCTGATCGGTCATTTCGCTGTCAGAAAAGAGCTGATCGGTAATTTTGCCTTCTGCCAGGGTCTCAATGGTTATTTCGCTGTCCGCGAAGATTTGCCAGGTCATTT
>DZBJ01000007.1:0-48939 GCA_022736275.1 Rikenella microfusus | reverse complement strand
TCTGCCAGGGTCTCAATGGTTATTTCGCTGTCCGCGAAGATTTGCCAGGTCATTTTGCCGTCCGGCATCACAAGGACAGGGTTGGCGGCGGTATCTGGCTGCCCATGCGGCATGACCAAAACAGGATTACCAACAAGATTTTTAAGATATATTTTGGCAAAGGTCACGCCGGCGCCAGCCAGGATCTCCCAGAATGGCTCGCCTGTATCACGCAGTCCGTCAGGCGTCTCCTCCATCAGCCGCGCATCAAAAACCTTCACCGCATCAGCAGGGATTTCCGCCCTGTCCGGAAAGATGTCAACCGTCAGATCCGGCAAGTGTGCCACACCAGACCCTGCATCAGCAGCCTCACCCCGGCCTGCCTCTGCATATTTTGGCATATCCGGCACGGCAGCCACTGCCTCCGCTTCTCCTTCCGTCCTCACCACCTCTTCTCCAGACGCCTTACCTTCAGAGTTGCATGAATCATCAGCCACGGCCGCCGCGAAAGCGCTGAAACGCTCATCGGGACGGAGAGCGATCCCCTCCTCCGACTGCAACCGTATCCTCCTGCCGGCTATGATAAGATCAATTGCCACAACTTTCTTCCACGATTAGCTCAACTTTCACAACTCCATGCCGCAATAAGGTCAGTTATCACAACTGCCTGTAGCTATTATATCAAAGTTCACTGCTCCCCGTCGCTAGAAGATCAGCTTTCACAACTCCCTGCCGCAATTAGGATCAGCTGTCACTGCTCCCTGAAATGAAGGAATTCCTGTACCTCCCTGAAGAAGCCGAGAATGTCTTTTTCTGCAACATCCTGCTCAACATCGAACTCTTCTGCTACCTTTGACGTTATATCACTGATGGCAAGCTCGCCGTCAATAAGCTCCCAGATAAAAGCACCTGTCTCAGTGAGCCTGTAAAGTGAATCCATATCGGCAATATTGTCCGTAAGCGGGATCAGAAGGAATTCGTCATTGATCCTGCGGAAAACCACATCAGGCGAATGAGAAGGTATTGAGGAGAGTGATATCATTAATTTATAATCAACTCAAAGATAGCCATTTTCAGCCTATCTTTGAAAAATCAAACCCAAGCTTGAAATGGCAAGAAAGAATCAGGAAAAGAAACCTGGCATAGACCAGAAGAAACTTATTGAGCTCATCGTCAAGGCGATGGCCAAAAACCCAAAACAGCCTTTAAACTACAAACAGATAGCCGCACGGCTGCAGGTAACCGAAAAAGAAGAGAAGAAAGCCCTCTCCGATGCTCTCCTCAGAATGAAGAAGGATGGCCTGTCGGAGGAGCGGGGACACGGAAAATATCTCCTTAAGGCTGTCGGCGGATATGTCACCGGCACCATCGATCTTACAAAATTCGGCTATGCCTTCGTCCTCTCCGAAGAATCGGAAGACGATGTCTTCGTCGCCGCCCGCAACCTCAATACTGCCCTGCACGGCGACCAGGTGAAAGTCCTTCTCTATGCCCGCCACAAAGGCAAGCGTCCGGAGGGAGAGGTGGTAGAGATAATCAGCCGGTCACGCGCCTCGTTTGTGGGCACCATCGAACTGACTCCTCAGTTTGCCTTCCTCATACCTGACAACAAAAACATGCCCTTCGATCTCTTTATTCCGCTCTCAAAGCTTAACGGGGCGAAACAGGGACAGAAGGCAGTGGCCAGACTCGTTGAGTGGGATCAGCGCTCACGCAATCCCATCGGTGAGATAACCGAAGTGCTGGGCTACCCCGGCGAGAATGACACGGAGATGCACGCCATCCTTGCCGAGTTCGGCCTCCCCAACAGGTTTGAACCTGAGATCGAAGCCGCGGCGGAGAAGATACCTGCCGCCATCACCGCTGAAGAGATAGCATCACGGCGCGACTTCCGCGATGTGCCAACCTTCACCATCGACCCCGAAGACGCCAAGGACTTTGACGATGCGCTGTCAGTCAGGCGCCTTCCCGACGGTAACATGGAGGTGGGAATACATATAGCCGACGTTACGCACTATGTCAGGACCGGATCCGTCCTTGAAAAGGTCGCACAGGAGCGTGCCACCTCAGTCTACCTGGTTGACCGCACCATACCCATGCTCCCGGAGAGGATCTCAAACCACATCTGCTCGCTGAACCCGGCGGAGGATAAGCTCACCTATGCAGCCGTCTTCGAGCTTGACAGCAAGGCAAACGTGGTTAAGGAGTGGTTCGGACGGACAGTCATCAATTCTGACAAACGCTTCTCCTATGCCGGGGCACAAAAGGTTATCGACACCGGCGAGGGCGACATGAAGGAACAGCTCCTGACCCTCAACAACCTGGCACAGATGCTTCGCAGCAGGCGCTTCGCCTCCGGTTCATTTGCCTTTGAAAGGCTTGAGGTCAAGTTCAACCTGAGCGAAAAGGGAGTTCCGCTTGGCATTCTCTTCCGCGAATTCGGCACCTCAAACCAGCTTATTGAGGAGTTCATGCTCCTGGCCAACAAACGGGTTGCCGAATATGTGGGCAAAAAACTTAAAGGGAAGACCTTCGTCTACCGCATCCACGACAAACCCAATCCTGAAAAACTGAGCTCATTCGGATATTTCATAAAACGGTTCGGCTATGAGCTCGACACTGAAAACGTCAGGGGGCTCCCTGCAGCCATGAACAAGCTGATGGATGCTGTTTCAGGGAAGAAGGAACAGAATATCATCGAGACCCTCGCCCTGCGGTCAATGGCCAAGGCCGTCTATTCCACCGACAACATCGGCCACTACGGTCTTGCCTTCAGCCACTACACCCACTTCACGTCGCCAATAAGGAGGTACCCTGATATGATGGTTCACAGGCTCCTGACAAGATATCTCGACGGTCAGCCAACCAGTGACAGGGAGAAGTTTGCAAAGATGTGCGAGCACTCTTCAAAGATGGAGCGTCTGGCCACCGATGCCGAGAGGGCATCAATCAAATACAAGCAGGTGGAGTTCATGAGCGACAAGATCGGAAAGGTGTTTGAGGGCGTCATCTCAGGCGTGACCGAATGGGGTCTCTATGTAGAGATCATTGAGAACCAGTGCGAGGGGATGATAGCCATCAGGGAACTGCAGGACGATTACTTTGAATATGATGAGGAGAACTACTCCATCAGGGGCAGACAATCGGGCAAGGTTTACATGCTTGGAGACAAGATAAATGTTGAGGTGGTTAAGGCTGACCTGCGCAAGAGACAGCTTGATTACCGGCTGGCCTGATCGTTACTGTCTGGCTGATCGCTCTTACCGGCCTTTCATATCCTGACCGGCCCGGTTGCTTTTATTGGCCCGGTCACCCCTTCCGGCCTGATCGGTCTCTATAAGTTCCAGGAGTCTCTGAAGAGCTTCGGCCTCCGGGATATTCTTCAGTACTGCCTCGGTGCCGCGGTATATATGCACCTTACCCTCTGCGGCGCCCACATAGCCATAGTCGGCTCCGGCCATCTCGCCCGGACCGTTGACAATGCAACCCATCACCGCTATCTTCATGCCTTTCAGATGTGATGTGCCTGCCTTTACCTTGCGGACTGCCTCTTCAAGGTTGAATTTTGTACGCCCGCAGGTGGGACAGGAGATATACCTTGTGCGTGTGATACGCGCCTCAGTGGCCTGGAGGACCGAAAAGGCAAGCCTGCTCAGCGCCTCACCCTGGACCTTTCCTCTGTTTGTGATGCACAGTCCGGCCGGCTGGCGCGCAATGAAAAACCTTCCCAGCAGAGCCGCTGCATCGATGGCCAGCTTCTCAGGGTCATCCTCACTGAACACGGGATTGACGATGGCGTCATAAGCCTGACGGCCGTTGCACTTGATAATCTCAGCGGCCTCCAGGGTAAGCACCTCTGTATTTTGCATGGTGCTCTGCTCATCCATGAAAATGTCTCCCTGATCTCCTCCGGACAGGACATCCTCATTCACCTGGATATTGCCCTGATTATCATGACTGATACCAACCTGCCTGGAGTAAACCTGCGGATAATAGCGCTCTCCGGCCTTTCTTGCAGGAAGCGGGGCAGCGGGCTCCTTCACCCTGCCGGCAGGTCCTGCAACAACCCTGATTATCTCCCTGGCAACAGGTATCTCCTTCTCGGGAGCCTCCGAGAGCGAGACCCTCACCGTGTCGCCTGTCCCCTCCGAGAGCAGGGTACCGATGCCGGCAGCGGAGATGATCCTGCCGTCTTCGCCCTCACCGGCCTCGGTGATGCCAAGATGAACGGGAAAAAACATCCCCTCCTCCGTCATCATCCTGACAAGCAGGCGGTTTGACTCTACCATCACCCGAGTGTCAGACGACTTCATTGAGACCACCAGGTTGCGGAACCCCTCATCCCTGAAGATCTTCAGGAACTCTATTGCCGAGACGGCCATCCCCTGCGGCGTGTTGCCGTAGCGCGTCATGATCCGGTCAGAGAGCGAACCGTGGTTCACTCCTATGCGTACCGCCGTGCCGTACTCACTGCAAATCCGCATCAGTGGGAGGAGCCGCTCCCTGATGCGCTCCAGCTCCGCCATATATTCATTTTCAGAGAGCTCCTGCTTTATGAACGAGGCTCTCCTGTCGGCGTAATTGCCGGGGTTGATCCGTACCTTCTCAACGATGCGTGCGGCTACTTCGGCTGCGTCGGGATTAAAATGTATGTCCGCGCAGAGCGGTGTCACAAAGCCCGACTGGCGCAATTCCCTTTTAATATTGGCAAGATTCTCCGCCTCCCTGACACCCTGTGCCGTCAGCCTCACCAACTCGCCCCCCGCTTCAATGATCCGGATGCACTGGCTGACACTTGCCGCGGTGTCAAGCGTATCGGTATTTGTCATGCTCTGAACACGCACCGGGAGATCACCTCCCATGGTGAGGTCACCGATCTTAATAACCTCTGATCTGAATGGAATCACTGTCACGCCGTTATCTCCCAGTCGCAGCCATCCTTCCGGTCCTTCACCGTGATGCCGAGCTCGCTCAGCCTGTCACGTATACGGTCCGAGACGCTCCACTCCTGCCTCGCCTTGGCTTCCTGTCTCATGTCAAGGAGCAACTGCAGCACCCCTGCAAGCTTGTCGTTCCCGACAGACTCACCTGCCTTCAGGCCGAAGAGATCATGAACAAATACCTTAAAGAGCTCCTTTACCGAAGTGATGTCAGCTGCAGAAAGCTTCTCCTTTCCGTCATTAACCAGGTTGATGATCCTGACAGCATCGAACAGCTGGGCTATAGCCACCGGTGTGTTGAGGTCGTCATTCATGGCGTCATAGCACTTTTTGCTGAGTCCGCGAATGTCAGCGGTCGATTCGTCAGAGGGCTTCAGGCTTGCCAGCGTCCGCTCTGCCGTCAGGAGCTTCTGCAGACCCAGTGATGCTGCCAGCAGCGCCTCATTGCTGAAGTCGAGCGTGCTGCGGTAATGGGCCTGGAGCATGAAGAACCGTATTGTCATGGGTGAGTAGGCCTGCACGAGCATCTTATGAGAGCCGGTGAAGAGCTCCTCGAGGGTGATGAAGTTGCCGAATGATCTGGCCATCTTCTGGCCGTTGATGGTGACCATGTTGTTATGCACCCAGTAACGCACCGGCGAGTGACCCTGTGAGGCCGTGCTTTGGGCGATCTCGCACTCGTGGTGGGGAAAAATCAGATCCATGCCGCCGCCATGTATGTCGAATGTGTCACCGAGATATTTGGTGCTCATCACCGAGCACTCGAGATGCCATCCCGGGAACCCGTCGCTCCATTTCGAGGGCCAGCGCATTATATGATCCGGAGAGGCCTTCTTCCACAGTGCAAAGTCAAACTGTCCGCGCTTTTCATCCTGCCCCTCGAGAGCACGGCTGTTGGCACGCATATCCTCAAGAACCCTTCCCGAAAGGATGCCGTATGAATGCATGCTGTCATACTTCTCAACATCAAAATAGACCGAGCCGTTGACCTCGTATGCATAACCCTTGCTTATCAGCCTCTCTGCCAGCTGCTGCTGCTCTATGATGTGCCCCGTTGCGCGGGGTTCTATCGACGGCGGCAGGGTGTTGAGCTTCTCCATTGCAGTATGGTAGCTGTTCATATACTTCTGTACAACCTCCATGGGCTCAAGATTCTCCTGTCTCGCCTTGCGGCTAATCTTGTCCTCTCCGGAGTCGTCAACCTCATTCTCAAGGTGGCCTACATCGGTGATATTGCGGACATACCTCACCTGGTAACCCAGATGCATCAGGTACCGGTAGAGCAGGTCGAAAGTCACTGCCGGACGGGCATGGCCAAGGTGCGCCTCGCTGTAGACCGTCGGACCGCAGACATACATGCCGACGAAAGGCGGGGCCAGCGGTTCGAACATTTCTTTCTTTCGCGAAATGGTGTTATACAGGTAAAGTGCACTTTTCATCTCATCGGCTCTTTGTGCAAAAGTAATGCTTTTGAAGCAAAGTCGCGGAAAAGGAGTGACAGAAAACTGCCCCGG
Organism: Rikenella microfusus; assembly: GCA_022736275.1. Taxonomy (GTDB): domain Bacteria; phylum Bacteroidota; class Bacteroidia; order Bacteroidales; family VadinHA17; genus SR-FBR-E99. Next base: position 42,506 of record DZBJ01000007.1, on the reverse strand, counting down.
AGCTTTTCAGTCCGGGGCAGCCAGGCGACGAAGAATGCAGCCTTACCCGTCGTCAGAGACGAATCATGCAGCGAGACGCGCTAATGAAGCGCCATTTTTCCCCTTGAGCGCTATTCAACCGTGGACCTCAGACGAGTAGCTTCCATTTTGTCGCGTTTTAGAAGAAACCTAAACACAAGCCTTACAAGACATTGACTAAAAACCAAAAGTTGACTATAGTAAATTTAAAATATTTTTCCTGATTTGTCAAGAAAAATGAGAGAAATTTTAGTAAAATTTTGATTTTTGTATTATTTATCCCGGATTTTGCCTCTTTCGGGACTAAAAATCCAAATCAGCTTGCCGAGTCTGTGTGGATAATGCATCAGAGCTGAGAGGGTTGAACGGCATCCGTACCTGCGCTTCAGGAAATCAACCGATGGGAAAAGATCACCCGCAACGAATATCAGCTTCTTCCGAAGCCCCTTCATTGTGTGCAGGTTCCTGGTGAACATCTCTCTCTGGCTCTCCGGGGTGATCATTCCGGGAAAAGTCAGGTCATGCATGAACCGGCCGGCCATTTTCTGCTCCTCCACGGTCCGGGCTTCCATCTCCCCCGGCAGCTCAAGGCCCCACGCCTGTTTCATCACGGTCAGAACCACACGGACTTCAGCCTTTATGCAGGCCTGGTCTGCAGCGGCCATTAGTTGAGGATTGATGATTGCGCTTCCGTGCTTCTTCAGGAGAAGATATATGTCTGTATAGAGGCGCAGCTGGAACTCACCCTTGACCTCATGCTTGTAGATATGGCTGACCAGCCCCAGGAAGGAGGTCACAGGAGGCAGCACATGGAATCTCTTTCCTCCCGCGGAGATCTCCTCCGCCTCACTGATGGCCCTGCTGACCATCTCTCCGCCCTCCGGTCCGAAGAGGCGGTAATGCAGGTCAACCGATATCCCCCCTCTGTGCATCTCGGGCAGGTGGTTGCCCAGGTCAAGGATTATATGCCTGTACAACCCTGACTTCATGGGCATCGATTCAAAACCGGCACCGGTAAGGATATCCATTGCCTTCAGCGCATCACCCGGCGATACAAGGATATCTGCATCACTCATCTGCCTCAGTCCCCTTGAACCGTAAACGGTATGCTCCAGGGCAAGTCCCTTGAGCAACACGACTCTGATTCCATTCCTCTCAAGGACATCAACCGCCTCTGAAGCAGCATTGGTGATGTATGCCACCCGGGCAATCGACTTGAACCTTAACCCTTCAAGAATGATACGTTCAGGGTCCGGAACGTGCCCCTCGAGGGAAAGATCACATATATTCTGCCATACCAGTGCGGCGACGCCGTGCCTGACAGCCAGATCAGTGAAGAGCTTCCATCCGGCATATGAGGCGCATTCATTTCTGACCCTGACTGCTTCTTCTACCGTGAATTCAACCCTGCTCAGCATCAGAAGCAGGGCAGCAGCCCTCTCCCGGTCATCGCTGAATGCTCTCTCCCCGGCCTCTTGCTCTGACAGTTCCCGGTTGGCGCCGGATGCCATCGCCCGTTTTTCGCTTCCCACTGTCACCTGTACATCGATTTCTGCCGGGTGAACATCGAATAATAGCTGCCTTTTGCTGCCATGAGCTCGTCATGCGTTCCCGATTCCGCAATGCATCCCTTGTGCAGGACGATGATACGGTCTGCATCTTTCACATTCGAGAGCCGGTGGCTGATGAAAATGCATGTCCTGCCGGCAGTTATCATGCCCAGGTCAGAAAATATCTCATATTCAGAGTCGGCGTCAAGCGAAGACGACGGCTCATCGAGGATAAGCACCGGCGCCTCACGGTAAAGAGCCCTGGCGATGGCTATCTTCTGCCACTCGCCCCAGCTGAGCTCACGGCCGCCCTCGGTGTGATGGCCGAGAAGGGTGTCATAACCCTCCGGCAGGCTGCTGAGCAACTCATGCAGACCGGTCATTGACGCGGCACTGATGACCCTCTCCGTCTCCTCTTTCCCCTCTGCGCTGCCCAGCCGGATGTTATCGCCTGCGCTCAGGTAATAGAGCATGAAGTTCTGGAACACCACCGAAAAGAGTTTGCGGTAGGCGTCAGGGTCAATAGATGTTATATTCCTTCCATTCAGCAGTATGCGGCCACCGTCAGGGTCATAGAGCCGGCACAGGAGCTTGACCAGCGTGGTCTTGCCCGACCCGTTCGGCCCAACGACAGCCACCTTTTCGCCCCTGGTTATCTTCAGGCTGATATCCCTCAATGCCGGTCCGGATGCCCCCGGGTAGGTGAAGGTCATCTTTTCCACTGTGATTTCACTGAATGTACCCGGGTCCGGCCCCTTCTCCCCGTCTGGCATGTCGCCCTTCAGGTCGAGGAATCCGAACAGGTCCTGAAGGAAGAGCCTGTTCTCCGCAAGTCCCGAGTAACCTGAGACCGCATCGCGCAGGTAAACCATGGCCTGCCGGAAGGCAACCAGGTACATCGCCAGCTCACCGGCAGTGATCTCTGACCTCATGAAGGCTCCTGTAGCATATACCAGAATACCTGCAAAGGCAGCGACCTTCACCAGGGATGAGGCACTCTCCAATAGAGTGTTCTTCCTCACGGCCTCCAGCTCGGGTGCCTTTGAATCCTCGAAGTTTCTGCGGAACAGATTCTCAAAGTATTCACCCAATCCGAAGAGCTTTACCTCCCTGGCAGGCTTCTCACCTGTCAGCAGCCAGCTGAAATAGGCCGCCTGCCTCGTCAGCTCCGTTACACTCTTGCGAGCCATGTATATCCGTGAGGAGTTCCTGTACCTTATCCACAACAGGGGTAGAAACAGCAGTACAAGCACCACCAGCGGTATGATGCCGAACATCCTGAGAATATACCCCATGGCAATAAATGATATCACTCCCCGGACAAGAAGAATCATATCAGTCACCATAGCCGCCGGCCTCCATGAGATATCCCTCGCTGCACGTGACAATCCATCGTGAAAAGCGGGATCCTCGAAAAACTTCAGACCAATCCCCGAAGCATGCCCATGTATGAGGGATGATATATGACCCTCAACACGCACTGACTGTTTCCTGGCAAAAAAGTAACCGGCAGATGCAAGCCAGTCATCCGCAAGGAGAGTCACTGCCATGGCAGCAATGAGTCCTGTTACAGCACTGAACATCGGCAACTCCCCTCCGGCAGTATCACCGGTTATCCTTTCTACATAGTACCTTATAAGCAAAACTCCTGCCAGCGGAAGGAATGATCTCACTATCAATATCATAAGACTCACCACAGTCTCCTTCCCGGAGCTTTCCATAAGTATCCTGAGTGCCCGTGATATGATCTTCCGTTGGAGCTTCATCTTAAAATTGATATTCACAAACTTACATAAAATCACCCTTTTTTGCACAGGCAAACACCAATCTGAGGGTTTTCCGGCAGAAATGCTGTACGAATTATCACTCACCGCCCGATCTGTTGCAACGGTTATAAATACAATATCTGTATTGCAGTTAATGTGACTTTTCTTACTTTTGAAACAATTACTGTTTCTGTTAGTTAAACAAGGTAAATAAAGGGCTATCTGTTTAGGAATGAATATAGCACAACATGCGAGGCTTGGAATAAAGGGGGGCTTTCTGTTCGCCTGTATGTCCCTGCTGTCATTATTGCCCTTATCAGGGCAGCTGGCGGGCGACGGCTCTATGGCAAATCCGTACAGCGGTTTTTTGTCGGGTAATTTTACCATTTCCGGAACAAAGTACTTCAACGGAAACATATACGTTGACAATGAGATACTTACTGTCAGCGCCGGGGCAACACTCATAGCCGTCCAGAGCAGAGCTTCCATTTTTGTTATCGGCAACGGCCGGATACTGGCTGTCGGAACAGAGACAAGCCCGATCCTCTTCACATGCGACATCGACCTCGATGGTATCAACGGTGAACCCGCTGAATACTGGGGTAATATCAACATTAATTCATCCGGTGACAGCCAGCTGAGCTACTGTACTTTTGAGAGAGGCAGGAAAGATCACTTCAAGTGGGGACTGCTTGGAGGAGGACTGCGTCTGGCATCGTCAGCTGTGACTGTTTCATACTCAACCTTCCGCAACTGTGTTGCCGAAAAGGGCGGTGCCATCGCTGTCCTCAACGGTGCCACACCATCCATATCGGCTTGTACTTTTCTGAACAACAGTGCTATTATACAGGGAGGCGCCATCTATGCCGAAGCAGGGTCATCACCTCTCATTCAGAACTCCCTCTTCAATGGTAACAGCTCCGCATCACTGACCCTCATGGGAGGAACAGTGGCATCACTCTCCGCAGCACCCAAAATTGTTAACTCAACCATTGTTAACAGCTCTTCGGCCGCCGGCGACGGAACATCGCTTTATCTTGAGAACTCTCCGGCAGCAATCGTTGTAAATACCGTTATCTGGGGCGGTACCAGCCATGTGGGACTGAACGGCACCCCGTCGTCCGTACTGGAATACAATGCCATAGAGGGGGCTTCATATGCCGGGAACCTTACTCTTAACAGCCTGAACACTGCCGCTAACGGGCCCAATTTCATCGACCCCGCCACCGGCGATTTCAACATCGCATTTAACTCCCTGTTGCGTGACAGCGGTGCGGAAACATATACGGGCGTCACTATCCCAACTCGTGATATCGTCAATTCCTCGCGTATCCATATTCCTGACAGGGGAGCCTATGAGATGATATACAGCCGCTGGAACGGCAACCTAGGCACATCGTGGACGAATCCGAAGAACTGGGATGGGACCTTCCCTCCGGGAGTCAGAAACGTTGTTATTCCTGCCGGACGGGCAACCTATCCGGTGGATGTTCCCGGTCCGTCCTTCACATTGAATACCGGCCTGAAGATGATCGTCGAGCCCGGGGCCAGGGTGACTTTCACCTCACTGACAAATAATGGCACCATTGAGCTCCGTGCAGACGAAACCAACATGTCATCGGTTCTCACTGACAGCTACACGGGGACAGCAGGAAACCTCGATGTGGAGCTCTTCCTCAAGAGCGCACCTCCTGATATTGACAGGTGGCACTATATAGCTGCTCCTGCAGCTGTTTCCAAAACCGTTTTCACGGATATCGAGCCGGAGAACCTTCTCAGCTATGATGAAAGCAAGGTGGTTACCGATGTGGCAGAGGGATGGCAGTGGCATGACGGGTATGACGGCACCACCCCCTTCAGTAACCTCGAACCTAAAAAAGGCTACAACAGCTTCGTCTTCGAAGACGCCACCATGGTCTTCAGGAACCTTAAGACACTCACCACAACGCTCGGACGGATTGATCTTTCATTCAGCGGATCAGGCATTGATACAACAATCTTCGGTTATTCTCTCCTCGGAAACTCACTGACCTGCGGGATTAACTGGGACCTGGTAACCTTCTCTGACGCCAATGTCAGGGATGCCATCTACATCAGGACCGAAAACGGTGAGGCTACCTATATAAACGGGGTGGGCACCAACGGAGGCACAGCCCATATACCGCCCATGCAGGGTTTCTTCGTAAAGACAAGAGCAACAGGTACATACCTCACCATCCCCGCAAGCGCCAGGGAGCATAATGCCACACCCAGGTTCAAGTCGGCACAGCAGATTCCTCTGCTCAGACTGACCTTAGTATCACCGGCAACACAGGATGAGATGGTCATCAGGTTTGAACCGGCTGCCACAATGGATTTCGACAATGAATTTGATGCAGGTAAGATTTTCAATCCGGTCATTAAAACCGCGAAACTCTTCTCAGTAATGAGCGGCGAGATATATTCGATCAACTCCATCCCATGGCCTGAGAAAGTCACGGTCATCCCGCTGACAGTCATTAACTCCGGAGGCGGCACCCTGAAGATCAAAAGAAGCCAGCTGCAGGCAATCGGAAGTTACAATATCCTTCTGACTGACCTGGTAACAGGCATGAGTGTAGACCTTCTTGCATATTCAGAATACTCATTCTCTTCTCAGGAAGGAACTATCGCCGACCGCTTCACGCTCACAATTTCTCCCGTTGAAAAGTCAGCCGTAACGGAGGAGCAGGCCGAACCGGTCGCCAGCTCTCTGAATATCTACTCCGCATCAGGAAAAGTCTGCATCCTTCCCCAGGGAACGGACTGGGACGGTGTCAGCGTGAAAGTAAGGATATTTGATATCACCGGAAGGATGCTGGTTGCCAAAAATGAAGAGCGGTTCAACTCGGGTGAGCTTAAGGAGTATTTTATATCGGATGCCGGTGGCCTGTTGATAGTTGAGGTCACAACAGGGCCGAAAAGATACCTTGAAAAGATTGTATTAACCAAATAAGAGAGCCAACATTCCCGTTTGATAAATGTTTAAAGGGGTGTAAATCAAATGCCTTATATTTGAGGCTCAATAAAAGTCAGTAAATGAAAGGGAAGAAAAGAAGATATGTCAGGCCTGCGGTGATCCGCATAGAGCTTGACAACTCTATCTCCCTTGTCATGATGACATCGGCCCCTCCCAACCCTCCGCCGAGGAGGAGGCAAGGCGACAGTGAACCGTCCAGCCCCTTCTCCTCCCCCTTCTCCGACAAACCGTTCAGTTAACATACAGGCAAAGGCGCCCTCCCCGGGCGCCTTCGTCGTTTTCATCCATTTCACTGGTAACCCGTAAGGGGAATGTACAGACGGAGGCACCCTTACCGGGCGCCTTCGCTATGCTCTGGTCCCATTCACAGGGAAACCTGCCCCGCATATACAGGAAGAGGCGCCCGGTGGCACGCATACACCATGCTTGTCCCTTCCACCGGCAAACCTTCCCGCCATATACAGGAAGAGGCGCCACACCGGGCGCCTCTTCCATAATCATTCACATTGAAACGTTATCAATGGAGGAGTGTGATGTCTCCCGCCTTCTTATACGGCCTTCCGTTGGCATACTTGCCCTCCACGAGCCATACATAGACACCCTGCTGGCAGAGGCTGCCCTTGTAATAGCCGTTCCATGGCTTGTTGATGTCAAAGGTCTCGAAGATCAGCGTACCCCAGCGGTTGAATATCTGCATGTGGTATTCAAGCACCGTCTCCCTGATGGGCGGGAAGAAGAACTGGTCCATGGCTTCGCCGCTGGTAGGCAGCTCGTCTATTTCAATAGGACCGTCAGAATTGGGCTTGAAGACCGTTGCAAAGATCAGGTCTCCGAATGGCTCTACGGTAACTGCAGGCGACATCGTATAGGTGTCATAGCACCCGTTTGCGGAATAGGCGTGCAGTGTTATGTCATAGATGCCCTCGGTGGTGTATCTGTGGAACGGATCACGCACATGCGAGGTGTCTCCGTCACCAAACTCCCAGATGAAGCTGTCGCCTCCGTCAGAGAGGTTGTACATCCTCACATCCTCATCGTTGACATATACTTTCGGCGGAGATACCTCGAAGTAAGCCCTGGGCGAAGGATAGACATTCACTATTCTCGACCTGGAGGCGTTTCCGCCCGGACCGGTGACATACAGGGTTATCTGGAATGTACCCGGCTGTACATATGTATATGTCGGATTGGCAGCATTGGATGTGTGTCCGTCACCAAAGTCCCAGTAGTATGAAGTGGCATACAGCGAGGTGTTGTTTGGTGCTACGGTCCACGGCGCGCAGCCCGACGGTATCGAGTCAAACGCTGCAATAGGCGGCGTGGGCAGAACCCTTACCGTTTGCGTCACCATCTCAGTGCAGACGCCGTTGCTGACAGTCAGGCTCACGTTGAAGTCGCCCGGAGCAGCATAGGTGTGCACCGGTGACTCCGTTGGCGAGGTGTTGCCGTCAGCGAAGTTCCACAGCCAGATCCATGTGCCTGCATTCGTGTTGTTGGTAAATGTAACGGTGGCGGCAGGGAAGACCTGCGATGCCGGCGCGGCAATAAACGCAGGTACCGGTTTCGGGTAAACTACCAGCGGCATCGTGGTCTCACTGATGCAGCCGAAGAACGACTCTGTCCTCAGCTTTACATTGTAAGTCACAGGTGCAGTGGTATTATTGTAGTACAGATGAGAGATGATATTCGACCCTGTCTCCTGGTTCCCGTCGCCATAGGTCCAGTAGTAACGGAAGGCGGCCGGAACAGTGGAGAAGGTGACGCTCTCTCCTGAACAGATGGTGTCATCGCTCATGATGAAATCAGACAGGATCTGCGGGAAGACGGTTATGTTGTTCTCCATTGACGAGACACACCCGTTGGCCGAGGTGACCTCCAGCCTGACAGTATAGTTTGCCAGGGTGGGGCCAAGGTTCGGATAGGTATGAGTCGGGCTAACATCCGTCGAGGTCTGCGTGTCACCGAAGTCCCAGAGGACTGAAACATAACCCGAAGATCCATTGGTGAAGCTGACAGTCAGAGGCTGACAACCGGAAGGATTATTGACCGTGAACATGGCGACCGGCTTTTCAACCTCTATAACCAGCGTGTCAAGCCCTACACAACCCTTGCTGTCTGTCACCTGATAGGTCAGCCTGTAATAGCCGGCCATGGAGGTGTTGAACACGGGATTCTCGATGTTGAACTGGCTCAGCGGCCCGATGTCGCCAAACCACCTGTGGGTGACATAGGTCAGCGATCCGCCTGCCGGGTTGCCGTGCAGCTGTGTGGGCACACCTCCGCAGACGAGGATAGTGTCTGTGGGTGCTATCTGTGCCGTCGGCCATGCATTGACAGTCAAGAGGGCCTCGCGGGTGTAGTAGAGCCCGCACGGACCGGTGATCTCAAGCCTGTAGTGCCAGCCGTTCATCGCGGTGGTGGCGCTCATGATCACCAGCTGAGGCGTCTGGGTGCCCTGGTAAAGAGCTCCGTCACTCAGGTTGTTCCATCCTGTGCCTTCATTGACCTGCCATACCGTGGTCTCACCTGCGCCGGTGTTGAACACCTGCGAGAAGTACGCAGTGCCTGCCAGGTCACACACCTCGGCGTCAGCCGGCTGAGTGATGATGGAAGGCTCCATGTAGACCCTCAGGGGTGCAAACGAGCTGGTGACAGGAGGCAGACATGTACCTGACACAACCACCCTCACAAGGTAACCGTTCATCGAGAGATTAAGGTTATTGATTGTAAGATTGGGAGTGGTGGTGCCCGAATAGGTCGCGTTGTCCGTCACATTGACGAACCCTGCTCCGCTGTTCACCTGCCACTGGTAAACCAGGTTTGTTCCCGCGGCAACAACATTGAATATCGCGCTCGCTGCCGGACAGCCCCTGAACTCATCAGGATGATCAGATATCTCCGGAGCTGTGTAAACTGTCAGAACAGCCTCATTGGAGATCAGATCAGCCGAACAGTCGCCACTGATGACAACCCTGTAACGGGTGCCGTCCATGGTTCTCGGCGGACCGAATACCATGAGAGTCGGTGTCTGCACACCAATATACAGCCCGGTATTGGTCATGTTGATCCAGTTCGTCCCGTCAAAGGTCTGCCACTGGTAGCCCAGATTGGCACCGTCGGCGAGAGCCGTGAAGCTGGCTGTCATGAACTCACAGATGGCCGAACTGGCAGGCTGCGTGTTGATGATGGTCTCAATCGAGACATCAAGCTGCACCGTCTGCGAAATTGCCTTCGGCACGCATGTTCCCTCAACCTCGACACGGTAACGGTAGTTATCGCAGGTCCGTGGAACGCCGGTCAGCGTAAGAGTGTTCGATGTGGCGCCGGCATAGACACCGCCGTTGGTAACAGCGTTGAATCCGGAGCCGGTATCGACGAACCACTGGTAGGTGATGGCCGTACCCTGCGCAACAACCGTGAATGACGTGTTGGTGTTCTCGCATATTGCAGTTTCGACAGGCTGTGCAAGGATCTGCGGGGCGGTATTGACCGTCAGGAGAGCCGCTGCAGAGGTGTCAGGCGGCAGGCATGTTCCGGATACTATCACCCTGAACATATCCCCGCTCATGGTCCTGTTCGTGCCGTTCACCTTGAGGTTCATTGTTGATACCCCAAAATAGGTGGCGGTCTCCGTCAGGTTGTTCCATGTGGTTCCTCCGTTAATGCTGCGCTGCCACCTGTATGATGCACCGGTGGTGACACCAGCATCGACAATGAAGTCGGCTATGGCATACTCACAGATGGTTACATCATCAGGCTGATCGGTTATCTCCGGCAACTCGTTGACTGTCAGGAACGCCGGCAGCGATGTGATGAATGATCCGCAGGTGCTGCTGACAACGACACGGTAAGCAGTATTGTTGTCGGCTGTTGCAGCTGCCGCTATGGTGTATGCTGCAGCTGTTGCTCCGCCAATGGGCGCCCATGTTATTCCGCCATCGCTGCTGATCTCCCACTGGTATGAAGGATTGGTGGTGAGGCCGGCATTGACGGTAAAGACTGCCGGCTGGCCTTCACACAAAGTGAGGCTTGCCGGGTGCTGTGTTATCTCAGCCTGGCGGGTGACGGTGAGTGTTACAGGAATAGACTCTATATAAGGTATGCAGCTTCCTGATACTCTTACCATATACTGGTACCCTGACATCATCTCCAGCACGCTCACCACCGTAAGCGTGGCGGTGTTGGCTCCCTGGTAGCGGGCCCCTGTAGCCAGGGTCCATCCGCTGCCGGAATTGACATACCACTGATAAAGAGGATTGGTGGTGACACCGGCATCCACAGTGAAGATTGCATCCTCACCCGAGCAGAGTGTCACATCAGCAGGCTGGGAAATGATCTCAGGCTTCTCGCTGACGGTAAGGGTCACGGTTGAAGATGTGACCGGTACCGGGCAGTCGCCTGATATTACAACCCGGTAACTGTTCCCGTTCATTGCGGAAACCGCCGTGAAGGTAAGTGTAGCTGCTGTCTCCCCTGGCATCAGGGTCATGCCCGACCCTGTATCAACATACCACTGGTAAAGAGGATTGGTGGTCATGCCGGCATCGGTGGTGAAGGTTGCGACATCATCCTCACAGACGGTCACATTGACCGGCTCAAGTGCGATCTCCGGAACAACCTTGACATCAATGGTTGCTGAACCGGTAAGGTCAGCATGCGGAGCCGAGACAGTGCATCCGTTATTGTCCGTCACTGAAGATATGGTGTAAGTTGTCGTGACCAGCGGATTAACGGTAATCGGGCTGCCGCTGAGGTAGTTCGCAACGGTAGTTCCGTCGCTCAGCACAACAGTGAAAGGCGATTCTCCGGTGGTGATTGTCACAGTCAGCGTTGCTGCATCACCCGGGCAGACAAATCCTGCACCGGCAATTGAAGCCACAGGCAGAGGATTGACCGTTACTATCACGGGGTTGCTGTACTCCGGATCACATGCTGCCGAGTTGACGCGGCGACGGAAATGTGTCGTCTGCAATATGCCGGCAGGAGGATCGTAAGAGGCTGTGGTGGCCCCCGGGACGTTGCTCCAGGTACCGCCGCCGTCAAGGCTGCGCTCCCACTGGATCAGTATCACGGCCGGACCTCCGGCAGGCGCCGTCAGCTCATTGAGAGGCAACGGGTTGCCGAGGTAACACACCTCCTGTGTGCCGTCAATGGTGCCGGGGGTGAGCTGCGGAGGCTGCGTGATGATGATCGAAGCCTGTGTGCTGCAGCCGTTGGCATCTATAACCCCAGCGGTGATCGTACCTGCAGCAGCCCCGGTGAACGAAAGCTGCGTTCCGGTGATGGTAACCGTGGCGCCGGTGTTGTCACTCACCACACTCAGTGTATAAGGCGATGTGCCTCCCGAGACGGTGAATGACCCGGTGGCGGTTGCGTCGCCGAAACATGCAAGAACCACGTCAGGAGTCCTGCCGAGAGTCAGCACCGCCGGTTCAAGCAGAACAACGGTGGTGACGGATGTACAGTTGTTGACATCGGTGACCGTGACATTGTATGTCCCGGCTGCCAGGCCGCTGATATCCTGATTCGTCGAGGTGTATCCCGAAGGACCGGTCCATGCATATGCATATGGAGTCTCGCCGCCGCTGACACCAAGATCAATGGCGCCGTCGGTGGCTCCGTTGCAGGTTATGTTGTATCCTCCGGCATAAACGACTGGAGTGGTGGTGAGCACTATCGGTGGATTGACCGTGATGGTCACCTGGTCAGAAGCGGTACAACCGTTCCTGTCGGTGATGGTCACGGTGTAGGTTGTCGTGACAGCTGGCTTAGCCGTCGGACTGGCTACATTGGTGTAGTTGAGCCCTGCGGCAGGCGACCAGTTGTAGATGTAGTCTCCCGAAACAAGGAGCTCACCGCCGGCGCCGACAGCTGTAAGATTAGCCACCGAAGCCGGGCAGGCACCTATGATGTAGTCATCAGCGGTGGCTGTCACCGTCAGCGGCGGAGCCACGTTGACCTGCACCTGTGCGGTGGTGGTGCAGCCGTTGGAATCGGTCACAAGAACGGTATAGAGCGTTGAGACTGCCGGCTTGGCCACAGGATTGGCCTTTGTGGCGTCATCAAGCGTGCCGGCATTGTCCCACAGGTATGTGTACCCGCCCTCGCCGCCGCTGACCGTGGTGCTCAGACGAGCCACCGAGGTCGGACATGCCCCTATCGGGTCATCATCAACGGTTGCCGTAGCCATAAGCGGCGGAGCAATGTTAATGGTCACGCCTGCCGTTACGGTACAACCGTTGGCATCGGTGATGGTTACCGTGTAGGTGGTGTTGACAAGCGGCTTGGCAACAGGACTCTTTATTGCAGGATTACTGAGAGATGCTGCGGGAGCCCAGCTGTAAACGTAAGGCATCTCACCTCCCGTGACGTTTACGTCAAGGGTTGTGGTGGATATCGGACAGTTACCTATCAGGTAGTCCGTGGCTGTGGCAGTGGCTGCCAGCGGAGGACGCACCTCGATGGTAATGGTGTTGACAGCTGTACAGCCGTTGGCGTCAGTCACAGTGACCGTGTAGGTCGTTGTTGATGCCGGCTTGGCTATCGGGTCAGGAATATTGGTTGCACTCAGTCCTGCCGAGGGCGCCCAGCTCCAGAGATAACCTCCGCCTGCAAGCTCCTCACCGCCACCGGCAGTGGCAGTAATCTGCGCCACGGAGGTCGGACAGGTGCTGAGTATGTTGTCATCGGCAATGGCTGAGACAACCAGGTCAGGTCGCACGTTTATGGTGATGTCATCAGTAGCCTGGCAGCCATTGGCGTCAGTGACGGTGACAGTGTAGGTCGTCGTCACCGCCGGTTTGGCAACAGGATTGCTGACATTCGGGTTGTTGAGACCGGTAACAGGTGCCCAGCTGTAGGTATAACCGGGTTCGCCGCCGGTGACGGTGACACCCAGGTTCGATCTTGATGTCGGGCAGGTGCCTATGATCAGATCATCGGCAGTGGCCGTGGCAACAAGATCGGGCAGGACATTCACCGTTACGGTTGCGGTAGTGGTACAGCCGTTATTGTCAGTCACCGTTACCGTGTAGGTAGTGGTGGCGGCAGGCTTGGCAACAGGATTCTTGATCAGCGGATCGCTGAGGCTTGCTGCCGGCGCCCAGCTGTAGGTGTAACCGGGCTCGCCGCCTGTGACAATCACATCAAGGGTGCTCGTTGAGGTGGGGCAGGTGCCTATGTTCGGGTCACTGGCTGTAGCCGTGGCCGCAAGATCCGGGGCGACTGTTATTGTAAGCGAAGCCGTGGCAGTACACCCGTTGACATCGGTAACAAGCACCGTGTAGGAGGTGGTCACCGCGGGTTTGGAAACAGGATTGGCAATGTTTGCACTCGACAGTCCGGTGGCGGGTGACCAGAGGTAAGTATAACCCGGTTCACCTCCGCCGGCAACAGCGGTGAGCTGTGCGTCGGACGACGGGCAGGTGCCAATGTTGTAATCGTCAGCCGAGACGGTGACAGTCAGTACCGGTGCAACGACAATCGTTACGGCAGCGGTGGTCTGACAGCCATTGACGTCAGTGACGGTGACCGTATAGGTTGTGGTGGCAGATGGCTTGGCTGTCGGGGTCTTGCTGTTCGGGTCACTCAGCCCGGTGACGGGCGACCAGAGGTACGTGTACCCGGGCTCGCCGCCGCTGGCAGTAACATTAAGATGTGACACTGAGGTCGGGCAGGTGCCTATGGTGAGGTCATCAGCCGTGGCAACAGCAGTCAGGTCAGGTGCCACGGTGATGGTTACAGAAGCCGTAGCCGTACAGCCGTTGTTGTCTGTTACCGTGACGGTGTAGGTGGTGGTGACCAGTGGCTTGGCCAGAGGCGACTGCAAGGCAGGATTGTTAAGTCCTGCAACAGGCAGCCAGCTGTAGGTGTAACCCGGCTCTCCTCCGAGGGCAACGGCATTGAGCGTGCTGGTGGAGGTGGGGCATGTACCTATCAGCAGATCCGTTGCCGATGCAGTGACAGTCAGTGCAGGTACAACCGTGATGGTGATGTCCCTGGATATGGTACAGCCGTTCTGGTCGGTCACCGTAAGGGTATATGTAGTGGTGGCAAGCGGCTTGGCCGTCGGGTTGGGATCAGTATCGCTGCTGAGGCCTGCTGCGGGTGTCCAGAGGTAGGTGTAACCCGGCTCTCCCCCTCCTGCAGTAGATGTAATATGTGCCACTGAGGTCGGGCAGGTGCCTATCGAGCTGTCATCGACAGCAAGAGTGAGCGTGAGAGCAGGCCTGACGGTGATGGTGATGACATCGGTAGCCTGGCATCCGTTGGCGTCAGTCACGGTGACGGTATAGGTCGTCGTGACAGCCGGCTTGGCTGTCGGGGTCTGGATGTTGCTGTCATCAAGTCCTGTCAGCGGTGTCCACTTGTATGTGTATGCGGCCTCGCCACCTGTGACAGTTGCATCAAGATGCGAGACAGAAGACGGGCAGGTGCCGATGAAGAGGTCGTCTGCGCTGGCGGTGACAGTGAGGGCAGGAGCTACGTTGACCACTATTGTCGTCTGGTCTGTGCAGCCATTGGCATCGGTCACGGTGACAGTGTAGGTGGTGGTGACAAGCGGCTTGGCTGTCGGGTTGGGACTGGTGGCATCGCTTAGCGTGCCGGCGTTGTCCCAGAGGTATGTATAACCGCCTTCTCCGCCTGTGGCCGTGGCGCTGAGGTGCGCAGCAGACGACGGACAGAGTCCGATCAGGTTGTCATCGACAGTGGCGGTCACATCAAGCACGGGGGCTACGTTTATTGTAACATTTGCGCTTGCCGTGCATCCGTTGGCATCGGTGACAGTCACGGTGTATATGGTTGTGGCTGCAGGCTTGGCAACGGGAGTCTGTATGTTCGCAGGTGTCAGTCCGGCAACGGGCAGCCAGCTGAAGCTGTAAGGAGCCTCGCCACCGTTGACGTTGACGTTCAGGTTCGCCACGGAGGTGGGACAGGTACCGATCAGATTGTCATCGGCAAATGCCACAGCCGTAAGGACGGGAGCCACATTAATGGTGACCGAACTCGTTTTGATACATCCGTTGGCGTCGGTGACGGTGACGGTGTAGGTCGTTGTAGAGGCAGGTGTGGCAACCGGGTTGGCAATATTGGCTGCGCTGAGGCCTGCTGCAGGCGACCAGCTGTAGAGATAGCCGCCGGCCGGCATTACGCCTCCTGAGACTGCAGTGTTAAGCTGTGCGCTCGAGCAGGTTCCGATGAGGTTGTCATCAGCTGAGGCGGTGGCCACCAGGACTGTCGGCTGCGTCAGAGTCCATGACCCTGTTGTCTGGCATCCGTTGGCATCGGTGACGGTGACGTCATAGGTGCCTGCCGTCAGTCCGCTCTGGTTCTGGGCGCCTGCGGTCAGTCCGCTGCCGCCGCCGGAAGCGGTCCATGCATAGAGGTAAGGCGGTGTCCCGCCGGTGACAGTGGTAATGATCATCCCGTTGTTGCCGCCGAAACAGAGTATGTTGGTGGTGGTGGCAGTAAGGTTCAGGGCAGGCGGCTGGGTGACAAGTATTGTTGATTGTGCCGTACAGCCGTTTGCATCTGTAGCCCTGACCGTAATGGTGCCTGCTCCGGCGCCGGTGAAGGCGACGGAAGAAGCGGCCGGTGTCAGGATGGCGCCGGTGCTGTTGGCAACTGTGGTGAAACTGTAAGGAGCGGTGCCTCCCGCAGCGGTGAAGCTGCCGGCACCCGTGGTAGCCCCGTTACACAACAGGGCAATGTTACCGGTTGAAGAGAGTGTCAGCAAAGGTGGCTGGATGACAGTAGCCTGACCGCTTGCAACACATCCGTCACTGCTGGTGACGGTGACGTTGTATAGACCTGCTTTCAGACCTGAAATGTCTTCCGTTCCGGCCGTGAAGCCGTCAGGACCCATCCAGGCAAAACTGTTTGAGGCAGAGCCTGTGACAGTGAGGTCGATGGCGCCGCTGTTATCACCGTTGCAGAGCAGGTTGGTGACGGCAAATGACAGTACAGGCTGGGCATTGATGGTAACCGTAGCTGAACCTGACACTGTTCCGTTACATCCGTTGTTGTCCTCCATCGAAACAAGGGTGTATGTCACGGCTGCAGCAGGCGTCACGGAGAATGTATAAACATTGACCGGATGATTGGTAACGGTCACGGGGGTCACTCCGTCAGTATAGACAAAGTCATACGGAGCAGCGCCGGTAAGTGTTATGGTGATCGTTGCGCTCTGGCCATTGCATATAGCCACATCACCGCTGATGGTTGCCGTCGGAACCGGGAAGTAGGAAACGGTTGCATTCCCTATGCCGGTATTGGTGCATCCGTTGGCATCGGTCACGCTGGTAATTGTGTAGTTGCCGGCGGAGCTGGCAGTGAGAGTATACGGACTCGCTAGTATGTTGTTTACGGCAGGCTGGTCAGCGCCGTTGATTGCATAGACCACGCTCCACGGAGCAGTGCCCGTCAGGGCGATGTTTATCGGGTGCGTATCCTCAACACATATGGTTCCGCTGTTGCTGATGATGGCCGTGGGCAGAGGCCGTACGTTAACCGGCAGCGGTGTATGGTTGGTTATGCATCCGGCGGCATTAACCTCGCGTACGGAAATGCTTCCGCTGTTGGTGCCGAAGGTTATCGTTATCGATGCTGCCGACGGATCGCCAATGAGTGCGGCTCCTGTCGGAAGGGTCCACGTATAGACCGAACCTGCAAACGCCGGAACTGAGTATGTTGCGGTCTCAAGTGCGCATACGACACCATCTCCGGTAATTGTCGAAACAGGAGACGGAGCAAGTACATCAACATCAAAGGTCCCTGCAATACCCGTGCAACCGTAGCTGTTTGTCTCGGTGACGGTAATTGTTCCACTTCCTGTGGCAGCAGCAGCCGTAATTATTATTGCATTGGAGTTGGCGTCAAATGTCTTGACTCCCACTGATGCCGGTACAGTCCAGGTATAGGACGAGCCCGGATGGAGGGTAACCATATAAACAACACCAGTCTGGCCTGTGCAGAGCAGAGTGTCTCCCGTGACCACAGGAGCGGCAGGTTCGGGATTGATCGTAATGACCACATCCCGCGGCGTGCCGGCACAATTGAATGAACTGTAGGGCGTTACCGTATAGGTTGCGGTTATCGGTGTGATGCCGTAATTTTCAAACGTATCGGTGATATGGAGCGTGCCGGCGGGGTCAGCGGCAACATTGGTGCCTGTTGAACCCTGTACAGATGCGTCAGACATCACCGGCAATGGCCAGCTGAAGGTGCTGCCTGCAGGTGTGTTGACAGGAACAAGACGTATCTCGAGACCTGAAGCGGTATTTGAACAGACTGTCTGAGCCTGGCCGGGAAGTATAACCGGCTGCGGCCTTACAGTGACAACCACGTTAACCCAGTCACCTATGCAGGTGGCGCCGAATACTGGTCTGATGCGGTAGGTAACCGTCCTGTTGACGCCGGTCTCGTTGGTGAAAATGTCATTAGCCAGGTAATTGGGATCGGCAATATCGGGTGCGGCAACAGCGTTGCCAACGGCAGCAACAAGACCTGCCTGAACGGTAATTAAATCAATGTCGTAGGTTGTGGCAGGCGATGAGGTCGGCGCCACAGCCATGACAAGCCCTGTCGGTACAGCGCTGCAGACAGCCATGTCAAGGTTGCCCAGGACAGGCTGTGAGCCGACGGTGACGACTATGTTTCTTGGCTGGCCAACGCATCCGTTATAAACCGGGGTTACAGTGTAGGTTGCCGTCTCGGCCAGACCGGATGCATTTACAAAGGTGTCTGTCATGTCAGCAGAGGAGGGAACTGATCTTGCTGTTCCGCCCGTGAGTCCGCCCGTAAGCACAGGAGCAGGCCATGTAAAGGTCACATTGTCTGCAGGATTGGCGAAATTGTCAAGAAGGATGTGATGCGTTAGGGTCTCACCGGAACATACGGCTGCCGACTGGTTGGAGATAACAGGCTCAGGCTTAATGTTGACAACAACATTCTGAGTGTTGACGCAACCGTTGGCCATGAGTGTATATATATAGGTAACCGGAACGGTTGCAGAGGTGAAGTTCCTGAGTGTCTCACTGACACCCGGGCCTCCCGAAACAGGTCCGGCAGGAGTGATTCCTGCAATATCGGGCCGCGTCCAACTGAAAGTTGTACCTGCGGTAAGCGATGTCGGGTTATACATGAATGCAACATTGCTGCAGCGATCGGCAGGAGTAAGGGTAGTGTTGAGCGCAGGTGACGGATTAACGGTAATGGTGAACGACTGCGGTGTGCCGGCACAGCCTTCAAACGAAGGCGTGACGGTGATGGTTGCAGTCACAGGTGCCGTACCTGAATTGGTGGCGATAAACGATGCTATATTGCCTGTGCCGCTGGCAGCCAGACCTATTGACGGGGTGCTGTTGGTCCATGCGTAGGTGGTTGTGCCTCCTGTACGGTTTGTGGCAAAATTAACAGCTGCCGTGGCAGCGCCGTTACACCTCACCTGGTCGGCAGGATCATTCACCTGACCTGACGGATTGACCGTGATGGTGAATGTCTGAGGTGTTCCCGCACATCCCTCAAATGAAGGCGTTACTGTTATTGTAGCAGTTACGGGGGCGGTGCCTGTATTGGTGGCGGTGAATGATGCAATATTGCCGGTTCCGCTGGCTGCCAGACCTATGGTGGTGTTGCTGTTGGTCCATGAGTAGGTGGTGGTACCGCCGGTGCGGTTGGTGGCGAAGTTGACTGCCGCTGTGGCAGCGCCGTTGCATCTTGTCTGATCAGCCGGGTCATTGACCTGGCCGCTTGGGTTGACAGTAATGGTGAATGTCTGAGGTGTTCCCGCACAGCCCTCGAATGATGGCGTTACGGTTATTGTTGCCGTAACAGGCGCTGTACCGGTATTGGTGGCGGTGAACGATGCAATATTGCCGCTGCCGCTTGCTGCCAGACCTATGCTCGTGTTGCTGTTGGTCCATGAATATGTGGTTGTTCCTCCGGTACGGTTGGTGGCAAAGTTGACTGCCGCTGTGGCAGCGCCGTTGCACCTGGTCTGGTCTGCCGGATCATTCACCTGACCGCTTGGATTGACGGTGATGGTGAATGTCTGGGATGTGCCCGGACAGCCTTCAAACGAAGGTGTCACGATGATGGTGGCAGTCACCGGGGAGGTACTGCTGTTGGTTGCGGTAAAGGAGGGTATGTTGCCTGTTCCGCTGGCCGCAAGACCAATGGTGGTGTTGCTGTTGGTCCATGCATAGGTGGAGGTGCCACCGCTCCTTGTGGTGGTGAAGTTGACTGCCGCTGTTGCCGCACCGTTGCACCTGGTCTGGTCAGCAGGATCATTTACCTGGCCTGCCGGATTGACGGTGATGGTGAATGTCTGTGGCGTGCCGGCACAACCCTCAAATGAAGGAGTGACGGTGACGGTTGCCGTTACCGGCGAGCCGCCTGCATTCAGGGCAATGAACGAAGGTATGTTCCCGTTGCCGCTGGCCGCAAGGCCAATGCTTGTGTTACTGTTGGTCCATGAATGGGTGGTGGTGCCACCTGTGCGGTTGGTTGTGAAATTAACCGCTGCCGTTGCTGCACCGGCACACAACGACTGGTCGGCCGGATCATTGACCTGCCCCCTTGGATTGACAACCACAGTCCGGGTTATTGAAGGGCCGGGACAAGAAGTTGGCAGCGGACCGCGGGGAGTGATTGTGTAGGTCACCGTGGTCGGGAACGTGGCTGTATGTGTCAGAACCTGGGCAATTGAGATATTATTCCCGTTGACAATGGTGCCTCCTGACGGGGCATTGGTCCATGTTACTGCCGGAGCGTTTGACACGGTCCACGTGAAATCCGATGTAGGAACAGTTGACTGAAGAACGATATCCGTGGTTCCGCCGCTGCAGAGTGTCGGGGTGTTGTTGGTCGTTGCACTCGCGTTGGGTATCGCATTTATGGTGAATGTATAATTGGCAGGAAGCACCGGAACAAAATCGAGACATGCGTCCTGTATCGATATTATCCGCACAGTATGGTTGCCTACCGCAGGATTGCCAAGGCTGATGTGGGTGCCGTTGACATATCCCGGCACGACGGTATTGGCTCCGCCGTCAAAGGTATAGGTAACCGCATACGGAGGTGCCCCGCCGTTTACGTTGAGGGCAAACCAGCTGGAAGCCCCGTCACAATCGTTGCCGCTGCCGGAGATAGTGGCCCCGGTAAGGGCTGCACCAACGACCACGGTTATAGAGCTGCCCAGCGACTGTGCGTTACAGCCGTTGGCGTCAACCACAGATGTCAATGCATAGACGTAATTGCCGGTGGTAAGAACCCCGGTCGGAACATTTGTACCGCTGACATAGTTGTTGAGCTGAGCCTGCGGGTTGCCGTTGCGCGTATAATTAATTGTATATGGCGAAGCGCCTCCCGATAGTACTATGTTAAAGTTGGTTCCGGTGTTATTGCAGATGCTTATATTGTCATGCAGCTGGGCAGTGTACTGAGGCCTGACAACAATCGTCCTGATTGAAGAGTATACTCCTGAACACGGACTGTTCTGCACGAAAGCGCGGTACTCCCATGTGCCTGACGATGAAGGTATCTCCGAATATGTTGTTGTGGTGTTTGCTATGTTCGACCATGATCCGCCGTCAACGCGCTTCTCCCACCTGACTACAGAACCGGTATGTCCCGCCAGGGTCATCACACCCGTGGTCACCCCCGGGCATAACGGAGTCGTTCCTCCGGTGATGGTTCCTCCTACTGAGGGCGCTACAACAACAATCGAACGAGGTGTTGAATAAACAGACGGACAAGCTCCGCTCTGAACCTCGGCACGGTACTCCCACGTACCCGCAAACGGCGGTGTTTCGGAATAGGTGGCATTGGTGTTTGCAATATTTGACCATGCACCTGCATCAACCCTCCTCTGCCATCTCACAATCGTGCCGGTGTAACTGCCGAGGGTCATAGTCCCCGTGGCCGAACCGAAACAGATCGGCGTTGTGCCACCTGTAACTGAACCTCCCACTGAAACCGGATTGACGACTATGGTCGTAAGTGTGGAGTATACTGACGGACATGAACCGCTCTTTATCTCAGCCCTGAAATCCCATGTACCGGCAACAGTCGGGGTATAATTGAGGGTGACTGTAGTGTTTGCTATATTGTTCCAGCTTCCGCCATTCCGCCTCCACTGCCACCTCACCACGTTGCCCGTATGGCCTGAAAGGGAGATGTTCCCCGTTGGGGAATTGACGCAGATAGGGCTGTTTCCACCCGAGGTGGTACCTCCGACAGAGGTCGGGTCAACCACTACCGAGAATGAGGAGGAATAGACCTGGTTGCATGATCCGCTCTGGACAAGCGCCCTGAACTCCCACGTTCCGACAGAACCCGGGGTATAGGTGTATGTAGCGGTAGTGTTGGCGACGGTAGTCCATGTCGCTGAGGGCAATAGTCTCCTCTCCCATTGTACCACCGAACCTGTCCGTCCCGCCAGTGTCAGAGTAGTGCTTGAACCGATACAAATAGGAGTAGTACCCGATACCGTGCCGCCAACCGTCAGTGGGCTGACAGTGACGTCAAATGTCCTTGAAGGAGAAGGACACAGGGGAAGTGTGGTGTAACGGTTGATTACACTCACGGTGCGTGTCCCGGCCGTACCGCCTACATTGGCCGTAATCTGCCGTGTCCCCTGTCCTGATGTAATATTCCATCCGGCAGGGACAGTCCAGATATATTCCGTCGTTCCGCCAATTGGCATGGTAGGCGGATTTGCCGCTACAGAAAAGACCTGTCCGGTGGCGTTTAGACACACCTCGGTCGGACCGGAGATGGTACCGGGCCTTGAAAGTTCTTCCCTTACGATCAGGTCAATACGCGAGGGCGGACCCTCGCAGCCGTTGACGCCGCTGGTCTCAGTGACGTAGAAGTCGTAGGTTCCGGAAGCTGTTATGCCGTGGGTAAACGGATTGCCGGTAAAGAGCAGTGTGGTCAGGGCTGCATCATCATACCAGTTAAGTGTATTTCCCGCAAGGCTGATTGTTGCCGTGAGCGTGGGTGCAACACCGCCGAAGCAGTAGACCTGCGGAGTCACCACCGCTGGTGCCGGCGGCGCATCTATGACTTCAATTATAAAATCCTCATAGACATAATCAAGGTTCTGATCAATATAGGGATTACACTTGTTCCAGTCTTTCAGGTACACATAAAAACGTTCACCCGCCTTGCATGTTGCGGGAATGGTAATGACATCAGTAAGTGTGTTCGGGTTTGGCGGAGAGAGCGGGCCCTGTACGGGACCGACATATCCGTTGCCTCCGTTGGCAATGTTGGTTCCCGCGATCAGCACGTTGCCGGTGATCGTATTCATGACCGCTCCGGCAGGAGTCTCGCCGTAAACAAACTGGATGGTTCTGGGCGATTCATTATCGTAGTCGCTCGGGTTGAGTGGCGGCGGGACAGTCGGGCTCTGGCAGTTCCAGGTGCTTATATCCCTGAGCAATATGTTGTGTTCGCTTCCCTCGCACACATAAACGATATCGACATCCCCGGTAGTTGTTTCCTCCATCTGCAGCAGACCGTCACCGTCAAGAGGTATGTCACGTCCGTGAATGACGAAAACGCCCTGTGCGGCGTAAAATTCGTTGCAGGGGTTTTTTACCGTCCATGTACCAACGTATGCGCAGTTTATTGTTGTTGCAAAACTATGAAGCTGTACCGGTGGCAGATCATTATCTGCGGTGGAGGTGTAGGTCCATACCGGCGACCCGTCACCCCAGTCAACGGTCCAGGTACTGCCCGCCAGTATCCCCGTGGGCAGCAATCCGAGCGGAGCCACCTGGAACATCCCCTGTGCACCCAGGTTGACACACTCACCCAGGTTCCCGAAGAAGTTAAAGAGCTGTATTTTAGGACAGGGGAGGGTAGTTGCATTCAGCCTTACGGAAGTAGCCATCAGCACATTGGATGCATCGGCAGCCACAAGATAAATTGTATGATAAGTTCCCGGAGCAAGTGAACCGGCGATACTTTGCAGGATTGCATTAATGTTGGCACCGGCGATCGGTATTACTGCATTAAAAACGATTGAAGGAAGGGTCGGATTTATTGCCAGACTTCTTACTGTAGCTGGAGTCTGGGGGGTAGGGTTATTGTAGTTCAGCACTATTATATATACTGTACCTGCACGGTCAATGCCGTAATTTATGGGTATCGTTGTCGGCCCGGGTGCTCCCAATGATGGGGTCGTCGCAACCCATACCGGTTGAGCTGAGGAATCTGTCAATGATGCAAGAGAAAGCAACAGTGTTGCCAGCACTGTCAAAATGCTTGCATTGGACTTTCTAAATAATCCCGTTTTAAATGACTTTTTCATGTCAGGCTGTTTTGGTCCTTTAGTAAACGCATTTAATGCTCTTCTCGTATGACTTATTGAAATAAAAAAAGGTTGCATTCGTAAATGCAACCTTCACTGGGTTATTCCCTGTGCTGTATTATATATCAATACATTCGGGAGGTCTGAGGGAAATCTGCAGAATATTTCTGATCAATCCGGCATTTCTTTTTACAAGCCTTTATACCCGTCATCCTGATCGTCTAAATTCAGTCTGCCATGTTAAAACATGCCGACCCGAAATCAATGAATTTTTATAAGAAAGTACTTCACTGAATTCTTTGCCTTCTGGCTAATCAGTTCACTTAGCCATGGAATTATCATGTCATCCCATCTCTGAGGATGCACTGTCATCATGATCTTGTCCGGAAGCTTTGCTGCCCTGGCCGCCTTTTCAATATCAGCTGTTTCATGGAATTGATATTTAGCCTGCAACGCCGCTGACCTGTCAGTCATATTCATAAGACTCCCTTGCAAAGGCACAACTTTCCAATCTCCATACCCTTCCGGTGATCCTTTCTTTGCGAATCCTGCTTTATCTCTTAAGGAAAAAGCTGAACCGTCCCACCTTCGACCGGTATCTGTGAGATAAAGCATATCCTCAAAACTGATGTCCATATAGGGCTCAGTCATGATTCCATGGTCCTTATAATCAAAATACCTCCACATCAGTCTGCTGTCAGCAGGACTCATAGGGCTGCCATGCATGCAGATTGTTTCAATCTCTGCAATTTCTCTCAGTTTGTGCAGGTTGAACCTGAAACTTTCAAATGCTGCTGCAGCTGTTTCCTGTTCCCGGTCAGCCCTATTCGCCCTGCGCCATGCAAATGCCAGGTCTTCATAATGGTAGCCCGCCTCATGACCCATTCCTGATATTTGTCGTATTGCTCCTGAGTCAAATCCATGGCGGCCGTATCTGAAATAATAGGTTCCCCTGATGCCTAATGCCTTCTCTGAAAGGGCCGTGCAAATCGAATTTCCCGGCGAAGCGTCCACATCATGCCTGAGGACAACTGTCCTTGACCGGGGCATTCGTGCATATCCGGCTACTGTAGAAAATGAATATCCGGCACCCGACAGAGTCTGAAGAAGATTTCGGAAAGATGAAAGTGTGAAATCCCTCGCCATAAGGGCGGGTTGAACTTATTTAGATTTATGTGTTATCTGAATATCACCAGGAGGTTATACACCTCCCCGGCGTATACTCTTAAAAAGTATTGCCCTCCTGCAAGCCCGTCACGGGGTATCGAAACCTGCTCCTCATTGGCGGCTTTAATTGTACGAAGCACATTTCCCCTGAAATCAAGCAGTTCTATTTTTGTAAACGCAAACTCCTCCCCCTTGCGATTCGCAACTGTAATCTGCTCGCCTGCCGGGTTGGGAAAAACAGTAAACGGTTGCATCGGCAGCATATCAGCCGTATTGCCATTCATGTCCGCGGCAGATCCATCAAGCCCGGGACACGGACCAAGGCAGTCGCCATGATCCAGATGTTCCTGAACGGCATTGGTTCTTAAATTTAGTGTCTTCCCATTATGACATATTGCAATCCGTCTTTCGGGATACAGGTCAGGTTTGAACCAGGTAAAACTGACTGTCCTGGTATTGGGGATCCAGGTGGAACCTGATCCCGCGTACTGGACCTGAGATATCTTTAGTCCGCATGGATTATATTGGTAATCAGCCTTCCAGAGATTATTCCAGTCGCCCGTGGCAGGATACTGGGCAAACATCTCCGAAAGAAGGCTGAATTCGGTATATGAGTAGAGAATCCGGTAGTCTGTGATGCCGGACGAATAGACTGCTTCCCTCCTGATCAGCTTCCCCTCATCATCATAGTATGAATAATCCGTGGTTGGAAGAGTCCATTCATTGTTCCTCAGGTATATCATCTGGTATTCAGTAAGATTGCCTGAGATATCGTAGAAGTAATTCATCTGTACACGGTCATCAATCCACGAGGAATTTGTATACTTCTGGACCCTGATCTCCGATACCTGGTCAAGAGAGTTATAAGTGTAAAGGTTCCTTGTTGATGCAATCCAGCCGTTGCTGAAGTAATAATTGACAACACTTTCAAGAAGTCCCGCATTGTTGTAGGAATGATCCGATCTTCCCTGCTCTGCGCGGGTTGTGTAGTTGTAGGTAGTAATATTCGTCAGTATTCCATCGTCATACAGGAATTGCTGTACCGACGCAGGAACCCAATCCCCGGCCGTACTGTTCCAGCTGTAAACATAAGCCGAATCCGTTCTGAAATACTTCAGATATTCATTCCCGGCAGCAGACAAACCGCCCCATGGGTGAAGCAATGAAGTAAATCCCAGTGTAAGTAATATAAATATCTTTCTCATGTTCGTTAAGTGTACAATCTTATTTAACATGCAATCATGTTAAAAGGTTGCATTTACAGGCATTCTGCATGCGACAAATTGTTTTCAGGTGGCCTGTCTGAACCTGTCCTGGTAACCGGGGTCTTTTCTTACTAAGCCCAGGCTTTCCGGCCACTCGCCTATAAACCATGTCAGGAAGCCTGTCAGGTCGATCTTTTCTTTCAGCATTGCGGCCCTTGCAACACCAAAAAATTCCCGTGGGTTTTTCATTGCCAGTATCTCCTCGATCTTGGCTGCCGAATCCTTAAATGCCCTGAACTGGAATACAAGGCCAAAACCGGCCTGTTCATCTATGGTCCCCGCAGACTGAGGATTGATATATATTGCCGGAGTTCCGAGCACAGCACATTCTGATGCCATGGTTGCTCCCTCACCAATAAAGAGATCAGCGGCAGCGAGCGCCTGGTGGATAGTGTCAGGAGGAAGTGAGTACCTGAACCCTTCCAGGGGAGGCGGTAAGGATCCTTCTGATGAAATAATAACCGAAGCTTTGCGGCTTAAGTTAAAGACCATCTCCTCCTTGTCCTTGTCAGACAAACCCGTCATTCCCCTGTCATGAGAGGCACTCCAGGAAACAAATCTTACAATAACAAGCTTTGCTTCAGGCGGAACATTAAGCTTATTTCTGAATTCGTGGTCTGCCCTGAACCTTGAGGGGTGAAGATATGCAAGTTCATGAAAGCCATTGTAGCGAACCTGCTTCCGTCCGTAATCACGGTGAAAAGAATTCGATGTGAGCACTGCTTCAGTGAACGGGAGATATAAACGCACCTGCTCCGGATTACCCGTGTCCTCCATGGAAATGTGGGGTTTTCGGGTCAGCCATGAGGTGAGCGCCGCAATAATTGATCCGTGGCTCAGATAAAGATCAGGGCGGTAAGACCTGGAAACCTTCAGCATCCTGATAACCGACAATAATAGACCCAGGGCTTTCCCGGCTGCAGACCTGTAATGCCTTCCCACTGATACATAACTAAGACCAAAAGTCTCTGTTAAAAGTATTTCGTTTTCCTTCTCCCTCAGGGTAAACAGAACATGATTCCCCGCAGATGACATCTCCCCGGCAAAATGCCTGAAGAGATGAACGTGTGCCGGGTGCCCGATGTCAACGATTATCCTCATTTCTTAAGAAATGACCGAATTCGAATATAGGTACTGCCGATAAAAAAGAATAAGGGTTTGTGTACCTTCCTGAACCTTCCGAACTCGACAAGGTTGCCTCCGAATTTTGCTTTGAAGTCTCTTACGCCGTAATCAGAATCCGGACTGCCCGCGCCCATGAAATCAAAAAGAGAGATATTGTTCATGCTTGCATACTGCATGGCTGCCCATGTGGCCATAATACTCGGGTACTGTTCCCTGTATTCCCTGTCGAGGCCGCAGACGTAAAACTCATAAAGAGCCCGGGATGGAAGGAGGGGACACATGATGCCACCTATGATTTTTTGATCGTGGATGACCAGAAGGAGCACCCCTGGGCCGCTCCGGAAAAATGCCCTGAAAAACTCCGCCGGCATCAGCGGTTTTCTGACCCTCGTACGATATAGTTCCCTGAGTATATCATAGAACCTGTCAACCTCCTGCAGATTTTCCGCAGCTCTCCATGTGACTCCGGATTTCAGAGCCTTCCTGATCTGCCTCATTCTGGACGCGCTGACCGCCTTAGCCATTGGAGCAGAGTCTGAAGTATTGATATGATAGTTGTAATATGGAAGGTACCGCCAGGAATAACGGGCAAATACTTCCTTCAGGAAACCGTAGTCTGACAGGTTCCTGGTCTCAGAATAGATTACCTTTTTGCATAGGGTAAAATCAATTTCGAACAGAAGTGAATCAGCATAACCGTTCCACTCGCGATCCACAACCGGGCCGCCGTAAATGATGGCCCTCCTTGAAAGGAAGCCCTTCAATCCCTTCTCCTGAAAGACCACTGCCACGGCCAGGCACCTGATCTGACCCTCTTCAGCCAATGCAATGGCTTCCGCAGTCATTCCATCGAGTGCCCTGACAAGGTTGTAAAACCCGAGGGTCTGAAAAGGGGTTGAGTGGGGGCTCGCATCAATCAGCCGCGCCCACTCAGTGACGGAAATTGCATCGTTCCTGAATACTTCCATAATGGTTCTGTCAGCTTCTTCTGTTATCCGGACAGGCCCTGATACCAGCCCTCAAGGCTGATCCATTTCCAGATTTCCCTTTCCATGCCCGTGCCTCCGTTGCAGTATCGTGAATATATCCGCGCAGCCGCTTTATGGTCGATATATTTCCCGCAAATCAGGCTTCCGGGACTTATTGCAGCTTTAATAATGTTCTGAAGTCCGGGGTCTTTAAACCATTGATCCTGAGGTGTTCCGAAACCTGTTTTGTCTCTTCTCGTCCTGATTTTTTCAGACACAACTCCCTTCAGCGCTTCCCTCATCAGGCTCTTGGTCATACCGTTCCTGATGATCAGGTCTGCTGATGTTGACAGGGTTCTTTCAACCAGCCTGTGATCAAGAAAAGGTACTCTTGCCTCAAGCGAAAATCGCATTGAATTCAGGTCTTCCCACTTCAGGAGGTGTTCCATCTTATGCTCAAAATGATCTACAAGTGATGCGGAGAGCGAATCTGCAGAGAAGAGATCACGCGTAACAGTGCTTTCATGCCGGCAAGCTTCGTAGAAATCATCCTTCAGATAACCCTTCTCCCTGACCCGTGCGGTAGTTTTCAGTGATACGGGAAGCATGTAATAAAACATTGCCATGATCCCGTAAGAGGAGCGGTGTTTTAGAAGATACTGCACTACCTCGGCACTCAGCCTCCGGAGCCTGAACTGCTTTGCCAGGTCCTTGAACCGCATGCCGAAGAAATAATGATACCCTGCCAGAATCTCATCAGCACCCTGTCCGTCAAGTGTGACCACCACCTTGTTTCGGGCCAGCTCCATGACTTTGTACTGGGCGTACACGCCTGAATTTGGAACAGGCTCTGCGTGAATCCTGGTAAAATCAGGAAGATCCCTGGTAAGGCTGCCGGCATCAGGAGTTGTGAAATGCATGTCGGCAATCGTATTCCTGTATTCAGCTATGTATTCAGACTCATCCCCGTGTTGCCCCCTCCCGTAAACGGCCGAGAATGTATTAAGCCCCTTTATGCCAAACCGTGTTGCCAGAAGTGAAACGATGGCAGATGAATCCAAACCGCCGCTCAGGCAGACTCCGACAGGTACGTCACTGCGTAACCTGAGTGAAACAGAATTGCTTAGCAGGTCAAGGAACTCAGAGGGTGATTTGAAGGCTTTGTCAGGATTCAGATGGTCAGCCAGCCTGTACCATCTTTTAACCTCAAAACCAGTATCGTTAATGACGGCGTAACATCCGTGCGGAAGCCGCCTTATCCCACGGTAAAATGTAGTATCAGTATGATCCGTGCGATTGAATACAAGAAAATCGAAGACAGCCTGGTCATTGACCCCCGGACCCGGGTCAAGCACGGCAAGTATAGGATTAATTTCTGAAGCGAATATCAGCCGTTCACTGTCACTGTAAAAGTAAAACGGCTTAATACCGTAGCGGTCCCGGGCAGCGAACGATGATCGGCTCTTTCTGTCATAGATCACAAAGGCCCACATTCCGTTGAGCCGGTCGAGACACGCCTCCCCCCATTCCGAATAGGCTGCCAGCAGCACCTCAGTGTCAGTCCCGGTCCTGAACTGGTAACCAATGCCGGACAACTCCTTCCGGAGCTCGATATAGTTGAATATTTCACCGTTAAAGACAATAACGTAACGCCCTCCGTCAGACTCCATCGGCTGGTGACCGGCACTGGAAAGATCCAGGATACTGAGTCGTACGAATCCCATGGCAGTATATCCCTCACTAAAGACACCCTCGTCATCCGGACCCCGGTGCTTCATGACGGACATCATTGAACGGACTGATGACTCCCCGGCAGCTTTATCGTCAAAGTTTACAACTCCGCATATACCGCACATAAATGTTATGGATTATCAGGATCCCTGCTGACGTGAGTACAGCAATTCCCTGTATATTTTGATAATACGTTCAGCCACTGATGCAGAATCGAGCTTCATCTCTGTTATCTTTTGCCTGCCGCTCGTTTCGCCGGTAACGGAACGATACCGCCAGGCAGCAGTCACTTTTGCTGCTGCCTCATTACGGTCAAAACCAGTCAGGAAATGTCCATCCAAACCTTCTGAAAGGATTCTCACATCTCCCACATCGGTCGATACTATGGGGCAGTTGCAAGCCATAGCCTCCTTAACAATGTTGGGAGACCCTTCGTGGAAAGAGGTCATAATAACTGCGTCAGCAGCACAATACAGGACACGTAGCTCGTGTGGCTTCCTGTTCCGGATTATGTGAAGCTTATGTTCACCTCCTGCCGCCAGGACTGCCTCAGATGCCAGGCTGTAATTCTTTTCAGGTCTTGCCGGATCTCCTATGAACAGAAAATTCCCTTTTCCCGGTTCGAATCCTGCAAATTTGTGGGCTTCGTTCCTGTTCATGGGAAAAAAGGTCTGCAGGTCAACACCGTTGGGAATTATCTCCGACCGTGTCCCGGGCCTGAGCCTGGCATGCATTTCAGGCGACTTTACAATGACAAAATCATAAAACCGTTTCGCAAACAATGCGTTGACACCTGAAAAGATCCGGCTGGCCATTGTTGTCGTGCCATCAGAGCGGTTGGTGCCCAGTATGTCATCACCCATGAAGGAGACCACAAGAGGTGTTCTCCTGCAGGCTGCCAGTGCAACAAAAGCAGAGAGTGCATAATGGGCATGCACTATATCCGGCCTCATCACCCTTAGCCTCTTCCTGAGCCTGCATACAGCCGCCAGGTATGAAAAAAAACCCTTTCCCCCGATGGGAAAGTATTCAGTATCTGTTCCGCACCGGGATAAGGATTCACCCTGTGAAAATACAACTGGGCTGACTGTTTCCCTGCTCCTGCCGGAACAGACAAAGAGAACTCTCATTGAAGGGCTGTCAGGATTCTGCAGATCCATGTTTTTCAATTACCCATTCTATCCTGGCATCGTAACATTCGTTGCCGTTAAAAT
The DNA here is from genome assembly GCA_022736275.1 of Rikenella microfusus. Taxonomy (GTDB): domain Bacteria; phylum Bacteroidota; class Bacteroidia; order Bacteroidales; family VadinHA17; genus SR-FBR-E99. The sequence continues at coordinate 11,384 of DZBJ01000007.1, read as the reverse complement.
CTCCGGGCTCGAAAAGCCAATGTCCCCCGGTAAACCTGTACCTCCCCGGATTTCCGTCCACCTCCATCTGATGAGGATCGCTCTGACCGAATATACATTGCATCTCATTTACCAGGTATCCCCGCCCAGATTCAAACAGATCGATGGCCTGGCTGTGGAATGCATGTCTGTCGGTTAATTTCTTCACAAAATCGAGCAGTGACAGCGGAGGGTTACAGTAGCTCTTAAGCAGAGACCCGCTTGCTTTCTCACCGGCCTTGAGTTTTTTGTGCGCAAAAAAGGAGTCGCCAGTCCTTACAACCCGCCATTCAAAATCATGAGGTATGTACTCCTGGAAGATCACGAAATTCTTTTGCGGGTCACTGCCAACGGTCCTGTATATTGAAAGTTTTGGCATGAGCGCCTTCGGGTGCAGAAGGTAATAAAGAGCCCTCCTGCCCCGGTTCCCGCTTCTCATGTTCGGTCCGTGACGTCTGTAAGCCCCGCGTCTGCTGAAAACCTGACGGAGATACCTCAGTGCTTCAGCCTCCGTATGCAGAACCACAACGCCGCTGCCTGATGCGCCTATATTGATCTTGGCAACAATGGGATATCCTGTCTTCTTCAGAAACTCTGCAGCCTCTGCCTCATTATAGAATACATCTGTTACAGGATGAGGAATACCGTTTGCCTTGAGCCAGTAGGCAAGGAACCGCTTGTTCTCATAAATGAAGATCTCCCCGGGCGAAGGGAATATTTTATACTGTTTTACGAAACCGAGGATAAAGATCCTTTCGTCATAAAGCTGTTTGAAAATGGATGTCATACCGCCCGGCTTCGCCAGCAGAATATCAAACGGCTCTTTCTCAACCTCCTCCAGCCATTCGCCGCAAGTTAGATTAACAACCCTCCATTCAACTGCCTCCCCGTATTTCTGACACGCCCTGATCCACAACAGGTGCTCTTCAGACCTTTCATTAGCAAGGATTACTGCCCTGATCTTCATTGGAATATAATAACTGATGCAAATAGTTTACTGTACACACTCTGCAAGACAGGCTGTCAGGCTGATTATTGCCACTGCCTCCCTGCAGATTTTTATTGAAAATATCTCCTGCCGGAGGGCTGCTTCTCCAGAAATCCTTGTTTGCCAGCCAGGCCATGGCAACAGCGTTAGGGTCAGAGTCGCGGCCCGGCCTCAGAAGCCTTTTAGCTATATAGCTCTTGCCAATCCTGATCTTCCCTGAAAGTGACAGAAGATCATCCGGCCTGTAACCCTTATCGGTAGCCGGTTTACCCAGTGCCGGGTATGCCCTCCTGATTATTTCGGCATAGAGCAGCTGACCCTTGTACCTTTTAAAGGGATTGCTCTCATTAAAATCCGAGTACGCACCAGCCAGGTCCGACCTGAACAAAGTCTTCAGAAAACTCATGTCAAGAAAGGGAGTCCTGTTCCTGATGCGGGTGAACTGGTTTATCATCTCCGCACCGAAGTACTTCCTGAAGACCTCATTGAGGAAAAAGATGTAAAACCTTTGATTCCTCGTATATTGCTTATATTCAGCCGAGAAGGAGGGAAGACAACGGAGTTCTGCCTTTATTACATCCCATGCTCCCCTGATGACGTCCCTGTTTAGTGACCTGAACTCCCGGCTGTTCTGAATTGACCTGAAAGCTGATTCAGAATCCTCGCCGCTGAAAAGGTGAAAGAGGTTTTTACTGATCATTTCTCCCGTCAGGTGGGCTGCCCTGAAAATCTCGCTTCCGAAATTTCCGGTTACCAGGCAGCTTCCTGCCCTCTCCAGATGCTTCGCTGAATATAGGTAATGAGCCCTCTCAAAGGTTCCCGTTCCCGAAGAGTTGTATATGAACTCCCGGCCGTTATCCAGGCTTGCCTTGCTGACATACTCATCGTTCAGGCTGATCTCCTCAAGCCTGATTCCGGCTTCTTTTGCTGCATTCCTCGCAGAAAGCCGGTCACCTGATCTCTCTGTGCCAAAACAGACTGCAGTGAATGTCCGGTTATGAAAGAGTCCTGCAGCCGAAAGGGTTCTTCCATCAAACCCGCCTGTAAAGGAATTGAAATATGGTTCTTCTGGCAGATATTTTCCTGATGAGGCCAGGAAGACTTCGGCAGCTTCGCTAATTGCCCTCTTCCAGGGAACGGGATTGCTCACAAACAGCTCTTCAGGCGAAAAATGTCTTACTGCTGACATCCTCCCATTTTCTATTCTGCAGAATGAACCGGAGGAAAGAAGCTTTACCCCATCTATTGCACTCTGGTCAGATAAAGGATAGTTGAAGAGAATTACCTCCGTTACAAATTTAGGTGAGAGACCTGTCCTGCCGCAGTGTTTGCCAAGCCTGATTGCATTGTCTGAAAAAAACAGAGCATCAGATGTCTCCAAATAATAGACAGGCAGTATACTGAATATGGAATTGCCGGCAGTGACCTCTCCTTTTCTCCTGTCAATCAGAACGAAGTAAAAATGGCCTGAAGCATTGTTAAGCAGGAATCCGGCACTCCTGTTCTGAAGGAAGGATGAAGCGAAAGATTCATCAACTATCGGGTCTCCCCATACAAACAGTTCTGAAAAATCATCCTTCAAAAGGATAACGGGTTCGGGCCTGATCACGAAAAGCTCATCAGTGCTGCTGACAACCTTTTCTTTGCATACTCTCAGAAGAAATGACACCATCAGAATGCAGATTTTACTGACCTTGCAAAAAGCACGGCCTGGCGGTAGGGAAACAATCCTGAAAATGCCTTCAGTTTGAACCGCGCCTTTACTCGGCCCCTGAAAGAGGAATAATCGATTCCCAGTCTTTCCGGTATCCTGGACGGAATTTCATCCTCAACCATCGCACCTTGGCCAATGGTAGTCATCAGATATCCTCCTTCAAGGGCCTTCCGGTGCAGAAATGAATTATTATCGCCGTGAGGCCAGCAGAGGAACTCAACCTTACTGCCAAGCTCCCGTTCAATTATCTCCCTTGAACCATTTATCTCCCTTCGGACCCTCCCGGAATACTCCTCCTCGCCCTCCCTTTGAACAATAATCAGGTTATTATTTCTGTAATGTTCATAAATGCCACTGATCCTGGCAAAGGCCTCGCTGAAGTCGTATCTGCTGAAATCGTACTTGCCGAGTTGTGTTACAATTTCATTTATGAGATCATCACTGACAGTAACCCTCCTGGCAGTTACTGCCGATTCTTCTTCAAACAGTGGATAGCCATATGGTAGCAGCCTTTCAAACTCCTTATCGCCAATGTGATAAGGCTTTCTTTCAGGAAAAAGATTCCCTGCGGCATAAAGGATGTCATTACCGGGATGATGAAATCCCGTCAGCCTGTCAGAGACAAAGTATTTCGTGTGAGTAAGGGTATGTGACTGGATGTCAACCAGCCCCGATGACTTCATCTCCCTCATCTCCCTCCATGATAAAAATCCCGGTCCGGAATCAGCTCCCCGTACTATATCACGACCATCCACAAATTCAGGTGATACAAATATGGTGGCCTTAAGGGAGTACTTCTTCAGCAGGGGGAATCCATAAACCCAATTATCAAGATACCCGTCATCAAAAGTGATCACAATAGGATTCGTCACACCTTTGGATAAACCGGAACGGATGTCATAATACTCCTTCAGATGGAGGCTCGTGTACCTTCCGGCAAGAAACCTGAAAAAGCGGTCTGTATCTTCAATGGATGCGGTAAGAAAGTTTCTGGACCAGTCATTGCTCCTGATACCTACCGAATGAAAATAGATAACCGGGATATCAGGAAGATATGGTTTCATAAATCCTGCTTACTTTTGATATGTGCTGATCAATTGAAAATCTGGCCTGGAATTCAGTGATCATCCCGGGAAGATACCCCTTGAGGATTTGAAGGTTTTTCAGCTTTTCGGCAATGTGCCCGGCAACATTGTCATCCAGTGCGACAATGCAGTTTTGCCAGTTAGCCAGTATTTCCCTGAATGCAGGGATGTCAGAGGCAATCACCGGTGTTCCGCACAGAACAGACTCCACCACGGCATTCCCGAATGACTCCCTCCCGGAGAGGAAAAGCATAACATCGCATTCATGATAGGACGAAGCAACATCCCTAATGAATCCCCTGAAGGAAACCCTGTCTGAAATACCGAGCCCCTCAGCAAGCTTAATCAGCTCATATTTGAGAACACCGTCGCCGAACAGGACAAACCTTGCATTGCTGAAGTCATCGCTCAGCCTTCGGGCAACGGTAAGCCATGTATCGAGATTCTTGCCAGCGACAAGGCGACCTGCATACCCGATGGTTAATAATCCGTCCGCCTTCTTTGCCGCATTCGCAGCGCCGGCTTCAATGTCAACCGGATTGCAGATGATTTCAATCTCCCTCTGCGGTCTCAGAACCTCTGAGAGAAAGACCTGCCTGCTGTAGTCTGAATTTGAGGTAACCACAAGCCCGTTTGATACTGACAGCCGCCATAGCGCTCTCATGATTATCCTTTGGAAAGAATTCTTCCAGTATAATGTTCCGTGGATGGAATAGACAACCCTCTTTGCGCCGGCGACCCTCAGTGCCAGCAGGAAAAGGGGTCCCGTGTTAAAAACGTGGAAGATATCCTGCCTGTTCCTTATTGAATACCTGAAGAGCCTCGCAGCAGCAAGCACATTGTTCAATGATCCGTACTTCCGGTCAATCCCTGCACCTTCGTAGACATCAGGTGTGTTAAGTGGCTGGGGCCTGATGACGAAGGCCTTAAAGTCGCAGTCATGGAGGGCCCGAATGAGTCGTGGCAAAAGCACCTCAAGACCACCGGGGGCCGAGGTTAAATGCACAAAATGTATTTTTCGCCGTTTATCAGTACTCATGTTTTCAACAGCCTTTCGGAAAGTCTTGCGGCATTTTCTCCCGAACTGTATTTTTTCAGCACAAATGAGCGCATCGCTTCGGCCGTCTCCTCTCTTTCACGGTCATGCCACAGCCAGTAACCGGCCACATCCGAAGCCTTGCTATAGTCCCTGATGAATGGTATCTCCAGGCCGGAACCTTCAAATATAAGTTTGTCAATATCCTGCCGGTATTCGGTAAGTGGCAGGGTGCCGGCACCCAGAGCTTCCATGAGCCTGAGATGAACGCCATTTATGATAGCAGGATTCCCGTCAACAGGAACAATTTTAGTTCTGTTAAACATCAGGTTTACTTTTGCAGTATCGATATAGCCAGTCTCAATAAATGCTGACCTCAGCTCAGGAAAAAGATCAAACCAGCGTTTCCATGCACTGTTACCGTAAATCCTGAGGTCAAACGAAGTGAATTTGCTCATCAGCATCGCTTTCTTGAAGCCCCATGAATTCAGGTAATTAGCTCCTACATAAAGGATCTCGGAACTTCCTGTATCCACAGGTATATTTTCACCCCTGACCCTGAAGTACAGCTTCTCATCGATCCCGGGGATGAAATGCATCGTTGCACTCAGACCCACTGTATTTAGCTGGGAGATCCAGAAGCTGTCGGGCGCCAGTATCAGGTCAGCATAGGTAAGGCTTGCAAGGAACCAGTTGCTGTGGGGAGTATAGAATGGACTGTCTCCAAGATAAAAGACCAGTTTTGACCTTTTCCTTATTAAGGCACAGGTCTCCGGAAGGAGGTACTCCGAGTTGTAAACCAGCACCATATCAGGCTGAAAATTATTAATCTCCCTGAGCAAAGACTCATTTGCCGTACGCAGGAAATATCTTTCCCAGCTGCCTCTCAGAGAACCGGGAAACCTGAAAGCTTGTGCATTCAGCCAGAGTTTGCGGCTGCCCAGGTGGTCATTCACATCGAATCCGCGGATCTCTCCTGACATCCCCGACAGGATCGAACGTAGCAGATCATATACTGAGTATCTCTTAGGGCAGAGGATGAGGGTTCTGTCGAACATGTTTTACGGGTAAATATTTTAATGAATTACTGTATTGTAACGCCCCCAGGCTCAGAAAGACAGCCTGTGGCATTGCCTGGAGAGGAATGGCGCTGAAGCCAAACTGCTGTCCGCTGGTGGAATGTATTACAAACCACCCGGCCAGAAAAACCAGGAAGATGAGACCTGATCTCTTTACCGGCGATGAACGGGGAAGACGTCTGTATGACAGGTAGAGCATGTAGGAAAAATATATCAGAAATCCGTAGAGTAATGACAGACCTGCTACTCCTGAGAACATAAGGAGATTAAAATTACCCACATGCCCGTCACTGTTGCTGTAATAGACATCCGAAAAGCCCCATCCGAAAAGCGGGTTCTCCTTCCATATCCTTATCACCCTTGGTTTCCTGATGTTAAGCCGCTGAAGCGTTCCCTCGGCAGTTATATCCCCTTCGCCAACCGACTCAAGTTTCACCAGCCTCTCTCCTGAGTACTTTAACTGGCTGCTGACCGTGTCGTTAGACAACGCCAGCAAAACAAACAGACCTGTGACAACTACAAATCCTGCCAGCTTCAGGGGCCCAACCCTCCTTATGGTCATCAGTGAAAGCAGTGTTATGATGGCAAAAGCAATCATCCAGCCCCTCGTGGCAGATATGACTGCAATCATCAGCGATGAAAAAACAATCAGAAGAAGCACCCAGATACTGAATACCCCGCCGCGATCCATGCTCAGGAAAAAGAGCGCCCCGAACAACCCGATAAGAGTAGCCGTGACACTGTAGAAAACCCTGAAGTCATCCGTATCCACAGACCCAGTTGTATCCGGACTTATGGTTTCCAGCGGATGCGACCCGGTAAAAAGAGTGTGAAGCTGAGTTCCCAACGCAAGAATTATGACAATGAATATTATACTGAAGAACCTCTTGTAGTCCCTTATACCCGTTAACAGGTTCGGCAGGGAAAAGAAGAGCAGAAAAGGCAGCGTAGTCTTCAGCACCCTGAAATAAACATTCAGCCCTCCGGACAAGCCCATCAGTTGTCCCCACAGGATCAGAAAGACAACATAGCCGCCGAGAACCTGCATGTATTCTATGTAAAAGACCTTTACCCTGTTTTTCTTCTGAAGTGCCTTGACCACAGTTAGCAGGATATAAATCTGCGATATTTCGACTGCCGGCATGCCCGGAAGAATCTGCATTGAAACTTCATACAGCCCGAAAAATCCCATGAACCCGTCTATTGTCACAAGAAAAAATGCCAACCACAACGGCTCGTCATCGGAAAAGTAATACATCACCAGAAGAGCTGCATACCAGATGGAAGCGATGACGGGAGGCGCAAAATAGGTAGTCACGAAGGTGACTGCAACAAGGGCAAAAAACCATACTAACGACTTGCCGGTCGTGTTTTCACTCCTGCCTGTAATCCTTTTAGGATTGTCAGATGCCATATGCTCTTTTACCTGGCCCATATCACCTGGCACAATTCATGACCGGATCAGTCCTGTATTGATCAAAACCGTGTTCTCTCCCCTGACAAACAGTCTGTGCGGGACCGTATCTGACGCCTTCCTGAACAGATCTTCAACCCCCGGGCAGATGTATTCATGCAATTCGGCAATCAGGATCCTCACTCTCGGCAGCCATTCGTAGTTGCCCGAGCTTAATATCTGATATTCAGCCCCCTCAATGTCCATCTTGAGAATATCAACCGTCTCCACCCCTGCGTCAGCCATAAGTGTTGACATGGTCATACACCTGACAGTACCGTCAGTTCCGGAAATATCATCAAACTGATAGGCGTAGTGGTCAGCCGAAGGATTCCTCAGTGAAAGCCAGCCGTCCCTGATCCATAGCGCTGCGTTGATGCATGTCACTCCCGGACAGCCCTCCAGGTTACGGCAGAGAAGCCCGAAGTTGGAAATCTCGGGTTCGACAGCTATGATCCGGGCTCCGGGAAACCTCATTTTGAAATAGAGCGCAGAAGCGCCCGTGTTTGCTCCGGCATCAATAATTACCTCAGGAACAAAACCCGGCTCGATATCATACTCTCCCTTGCCGAAGATGCTGTTTAAGACAGTGAAATCAACCGATCTGCCCCGCAGAAAGAATTTCCTGCCGTTTATCCGTATGCTAAACTCCCCGTCGCGGTGAAGGAAATACAATAATCTCAACGAATTAATCAGCCCGTACCTGTTTATCCGTTCCCTCCAGTTATTTATTGTCTCAAGGCTTATTTTCACCTTCTTTACCCCTGTTTTGATCTCTTTTCCAGTTCGGTGACCAGACCCCTGATGATCACAGGCCAGCTGAAGTGCTTGTCGGCAAATCGCCTGGCATTATTTCCTGATGACTCAGCTGCGGATGGGTTCCTTAAGAGAACCAGCAACGACTCCGCCACAGCCTCCTTATCTGATCGTTCTGCTACTTCGCCGGCAGATTCATTCCTGATGATGCCGGCTACCGACACTGCGCCGGTGGTCACAACCGCATTGCCGAAGTACATTGCTTCGCAAAAAACCAGGGCAAGTCCCTCATACCTTGAAGGCATGCAGAGAATTCTCGACCTGTCATAAAGACCGAAAAGATCCCCGGTATCAAGAGCTCCGTGATATGTTATACGGTGCTTCAGATCAGGATTGGCGTTAATGAATGCTTCATACCACGGAATGAAGCCGGGCTCCATTGTACCTGCCAGGTGAAGGTCATAGTCAGTGAAGGGTGCAACACTTCTGAATGCCTCCAGCAGAACATCCGATGCCTTCTGGTGGGTTCCCAGTCTTCCGGCATTAACGATAATCTTCTCTTTGTCGCTGAATTCTCTGCGCACGGTATAATTCAGTATGTCAGCACAGTGACCGTTATAGAGAGTTATGATCTTCCCCCTGAATGCCGGGTAACTGCTCTCATAGTAATCCCTGCTTTCCTCATCCTCCACGCTCCACAAATCAACGGACCTGATAAACCGTCGGCGCATGAGACCTTCCTTAAACCTCTCTTTAAGGGTTGAGGCACTCTTCTCCCTGTTCAGAACATACTCCCAATCATACCTTCCGGAGGCATGGCAATTGTCCATTTTTACCCAGACAAAGCCACTCCTGTTGAAGATCTTAAACAACCATGCTGCCAGGAGTGACTGCCAGGTCAGATGAAACAGGTTCAGGATGTCTGTTCTCCGGCTGTTACGGAGCAACCAGAACAACAATGACAGGTTGCCTGCATTGCGCCCGAATATAGGCCTTACCTGGGTTACCCTGATCTGCTTTTCGGTTACCGGCAGCAGATCATCCGACTGCAACCGTACAATCCGGGCTTCAAATCCTTCCCTGGAAATCCTGTATGGCACCTGACCGGGATCCTTGTAGAAATGATGGTCCTGGTAATACGGAAAGAGAGTCACAAAGGTTTTAGCCATTCTCCTGCGGTGCTGAACCTTTAGTATAAATCCGGGCAAACATTGTTCTCAGTTCCGTAAATGATGGAACCTTCAGGATATGACTGGTAACCAGATAAATGGCCGGTATCAGTGTAATCTTCACGGTCAGAAGAAGTGGCTTTGATGTGATAAACCTGTCAATCAGCAGATCATCGGCGAGAAAACAGGCTGCAGCCAGAAGAAAAACGGGATATAATGGCCTGAGAAACGATCCTGCCGGTAATCCAAGCTGCTTCATTATTGCAATCGAAGAGAGGACAAAGGCCACAAATGTACTTATAACCTGCCCTATTATCAGCGCCTTGATGCCATATCTGAAGGTGAGGATGATACTGATGAGGGTAAGGCTCTTTTTAACAATGTCCGTTTGCAGTGCCTTTCCGCTCAGCCCGAGAGCGCTGAGGAGGTTCTGGTTTAGCATCAGGAGCGGAAAGTAGAAGCCCTCGATAAAGAAAACTATCATCAGCGGAACGGTCGGCATCCACTTTGTTCCCAGGAAAATCTCCACGAACTGTCCTGATGAAATTATCAGGACAAGCATCAGCAGTGACATGACAAAGGCAAGCATCCCGAATGATTTTGTATAGTTGGAAGCAAACCTCTCCTTCTCTTCCTGAATTGATGAGAAGGCAGGAAAAACCACCCTGTTTACAGAAGAGGATACCTGCCTTACAAACAGATCATAAAACCTGTTCGAGTTGCTGTAAAATCCAAGCTGGTCAACAGAAAAAAATCTTCCGATAAGCGGAAAGTAAATCTTCGTGAACACTACATCTCCAAAACCCTGTAGAAATATCTTGTACCCGTAACTTGCAAGTGATCTGAATGAACTTCTGTCAAAGACGGCCACCGGCCTCCATCCCGATGTCAGCCATAACCCTGCAAGATTTACAATGCTGCCGGCTACTGTCTGAAACACCAGTGCCCAGACTCCGAAACCCCTGAGCGCAAGAATAATACCCGTGGTTCCGGAAAACAATGCAGAAACCAGGTTGATCACTGCCTGCTTTTTAAACTCCATCCGGCGGGCCAGTTGAACCGACTGAACCGTTACCAGTGCATTGATCACTATAACCAGGGCAGCAACCCTTGTGACACCTGTAAGCTGAGGAGTCCTGAAAAAATCAGCAATTGCGCCTGCTGAAAAAAAGAGAATTGTATAAATTATGATCCCGGCAATACTGTTGAACCAGAAGACAGTTGAATAGTCAGCCTCGGCAGCCTCCTTCTTCTGGACAAGCGCCATGGCAAAGCCACCCTCTGACAGCAATTGCCCAAGCGAAATGAAAATTATTATCATGCCCATGACCCCGTAGTCTCCTGGCGACAGGGTACGGGCTATGAAGATGCTGAAGCAGAACTTGATCAGGTAAACCCCGAATGAATCCAGAAAACTCCAGAAAAGCCCCTTGGTGGTTTGTGCCTTTAGAGAGGTCAAATATATATTTTAAAGATTTTTACTTTAGCTTCCAGTATCTGATCCTGCGGCCCTTTATCTCAACCGCCCCTTCAAAATGTCTGTCCGAGGTCTCCCACTTCGACTGAAGGTATTCAGTATTGGCCGTACTGTATCCCCCTAGCTGTTCAGCGATTACCTTCCCGTATGAATTGACTCCACCTGAACTTTTTCTGCCCGGAGAAGACTTCCTCAGTGAAAAAGTGCTGAAGTTTCCCGGTGAAAGACCATGCATTGCCATCCTGGCAATGTAATCATCATCCTCCCCTCCGATCTCCATGAATCCCTCATCAAACAACCCGACCTTCTCTATTACAGACCGTGATATCTTGAAGTGACTCCACGATGAATTAATTGTTGCTGCCGGCGCCCGGACAATTCCCGACTCTTCAACGAAGCGCCTGAAGCCCGTCTTAATCATTATGTCATCATTCAGGATCAGGATGTTCTCAGATGTTGCCCTGTGAATGATCCTGTTCCACAGGAAGCTTAATCCCTGAGGTTCATCGTATCCCTCCCGTTCCACATTGCTGAACCCGGCGCAGAAAGCATCAAATTCCCTGATGAATTCGCCCTGCTCTTCGGCCTGGTAATGCCCGTTGGCGATGA